>CACYQN010000007.1 GCA_902776565.1 uncultured Bacteroidia bacterium
GTTGTAGCTGCCGGAGCCTGAGGTCGGGGTTTCTGTAAGGCTGGTTGTCGTTCCTATGCAGAAATCTCCGCCGCCGACAACTTCTGCCGCCGACAATGCTGGCCATACAGTTACCGTTGCGCTTCCTGTCAAGTCTGATGCGATTGCCGAACAGCCGGTATTATCTGTGAGAGATGTTATAGTATAGGTATTGTCTGCTGTAATTGATGACAATGTTACCGTTGCAGGATTATCGGTTGTTGTACCGCTTGTACCATCGCTCAGTGCGTAAGTAAATGGTGCAGTTCCTGTGAATATAAGGCTTCCGGTAGTGCTTCCATTGTAGCAGACAGGAGAGGTTCCCGATAGTGCGATAACGCCAGTTGGAGTGTCATTTATCGTTATCTGTTTCCAGATAGGAATTGAAACACCGCAACAATCGCTCTTGACTTCGAGCTTTACATAATAGATGCCAGCAGCAAGATTCAGGGATTCGGTATTGATTATGAACTTTGTACCGCTTTCATCGCCATCTGAAGCAGCCATTTCTGCGTGTGCATAATATAGGGTATTGCCATCGGATGAAACCAGGCGCCACTGCAGTACATCGCCCTGCGAAATATAATCGCCATCGTAGGTATATTCGGCTGTTGCCCCGTTGCAGAAAGCATCTTCGCCGGATATTTCGCCGAGGCTACGCGACTGAGTGATGAATATTTGCGGACCATTGCTTACAGGCCTGTATGTACCCGTAGAGCCATAGCCAGTTATAATGTCAGCTGAACTTGTACTATATGAAGAAGTTGTTTTATTCTTATCATTAATTAGTGTGCCATACTGACCGCTTGCCCACGAGCCAGATGACTTGCTAAGTGAAATTTGCGAATTTGTACAGCCCTGCTTTGATGATGAACCGTAGTCGATGGATGAGATGTAGTTGGAAGGAGTTGTGGTATAGCCAGAAGCCGAACTGCTTGACAAGGTTGTACCATTTACTACTGCATACTTGTATGCAACGCCCTCTGGACCGGTTCCACCAACGGCGCCATTGCCACCTTTACCACCATTGCCACCTTTGCCACCATCTTGGCATCCACTTCCTGCTCCAGCACCAGTACCACCTGCACCGCCAGTCTGACCATTCTGACCAGCACCGCCAGAGCCTTTGTTCCCTATTGTAATTTTAGTATTTTCAATTGTTGGCAAAGCAGTGCCATAGCAGTATATGCCTATGGAAGCTCCACCGCCGCCACCACCAACGCCACCTTGGCCGCCGACGCCGCCGCCGCCACCACCACCACCGACAGCGCCTTCGCCTGTAACCCAACAGCCACAGCCGCCGCCGCCGCCGCCGCCGCCACTGCCACCAGTACCATCGTTTCCTGTTGTGCCTTTGCCCGGATTGAAATATGCTCCATACGAATTTGCGACATCAGTACCAGACTTTTGTCCTGAACCTGCTGAGCCTTCTCCTCCATTACCTCCATTGCCTCCAGTATGAGTAACTCCAATACCCGCTCTACCTGCACTACCACTGGAACCGCCAGACGTACCACTACCAGCAACACCAGCAGAACCACTATTAGAACCTCCTGTGCCTGCTCCTCCGCCATTTCCACCTGCCTTTCCGCTACGGGAATCGGGACTGGCACTTGTAGCACCTCCGGCAGTTTTCCCTGAACCGTTTTTTCCTGAAGTTGCATTGGCGGAATAATTTGCAGGTTTGCCCCCGCCGCCACCATTTCCAACTATTATTTGACATCTTTCCAAAACATCACCAGTAGATGTACCCTTAATATATATGCCATATACGGAATTGCCCAAATAAGATGTTGTATTGTAACTTCCCGAAGTGTTTGCTGTAGATGTATAGCCAGTAACCTCAATAGTTATATCCTGCAAACGCCAGTTCTCTTTGTTGTCAGACATAAAAGCAACTCTATTTGTAGTTCGAGTTGTTCCAGAACCATTAAGAGATTCTCCGAATGTTCCTTTAAGTTTTGTCTCTGATGTTCCTTTCTTCCATACTCCCGATGTAGTATTTGCAGTCCATCCACCATCAATAATAAGGTTGCTAATCAGGTTGATAGTTGAACTTTGTGTGTACTCGCCGCTTGCCATACGTATTATCACTGGATTATCTGGATCGGAAGAAGCAATACTGTTAGCTAGGTTCAAAGCTCCAGTAAGTGTCTTTACAGGACTTGTAGTGCTACCATCACCGCTGGCATCATTACCCGATGTGGAACAATATATTATTTTAGTATCGCAAGGCGAATTTACACCACCGGACATATCCTGCAGATCAATTCTGATACGATATTCGGCAGTTACATCAGCCTCATAATTATCAACAATGACATAATATGTTGTACCCCGAGTAAGTCCCATTTCATATATTACATCATCATCATCCGTTGCACAATACAATGTCGCATCCGTATTGCTACACGATGTACTTATGAAAAAATCAGGATCTCCATCGATAGTATTGAATGTAAATATATGAGTTCCTGATTTGTAGGGAGTGAACGAATAAACTCGTTCTTCACCGAGTTCATCATAACCACAATCATCGTTATATGCATCCCACAATCCCATATAGCCGAGTGCTCCCACGTAATCTACACCAACTTGAATATCGGTAATGCTGCTGCATGGATTTTGCAAATATATAGCATACAAAGTGATGTTTTGTGTCACATTCACTTGGTCTCCTTCTCGATAGGCAGTACCAATTCCATCTCGGTCAGTATTCCAACCTACAAATGTTTTTCCATTGCTACAAGTTATTCCGCCCCAAGGCACAGTAACATTGGTTCCAGAGGCAACCGTCTGCGGATCTGGTTGTCCAGATGCGGTCCCGTTGCAGTTGCTAGATATATCGAAATAAATAGTAGGATTAACGGTTATGGTATATATAAGTGTCTTTTGACAAATGCTGGCATCGCTTGGCGTGATAGTAGCCGTCACTGTAGTAGAACCAGGAATGCCTCCTGTAACAGAAACTGTGTTACCACTGCCAGAAACAGTCACAATTGAAGTATTGCCTGATTCCCACACAATTGTATAATCTGTAGTATTATTAACAATAAGTGTTGTTGTCTGATCTGTGGCAAGCGAAACAGCAGAACTGCCATCGATTGCGTATGTGCCTGCTGGGTCGTAGCAAGAAATGCAAGAAATAGTACAAGAAGTGGCAGTGCCAAGATGTTCAATAGTTGCCGTGATACGCGCATAGCCGTTGCCTTCGTGACCAGTTTCGGTAGAACCAGAAGTTGATGCAAATGTTACATTTCCATTAGATGTTGTGGCATTCTGGAGAAAACTGCTGACATAACTTGATCCGCCAGCGCCAGAACCTCCGCCGCCACTGTGATATCCGGTATAAGAACTACTGGAATTTCCTCCATTTCCACCTTTTCCGAAACTGCCACTTCCACCTGCTGAGCCTCCATAATATGTACCGTTGGCATGGACACTGCCACCAGCGCCTCCACCGCCACCGTAGTAGCCAGCTCCAGCGCCGCCTCCTCCTCCAGGGTAATAAGTGCGATCAGTACTACCATCCGTAGTAGTACATATACTTCCTCCACTTCCACCAGCAGATGTTGTGCCGGCAGCACCTCCGTTTCCATTATAGCCACAAGAATTCTTACCACCCGCAACACCAGCAGCGCCACCAGCATAAGAAGTACTTGTCGCATTAAGAGTACTACTTCCACACATCGAAGGACCACTAGCACCACCTCCGCCACCTGCAACCAGCAATACAGCGGATTGATTTGAAGACAACGTGCTTAATAGGCCATTGGCTGTAGCGATATGAGTGGCTCCGCCACCACCAGAACCTGCAATACCAAGCGTTGTACTTGAGCCATTACCTCCCTTTCCTCCTCCATTATAACCACCGGATCCACCAGTAGTTGAAGAAGAAACAGAAGTACCTTCTCCACCGACAGCAACATACAAAGTACCGCTTGGATTGTTCAATGTTCCCACGGCATAGCCACCCTTACCTCCAGTATATGTTGAATTATATGAACCACCTTGCGCGCCCCACACTTCCAATTTTAGAGAGGATGCACCAGAAGGAACAGAATATGTTTTCTCTTCACCTGTATAACTGAAGTTTGTTATTTGTTCTTCCGAAGGTTTCTCCAGCCTGCACCATACCGTACCATTTGCGGAAGCGATTGTGAGTTGACAGTTGTTTGGTCCGCTCACTCCGTCTGTGATTTCTGCTGTGCATGTAGAATTTGAGTACCAGTGGTATGAATATCCCGAGGGAACCGATTCTCCATTGGGAAGACTTGCAGTAAGTACAGCATCCTCTATGCCGCACTGAGGAAGAGGAGTCGTTTGTGTGACGTTGATTGCTGGCTCAACGACATTTATGTTGTGCGTTGCGGAAGCACTACAATATGTTCCATCACCGTCAACGGTGGCTGTAATAGTTGCAGTGCCCATTGATACACCAGTAACCCTGCCACTGCTGTTCACAGTTGCCACCAAGGTGTTTGAAGATGTGTAGGTGACATTTCCGCCACCTGCCGACGGTGTTGCTGCACAAGTGATTGTAGAACCAATGGCTACCGAAGATGGGCTGCTGCCAAAGGAGATGGTACGAGGTGTACAGCCACCAGTATAGGTGAAAGTGGTCTTAGGAAGGAAGTTTTGCTGAGTGGCAGGTGCATCAGCTACGCTAGTGGCGTTTGATCCAGAAACAGAGGTTCCGTCAACCTGCTGTCCGTAGAAATACATATTTTTCCATCCCGCATCGGTTGTGTTTTCACATCCCAAAAGGAGGTTGCCACCATGATAGGAGAACGGTGTGGAGAAGGTAATGGTACATGAGCCACCATCTCCTTCTGCAACGAAGTTAATCTTTCCGTGGTACACCACTTGGCAGTTACTTTTTGCTTCGTATGAAGAGATTGTATTATAATTGACCTCTTTTAGGTAAATGTCAACCTCGGAAACGGTTTCGTATGGAATGTTGCTACTAGTAGTGTAGAATTTGACGCTGTTTATAGTGCCTCCTCTCATTTGAGATAAAACACCCTCAGGATAGACACACTGGCTTCGAGAGAAATCGTCGAAATAATAGACATACGCTGGCACATAGTTATTTGTCGTTGTGCCATCGTACACCGTCAAATCAGCTGCCCACGCCTTACCTCCAAATAATAAGCAGCAAAGAATTAACAATGCTGTTACAATGGACAATGGATAATTGACAATTGATAATGGACAATTGACAATTGGCTTCGCCGAGCTAAAGGTTAGCTTCGCTGAGCTGAAGGTTGGCAATGTTGTGGTGGTCGTGGCGCGCCGCGACACCACTGGTGCCACAGCACCACTAGTGCCATTGCATTGTGAGGAGTATTGCTCCGAGTACGGATTTTTATTTTTGAAAGATTTTGCAAGCGGGGATGCTTGTTTTGTAACTATTTGATTATTAGATAGTTGCCCCCCCCCCGTAGTATTTGAGAGGGTTGCATATTGGCTATGCGAGCCTAAAATTGTAGCTAATGATGCCATATAACTATAGTTTTACTCCTATAATAAAAATTTGGGGGATAAAAATACAATAAATATTATAAGGAGAGGATAGGAGAATGGGGATATTATACGAAAGACAAAAGACTAAAGACGAGAGATGAGAGACGAAAGACGAGAGTTGTGCTTCGACAAGCTCAGCAACCGGAAAGTGGAGGGATGAGATGCAAAGGTTCTTCGCTAGGCTCAGAAGGGAGAATAAAGGGAACCACGAATAACACGAATAGCACGAACCTTTAGCTCGGCGTAGCCAATAGCACGAATAAGGCTCACGGGGTTCGCGGGGTGGTCGGGGTGGTCAGGGTGATGATTGTGGTGGTGATTGTGGTGGTCGTGGCACGCCGCGACACCACAGACACCACAGACACCACAGATGCCAGAGATACCACAAAAGATTAAGGCATCACAGAAGATAGATTTTGAGAATGGGAGATATATTTTAATAAGGTGTAGTACTCGTCCATAAGATATGATACGCCGGTTGTCATACCTTACTTTCTTGTTACTTTAAGAACATCATCCAATGGAATATTGAGAAGCGTAGCAATCTCTTCCGCTGATTTGCCAGATGCTACAAATGCAGAAACGGCAGAGGAAATTACGGAGTTCAATGCTGCCAACTGAGTTTCCTGCTGAGCCAACTGAGTTTCCTGCTGAGCTAACTGAGTTTCCTGCTGAGCTAACTGAGTTTCCTGCTGAGCTAACTGGTTGTCCTTTGCTGCCAACTGTTCCATCTGTTCCTTTATCTTGTTCTGCTGGTCGGTGCGCTCCTTCACATAGTTGTCGTAGAGGGTCTGGTACTCGTCCATAATTTCCATCTCCTTGCGGACATCCTCGTCGGAAGCAGCCCTCTGCAGACGGCGGACTATGCGGTCGATGTCGGCATCGTCAGTATAGGTGCTGTCGTCAACTGTAAGTTCGCGCTGGCAACTCGGAACAATGTTGCGCTGGTCGAAAACACTCAGTATGCGGTCGAGATGTGAAACAACCTTCGCGCTTGTTATCTTGGGGATTTGCACCACTATCATATCGTGTACCAAGCCGTCAACAAACTCAACCTCATTGACTTTCTTGTCGATTTCGTTCATATTCTGGTCGTACATGCGCGGATAGACGTATGTGACGGCATTGTCAAGTTCCTCGACCTCGTGTCCGAGAAGATAAATTGTAATGATATGCAATGCCCGCTTGCGATTTGGTCTGTCGCTGAGGACTATGGCGTTGGTTTCGTCGGAATAGTGCGCTGCCAAATAACGGCGGAAACGCATTATCTCGGTCGAAAGGTAAGTTTTCTGTATTTCAATCGTAACAAGTTCACGAGAACCGTCATCGTTGAAGATTTCGGCTGCAAAGTCCACACGAAGCACGGAAATTTCGTCCTTGGTCTTGGTGCGGGTGTACTCGTTGCGCTTAAGTTCTATCTCGCCTATCTTGCGTTGTAAGAGTGCAGACAGCAGAACCCTAGCAGCTGGAATGTCTTCCATCAGGTACTTGAATACCGAGTCGTAAATCGGGTTTGCTATGACTGTTCGTGACATAAAACTATAAGGTTAAATTTCGAATGCAAATATAATGATTAATTGACAATTGACAATGGACAATTGATAATTGACAATGGATAATGGACAATTGATAATGGACAATGGATAATGGACAATTGATAATGGACAATGGATAATGGACAATGGACAATGGATAATTTGTGACACCTATAATATATAATATATATTATTGACTAAATACCTCGTTCAGGACTTTCAGCGACTTGATTTCCGTAAGGTTCTCGGTGTGAATCTTGTAGTATGCCAGCATCTGCTCTATGATTTCCTTGCGGTACTGGTAGGGAATCCGGAAATTGTTGGTTTCGTATGATGCAGCAAGGATGACGGAAAAAGCATTGCTTAACTGTAGGTCGAAAGATTCCTCCTCGGAGGTGAAAAACGGCAGGAACATCCCTTCGCGCGAATTGAAATATGGAGTTTCGCCACAATAGTTGTTGGTCATAGCAAATCCGAGGTGACGGGCGAACTCCTTGAGGAAGATTATGTGAAGGTTGACAATGTTTTCAGTCGATGTCTCTATTGCAGCAATTGTCTCCTTGAAGAAACTGTATAGCGACAGATTCTGTTCCTCCTCCCTGACCATCTTCATTATCACCTCGGCAACAAACTGAGAAATGCAAATCTTGCTTATGTCGTTGTCGATGGCTGTGGGACTTTTTACTAGCTCACAATACGATATGCCTTGCACCGAACGGGTGTCCTTCAGCCGAAGTTCTGTTTGTATGATATTTAGCGGAGCAAAAATATTGACTTTCGTCCCTTGCTTCCGCGAAGAGGTGCGAACAAGCACCGAAATCTTTCCAATGGCTTCGGTATAAAGGTTCACGACAAACGAATTGTCGGTGTATTTTATGCGGTTGAGAACTATGGCTTCGGACTTGAGGAGCATTGGGAAGTTTAAGGTTTAAGGATTTGAAGCGGCACAATAAATTGCATCGCCCCAAATCACTACCTATCAATTATTTATCATCTAAAACAATTTCTTGAATCCCATTATCTCGCGCATTTCGCGGACTGTCTTGATGGCATTTTCGCGGGCCTTTTCTGCGCCACGCATTACGGTACGTTTCAGGAACTCGTTGTCGGAATCTATTTCCTTGATACGTTCGCTAATCGGCTTAATTATAGCGACAATGTCCTCGGCAAGCTGCTTCTTCATGTCGCCATAGCGGATTTCGCAGGTGTTGTACTTTTCGGTAAAGTATGCCACAGTGTCGGGCGTAGAAACAACCTTCATTATAGTGAAAAGGTTCTGAATTGGTTCAGGCATAGGTGAATTCGGTTCGGTTGGACCACTATCGGTAACAGCTCGCATCACCTTCTTGCGGATAACCTTCTCATCGTCGGCAAGGAAAATACCGTTGCCTTCCGACTTACCCATCTTTCCAGAGCCATCGAGTCCGGGAATCTTAATAAGCTCGCCACCAAAATTGTAAGCCTGCGGTTCCTTGAAGTATTCCACATTGAACATTGTATTGAAACGGCGTGCGAACTTGCGCGTCATCTCCAAATGCTGCTCCTGGTCCTTGCCTACGGGAACCTTGTCGGCATGATGCATAAGTATGTCGGCGGCCATCAGCACGGGATATGTAAGCAGACCTGCATTAACATTTTCGGGCTGTTTGCGAGCCTTTTCCTTGAACGAGGAAGTACGGCAGAGTTCACCCAAGTAAGCGTTCATATTGAGCAAAAGGTACATCTCGCAAATCTCTGGCACATCGCTCTGAATGTAAACCGTCGATTTTTCGGGGTCGATTCCGCTTGCAAGGTATTCGACCAGCACCTGACGCACATTGCGATGCAATTCTTCGGTTGCCGGATGTGTCGTAAGTGCATGATAGTCGGCTATAAAAAAGTAGCAGTTGTTGCCTTCCTGCATTCTTACAAAGTTCCTTACTGCCCCCAGATAGTTGCCCAAATGGAGATTTCCCGTTGATCTGATTCCACTTAATACTGTATCCATAGTTGTAATTTAGTTATTGTTATGATAAAGACTGATAATCTCGCCTATCCTTAACGTCATTCCACAAAGCAGAACGAACAGGCGCAGGAACGAGCCTTGTGAGTTCGCTTATGCGGAATCTCCCATTAGTACACAAGGGAGATTTCGGATAGTCGTCTTCACACAGCTCCACGTTCCGTATCGCTGGTTCAGTCAGACTTCCGAAATGACTGCCTCTTTTAGCATATAAATCAGTCATAAATAATATCGTTTTCTATTTCTTTGGCGAAAGTATCTCGTTGTACCTCTTTTCGTCCTTCAAGATTTTAATCGCCTCCTTTACTTCCTCGTCGTAGTTGATGCTGAACATTATGCTGCCTTTCTCGTAGAAGTAACGTGGCATTATATAGCTTACAATCCATCTTGTAACCTCATCGCGGTAACGCTCCAAATCCCTGTCCTTGTCCTGTTTCAGCTTCGAGAGCAATGTTTCGATGTCCTTCGAGATATTGTCGTAGTACTTTTCGGTCTTGGCGACCTCAATCAAATCCTCGACGCTTTCTTCCGAAAACGACTTGTACTCAAACTTTTCGCGCACGAGGAAATCCTTGAAATCCTTGTAGTCGGCATCGGAGAAAACGAATCTTGCAGGGTCGTCGCCAATGGACTCGTGCTTGCTACGATACCACACCGAATACTTGAAAAACATATCCTTGAGCATCAGCTGGGTTAACAAGGTATTGGATATACTGTCGTCAACCACAACGTCGGGAGTAATACCACCGCCATCGTAAACTTCGCGTTTGTTCTTGGTGTAGAACTTCGAGATTAGCGAATCGGGAACGTGACCAACGCTACCGTCCTCGTTGCGGTGCGAATAGTCGAGAGCCTGAATGCATCGTCCGCTCGGAGTGTAGTATTTTGCAGTAGTAACCTTAAGCATCCCGTTGTAGCTGAGGTTGCGTGTTGTCTGCACAAGTCCCTTGCCGAAAGTACGGTAACCTACAACCACTCCCCTGTCCAAATCCTGAATGCTTCCCGACACAATTTCGGATGCCGAAGCCGACATTTCGTTGACAAGTACGACAATCTTTATATCCTTGTCAACCGGCTTTGCCGTTGTCTTGTACGACTTGTCCCATTCCGAAACCTTGCCCTTGGTGCTAACAATTTCCTGTCCTGCATCAATGAAAAGATTGCAAATCTTTACAGCCTCGATGAGCAATCCGCCCGGATTTGAACGCAAGTCCAACACCAACGACTTGATGTTGTTGGTCTTCTTCATGCTTTCGAGAGCATCCTGCACTTCCTTGGCGGCAGTATTGGTAAAACTGTTGAGAGCAATATAGCCAATTCCATCGTCGATAATGCCATAGTAGGGCACCGACGGCAACTTTATTTCTTCGCGAGTGACCTGGATTTCAATAGGCTGGTCGGTAAACATACGTTGCAACTTGAGTTTTACCTTGGTGTTGGGTTCGCCACGCAGAAGTTCCGACACGCCATCTGACGGCTTGCCTTTCATAGAATGACCGTCAACTTCAAGAATCTTGTCGCCGGCGATAATCCCAGCCTTTGCGGCAGGCGAATTCTCGTACGGGTCGGTAATCATCACATAGTCGCCATCCTGACGGATTAGCGCACCAATTCCACCATACTGACCTGTGGTGATGAGCTTTATGTCCTCAATCTGGTTTTCGGGGATGTAAACAGTGTATGGGTCAAGACCTTCGAGCATCTTGTCGATGGCGGTCTTGATGGTCTTTTCGGGGTCAATCTCGTCAACGTAATAAAGGTAAAGTTCCCTGTACAGCGAGTGGAAAATGTCGAGATTCTTGACACTCTCGAAATTGTAGTCGGGCTTGTCCTTTTCCTGTGCCCACAGCGAGGCAGACAACGGCAACAGCAACATCGCCACAGCCAAAGCCCTGATTATATTTCTAAATCTTCTCATAAACTTCAGAATAAATTTTCGTCAAAGATAGAACAATTATTCGTTCCACGTCGGAATAATCTTGAATATTATTCGACTGGAAGACAAACGCGATGTCAACACAAATATTGTTCTCGGCACAAGCTTTCCGCAACTGCGACAGATTTTTCCTTATAGCCTCGCGCATACGACGTTTCATCAGGTTGCGGTCAACGGCGTGACGAAGGTATTTCTTTGGCGCAGAGACAAAAATACGCACCAAACCTTGAGCAGATTCGGTGCGATGTTTTATATAGGTATATCTTATGTAGTCAATGTTTGCCTTCCTGCCCTTGCGGAAAAGGTTCTCAATGTCGTCCTTGTGCTTTAGCATCGAACTTCTCTTTAGTGTCTGGCGAGAAAAATCGTTGCAGATTTCCTCGTTGACGGCGACTGGAGAAGTATCGGTATCGACAGGCATTTCGGCAATTATTTTCCGTTGTTTGCCTTGATGAACTTTTCGAGAGCTGCCGGCATAGAAGGATTGTCGGGCGTCGGAGCCTTGATGTCGAGGCGGTAGCCAAGCTTTTCAACGGTTTCGGCAGTAGTAGGACCGAAAGCTCCGATGAAAACATTTTCCTCATCCTGATTGAAGTTGGGGAAATTCTGCTTGAGCGACATTACACCTGCCGGGCTGAAGAACAGCACGACATCGTGTCCGAGGTTTTCCATATCGGACATGTTGGAACTTACCGTCCGATAAAGCACTGCAATGTCGTATGCAATCTTGGCTTCGTCAAGCTTTTCTGGAATGTCCTGCTTGTGGACATCGCTCAGCGGAACAAGGTACTTGTCCTCAGGGAACTTCTTTATCTGCTCCATAAGGTTTGCCAAGGTTCCGTTACCATAGAATATCTTGCGCTTGCGGTAAGTAACATACTTTTGCAGATAGAATGCGATGGACTCCGATATGCAGAAATACTTGCGGTTGTCGTTTGTTGGCACTCTCAGCTCTTCGCACATCCTGAAATAGTGGTCAACACCGTGACGACTGTTGAAAATAACCGACATATAGTCTGCAAGGTTTATCTTCTGCGTGCGAAATTCCTTAGCAGGAACACCCTCGACCTTCACGAAAGGGCGGAAATCAATCTTAACATTGAACTTTTTTGCAATATCGTAGTAGGGAGATTTATCCGATTCAGGCTTCGGCTGCGATACGAGTACGCTCTTAATTTTCATCGTAATTTCCTATAAATTAATTCTTTATAATTCACAAAATCAAAGTTAGAACGCCAACTTGATAATCACAAGTATTGGTAAAACTTCGAGGGCGCAAAAATACAAAATTGAGTGATGATTTAAAAATTTATTTTTCACAAGATGGAAAAAAAATGTCACATATTGAAATCCGACAAGCAAAACCACCGCGGCAAAGGCTATCCAGATTAATATTTTTGCAGTAACAGCCGAAACAAACGGACAAAAGACAAAAAGCGGAACGAATACGAACGACAGTATCCTTTCTGTGTCGAGGATGAGAGTGTTGTAGTTCGCTGCATATTTATCAATTCTGAACAAAAAACCGAAAAACAGGTTTGTAAGTCCCCGTCCGAAATTGAAGGCGGAAAAAACAAGCAGAATCTTAAGCATTGTCTTCCACTCGCTTCCATACTCAAGACCTATAGTTGTAAGTCCCGAATAGCATACTGCGGCAAAGAGCATCGTGGATATTGAGAGGAGCGAAATTATTGTGGTAAGAGCCTCTATTGAGGAAACATCTGTCGGCTTTGCAATCTCCCTGCCCGAAAAGTTTTCGACAAACATCCTGTATGCTACCATCCTGTAGAAGTCGGGATATATCATACGGATAACTATATACAATACGGCGATAACAACAGCCATCACCAGAATAATTAAGGCATTCCAGTCCTTTACCCTGTCGATAATGGGCATCAGCTCGTACATTGCCGGCTACTTTTCGATAATGAAGGAACTTTCGCCAATCTTGTTGCCGTCCATATAGAGGCTTACTTCGTACTTGCCTACGCCAAGCGGCTCGGTTACCTTATGATATATGGAAACATCAAGAGACTGATTGTCGTATGTTATGATTCGGGAGTCGGTGTATGCAAGCTGCGAATCGCCGGCGGTGAACGTCGAGCCAGACGAAATAAGGTAGCCATCGGGACGCTTGATGCGCAGATAGACGGTCTTCTGTCCGCTCGAAGCCAACTTGTTTGCCGAAAGCGTGAAGTTTATTTTCAGCTTTTCAATCTTGCCCGACTTGTTGGTCTCCCTGTCGCGACCATTGAGGAAAACTACGCTTATATGCGATGCGTTTACTATGCTGGCATCCTCGATTGTTGTGAGCAGTTCGGTATTACGGTCAACAAGCTCGTCGTTTTCGCTCTTGTAACGGTCGTTTTCGGTTTTTACCATTTCGTTTTCAGCCACAAGCTGCTGGTTCAGAGTGTTGAGGCTATCAATCTGATACACATAATGTTTCATTATGCTTCGCAGTGTACCGAGTTCCTCCTCATACTTTTTCTTCATTCCAGCCGCCCAGTTCTTGGTCTTGTCAAGTTCCTCGATAAGCATCACGATTTCCTGCTTGCGACCGTTGATTTCGGCGTTAAGGCTGTCGTTGGTAGTTTCAAGTCCGTTATACTGGTCCAAAAGATTGGAAAACTCGGCCTTGATTTTGTCGCGCTCGTTGGTGGTTTCGGTGTTTACCACGACAATCTGGTCCTTCTCCTTCGAAGTCTTGTACAAAAGGTAGCCAAGCACAATTACAGCAACAAGCATTACCGACACCAAGCCGATAAGCACTTTGGTTGTTATGTCATTCTTTTCCATTGTTGACAAATTTTAGCGGACAAAAATATAAATAATTTCAAAACCGTCATTTATGTTTTGCAGCGACATATTGACAGTTAAAAGTTGATAGAAAGGCTAAAAGGCTAACAAATCCTGCCCCCCTAGAAAACGTTAAGGTCCTTAAGAACCTTAACGACCTTAACGTTGGGGGCAGAGATAGTTGCCTGATAGCCATTTACCACGCATAGAATACTGCATACCACACCGCGACAAATTCCTCTATCGTCAGGTAGCCCTTTATGGTAAATATTATGTCGCTGCTATACACAGACGTACCGCTATAAAGCTTGCCGTCGCGCACCGTTGCAATTATGTCACTGGTGTAAACCGATGTGCCCTTGTAAATCTTTCCGTCGCGGATGGTCATAACTATGTCGCTGGTGTAAACCGAGTTGCCCGAATATACCTTGCCATCCCTTATCGTGAAAATGACATCGCTGGAATACACAGAATTGGCCTTGTAAATCTTTCCGTAACGAATGTTGCAGACCACATCACTGCTGTAAACCGAATTTTTCCTATAAACCTTGCCATTGCTTACATTACAGATTACATCACTGCTGTAAACACTTGTTCCCTTATAAATCTTCACAGGGTCGATGGCAGACATCGATACCGAAATCAGAACTGCTACAAATATGGAGAATATTGCTTTCATAAACTATTGTCTTTGTGTGACAAAGATACAAAAACATTGCCAAACATGCTATTATATCTCGTTCAAAGTCTTTATTATCAACTCTGACGCTTCGTCAATCTCCTCGTCGGTAATTACCAATGGCGGAGCAATGCGGAATGCTGTGTCGTGGAAAATGAACCAGTCGGAAATTAGTCCGTTTGCTATTGCACGCTTGATGAATATCAGCACATTGTCGAAAGAGCCAATTTCAACCGCCAGAAGCAAGCCCTTGCCCCTAATTTCGCTTATCATCGGATGCGACTTCAAGTTTGAAATAAATCTGTCGGCTTTGGCTTGAATAGTGTCAACAATGCCAGATTCGTTTATGATTTTCACACCAGCGAGTGCAGCTGCTGCCGAAACCGGATGTCCGCCAAAAGTAGTTATGTGCCCCAGCACAGGGTCAGTCATAAACGCCGACATAATCTTTCGCGACGACACAAATGCTCCTATCGGCATTCCTGCGCCAAGAGCCTTCGCAAAGCAAATAATATCCGGCTCAATACCAAAGTGCATAAAACCGAACATCTTGCCAGTCCTGGCAAAACCAGTCTGGATTTCGTCAAGAATAAGCAAAGCGCCTTTCTCGGTACACACAGAACGTAACTGCTGCATATATTCAACCGTAGGCACCATCACACCGCCCTCGGCCTGAATGGACTCGAGAACCACGCAGGCTGTATCCTCGTCAATTTGCGAAAGTTGGTCGAAGTTGTTGAGTTCCAAGTGATACACATCAGGAAGCAAGGGACGGAACGAACGCTTGAAATCCTCGTTTCCACAAAGGCTCAAAGCTCCTTGCGTACTTCCGTGATAGGCATTCACAAACGAAAACATCTTGTGCCTGCGAGTATAACGCTTTGCAAGCTTGGTCGCTCCCTCGATAGCTTCGCTACCGCTATTTACGAAATAAACATTGTCAAATTTCTCTGGCAGCATACCACACAGATACTCAGCAAGTTCCACCTGCGGAGACTGCACAAACTCACCATAGACCATCAGGTGCATATATTTCTCCACTTGTTCCTGCACAGCCTTGATAACCTGCTCGTTGCAATGTCCGAGCGAACTTACCGAAACGCCCGAAATCAAATCGAAATATTTCTTTCCGTCGGGACCATACATATACACGCCCTTTGCCTTCTCAACTTCCACAAGGTAAGGACTTTCGGATGTCTGTCCTATGTAATTCAGGAAAAGTTCCCTATGCGAGATGTTCATCGTTCAAATGTTTTTGCAGGATATGCTTTTCTACCGCCTTGTTGGCTGCCGTGAGAAACCTCTCATACGAAATAGGTTTCAGCAGATAGTCGGTGATGTCGTAGTTGTATGATTCGAGAGCGTATTTTCTGCTGACAGAAATGACAATTATCTGTATATCCTTTTGATACTTGTCAAGGAAATCGAAACCGCTCATCTGAGGCATCTCAATGTCGAGGAATATGAGAGAAACATTGTTTTCCTCAATGCAAGTCTCAATACCTACAGGATTGGCAAAAGTACCGCAACAAGTAAGGAAGCCTGTCTTTTCGATAAAAGCAGCCATCTGAGTTCTTACAACCTCGCTGTCGTCAACAACTATACAATTCATATCCAAGTTACAATGATAAAATCGAGTACAAAGTTACGAAATATTTTGGATGAAGAAATATGTTTGTAATTGTTTAGTAAGATTATTTTGGGGGACTCAAAGGCTCAAGGCTCTATGACCATTGGCTGTTAGACTTTTCTTCTGTTAGCTTTTTAGCCCAAAAAAGAAAAGGGTAAGCTACTTATATCGCACCGCTACAACCTCCTACCTTTGCTTTCTTCCGAACCTGGAGGATTCAGAGGGAGCTGGTCGTATAAGACTTACCCGCTGCAAAAGTAATACATTTTTTGCAAAGCCAAGAAAGAAATTTATTTTTTTGCGCGAATACTTTAAAATGATACCTTTGCCATAGAAAAACACTGCAATGAAAACACTCATAAAGAACGCAATTGTTGTAAACGAAGGTCGCTGCGAACAACTTGACGTGGTGCTGAACAACGAATATATAGAAGACATTTTCCCTTCTGGTCACATTGAAGGACAATACGACAAAACCATTGACGCTCAAGGTCTTTACCTTCTGCCAGGTATTATCGACGACCAAGTGCATTTCCGCCAGCCCGGTGCCACACACAAGGCCGACATACATTCCGAATCGCGCGCTGCCGTCGCTGGAGGAGTAACCTCGTATATGGAAATGCCAAACACAAATCCTCCGACCACAAATGCCGACCTGCTGAACGAAAAATTCAACATTGCTGCCGAAAACTCGATGGCAAACTACTCGTTTTTCATCGGTGCAACGGAAGGAAATGCCGATGACATTGCAAAAATCGGCACCACAGAAGTTGCTGGCGTAAAACTTTTCCTCGGCTCATCAACGGGCAACCTGCTTGTAAAAGACAAGAATGCCATTGAAAAAATAATGCAGGTCTCCCCTACCATCATCGCCGCACACTGCGAGGACGACGG
This sequence comes from uncultured Bacteroidia bacterium, assembly GCA_902776565.1. Lineage (GTDB taxonomy): Bacteria > Bacteroidota > Bacteroidia > Bacteroidales > ML635J-15 > Bact-19. The sequence goes on from CACYQN010000007.1 coordinate 17,020, forward strand.
CATTATTGCTGAAAACCTAAGCAGAATGAAAGAAATTTATGGTGATGACATCCCAATGGAAAAGCACTGTGAAATCCGCAATGCCGAAGCCTGCTACAAGTCGAGCAGCGAAGCGGCAGAAATAGCGGAACGCACTGGCGCACACTTGCATATCTTCCACATCAGCACAGAAAAAGAACTTGCATTGTTGTCCGACAAGCCATTGGAAGACAAGAAAATAACCGCCGAAGTGTGCGTTCATCATCTTTTCTTCAACAGCGACGACTACCAAAAACTCGGTGCGCGAATAAAGTGGAATCCTTCAGTAAAGTACGAATCTGACCGTCTTGCTCTCATCCAAGCCTTGAAGGACGGCAAAATCGATGTTGTTGCCACCGACCACGCACCGCACGCTTGGGAAGAAAAATGCGCGCCTTATACAAAATGCCCGTCGGGCGCACCAATGGTTCAGCATTCGCTACAAGTTATGATTGAACTTGCAAAACGTGGATACTTCGGCATTGAGGACATTGTAAAGTGGATGTGCCACAACCCTGCACGTCTATACAAGATTGACCGCCGCGGATACATTCGCAAAGGCTACTTCGCCGACCTCGTGCTTGTTGACTTAAACGCAAATTACACTGTTTCAAAAGAAAACATCCTCTACAAATGCAAATGGTCGCCATTGGAAGGCTACACGCTCAACTCGAAGATTGTATCAACTTTCGTAAACGGCAAGACTGTTTTCGACAATGGCAAGATTATTGAAGGCAACAAATCATCAATGAAACTGAAATTTAACAGATAAGACTATGGAAAAGAAACTTATGATTATCGCACTGGCATTCGTACTTGGTTCATTCAGTGCATTTTCGCAACTCAACAGAACCATCAACGACAATGGCAAGGATATACTTTACGGCTACTGCACCCGCGAAGCCCTCGAAAGCAATGGCGACGGCTGGTTCAAGACCGAATACAACTCATACACCGTAAAAACAGAAACATTCAATTTCGAATTGCCGGAAAAATTCGACAGCGTACAGGTTTTCATGGGAACTTGGGAAAGCAATTCAAGACGCGAAGTTCCGCGGTTCTGCAAAATTTTCGACCTCGACTATTTCAAGGATATTCCTGTCACATTCATCTGCCTCGACAGCAAAATTACGGTAGATGTGCTCAATGTAGATGATTACTATGTTCAATTTCTCCCTGCAATTGTCTTCTACAAGAAAGGTGAGGAACTTTGCAGATTTCTTGAACAGCCGAGAACGGAATCCATGGAATCGGACATTATGGACTTGATGGAAAGGATGCAGTAAACTTTCACTTCCCTTCCGTCACGACCTCTCCGCCATCAACAAACATTCCGCTTTTCGACCTTAGAATAAGTTTTGCACCACTGCCAACAATTAATTTCCCTCGCACGACAAGCCGAGAGGTTCGGTCAACTTTAAGTTTCGACTTGGGCTCCATACGGTAAACACAGCCAGCCTCTATCACAAGTGTACTTCTTTCCTCAACATTCACAATACTGCCCGTTTCCTGCACGAACTCGGAACCAGTTTCGCAAGTAAACACAGTAGGCTTTGCAAACAGTCCCGTAATACTATCGCGCATAGGCTGGGCAACCGTTAGGTTCTGCCTAAGCCAAATTTCCATCTTTGGTGCGAGAACAGCCTTTTCCTTCAACGAAATGCTACCTGTCCAGATGGCGTTGTTTGCAATAGTGTAATCGTCCCAGCGCACATCAATGCGATAACAGCCATCATCGAGCGGGGTTATTTCAATGCCTAGACCTGTGAGATATGTTGTCTGTGTATTGCGCGAAAGGTGAGCAGAATACGAGCATCGTCCAGTTGTCATTGAGTTGTAGAATATCTTTGTGTTACAAGTACTTGGATTAGTTCCCATATTAAGTTTCGTATGCGTGCTGAACATATCGCGGGCATCACCACTCGACGCAAGGCTATCAATGTCGGTATGATTTATACTCTTGCGCCACAAAGGTATTTCATTTGACGAAGAAACAATCTGCACTTCATCAGGAATTAAAAACTGCCTTTCCAAATCATGAGAACCACAGAAAGGATTTTCGTCATCGCGACTATGGTAATAATTATGCTTCGACCAATTTATGCACATCATATTATACTCAGAATCAGCAACATGATAAGCATAATTCCAGTATCCCTCGGCAGGGATTATCTTTAGATTGTCGCGTTCGTTGGAAGCATAAACGTCAATTTCCTTACCGCTAAGCACATCGCGACCCACCTGATAGTAGGCATACACGCCAGCCACTTTATTGGGACGGCAATCGCTCTCGTTGGAAAACTGCAAGAAATCAAGCTTATTGTTTCTGCCCGACTGATGGTTTTCGAGCCAGATGTACTGGTTCGACGATTTCTCACTATCCTTGTAAGGAAGCTTTATCCGCACTGCATCTCCGTAAGTCACAAAATCGCGAAGAATGAAAGTTTGCGCACCATCATCCTTTGATATGTCGGCACTTACAGGAGCATCATTTACATCACGGGCTACTATCCACCAATTGTTGCTGTTCCGATTGCTTTCGTGAATCCAATGCATACGCCAACGCTCGTAGCCGTTACACGACACCAAGGTAGAACCAGAACCGCCCATAAGCCCATAGCCTCCTTGCAATGGCAGAAACGGCATGTACTCCGACGAATGACGATGATTTCCCCCAGATGTATGAAAAGAATTCGGACCAAAGAACGAATGAGAAATCTCGTGCTGGACTATGCCTGTTGGATTATTAGAAACATCATGAGTTCCAACACATTGTGCAGTACCTATACCAGAAAAAGAATAATAAGAACCATTCATCAGCAACTTTTGCCCACTCAACATCGAAGTGGAAAAATAGCCGCTACCTGGACTATCTCCGCCATACTCCCTTGTGATATTTCGGAAGAAAAACTGAATAAAACCTATTTTGCCAGAACCGTTATCATAGTATGAAATATCGTTGTGACCATACATTGTCTGCAAACCACCCTGCTCATTTATAAAATCGACAGCTGCCTTTTCGATATTGCTTTCGTTGAAATTTCCATAACGAAGCACCCTGCTCTCCTTGATATTCACGATGACAAAATCGCCTGTAATCTGCAATTCATCAAACGACGACTCACCATAAAGTCTTGTAATACAACCATATAAATTATTCGAGTTATATGCAGTATCCATTAGGCGAAGCAGATAGTCGGGAGGATTCTGGTTGAGGCTTTCAAGCAAAACCATATTCCAATGGTTTGTCTTCGCAAATGGCTTTTCCTTTTCGGGATGCACATCGTAAATGATGTTTACAAAAAAGTTAAGCATACGGATTTCGCCACGAGGCTTCACACGCCAGCCATCCCAGCTGTTTTTCTGCGCAAACACAAAAAAAACGGACAGAATCAACAATATCGACAGCAGAATCCTTTTAAAAATCATAATCAACAAGTTACAAAAGCATCAACTGCTATTATCCTTGCCATTCTTTATTCTTGATTAAATTATATTTTCTACTTTTGATAATTTCTGGTGTTTCATCTATTGAAGGAAACTCTTTTGATAGCTCTATTCGCATTTTAGAAAGTAAAATATCACCTAAAACATTTGAATACTTCCCTCTCAATGCTTTTTCATACCAATTTACCAAATCATTTTCCGTAACTACACTTTGAATTCTACTTTTCCATCCAATTTGATTAAGCAAAGAAACTATAACACCTTTTTCTGCATCTTTGCATACAATCACAATACGATCACTTGAAATGCTTGTAACTATTGACTCTGCCAATTCCTCATCTAAAGACAAATGCTTTATCTGAATAGCAGGGCCCCAATTTGAATACATATCCAAGCCTCTGTCTGCTGCATTCGTAACACCGACTCTATAAACCCTAGCTCTCTGTTTAAATTTATGAACACGAGAATCAATACACATTACCATCTTAGCAAAATCTTGAAATTCGGAAAGTATTTCTAATTTCGAAGACTCAACAGAAATCTCGACTTGTAAGTTCAAAGACTCAACAATAGTAGAAAAAAGCGAGAACACTATAACCTCATATACTTTATCAAGACTTCTTTTCAATCCAGGTTCTTGCCAAAACGCATTAATGAACGTCTTTACATCAAAGCTTTCTGCTGTTGATTTATTGCATATATCCAATGCTTCTGACAATTGATTATGCTTTTTAATAAATCTATTATATATGTATGCCTCAACAGCACCTTTGGTCCTTTTATTTTCCAATGCCAGAATTTTTATCAATCGTGGTGGAACTGCATTTTCATTGAACAAGTCATCTTGGAATCGTGCACTGCTTGTACAAACTCTACCTAAAAGTACTTTTGTTATATCATCTCTCCATTTCTTGCTTTGGGTCCGATAGCTTTCCATATCATCCATATCAATATCATTGTAAACACGATGATGATAAAGAATTTCTCCTATTTGTATTGGTTTGTACAAATGTACTCTAGATTTCTTTATGATTGTGTCAAGAGCTTTTTTTGCTTCTATAACTTCATTTCTCATACCGACATTTTTTTACTTTCTTCATATGTTTTCAATGCAAATAACATTTGTCGTGCAACAGCTTCAATAACAGGGACAGCAACAGAATTGCCACATTGATGCTTTATTTGTCCATATGATACAACTATCTTGAAATCTTCGGGAAAACCTTGCAATCTTAGCATCTCTCTTTCTGTAGGTCGTCTTTCATCGTTTATCAAGATATAGTTGGACGATGCTCCAGCCCTCAAGCATGATGAATATGGATGAGGCGTAATACTTCCTGCCATATTTTCATGCGAAATATATGGTTTGGGGTAATTCGGATCCTTTAATCGCATCAGCCTTGATTCTCTTATTTTGTCTCGAACATAATATTTTTCATCAACATTCTGTTCAAGTATATCTTTCAAGGTTTTTCTCTGCCAAGTCGGAACTGGTTCTGGGAAACTAAAGAAAACATTATCAATAAAACCTACGATTATGATTCTTTCTCTTTTTTGAGGGACTCCATAATCCAAAGCATTCATAACCTTAGCATATACAGAATATCCTAATGCTTCCAAATGTTTCCGTATTACAAGAAAAGTATTACCATTGTCATGAGCAGCTAGGTTGCGGACATTTTCCAGCATAAATGCCTTTGGTTTCTTTTCTTTCAAGATTCTTTCAATGTCAAAAAATAATGTACCACAAGTTTCATTGCCAAACCCCTCTTTCTTTCCAATTATTGAAAATGCTTGACAAGGAAAACCGCCAAGCAATATATCAAAATCAGGAATATCCTTTGCATCAATTTTTGTTATATCTCCAAAAGGATGTTCACCAAAATTTGCTTCGTATGTCTTGCAGGCTTCTTCATCATACTCAGAAGAAAAAACGCATTGCCCTCCAACAGATTCAAAACCTAGCCTGATTCCACCAATTCCTGCAAACAAATCTATAAACTTAAAGCTACTCCAATCCATAAATTTATTAGTAATAATTATAATCAGTATTAACTCGCATTGATATAAAATGCAAAGTTACACATTTTTAAAATTATTTGAATATTAGAACAATCATTTTTATGCTACGAGGATATTGTCCTATATGTGTAACAAATCTCCTTTTATTATAAATGATAATTATCAGTTGCTTTTCTATCTCATAATCAATACGCTGCAAAACTTTCGTCGTCGAGCCAAGTCTTCTGCGCACGCATAACCTGCTCGATTACATCGCGCACACAACCTTCGCCGCCTTTCTTGTCGGAAACATAGAGGGCAATCTCCTTAATCTCGTCGGCAGCATCGCTTGGACAGCATGGCAAACCAACAATCTTCATAATCTGGTAGTCGGGAATGTCGTCGCCCATATACAGGATTTCCTCGTTGCGAAGGTTGTACTTCTTCTTCAGCATTTCCAAATCCTCGGTCTTCCACACACTGCCCATAATCACTTCCTCCACGCCGAGATTCTTGTAGCGAATCATTGTCTTTTCGCAAAAACCGCCAGAAATTATCGCTACTACAAGTCCTTTTCGCACAGCACATTTTATTGCAAAACCATCCTTTACGCTGGTTGTTCGCTGCAAGTAGCCAATCTCGTTTATATTTACTGTCGATGACGACAAAACACCGTCAATATCAAAGACCACAGCCTTGATGTTCGACAATATCTCCTTGAAATTCAACGTTTCCAGATTTCTATTCATTTGTTATATGTTTTTAGGATGCTTTCGCTCATAATCTTGTAAACATCGGCAAGATTTTCATCAGAAGCGAGCATATCTATATGTGAATCAATAATTTTTCTATCTCCACGCACGGCAGGTCCCGTCTGCGACGAATAGGCACCGCCAGCAAGAATCTTGGCAAAACTCTGCTTCAACAATGGCGTTAATATATTAATAGGTATATTGTTTTCCTGCAAAAGTTTCTGTCCGAGGCAAACGCTATGGTTCATAAAATTGGCTGCGAAAACGCCGGCAACGTGCAAGACTTTGCGCTGCTCGAACGACAATTCGTAAATGAGCGGACTGATTTTTTCGGCAAGGCAACGCACCTCGTGAAACGTATCTGCATTGGAAGTCTCGATGCAAACAGGGATTTCGCTGAAATTACCAATCTTCACATCGCGCGAAAAAGTCTGGAACGGATACATCACCGCAGCGTTCTTCTGCCTAAATATCTCTTTGGGGAGACTTCCCGAAGTGTGTATGCAGATTTTTTCGTCAGGAAGGCTTATTTGAGCGGCAATGCTGGCATTTGCCTCGTCCGACATCATGAACAGGTAAGCATCGGATTTTGATGAGATTTGGAACAAATCATCGGTGAAAACAGCATTTACCTCATCGGCCAGCGATTGTCCAGTATCGTGATTTCGACTGAACACGCAGTCGATAACGAAGTCTTCGGCACGAAGTTTCCGCGCGATATGATAGGCGACGTTGCCCGAACCGAGTATTGAAATATGTTTTATCATAAAATTATCGCTGGATGAGACGCATCGAACCGCGGTCCTATAACACTTTTTATAATCACATTCGACCTTTCGATACTTCGATAGGCTCAGTATGCGAATCAAGGTGCGAAACGATACATCTTTAGTAATGACAAACAAAAAGGAAACCCCTTTACGAAGTTTCCTTTTTTTAGTTAATAAATCATATTATTCTTCAACGAGAATAACAATCTTATTGTTCTTGCATTCTACAAGGCCGCCGTTGACGCTGAACTTCAGTTCATTATCATTCATTTCCCTGATAACGACCTCACCCTTGTCCAATGTCGAAACGATTGGAGCGTGCATGTTCAGCATCTGGAATGAGCCTTTTGCCCCAGGCACCTTAACCATTGAGGTTTCGCCTTCGAACAACTTTTTTTCAGGTGTGATAATTTCTACTGTCATAGCAACTGTTATTTAGTTTCAGCCATCATCTTTTCACCCTTCTCGATAGCCTGTTCGATAGTACCAACGAGGTTGAATGCAGCTTCTGGATACTGGTCAACTTCACCGTCGAGAATCATGTTGAATCCCTTGATTGTATCTTCAATCTTTACGAATTCGCCCTTCAATCCGGTGAATGCCTCGGCAACGTGGAACGGCTGTGACAAGAATCTCTGAACACGTCTTGCTCTGTGAACAACGAGCTTGTCTTCATCCGAAAGTTCGTCCATACCGAGGATAGCGATGATATCCTGAAGTTCCTGGTATCTCTGAAGAATATTGATAACTCTCTGTGCTGTTTCGTAGTGAGCCTTTCCTACAACTGCCTCGGTAAGGATACGTGACGAAGAGTCTAGCGGGTCAACAGCCGGGTAGATACCGAGTTCGGCAATCTTACGGCTAAGAACCGTTGTCGCATCCAAGTGCGAGAAAGTAGTTGCTGGAGCAGGGTCGGTCCCTTTGTTGAGGTAATACGTTCCTGCATTTCACCCATTTCGGTTGCAAGTGTAGGCTGGTAACCTACTGCCGATGGCATACGTCCCAGAAGTGCTGATACTTCGGAACCAGCCTGAGTGAAACGGAAGATATTGTCAACGAAGAAAAGAATATCACGACCAGTTGACGATGAGTTGTCGCCGGTTCCGTCGCGGAAGCTTTCGGCGATAGTCAAGCCCGACAAAGCAACACGAGCACGTGCTCCGGGGGGTTCGTTCATCTGACCGAAAACCATGCTCAACTTCGAGTCATTGAGTTTTTCTTTGTCAACCTTCTCCAAGTCCCACGAACCTTTTTCCATGGATTCCTTGAAGCCCTCACCATACTTTACGATATTTGCTTCAATCATTTCGCGGAGAAGGTCGTTACCTTCACGGGTACGTTCACCAACGCCTGCGAACACCGACAAACCATCGTATCCGATAGCAATGTTGTTGATAAGTTCCTGGATAAGAACTGTCTTACCAACACCTGCGCCACCGAACAAACCAATCTTACCACCCTTTGAGTAAGGCTCGATAAGGTCGATAACCTTGATACCTGTGAACAGCACTTCAACATCGGTGCTGAGTTCCTCGAACTTTGGCGGCTGGCGGTGTATTGGATAGCCGTCCTGCTTAGGAAGCAAGTCCATACCGTCGATGGTGTCACCGATAACGTTCATCAGACGACCCTTAACCTGATTACCAACTGGCATCTTGATAGGGTTCTTGGTATCGACGACCTCCATGCCTCTGCACAGACCATCGGTAGAATCCATAGCAATGGTTCTTACCGTATGTTCTCCGATGTGCTGCTGGCATTCAACGATTAGAGGCTTTCCGTTTTCACGCTTAATTTCCAAAGCGTCGTAAATCTTTGGCAGGTCTGACCCTGATTTTTCGAAACTTACATCGACTACAGGACCAATAACCTGAACTATTTCACCTACTAATTGTTCCATTGTGTAACTGATAAAATTTTTGCTAACAAAGGTAAAAAAACATATTTGAACTGACAAGAAAAATATTCCGATTTTTACAAAATAATTTTTACGCGTTGAAACACAAAGAATTACACTTCAAAACAAAGACACAAAGCAACACTTAATACCTATTTATAAAAATCGCAGGAAACAAAATGTTTTCCTGCGACCAAAGTTATGAAAAAAAAATGTGGGCTAAAAAACTATTCCTTTATCGCCTTGAAGCCATTTCCGAGAATCTCGTTGCTGTCGATTACATTGATAAAGGCGTTGGGGTCGATGTCGTAAATCTGCTCCTTGAGATGAGTGAACTCACGTCGCGAAACTGTGGTATAAATAAAATTGCGTTCCTTGCCGTTGTACATTCCTATGCCCTTCATGCAAGTACCGCCACGCTCGAGGTCGTTGATAATCATCTGACGAACTTCCTCATACTTGTCGCTCACGATAAATATTGTCTTGTAGCTCTTGACACCTTCTACCACAATGTCGATGACCTTGCTCTCGATGAAGATAAGGATTATGGAGTAGATTGGCAGACGGAAGTCGCCGAGCGAAAGCGAAGTGAGCGTAATGCAGCTATCAACGATAAGCACCAAAGTTCCAAGCGAAATCTTGGTGTACTTGTGCAAAATCATAGAGATAATGTCGCTTCCGCCAGATGTTGCCCCCGACTTGAAGACCAAACCGATTGCTAGACCATAAATTATACCTGCCACAACTGTGTTAAGAAAATAGTCGGGAATGAACCAGCCGCCGTTGTTGGCGATTTCCACCATGTTAACCCCGTCGATTGGAGCAGACATTATAGGACCATCGTGGATTATTGGCGAATAGCCCCAGAACATTTCCAACAGGAAGGTGAAGCAGAATATCAGTATCGTCGATACAATTGTCTTAACTCCGAACTTAGGACCGAGAATCAGCGTACCTATTATAAGTAATGGTATATCCATGCAAATTGCGTACAAGCTTATCTTCCACGGCCAGATGGCATTCAGCACGTTCGACAAACCGTATGTTCCGCCCGGCGCCATAAGGTAAGGGTTGACAAACATAACATCACCTACTGCAAACAACAGGCTGCCGATGAAAACCAAAAAGTAGGAAAAGAACCACTGTTTCGAAAATATCTTTTCTTTAGTCATTTTGTAAAATATTTAGAATCAATTGATTATATTAACAAATACATTAAATTTTTGCGAGCGCAAAAGTAATAATTTGTTTTGTAAATTCAAAAGACTTATACATCCATATTTTTGCTCCTCCGTCTATGCTCAACATACGAGATTACCTTATCAGCATCAGATTTCCCTTCTTCGTCCTGATACTACCGTCGTACATTTCGGCTTCTACATAATATGAATAGGTATCAATGTTCTGGACTTTGCCCTTGAGAGTGCCATCCCAACCCCTGTTGAGGTCGTCGGAAAAGAAAACCTCCTCGCCCCAGCGATTGAAAATGCGGAACTGTAGCAATCGCTTGATACCCAAGCCTCGAACATAGACTATATTATTTCCGTCACCTTCGCTTAGCGGTGTGAATGCTCCCGGCACATCAAGCGAGAAGCGCATATCAACATCAATATGTATGTCGAAACGGCTTTCGTAGCAGCCAAGAGTGTCGCTGAGCCACACAACATAGTCGGTGCTTCGGTTAGGGAAGAAATACAAGGTGTCGCATCCAACGGCAAGTACACTGTCGGTCGGCGACCAGCGGCAGTTCAGCTCACTTTCGGTCAATATAAACGACACAACCGTATCGCCAATGTTTATCGAAGCATAATCGGGTTCGACCGAAGCCTCGACTGGCAAAATCACATTCACGGTTACCGAATCGCTTGCCTGGCACATCTTGTCGGAAAAAACATCAACGCGATAGGTTGTGGTTTCAGTGGGTTTTACGGTCTGCACCGACGAATTGCCATTAATCGGTGCGTCCCAGTGATACGAATCGCCACCCATTACCCACAGATTCACATCTTCGCCAAAACATATCACTGTATCGTGGCTTATCAACGGATGCGGACTTGGGAAAAGCACATACTGATGCGAAACACTGTCGTAGCAGTTGTGCTCGTTGGTTACGGCGAGCGAAATTACAAATGTAGAATCGGAATACGACGGATTTGTCCAATGTACAGGTACTTCCTCGGTGGATGCCCCAAGTCTGCGCCCATTCTGATACCAACGCCACTGCGCCTCTTCCGACGACTGGTTTACCAATGTTGCCGACAAAGGTTCGCACATTCCCGTTCCATCTGCAATCTCGACGCTGTCGGCAAACAGACCGAAACGCGCGTCAACCTCATACACATATATCATCTCGGTAATGTCAATGTTGCATTCGCCACTCGCAAGGCTAAGAACCACAGGGAAATATCCCGACTGCGGCACATAGTCGTAGGTATGCGTAACCGTCGGAGTCGTATAGTTGTAGCCTCCGCCCACAACCCACTGGTACGACTGAACATTCTGCGCATTAACCATCCGGAATGTAACATCGTCGCCAGCGCAGATTGCCGTATCGCTGATGCTGATTTCGGCAGTAGGTCCGCTAACAAGCACACTTGTATTCTTCACCTGCCGACAACCAGACGGCGTTGTCACCACAAGCGAAATATTGTAGTAACCCGGAATATTATATAGGTATTCGGGATTTTCGACATATAGGATGTCGCCGTTGCCCATGTTCCACTCGAACGAAGGCTCTGTTCCATCGGGCAGGGCCGTTGCCGACACCGAAAAAGTTGGCTGGACTGGATAGCAGTCGAAATTCTGATGCGAAGGCGAAAGGTCTGCCTCAAGGCTCTCTACCCAAACGCCATCGGGATAAGTAATTGAATCGGTACAGCCCAACCCGCCTACGACCTTGAGCGACACAGGATAACGACCTGGCGCAGAATAATCGTGCGAAACCACAGGTCCGCTGTCGTCCCAAACCTCGCCGTCACCGAAATCCCAAGTGTATGAAAAATCGGCATTTGTAACATTTGACGAGAAAACAACCATATTGTCAACGCAAATGCTGTCGTCAAAGTCAACATCAAGGTCGGGAACATCAATAACGTGCAGATGGTCCTCGAAACTCTGTCGGTCGATACAGCCGTGCCGAGTGGTAACCATATAATGTATTGAATAGTAGCCAGTATCGGCATATTCGTGCGAAACGGGGTTGCCATGGATAGTTTCGCCACTCACAAGATTCCACTGCACATCGCCTATAGGGTCGTTGGTATTGGTAAGAATGCACTCAAACTCCACATTGGCAGGGGCACAGGCAATCGACGGCGGCGGACTTAATGTCGAAGCGGGGTCAACCACATAAATCGGCAAGGAGTAGATGGATATGCAGCCGTCGCTCTGACGTAATTTTACAGTAAGCGTATATTCCCCGCCCTCGTCATACGAATGCACGTGGGAACGGTTCAGAAGAATGTTGTCGAACCATTCAAGCTCGTCGTTCGGAATGTCCTCGCTCTTCCAGTCGTAGGCTATGCTTACAAATTCAGGAGCCCAATTGTCTATTTCCACAGACATATATTTTCCCATACAAACAGTATCGGGGTCCAAATGCCACTCAAAAGGAAGCTGATTTATATTGCTACTTAACGACTCCTTAAAGGTACATCCAGAATTGTCGTTATGACCTATAAGTATGCAAGAATATGCACCATAATCGGGATATGTATAGTGAAAAACTGGCGATATGGAATGGGGAACATAGCACAATGTATCGGAATCGCTCAATATAATCCACTCCCAGTACTGCGCTCCGCGATTGTCGGAAATAGTATAGGTAAAGTCAAATGGTGCAGAACAATGCGTATATTGACCGAAATGCAAAATAGGCGGCAGGACATATACCCTGTCCCACCAGTATGTTTCGGACTGACAATGCATATACTCCGTATATATTCCGACATTGTTCCAACCAGTATCGGCAGAGAAACTGAAATCATTGTACAAGCCGTTGGCATTTCCACCATTGCCATCGTTGACCGTAGCAATCACCCACGTGAAATCAATAGTGTCGGAACTTGCATACATAGAATTGTAAAAAAGATACAAATCCTGCGGACACACGGTGTCTCTATTTATGAAATTGTGCGAAATGTCCATTGCACCAAAATCCTCAGGAGGAATTGGTATTCCAATTTCTATCGAATCGCAAAGGCCAGAACGTTGGTTAAGTATGCTTGTAGCGGTACAGCCATTACGGTCCGTTATAGTAAGTGTAGGGAAATAAACGCCTTGTTCTGTGTAAGTATGATTCACAGGTGGTGATGAAGTATGAAGAGTTGTCCCATCACCAAAATCCCAAAAGAAATCAACTATTTCGCTGTTCGGCGTATAAAGTACATCGTGGTCGAAACTAATTGTTGCAGGAACACAATTGCCACACGAATTTGACATCAAAAAACCTTCGGGATGATTTACAACAATCGTAGGTCCGTCAAACGTATCGTAGCAACCGGCACTAGTGTAGGCGGTAAATGATGTTTCGTAAATACCATTTTGATTGTATGTTACCTCCGGATTTTCCTCAGAACGCAGATAATTGTCGCCAAGCCCCACATCGTATCGGTACGACACATCATCGCCGACGGATGTGTTTGTAAACTGCACTATATAAGGATAATCGCACGAGAAGGTGCCGTCCACCACAAACGAGGCCTCAACATACTGCACGGTTACCGTAAATGTTTCGGAACGCTCGCAGGGACCGCCAGGGTCGACAGTAAATGTGCCCGTGTATGTGCCTTCGTTCATATAAGTATGATATGCAATTCGATCGGTCGAAACTGGAGTGCCGTCGCCAAAATTCCACTGGCAGTTGGTTCGCGAAGACATAAGGCTGCGGAAAGCCGTGGAAACCTTTCGGCACACTACCGACGGTGCATCGAAGCGCGGGACAAGGGCATCAATCGAAATCATATCGGGATAGACCTGCGTGGTTGAGCATCCGTAGTTGTCGGTTGCAGTTACGCTAACATCGAAATGCCCGTGAGAATTGTAGGTATGTGTCAGGTTGTCGCCTGTGCCCGTCTGTCCGTCGCCGAAATTCCACGTGAGCGTATAGCCCGACGAAACGTTTGGCGCAGTTGTAACGCTTGAGACAAATGGCACTTGCAATGGCGGTTCGCACCACTGGTCAACCTCGGGCGTTACCGAAACCGTTGGTGCCGACGACACGTTTACCATCTGCGAGAAATGCTCGCCAATGCAGCCGTTTGCATCGGTAACACGGAGCGAAACCGTCAAAAGTCCAGAATTAAGGTATGTGTGCGAAGCATTCTGTTCGGTAGATGTGGTTCCGTCGCCCCAATACCACAGCCAGCTTGTAATTGGTGCGTCGCCCTGAGTTGAAAGGTCGCGAAGCGACACGTCAAACGGAGTACAGCCTGTGAGCGGTGTTTCGTTGAAGCGAGCCTCGGGCGACTGGAAAATCACGATTTCGTGGCTGGCACTTGCAGTAGCTCCGCTGCTGGTGACGGTTACAGAAACGGTATATGTGCCTCCTTCGAGGTAGGAGAATGTAGGAGTTGGAAGGTGCGACACATCGCCATTGCCCGATGACCACGAGTATGCCACATTGGGACCAGCATTGGCTACCTGACAGCCGAAAGTAAGGTTTTGCGGTGAGCATCCGCTGAACGAATCGCCAGTGATGGTTACGGAAAGCTGCGCTTTTGCGGCAAATGCCGAAAGCAGGAACAATATTGTCAATATGCAGACTTTCCTAAACATAATTTCTTTTTTTTCAGTCATTCCGCAACCTTTAGCTCACGCAGCGAAGCAAGTAAAACAGAACGAACAGGCGTAGGTACGAGCCTTGTGAGTTCGTTTGTGCGGAATCTCCCTTGTGTACTAATGGGAGATTTCGGATAGGTTAATTCACTCAGCTCTCCTTTAAGTATCGCTGGTTCATTATACCTTCCGAAATGACGTTCTCTTTTATTTTGTTTAGTTAACATAATATTTACCTCTCCACAAATACCATATAATACCAGTCGTATGGGTCGCCAACACCTACGCTTGGTTGGTACAGAAATACAGCAACCTTCTTCGATGTCTGCTCATAGTACGACATAAATTCCTCTTGTGACGAAAGTGTTTGCCAGATATAGCCCAAATCATTATCCGACTCGTCAACATCTTGCACATAATTTCCATCAGCATCTATGTACGAAATTCTGTCGCTCGGGAATGACAGACCGCGTTTCATTAATGTTTCTGGAAAATTAAGTGCACCGCATCCAGCCCATATAATTGAACCGTCCATTAGCAGATTGCTTTCGTCGTGGTAGTATAGTTTTATGTAACCGAAATCGCTGGGAGACATATATTCTGCAAGGAAAGGAATTTCGTTTCCTTCGTTCTGCTTGTTAGTAACATTCATAGAATAGAAACCGCCGTACTCGAATGACATATAATCAACTTTTGCAATGAGAATGTCCTTGCCCAAATATTCATCTGTGAGGTTTACTGTAGGGACTTCAGGAAGCGGATTGTTTACACGCTCGTTGATAATCTGCATATAAACCGATGGATTCCATTGTCCGTATCTCAAATGCAAACTATATTTGTATGCCTGACTGTCATTTGCTGAAAACGTAAAACTAATATTATCAGAAGATGGGTCAACCGATTCCAATGCCTCCAAAATTTGTTCGGGTGTATCAACATACTGATATCCATTATTACCATTTCTCATAGAATAACTTTCCCTGACCAACAATGGATATGAACTGGAGTGTAATATCTCTAAAAGCCATTTCTTAAAAATTGCCGACAATGTATCAATGTCACTGCTTTCTAATTTCATCTCTACGTTAGGGACCCTATCGTCATATCCAAAATGTACAAACAAATATTTTGATATGCTGTCAACCCTTGTGTCTGTGTATTTTGCACTAAGATTGTTGTTGTATTCGCACTCCTCGTAGCCGTTTGCTGTCAAATAATCATTATATGCAGTAACTTCCATGCCTATCAACGATTTCAAAAACACAAAGTCTCCACCATCGGTTTCGTATTCCTGCAAGGTGTTTCTTGCATTTCTTACAATTGCGTTCTCGTCTTCGTCAAACTGAATACGCTCGCACGATGAGAATGAAAAGGCAAACGCGATTCCGAAAAGGATTACTGATAATTTAATGTTCGCTTTCATATTACAAATTTTAGGTTAATTCGTTACAAAGATAATCAATAAAATTTATGTAGGAAAAAAAACATCATAAACATTACAAATCGTTTTGTTAACATACATTTTCCTATTCTTTCGTTTCTACTTTTATTTCAACATTTCTTAATGACGTTGCACGCAACGTCTCTACAATTATTTAATCAACACCACATTCCCCTTTTTTGTCTTTACACTTCCGTCAAACATTTCGGCCTCGACATAATACGAATATGTGTCCTGATTCTGCACAACTCCGCCTATTGTTCCGTCCCAGCCAGTATGCAGGTCGTCGGTGAAGAAAACCTCCTCGCCCCAGCGGTTGAAAATGCGGAACTGGCGCAACTGCTTTATGCCAAGCCCTCGCACATACACCACATTGTTGCCGTCGCCTTCGCTCAACGGCGTAAACGCCGACGGTACATCAAGCGTAAGTTTCATATCCACATCAACATAAATATTGAAACTCTTTTCGGAGCAACCGAGAGTGTCCCGTAAAACGAGCGTAAAACTGGTGTTCTCAAGCGGAAACATCCTGATTGAATCGCAATTCCCTGACAAAGAGTATTCCTCCGGCGAAACATAACATTCCAATCCGCTATCGGCAACTACAACAGACACAGCCGTATCGCCCACATTTATGGCAAACGACTGCCCGTCAATTTCCGCGTCAAAGCCTTGCATTATATCGACCATAACCGAATCCAATTTCATACATCCTTTCTCGCTAAACGTATAAACATAGTAAATGGTTGCCTCGTTTGGCGAAATTTTTTGAATTTGTGCACTGTCGCCTATTGGAAGCTCCCAGTAGTAAGCACTTCCGCCAGTCGCTGAAATCTGCGCTTCTCCTCCCATGCAAATCAAGGTATCGCCAAAGGTTTGTGCATCGGGAAGTCTATAAACCAGATAGTTGTGCGAAATACTATCGACACAGCCTAACGAATCGGTGACCGTCAGCGAAACCACATTCAGCGAATCAACCAGCGAAGAAGAATTTGTCCACGACACCGAATTTTCAGTCACCTCCACTCCGTTCACAAACCAATGCCTTTCAACACTATCGTCGCCAAAATACGACAGGTTTCCCTCCAACGGCGAACACATGCCTTCTTCTATAGTACTCCCATTCCGGTCGGTAAGGTTGAAATCGGCAGAAATCCTATACACATACACCTGCTCTGTAAAGTCAACAGTACAATTCCCGTTTTGCAGAGACAAGGTCACAGGGAAATATCCCGACTGCGGAACATAGCCGTAAGTGTGGGTAACTTCTGACATATTGGCATAGCTGTCGCCACCGCCCACAACCCACACGAAACTCTCTACATTTACGGCATCGGTCATCGAGAAATGCACACTGCCACCAGCACAGACAATGGTATCGCTGAGCGAAATGTCGGCTTCGGGACCAGTGATAGTAATCTGTTGCGAAGCCGTTGCCCGACATCCGCCAAAAGTTGTCAGTTCTAGGTTTATATCGTAAATGCCAGGTGCGGTATAAAGGTACTGCGGATTTGCCACATGCACGACATCACCGTTGCCCATATCCCAGTTGTAGCGAAGGCTTGCATTGCTTGGCTCCGTTTCAATGCTTGTGCGTATGGTCGGGCTTACAGGATAGCAGTTGTATGCCGAACTGTCGATTGTAAAATTAGCCGAAACGATTCGTTCGATGCTTATGCAGTCTTCGCACGGAAGGGTATCGCCGCAAACAGCTCCTTCCTCGCCACGCACCGAAACAATATGCGTAAACGAGTAAACGCCAGTCTGTTCGTACAAATGTGTGACAGTGCTGTTTGTCCCGGAAATAGTCGTGCCGTCACCAAAATCCCATTCGTGCCAAATGGAGTTGTCCGACTCGTCCGACACGAATGTCTGCGAAGTGCCAAAACAGGCCATTGGTGTAAAATCGACATAGGCGTATGGAAAATCGAGGACTTTCACCCTTTCGCGGAAAGTTGCCGAAAACGAGCATCCGTGCCGAGTCATAAGTTCCAGAGAAACATCATAAACACCAGCTCCTGCGTAAGTATGCGTGACATTTTCACCCGAAGCGGAAGCCGTGCCGTCGCCAAAGTTCCATGTTGCCAAATAAATGGGGTCGTCGGTGCCAGTGATGTTATGAAACTCGAAAGTCGCTGGCGCACAGCCAACAACAAGACTTTCAGGAGAGATGCCCGACTGCGGGTCAACCACATACAACTGCTTGGTAAACACCGAGATGCATCCGTCGTGCTGACGTGCGTATGCTATAACTTCGTAGTCGCCACCGCGTTCGTAGAAATGGCGGTCATCGGTAATGCCATTGATTTGAATCCACTCTAGCTGGTCTGTCGGCACTCCGCTACCCTCCCAGTCGAAAGCGACTTCGGCAAATGCTGGTGCATTAAGGACTACTGCCGTAAGCCTGTTTACAAGGCAAAGAGTGTCGGTCGAGATTTCCCAGTTAAATATAGGCGGCATAATGTCGCACACTATTTCCTGTTCATATTCGCAACCCGCCCCATCGTTGTGGGCGATAACATTGCAACGGTAATGTCCGTAACCGGGAAAGACTATCGAAATCGAATCGGCAGTGGAATGGCTAACATCCATTATCCTGTTGCTATTGTCGTTGTTCCATATATGCCACTCCCAGTATTCAGCGCCAAGGTTTTCTGTCAGCTTGAACGAATATACAAACGGTGCGGAACAGTCGTTGTACGATGCAACATGAATTATAGGCGGCTTCACATAGATGCTGTCCCACAATTGCACAGGCGACTGGCAGTTGCGGTACTCGACCATAAAGCCGACCTTGTTCCAGCCCGTATCCACCCTGAACATATATTGCCTATATTCGGCATTGGAATTTACCTCCCAAGTCTTGCCGCCAGAGTTCATCACAAAGAAAAAGTCATATTCCTCGGAACTTCCAGCCATCGAATTGTAAAGATATGCCACATCGAGCGGACAAAGCGTATCGCGTGGAATAAAATTGTGCATGGCATCGGTCACTCCGAATTGCTCGGGCGAAACCTGATTTCCAGTCATTATGCCATTGGGACGTTCGCGCAACTGGCTTGTGGCCGTACAGCCCGATGTGTCGGTAATTGTGAGCGTAGGGAAAAAAGTGCCAAACTCAGTATATTCGTGCGAAACCGAAGGTTCGGTGGTATGCATAGAGGTGCCGTCGCCAAAATTCCATAAGAAATCCACCACAGCCGAATTGCTTGTATAGTCCGAACTGTTATAAAATCCAACCGTTGCCGGCACACAACCGCCGTCGGTTGTGGAATGAAGTGCCGCATCGGGTTGGTTGACAACGATTTCCGGTCCAGTGAACCTCGAAACACAACCTCCGGGCGAAGTTACGGTAAGCGTTGGCGTGAATCTGCCGTTCTGTGTGTACGAATGCGACATAAAGTCGTGGAATCCAAGGTAATTGTCACCAAAATTATAAGTATAAGAAAGGTTTTCGCCAACCGAATTACTTATAAACCTGACCTCGAAAGGAAAAGTACACGAAAACAAATCTGCCGGGTCGGTGTAGAACGAAGCCCGCACATCGACCACCTCGACATCGAAAACCTGAGTCTGACGGCAAGGTCCGTCAGGGTCAACAGTGAACGAAATGGAATAATTTCCCACCTGCGAGTACGAATGGCTTGCCACAGAACCCGACTGCACAGGAGTACCGTCACCAAAGTCCCACAAACAATGTATGTCGTCATCCACATCGCTACGGAACGAAAAAGGCATATTGAGGCACATCTCGGCAGGCACATTACAGCTTGGAGTGATAGTTCCTATTGCCACCATGTTGTTTTCCCTCACAACAGTTCGGCAGCCATACGAATCCTCCACCGTAAGCGAGACATCGTAGCTACCTGTACTTTCGTATGTGTGCGAAGGGTTGTCCTCGTTGCTTGTCGAGCCGTCGCCAAAGTCCCAAGTTGCTGTGTATGAACCACCAAGCCCCACATCTGTGGAAATTTCCGACGAAAAGTCAACCTCGTGTGGAGCAACGCACCATTGTGCATCGTTGGCACTAATTGACACATCGGGACGCTTCGAGAGAGTAAGCATCTGCGAATGGTACTCGTCGCGGCAGCCGTTGGCGTCGGTGACTTCGAGCGACACCGTATATATTCCCGGCGATGTATATCCATGAGCCCGGTTGCGTCCTTGTGCCGAAACACCATCGCCAAAATACCACAGCCAATTGGTTATTTCGGCATCGCCAGCAGTAGAACTGCTCTGAAACAAATATGATTTCGGGACGCACCCGACAATGGAACTATCGTTGAACGAAGCCGTAGGTCCGTTGAATATCACCACTTCGCGTGTTGCTGTTGCTGCATGACCGTTGCTTTCCACCGTAAGCGAAAGATTGTAACGCCCCGACGAAATGTATGAAAACGTAGGTTCTGCAAGCAACGACACATCGCCGTTTCCCGACGACCACGAATAAGTCACCGTTCCTTCCGCACCAGTAACATCACACCCGAAAGTAAGAATCTGAGGCGCACAGCCACTGAATGTTCCAGTTATAGAAACGGAGAGTTGCGCCTTAATCGCCATCTGCAACAGAATGGCAACGAGTAACAGCGTTATGTATTTTATTATTTTAGAAATGCCACCTTCCATGCTTCGCTTTGTTTTTTTGTAATGACAACCAAAAATACAAAATCGTTGCCTCACAAAATCGTTTTAACAAAAATTTAACACAATTATAACGATTCAAAATTTGATGATTGTAGCGGCGCAATGATTTGCGCCGAATATAATCATTGCACCGAATACAATTTTGCGCCGAATTAATTTCAAAATTTGTAGCAATGTTGCGAGCAACGTCAGCTACATAGAAATTTTGAAAGGAAAATCGCAGACGAAATAAATATTCCGATATTTTTTCGTATCTTTGCGGTTTGTTTTCATTTTTGCAGAAATGAGATTCAAGGACGTAATAGGACAGGACGAAATCAAGAGCAGGCTCGTGCAGGCTTACAAGGAAAACCGCGTGAGCCACAGTTACTTGTTCTTCGGTGCGCCGGGTGTCGGCAAGATGGCGTTGGCAATAGCTTTCGCCCAGTACCTTTCGTGCGAAAACAAACAGGAAGGCGACAGTTGCGGCGTATGCCCGAGCTGCCAGAAGTACGAAAAGCTGGTACATCCCGACTTGCACTTCGTTTTCCCATACATCACTTCGTCAAATTCGCAAAACAAGGCCGTGAGCGACACCTACATCGACCTTTGGCGACCGATGGTGAACAAAAGCCCCTATTTTTCGTACCGCGACTGGACAAACAACCTACAGAGTGAAAACAAACAATGCCAGATATACGCTGCCGAATCGGCGGAAATCATCAAAAAGGTTAGCCTAAAGACCTACGAATCCGACTACAAGGTAATGATAATCTGGTTGCCCGAAAAGATGAACACCGAGTGCGCCAACAAAATCCTGAAAATCCTCGAGGAACCGCCACACAACACGGTATTCCTGCTCGTGAGCAACAACCGCGAGGACATTCTGCCCACAATACAGTCGCGCACCCAGCCCATAAAGGTCCTCGGAATAGCCGACGAACCGCTGAAGCAGGCTCTGGTTGAACGTTTCGGCATAACCGACGACGAAGCCGCCGACATCGTTAAGATTAGCAACGGCAGTTTCCTCGAAGCACGCCAGCAAATCGAACAGGACGAAGAAAATGCATTCAATTTCGAGAACTTCAAGTTCCTAATGCGAACCTGTTACAGCGGGGATGTGGTTACGGCACTTGCATTTGCAAAGGAAATCGCAAAACTGTCGCGCGAACGGCAGAAAAGTTTCATCGACTACTGTCTAATTATGGTCCGCGAAAACTTTGCAAGGAACATCAACTGCAACGTCGCCTACCTCACAAAGGACGAAGACGCATTTGCCAAGAACTTCTCACGTTTCATAAACGAAAGAAATATCAATAACTTTATAACAATTTTCAATGATTCATATTACCAGATTGAACGCAACGGAAATTCGGAGATAATTTTTACCGACACCGCGTTCAACATAATGAAAATAATACGCAAATAAGATGGAAGACAGAATTATAAATATCCCGACCGACAATTGCGACGAAAACTATTGTTCGTTCTCGGCAAAAGGCTGCTGCAACAAACTCAACGTTTACGACTGGCTTGCCGACATCAACGACCCGCTTGCACAGTCGAGATATGTTGAAGTAAGGTTCAAGAACACCCGCAAGGGCATCTACGAAAACAACCTTGACCTGCCGTTGCAGGTTGGCGACATCGTGGCTGTGGAATCGTCGCCCGGACACGACATCGGAATAGTCTCGGCAATTGGGCAGATTGCCTGCTACCAGATGAGGAAAATCAAGAACCTCCGCCTTGCCGAAATAAAGAAAATCTACCGCAAGGCTCGCGCCAACGACATCAAGAAATGGCAGGAGGCAATAGCCCTCGAACGCCCGACAATGCTCCGCACTCGCGAACTAGCCGAGGAACTCGGGCTGTCGATGAAAATCGGCGACACCGAATTTCAGGGCGACAAGACCAAGGCTATCTTCTACTACATAGCCGAGGAACGCGTCGATTTCCGCGAACTTATCAAGCGTATGGCCGAGGAATTCCATATCCGCATCGAAATGAAGCAAATCGGCGCTCGTCAGGAAGCTGGAAGAATCGGTGGGATAGGTCCTTGCGGCCGTGAACTTTGCTGTACGACTTGGATGTCGGACTTCAACTCGGTATCGACCAACTCGGCTCGTCTGCAGGAACTTACGCTTAATCCACAGAAACTGGCAGGACAATGCAGCAAGTTGAAATGCTGCCTCAACTACGAACTCGGCGTTTACCTCGATGCACGCAAGGACTTCCCCGAAAACGCATCGATACTGCGCACAAAGGAAGGCGAGGCTCACCACATCAAAAACGACATCTTCAAAAAGCAGATGTACTACGAAGTACGCATAAACGACATTCCTACCATCAAAATCCTTGATGTTGACACTGTAAAAAGCATTGTAGAACAGAACAGGAATGGAATCTTGCCAGAAAATGTCTTCGAGATGCAAAAGACCGGTTCTCGTTCTATTTCGTACACCGACGAACTTAACTCGGAAAGCATCACCCGCTTCGACAAGGCAAAGAAGCAGAACAAAAACAAGAACCGCAACAAGAACAACAACAAGAGGCAGGGCAAGCCACAGGACGGTCAGCAAAAAAATACAGAAGAGCACAAGACACCGAAGATTAACAAAAAGGAACAGGAATGAGAAAGCATATATTACTGATAATTTTGGCCTTTGCATCTATGGCTCTTGCTTCGTGCGACCGCAACAAGGTTTACGAGGAATATGTGGAAATTGACGACTATGTATGGAACTCCGCAAAACCGTTGAACTTCGAGTTCGAAGTCAGCGACACCTCCGCTTTGCACAACATTTATGTCAACGTTCGCCACGCAAACCAGTATCCGTACAACAACCTCTGGCTTTTCATAAACTCTTGGTCGCCAAGCGGACAGAAAGCCGTAGATACACTTGAATGCCAGCTTGCCGACGAACACGGCAAATGGTCGGGCAGCGGATTGGGCGACATCTGGGACAACCAGATACTGTGGAAGAAAAATGTACGCTTCCCGAAGGCTGGAAAATATCACATCGAATACAATCAGGCAATGCGCATCGAAAACCTTGTGGGAATTATGGACATGGGCTTGCGCGTAGAACTTGCCGACAACGAGGAATAGCTATGAATTGTCCGTTGTGCAATTGCCTCACAGAAAAGTCGTTTGTCGCAAACGGGAAAAATTACTACCGATGCGACAACTGCGGGCTTGTGTATATGGACGAAAACGACCACCTCTGTGCCGACGACGAGAAAAAACGCTATTCGTTCCACCAGAACAGCATCGACGATGATGGTTATGTCTCCTTTCTCGGCCGCGTAATCGAACCAACGATGAAATATTTGTCGGCAGGAGCGAAAGGTCTTGACTACGGTTGCGGACCAAATCCTGTACTTGCACAGATAATCAAGGGCAAAGGCTTTGAATGCGATTTCTACGACCCTTATTTCTTCCCGCAATGCAACTTCAGTGCAAAATACGATTTCATATTCGCAACCGAATGCTTTGAACATTTCTTCAACCCCAGCCACGAACTTGACAAAATCTGCACTCTCCTGAACAACAACGGAATATTAGGCATAATGACAGAATTTTTGCCACAAAACACAGATTTTGCCGACTGGTACTACAAAAACGACCCCACGCACGTTTGCTTCTACAACGAAAAAAGCATCGGCTACATTTGCAACAAATACAATTTCAAGGAACTTTACAACGACAAGCATAGAGTAATCATTTTAAAGAAATTATGACACCAAGCATCAACATATTGCGACGAATAACACCTCGGTGGGTAGTATTTTTGATTGACATTATTATATGTTTCGCATCTATACTTTTTGCCTACAACCTGAGGTTCAACTTCCACATTCCCGACACCGAAAGGTTCTTTATGCCAATGGGAATACTGATTGTAGCACTCATCAGGGCAATATCCTTCTTTATCGGCAAGACCTATTCCGGAATGGTGAGGTTTACCGGCACCCACGACATTGTGCGCATTCTCATCGTACTCGCCTGCGGTTCGGCAACTTTGGTGCTGGCCGATGTAATTAGCTTTGCAATAATTGGGAAATACATCGTTCCGCTTTCGATTGTCATAATCGACGCTTTCATATCCTCATCGACATTGATATTCTCGCGCCTACTCATAAAAATACTTTACCTTGAATACAACGGACAACCGAAATCCAGCAACAACGTGCTGATATACGGAATGGGAAACCTTGCGCAGACTACCAAGAGGGCAATCGAACGCGACCGTCGTACACAATACAGAGTTGTGGGCTTTGTTGAGCATCATAAGCGAGTGGCAGGAAACAAGATTGACGGAATCAGGATTTACCACATAAAGGACCTTGAAAGCATCATTGATGAAAATAATGTCTCTCTTCTGATAATTTCGGAACGGAGCCTGTCGGTGGCACGCAAAAATTTCGTACTCGACATCTGCATATCCCACAACGTGGAAGTTCGCACAATTCCAGAAGTGACAAGTTGGGTAAACGGCGAACTTTCGGTCAATCAGTTGAAGAAATTCAAGATTGAAGACCTGCTCGAACGCCCCGAAATACATATCGACCAGGACGATATGAACCGCAACCTAAGCGGAAAAGTCATTATGGTGACTGGTGCCGCTGGTTCTATCGGTAGTGAAATAGTCCGTCAGCTGACCAAATTCAACCCCAAGACGATAATTCTGTTCGACTGCGCCGAATCGCCACTTTACGACATCGAGCTTGAAATCCGCGAGGAATATAAGTTCAGCAACATTGAAATTGTCATCGGTGATGTCCGCGACAAGGTTCTTGTTGAGCAGGTTTTCGACAGGTACAAACCCGAAATAGTTTATCACGCCGCTGCCTACAAGCACGTGCCGATGATGGAAAACCATCCGTCAGAAGCGGTGATTACCAATGTAATGGGCAGCAAAATTCTTGCCGATACCGCCGTAAGGCACAATGTTGGCAAGTTTGTGATGATTAGTACCGACAAGGCTGTAAATCCAACAAATGTAATGGGTGCAAGCAAGCGAATAGCAGAAATCTACACTCAGTCGCTCAACAACACCGAAAATGTAAATACTCAGTTCATAACTACACGTTTCGGCAATGTCTTGGGTTCAAACGGTTCGGTGATTCCGCGTTTCCGCAAGCAGATTGAAAATGGCGGTCCTATTACCGTTACCGACCCCGAAATCACACGCTTCTTCATGACAATCCCCGAAGCCTGCCAGCTCGTACTTATTGCTGGAAACATGGGCAAAGGCGGTGAAATATTCATTTTCGACATGGGACAGCCCGTTAAAATTGCAAAATTGGCAGAAAAGATGATTCTTCTGTCGGGATTGAAGGTCGGCGACGACATTGAAATAAAGTACACAGGCCTGCGCCCTGGCGAAAAACTTTACGAGGAACTTCTTGCGACCAAAGAAAATACGATTCCTACTGAAAACAAACAGATTATGGTCGCCAAGGTTCGCGTGTACGACCATTCCGAAGTTTCAAAGCCTATCGAACACCTCATCGAGATTGCACCAAATAGGAACGATATGGAAATTGTAGCCGAGATGAAAAAGATTGTACCCGAATTTGTCAGCAACAATTCGGTGTTCGAGAAGTTGGACAAGCAAAACGCCAACTGATATGATGGGAATGATGCTTGTATCGGTGCTTGTCCTGAGCTTTTTGTTGGTAGCCATACCGAATATCCTTTGGTTCGTAATATGGTTGATTGCCAAATGTTTCCACTATGCCCTGCCCTACGCTCCATTCGGATGGACAGCCTTTGTGCTTGTCGCCTTTGCGTGGCTTGTGATGGCATACGGATTCTTCTTCGGTCGCTTCAAACTCGACATCAACAAATGGGAATACTCGCACAAGAACATTCCAACAGCCTTCAATGGGTACAAAATTGTCCACATCAGCGACCTGCACCTTTCTACTTTCGATGACAATCCCAAGCAGCTGAAACGCTTCATTGATTCCATCAATGCGCAAAATCCCGACCTTATATGCTTCACCGGCGACTTGGTGAGCCTTGGCGTGGAAGAAGCCGAGCCACACATAGAAACACTAAAGCAAATGAAAGCCAATGACGGTATAGTCAGTATTCTCGGCAACCACGACTTTATAATTTACAGGCATCGTAGCGACTCAACATTCAACAGGGAAAATGCAGTCGCACGCCTCGACAGCCTGCAGCGCAACACTCTTGGCTGGCATTTGCTACGAAACGACAACTTCACTATTGAGCGCAACGGACAGAAGATAACCGTCATCGGTGTTGACAACAAAAACTGCTCGAACCAAGGCTTCCGCACCATCGACATGGGCGATTTGCCAAAAGCAATGCAAGGCACTGACGGGTTCCACATACTTCTCACCCACGACCCAAGCCACTGGCGCGGTGAAGTGGTCGGACAAACCGACATTCCGCTCACACTTTGCGGACACACCCACGCCGCACAAATCAAACTTTTCGGATGGACTCCCGCCTCGTGGACTTTCACCGACACCGATGGTCGCTACGACGAAAACGGACAAACAATGTATATAAATGTAGGTCTCGGCTGTACACTTCCCGTAAGGCTTGGCGCAAATGCAGAAATTACAGTCATCACATTCAAAAGAGTTTAAGTTAGTATATATCAGCACATTACACTATAATCATAAAATAATCATCATTTTTTTGATGATTATTTTATGATGAAAATAGAATGCTCTCTTCACATTTTTTCCAGGCGACTTTTTTTCACTTCCTCAGGCAACGAAATCGCCTTTTCAGTTGTCATTATTAAGAATCATTTTTTATTTTTGTAACGAAATTTTGATGCGATGAAAAGGTTTTTACTTACAATAGCGATTGCAATGTGTAGCACATTGGCTTTCTCGCAAAGCATAACTCTCAGTTTTACAGGGCAAACCATACGTGGTCGCTACGTGGATATGGACAGCATTAGGATTAACAACCTGACGCAGGGCTGGACGGCGACGCTTGTTGCACCCGACACGTCCTGTTCATTCGACCTTACAGCGATAAAAATCAACAGCGCGATGCCTGCCGAACTTTCGCAGAATGTTCCAAACCCATTCTACGGCACCACCGAGGTGAACCTTGCCCTGCCCAAACCCGACAAGGTAAACATGCAAGCTCTCGATATGGGCGGGCGCGTATTTGCCAACTACAACGGCAACCTGCCCGAAGGCGAACACCGATTTGCTGTAAGCCTTGCCTCTCCGCAGAGTTACCTGCTGTCGGCAACGACTTCCAGAGGTACATCGTCGGTGAAGATGGTGAACCTCGGTAGTGGAGGAACTAACTCGATAACCTACATTGGGCAGGTGGCAGGAAAAGCATTGCGCGATGGCGACTACGACCTTGCAATAGGCGATGCCCTTGAATGTACCGGCTACACAACCTACTGCGATTCTATTTACGAAAGCGAAGCATTAGATGTTACCGTAGGCGATTCAAATACGCAGCAGACGTTGCGGTTCAATCTTAGGTCGGGCGTTACGGTTGATGAAATAACTGCCTGCGGAGGATACACATGGATAGACAACAACCGATATGTGGAAAGCAACAACACTGCAACATACACGCTTAGGAATAGTATGGGGTGCGATTCAGTTGTTAGACTCGACCTTACCATTTATCCAATATATTACACACAACCGAGAATAGATGCATGCGACAGCTATGAATATAATGATACTATTCTTACGGAAACGGGGACATACACATTTCATCTACAAACAGTTCATGGTTGCGACTCTATTATATATCTGCATCTCCACATAAGAAATGAAACCCACGAAATTGACTCCACCGTCTGCGACAACTACGAGTGGGAAGGACAGACATACACCGAGGACAGGACATTCTCGACCACATACGAAAACCAATACGGATGCGACAGCACCATAGTCGTAAACTTCCACGTGAACCATTCAACCGAAACAATAGACACGAGAGAGGAATGCAGTTCGTTCGTGTGGATTGACGGCAACACCTACACCGAAAGCAACAACGAGGCAACCTACACCTATATTGCAGAAAACGGTTGCGATTCGGTTGTTCGCCTTAACCTTACGATAACGCGCATTGAGCATGAGTTTGATGTTCAAGAATGCGGTGCATACCGGTGGGACGGACAGAATTACTCCCAAACTGGGGACTATACAAAGACATACACCGCTGCAAACGGCTGCGACAGCGTAGTAACAATGCACTACACACGGCTCTCAAACTATATATACGATACCATATATGCATGCGATTCCTATACGTGGATTGACGGCAATACATATACAACAGAAACTCCCACAGGTCTTAGCTATATACGTAGGGTCCTCACATATACCAACTCGCACGGTTGCGACAGCACAATTGAAATGAGACTGTTCCTTCGCGTCAACAATGTCACTGATACCCACCGCGCCTGTGATTCCTACACTTGGATTGACGGCAATACATATACCGAAAGCAACAACACAGCCACTGTAACATATACAAACCAGTATGGCTGCGATTCGGTTGTGCATCTAAACCTTACCATAGGGCACACTGACAATACAGTACACGAAGTTACAGCCGAGGAATGTTCCTACTACCGGATGTCCAGCGGTGAGTATTTTACAGAAAGTGGCGACTACCAGCGAACCCTGCAATCTTCCTGCGGATGCGACAGCATAGTGCTTTTACATCTGACAATTACAGGAGAAAACGGACTCGAAGGTACATTCTATGATGAGCGCGACAACATTACATATCGCACAATACAATATGGTTGCCAGACATGGTTTGCCGAGGACTTGAGGACTAATTACTATGCGGACGGAACACAAATAGGGACTCCACCATCAAATTCAGGATATGTATTTTACTACTATAGGTATAGCAATCACGGAGGATACTTTTATGCCCCTTTTGTCGCTAATGGAGGTGTTTGTCCTATGGGGTGGCATATCCCATCAAGGACAGAATGGGAGGAACTGTTTACAATGTTAAGAATACGCGACGAATACATCTGTGGAAACGACAGCAGCGTATTAAAGGCAATATCTTCCACTTCAGGATGGAATTCCTCTAATGTTGAATGTTCTCCTGGCTATGATATGGCAACAAATAATTCCAGCAACTTAGGACTAAATCCAGACGGAGCCGCTTGGACATTCCGAGAAGAAAAATCTATATTATCTGGTGTTGGTGAATATGCTAGTTATGTAATATCCTCTCCTGACGTAATGAGAATCTTTAAGAGTGATACAACCCCGAGAATTTATGAGTATCCATCATCATCTTGGGCACTTTTAGTTAGATGTGTAAGGGATAACTAATTTTCTCACCAACCGACCGATATTATTTATGCCTGCCGAAAAATTTCAAAACAAATACCGCATTGGGACAAAACGCGCATCGTGGCACGATTACAACGGTGGCGAATATTTCATTACGATATGCACAAAGGACAGGGTACATTATTTCGGGGAAATCGTTGACGGCGAAATGCAATTGTCGGCGGTGGGGAAATATACGGATGAATGTGTGCAAAAAATTTCGGAACACAACCCATACGCGCAAATCCCCCAATATGTTATTATGCCCGACCATATCCATTTGATTGTAATAATTTCCGGTGATGATTGTAGAATCGCACCATGGTGCGATTCTACGATGGAACCCGCCGATGGAAAAAACAAAACCATGCAAAAAATGGCCAACGACAAGGGGCGTTTATCAATTACGATGGGCGGTTTCAAACAATCCGTTACACGGTTTGCCCGTCAAAACGACATCCCATTCCAATGGCAATCCCGTTTCTACGACCACATCATCCGCGACCAAAACGAAATGAACCAGATTGCCGAATACATCGAAAACAATGTTGCCGAATGGGAATCGGACAACCAATCCAAAAATCAAAGATTGTAAAAACGCACCATGATGCGTTCCAATATAGGCAACAAAATGTGTTGACTTATATAATTAACAACCTCGGAGAGGTTACATATATATAGAAAACCGTGTGGATTGGGGAGCGTTGGCGCATATTTTTGTTTGGTTGGTGAGCCTGTCGAACCACAAAAATTGTGACAACGCATAAATTTATCGAACAATAATGATTTTTATCTAATTTTGCATTACAAACAAACACACAATGAAACTACACAAATTTATATTCGCTCTTGCCATCCTCACAACGATTTCGCTTGTCGGATGCAACCGAAATACAGAAAAGGCAGAATCTGCCGAAGTACAAACAGAACAACTCCAGACCGGCGACCTCGTATTCGTCGCCCTGCCGCTCGACTATATGTCAGATACTACCGAAATGGGTTCGGCAATAGCCGCCTCTACCGGCGACAGCGTTGGAATCAACTACATACACGTGGCAATAGCCGAAGTCGCCAACGACAGCGTCTGGATTATCGATGCAACCCTTGCTCACGGCGTTGACCGCCATCCGCTCGACACGTTTTTCTGCGACTTCACGCTTGACGACGGCTCGTTGCCACAAATGGACATTATGCGCCTTTCGGACAACAGCAACGCAGCAAAATATGTCGAAAATGCAAAGCAGTTCACTGGACGCGGCTACGACTTGTATTTCCTGCCCGACAACGACGAGCAATACTGCAGCGAACTTGTCCGCAACTCGTACATCAACGAAAAAGGCGAACACCTTTTCAGCGAAGCACCTATGAACTTCAAGTCCGACGACGGCACTTTCCCGCCATACTGGGTTTGGCTTTTCGAACAAATCGGACAGCCAATCCCACAAGGACTTCCCGGCACCAATCCCAATGCAATGTCGAAGGAAAAATGCCTGAAAAAAGTTGACATCGACATAAAAAAATATTCTACAGCCAAATAGTTATGGACATAGAGAAATTCCGCGAATATTGTCTGTCGCTTCCCTGCACCACCGAAGATTTTCCCTTTGACGAAACCGTACTGGTTTTTCGTGTGAAGAACAAAATCTTCGCCTGCATAGCCCTCGACAATCCCGAACTTGGCGTTGTAAAGTGCGACCCCGACTATGCTGTCGAGCTACGCGACCACTATTCGGCAATCGAACAGGCTTACCATTGGAACAAGCAGTACTGGAACCAGATTTGGTTCAACCGCGATGTAAACGACGAACTGCTATGCAAGCTCATCAACCACTCGTTTGCCGAAGTGGTGAAGAAACTGCCGAAGAAGGAACAAACCGATGAATTAAAGCAAATAAAATGAGAAAACACTGGCTTGACAACTTACGCTGGACTACGGTAATCATCGTACTGATATACCACGTCTTCTATTTCTACAACGCAAAGGGCGTGTTCGGTGGAATCGGCGGATTCTACGAAACCCAACCGCAGGACGCAATTATGTCGCTCATATACCCGTGGATAATGATGCTCCTTTTCGTTGTCGCTGGAATGAGTTCTAAATATGCACTCGAAAAGTGTTCGCATAAGGAATTTATCAAGTCAAGGACAAGGAAACTGCTGGTTCCCGCAACTATAGGACTTTTCGTATTCCAGTGGATGACAGGCTACTTCAACACGCAAATTGCTGGCGTTTCGCAAGGCATTGCCGACAAGATACAGACCATTCCCACCGAAGCACGATATATTGCCTGCGCCTTGTCCGGTACCGGACCGCTGTGGTTCATACAGGACTTGTGGCTTTTCTCACTGATACTCATCCTGATACGTCTTTTAAAAGGCGACAAAATTCATTCTGCGTTTGGAAACCTTATCAATAATAAAGCAAACAATTGGGTTGGGATTCTAATAATCGTACTCGGCGGATATTTTGTAGTTTGGGGTGCAACCCAGACAAACATCAGCTATCCCGAGCCAAACTCGGGCGAAGGCCTGTGGAACCTCTACCGTCCTGCCGAATACTTCATTACATTCCTGCTGGGCTACTTTGTATTTTCGCACGACAAGGTCATCGAACTTGCCAAACGTATATGTCTGCCAATGCTTGCAATTTCGCTTGCAAGCGGCATAGTGTTCGCCATTAGAATCTACGGACTTGACGACACCAATCCCATTGTACTAAAAGACTGGCTGACAAACATTTTCGTCTGGTCAACAATACTTTCTCTCATCGGTTGCTTCGCTAAATGGACCGACAAGACATCCAGATTCGCAGCCTACATGGCAAAATCGAGCTTCGGAATATATGTAATGCACTACCTTGTAATCGCATCTCTCGGCTACATGCTGAAAATGTACACACAGTTGCCACCTCTCGCAATATATGCTATACTTTTAGCATCCGTTTTGCTAATTTCGCCAGCATTGAACGAACTCATCAGCCGCATACCATTCATAAGGTGGTGCGTTCTCGGTATCAACAAAAGAAAACACAAATGAAAAAAGTAAAAATTACAGCCATACGCAAAGCATCCTACCCCGACTTGTCGGCAAAATACGAAAATCCTATCGAGCACACCTGCGACATTTCCGAAGGCGAAAGCTGGATTTCGACCGACGGACAGAAACCCGAAGGTCTTTGCGACAGCGCGTGGGAATCAATGCGTTGGTTCGTGGAAGAACTGGCTGCAGGGCGTGGCAATTTCTACGACGGCTGGATGAAGAATCCCAACTCGGCAATGATTTCCTGCAACGACGGATTCCGCCCCGTGAGTTTTTACATCGAAACAATTGAATAATACAACCTATCGAATATTTGCTTAACTTTGTCGCTTGTTAATTTAACTATGCGATAAAATGGGAAACCATATATTTAAAGACATAAAACTTACCGCAGTTGCACTTGTTTGTCTTGTAGCCAGCAATGTTTTGGCACAAAACACAAATCCTAACTGCTTGAGCGGCAACTGCGAAGACGGATACGGAGTATATAGAATCGACAATGGCGACCGCTATATTGGCTTTTTCGAAAACGGCAACTTCAACGGCTCTGGCTCATACATTTTTAGCGACGGCAATATGTATGTAGGCAATTTCAAGGATGATGCGCCCAATGGTCAGGGTACATACATCTGGACCGACGGCAGCCGATATGTAGGACATTGGCAGGGATGGAAGCGTCACGGAATTGGAACCGAATCCGATGCGGAGGGAAATTCGGAGACAAGCATATATCAGAACGACAAAATTGTAGATGACGACATACAAGGTTGCATCAACGGCGATTGCATTTCGGGATACGGTGTTTTCATATACGACGATGGCTCGTACTACGAAGGCAATTTCATTCAGAAAAAGCCCTGCGGACAAGGTTTGCTTGTAAAAAACGACGGTTCCGCTTACTCTGGTGAATTCAAAAATGGGAAATACAACGGCTATGGAATATTAGTAAATCCCGATGACTCGGAACAGGAAGGAATATGGGAAGAAGGTCGTTACCTAGGCGAAGTCACCAACCAGTACGGCTGCATAAGTGGCGACTGCACAAACGGATACGGCATTTTTATCTACGACGACGGTTCATACTACGAAGGCTCGTTCAAAAATGGCAAACGCCACGGACAAGGCACTTTGTACACTGCCGACGACGAAGTTTTCGACGGTGCATGGGTTGACGACGAAGCAAACGGATACATACTGGCTACATACAAACCCGAAGACCGCGGTGGACTAGCCTACTACAATGGCGACATGAAGGGAAGCGCCCTCGACGGGTACGGAGCACTTATATGGAGCGACGGTTCGGTGTACTACGGACAGCTTAAAAACGGCGCACGACACGGACAAGGCGTACTATTCGACACCGAAACCAACACAAAATATTCAGGTATCTGGAACAACGACGAGTTTGTAAGCGAAATGGACGAAAACCAGTTCGACGTCATCTTCGGCTCGAAAAACGGATTCGGAATAAAGCTTACCGCCAATGGCCGCTACTACGGTAACCTCGTCAACGGTGTACCATCGGGGAAAGGAATGCTAGACCTATATAATGGAAACTACTATGTCGGCGATTTTAAAAACGGGATGGCAAACGGACAAGGAACACTCGAGGACCGCGACTCTGGCGAAAGATACATTGGTAGCTTCGTTAACGGTGAAATGACCGGCAAAGGCGTTTTTTACCACGCCGATGGCTCCAAGGAAGAAGGCACTTTCAGAAATGGAGAACTTGAAGTCAAGAAGACCGAAGATGTCAGCGTTGCCAAGCCTATCGTGACATGGTTGGCCCCTGCGCAGAGCGACATGGAGACTACCAGCAGCAAGCAAACTGTAAAACTTTGCGTTGCCTCAAAAGCAAGCATCGACGAAGTTACCGTAACGGTAAACGGAGTTGTAAAAGCAAAGAAGTCGAACAGAGGCTTTACCGTGGTTTCCAGCCAGTGCGACTATACTTTCGAATATGAAATTGACCTCGAACCTGGACAAAACGAAATAAAGGCAATCGTCAAGAACGCAGGCGGAACTACTACAACCGATGCGCGACGCGTTACCCTCAACAAAAGCGACAACGTATCGAGCGAAAAACGACTTGCACTTATCATTGGCAACGGAGCCTACCAATACATCGGTGCGCTCAACAACCCGTCAAACGATGCCAGACTTATGGGCGAAACCCTAGGTTCACTCGGCTTCGAAACAATGGTGTACACCGACCTTTCGCAGAACGAAATGATTTCTAAGATACGCGAATTCGGGAACAAGCTTACCGAAGAGAAGGCTGTCGGCTTATTTTTCTACGCCGGCCATGGTCTGCAGGTAAACGGCGAGAACTATCTCGTGCCTATTACAGCAAACATTACCAAACAGCAGGATGTAGAACTCGAATGCGTGAACCTGAAGCGCGTACTTGGAGAAATGGAATACGCCCAAAACGACTTGAACATCATAATCCTCGATGCTTGCCGCAACAACCCGTTCGCAAACATGAGAGCGATAAATAGCGGAGGTCTTGCCGCAGTAAATGCACCAAGAGGCACTTTCATCGCGTTTGCCACATCGCCAGGCAATGTAGCATCGGACGGTAGCGGAAGCAATGGCCTTTACACCGAACAACTGGCGCAGGAAATAACCCAGCCTGGAATAAAAATAGAAGACGTCTTCAAGAAGGTTCGCTCAAGGGTTTACGAAATAAGCCAGCAGCAACAAATTCCTTGGGAAAATTCCTCAATATTCGGTGACTTTTATTTCAAGAAATAATAATACAAAACAATAAACAGCATGAGAGCTTTGATATTATTTGTTGCAGTCCTGTTTGCTTCGATTAGCACATTTGGACAGCATTTTACTGGTTGTGTTGTAGATACAGTAGCTGCAAAACGTCTGCCCGAAAAGGCATCAAACACACGCGACGTATATTCCAACCTGCCAAAAGCGGTATCGCTTCAGAAATGGACGCCAGTCCCTGGAAACCAAGGACAAACCGGCACATGTACCGCATGGTCATCGACATACTGCATAGCAACAATGTCGTGGGCAATGCGCAACGGGATAACAAACCGTAAGAAAATCACCGAAAACGCATATCTGCCTGCATATACATACGTCAACATACTTAGGCAGAGTACACAAAACTGCGCCGCAGGAACCGACATTGCCGACGCTTGCGCATGGCTGAAGAACACCGGCTCGGTAAAACTTAGCGAATACCCGCAGAATCCAGCATGTATAAACACATCCGATGTTCCTACAGCATGGAAGCAGAAAGCAGCACAAAATAGAATCTTGGGATTCACAAAATTGTACTACCAATGGGCAGGCGGATATTCGTACAAGGTCGAAAAAGTAAAGAAAAGCCTCGCCGAAGGTAAGCCCGTGCTTATCGCTTTCAACTGCGCATTTTCGTTCTCAAACGGAACTGGCATACGTAGCGACGGCCTATGGGTGCCAGCCAGCAACGAACAAGCCACACTCAACTACGGAGGTCATGCAATGGCAGTAGTCGCTTACGACGACACAAAATTCAACGGAGGCGCATTCCTTGTACAGAATAGCTGGGGTACCGACTGGGGACTCAACGGTTATTTCTGGATTACCTACTACCATTTTGCATGGTGGGTTTACTATGCTTTCGAAATAAACACGCAGATAAACAATGCAAAAATCGACACCAACACCGACAACCTCGACTTCTCTACAAACTTCTACGATTACGCCGACAACAACGATTATAACAACAACGACTATAACTATTACGACGACAACAATAATAACAACAATTACGATTACAACGACGGAAACGACAGCAATAATGTAGATTACACCTTCGACGACCTTGGTCTCGACGATTTCTTATCCGTTGATTACGACTACCTCGACAACTTTGTTGATGGCAACGACTATCGCATTGATAACGACGACAATAACAATAGCGACAACGATAACAACAGCAACTACACATCGTACAACATATTGTATCAGGATGGTGACAATGGTGCTTGGAAGGGCTATAAGGACAGCGACTATACCGCCGAAGACTACAACTACATGGAAGAAGAAAGGAAGTCGCGCAATTCCTCGGCATTCCAATACGTAAGCAACATGTCGTACGAGGAGAACATGAAACACATGAACGAAAGCCTTGGAATAAAGGATGCCCCAAAGAACAACGCAAAAGACCGCGGTGTAAAGGTAATTAGCGTCGACAAGATAAAGACACCCGACGGCAACAAGGTTGATGTAAACAATTTCGCCGGCAGCATAAGCATTATCCTTGGCGACAACACAGCAATGCAGGGTACAATACGCGACAAAACCATAAACATCTCGAAATCTTACCAATCGGGCACTTACTTCAGAATATATGTAGAAAACAATTCGCCGGCCTACGTTTACGTATTCGGCACCGACCTTACCAACGAGGTGTACAACATATTCCCACAGTGCCGACTGATAAGTCCGCTGCTCGACTACAGCGACAGCCGCATTGCAGTCCCCGACGAACGCCACTTCATACAGATGGACGACCAGACCGGAACCGACTACATATATGTACTTTACAGCCGCGTTCCTCTAAATATCGATGAAATCCAAAAACGTATGGCAAAGACTTCTGGCGACTACGCAGAACGTCTGTTCAAGGTTATGGGACCTAAGACATTCTCGCTCGACGAAGCCAATGCATCAGGAACATCAACATTCAAGTTCGATGCAAAATCCATAAAGAAACAATGCCTCGGTGCTGTTATAAAAATCAACCACACCAAATAAGCTTACAACCAATAAA
Organism: uncultured Bacteroidia bacterium; assembly: GCA_902776565.1. Taxonomy (GTDB): domain Bacteria; phylum Bacteroidota; class Bacteroidia; order Bacteroidales; family ML635J-15; genus Bact-19. The sequence continues at coordinate 54,896 of CACYQN010000007.1, forward strand.
ATTTTCAATAAATTTGTAGCCTAACATATTGCTATGAAACGAAATATTTGCATTCTGATTATTGCCGTTGCTACAATCCTGGCATCGTGCAGCAAAAAATACGAGACGAAACCTTACAACGAAGGTATTAACATTATTCCCACGCCCAAGGAAATGTCGGTTGATACGACCAAGCATTTTGTCCTTGACAAGAAAACAAGCTTTGTTGTGAACTGCGATTCTGCAAAAAATATCGCTGAGTTTTTTGCAAAAAAGCTGAAATCCTCAACAGGATTCGATTTTACCATTGTGGATAATGGAGAAAAGAATGCGATTATTCTCAACTTAGATGCTGCTTCTCCGATTGTACGCGAAGGCTACAAACTTTCGGTAACGGAAAATGGTATTTCGGCTACGGCTTCGTCGGCAGCGGGACTTTTCTATGCAATGCAGACAATGATGCAGCTTCTTCCTGCCGAAATAGAATCACCCGAAGTTGTGAAAGACATTGAGTGGCGTATGCCTTGCGTTGAAATTTCCGACGAACCGCGCTTCGCCTATCGTGGTGTGCATCTCGACCCGTCGAGACATTTTGTTGATGTTGAGTTCATTAAGAAGCAAATTGACATATGGGCAATGTACAAGGTCAACACTATGCACTGGCATCTTACCGACGACCAGGGCTGGCGCATCGAAATCAAGAAATACCCCGAACTCACCAAGGCTGGTGCAACGCGCATCGAGGGCGAAGGTTTCGAATATAGCGGTTTCTACACTCAGGAGCAGGCTCGCGAGATTGTCGAGTATGCTGCCGAACGCTTCATAACAGTAATTCCCGAACTCGAAGTGCCAGGACACGAACTTGCCGCCATTTCGGCTTATCCATGGCTGTCGTGCAACAACGATACGGTAACACCGCGAATTGTTTGGGGAGTTGAGGATATTGTTATGTGTCCCGGAAAGGAATCGACTTTTGAATTTCTGCAAGGTGTAATTGATGAGCTAGTCGAGATTTTCCCGAGCGAATATTTCCATATCGGTGGCGACGAATGCCCTAAGGTTTTCTGGAAGAAATGTCCTCTGTGCCAGGCTCGAATTAAGGAAGAGCATCTTGACGAGAATCCCAAACATTCACCCGAGGACTGCCTGCAAAGTTATGTTGTGAAGCGTGTTGAAGCTATGCTGGCAAAGCACGGACGCAAGATTATTGGCTGGGACGAAATCCTTGACGGGGAAATAAATCCTTCTGCCACAGTGATATCGTGGCGTGGCGAAGAAGGCGGAATTGCAGCTGCTCAGAAAGGTCACGATGTAATAATGACGCCTTACAACGGCGGAATGTATATCGACTACTATCAGGGCGACAGCAAGATAGAGCCTGTGACCATCGGTGGCGACTCGCGTATGGAAAAGACTTACGCCTATAATCCTATTCCCGACACTTTGGCAAAACTTGACTTGGGTAACCATATTCGCGGTGTGCAGTGCAACCTTTGGGCAGAATACCTATATAATGACACTTTGCGTGAATATCGCTACTATCCGCGCGTGATGGCGCTTGCCGAAGTCGCTTGGTCGCCATTGGAAAAGAAAGATTATGCCGATTTCTGCCGTCGCCTAAACAATACCTATGTTCGTCTTGATATGCATGATGCAACATACCATATCCCACTGCCAGAACAGCCAAACGGCTCGTGCAACTTCGTGGCTTTTGTCGATTCGGCAGTGCTCGAGTTCACGACTTCGCGTCCTGTGAAGATAGTATATTCTACCGATGGTTCCGACCTGACAGCAAACTCGACCGAATATGTTGCACCTATTATAATAAAGGATAACACCCTGCTGAAGATTGCTTCGGTATTACCATCGGGAAAGTTGAGCCGTGTGCGCGAGATTACCGTTGAGAAGCAGGAATATGCACCAGCAGTTGAGGTAGAAAATGTTGCCGAAGGACTGAAGATGCACAATGTTGCAGGAATGTTCCTCAATGTTGCCGAGTTGGAAAAGGCTACCGGCAAAGCCGAGAGGGATACTGTGATTTCCAAGCTGGTTGATATCCGCAGTGTAGCAAATTTTGGAGAACCGCTCAATGGTTACGATAACTATGCGTCCATTGCCGAAGGCTACATACAAATTGATGAGGATGGTGTGTACTATTTTTCCACCGACAATGAGGAATTCTGGATTGATGGTGTTAAGCTAATTGACAATTCGGGTGAGGTGAAGCGTTTCTCTCGCAACGACAAGTCGGTGGCTCTGGCAAAAGGTTTGCATCCAATAAAGATTGTGTATTTAGGTCACATCATCGGTGGCTGGCCATCAGTATGGAACGATGGAAAGGTCGAAATGCGCAAATCGAACCAAGAAAAATTTGAAAAGATTGACGGAAGAATCTTTTTTAATTGACAATGGACAATTGATAATTTTTATAGGGACGCAATGCATTGTGTCCCTATAAAACGAACAATAAACAATTGGTATACAGTGGTTAATGTTATGCGAAAATTTTCGCAACGAAAATTTTCGCATAACAAATTATTTAGTGTAATTGATTATCCAGCGTCTGAAAAACGGGTCCTCTATTTCGTAAGTTTCATCTTTTATTATGTATCCGCTACGCATAAGCCGTTTTATGGCACTGAACGAGGTACTTGTGGCAATCTGTCTGTTTGCAAGTGGATTCTCGCCAGAACATACCATCTGAAGTATGCGCATATCGGTTTTGTTGAAATTTATCCAGATGCGTTCGTAATCGAAGTCGTGAAGGAGCAAAATTCTGTCTATTGCGTTTTCAACTAAATTTTCCGAGATTTTTTCACGATATGCCAAGTCCCATACTTGAAATGCAAGTTGCTGAGTATAATATGGATGGCATTTTGTGATTTGAATAATTTCAGAAATTATCTCCTTGCATTTTTTTGTAATTGGCGAAAGCCTTTTTTCAAGGTATTCCTCAAAGTCAACCTGAGGGATTTTTCCTAATCGCATTAGCTGACCAAAATGATAGAATGGAGATTTTTTCCTTTCGAAAATCTGTTCCATCATCGATTCCTGACTGCCAAGAAATATGTAGTTTATGTTTTTTTGCAATTGCATTATTGCTCGCATCTTCTTGTCCAAGCCCTTGCCAATGCTTGCTATTTCTTGAAATTCATCAAGTATCACAATCAGTCGCTTGTTTTTTGTGCTTACCTTTTCCAATAGTGATATTGCGTCTTCGAACATAACCGTGCTGTTTGCGCTTGGGTTGAACGAGACTTCGATGTTCCCAGTCTGAATGTCGGAAGTTATTGTCGGGACGATGTGGAAGTTGGCTATCAAGTGCTTCAGTTTCTCCTTAGGGTAAAGTTTGAAAACCGCTTTTAGGATTTTTACAGCAAAATCATCGGTGTCGGTTATGCTTTGCAGGTTAAGCATTATGTATGGACGCGAAATCTGCTTCACGCATTTGAGAACAAGGCTACTCTTCCCGTAACGACGCGGACTTATGAGAATCAGATGATTCTCGCTGTTCATTATGCCCTTTATGTACGACAGTTCATTAATTCTGTCGGTAAAAAAGTCGTCATCGACCACGCTTCCGAATTTGAATGGATTATTCATATTTACGATTTTTTTCGTTGCGAAATTTTTCGCAAATATAATACTTTATTTTTCAACATAAAATATATTGCGAAAAATTTCGTTGCGAAATTTTTCGCAAGTAAAATTAAAACATCATAAACATATTTCAAACGAATAATGTACAGACGCAAAATTTTGCGGCTCAATAAAACGATTTAAAACCATTTCAAACAATTTGAAACAATCATAAACAACCTAAACCCTACAAAAATATCTTCCCAAATACTTCCAGCAACTGTGCGTATATCTTCGAATCTGCAAAAAATGTCTGTTCTGTAAGACTGAAATTTTGGATTATCCGCTCAATGAGATAGCAAACCCCAGCAACAATCAGAGCGCCCTTTATCCCACCGAAAGCAAATCCGGCTAACTTGTTGAGCCATTGTATGCTTATAGCATCGGCGAATTTATCCAGCAGTTTCGACAATAGGATAACTAAAATTATTACCCCGAGGAAAAGTATTGTAAAGCTGATTATTTCTATGTACTTGGGGTCGAACCAGCCCTTTTCGAGGATGAAATTGGTAAGCCATCCCGAAAAGTTCACAGCAACGAACAAACCAACAAGTACAGCCGCGATTCCAGCAACCTCCTTTATAAGACCGCATATCAGTCCTTTAATGGCGAAGAATACTATTACGATTACAATAATTATGTCGGCAGCACTCATGATGATAATTTTTTCGGCAAGTTACACATTTACTCCATCTTAAAATCTACACAATATTTTATTTCTCAACAAGATGCATTTAATAAGAAACAATCATTTATCCTAAATCTTCAGCCCCTTCAAGTATTCCTTCTGTTCGTCTGTAATCCTATAGCTTTCGATGGCTTTCTGTATGGTCTTGTTGTGAGTCCACGAAGCGAGACGCTTCTGCTCGATGATTGGCAATGTGGCATCGTATTGTTTGGCAAGTGCGGTGGCGAAATACCATGCAACCATCATTTTCACATAGTATTCGTCGTTTGTGATGCTTGCAACCCATTCAAGGTATTCGGAACGGAAATCGTCGTCGAGGAAATGTGTCATAAGCATTTCGATGCCGAAACGAATGGTGTAGGTCTTGCTGGACTTCATCCAGCGACGAATGTCCTTTATGAGCTTGTCGTGATTTTTGCTGAACAACTTCGGCCTGATAAGGTCACAGGTCGCCCAGTTGTCGATGTACGGAAGGAGACGGTCGATTTCTGCTATTGTACGGTCATAGTCCTTCATTTCGGCGATGATGAATCCGTGCAGGTTGTTCTCGTCATAGTACTTATGCGGTAGGCTCGACAAAAAATCATCTATTTCGGCATCCTTGGCAAAGTCCTTGGCTGTTTTGCGCAGCTGCGGTGTGCGGATGCCAATTATCCTCTCAAAGTCGATTCCTGGCATAAGTTTGGAGTGAAAATCACGATACACCAAGTCCTGTTGCGCAAAAAGACTTTCGCGAATACGGACAATTACGGGCTTGTACTTTTTTGCGTAGGCAAAAAGTTCAATCGGCAGATGGCAATAGCCTGTCGGGTTCTTGTCAAGGTAATCCTGATGGTATTCGTCGGCAAAATAAAAGTTCTTCAATTGTGAGACTTCTACTTGTAAAGGCGCATCGTATTTCTTTGCTTCCATTGCCATAACTTCTTGTATTACTGGCAAGTCCGACTTGTCTGTGTAGTATATTCCAGTGCGATAGCGTGTGCCGTAGTCTTCGCCTTGGCGGTTCAGGCTTGTCGGGTCGATTGCCTTGAAGTAAAGGCGCAGGATTGTTCGCAGTGGAATTGTGTATGAATCGTATTCCACTAACACAGTCTCTGCATAGCCGGTTAGGTCTGTATAAACCTGTTCGTATGTTGGATTTTCGGTATTTCCGTTTGCGAATCCAACCTGTGTGAATGTTATGCCTTCTATTTGTTTGAGGTAATGTTCTGCGCCCCAAAAACAACCTGCGGCAAGATATATTTTCTTTTTCATGTCTATTGTTTTAATGTTCCGTTATCGTTGAAAAGTTCGCAAATGTCTGTAGGTTTTTGTAGCCAGATTGTGTATAGTCCGACCTCCTTTGCACCTAGGCAGTGCTTTTCGCAGTCGTCGATGAAAAGTGTTTCGGCGGCGTTGAGGTTGTGCTTTGCAAGAATATGCTGGAATATTTTCGGACTGGGCTTGCGTTCTCCAATTTTGTAGGAGAAGAAAATCTCGTCGAAACCTTGGTCGACAAAGTCGAATCCTGCTTCGCTATTAAGGTATTGGGTAAAATATTCTGCATTTACCACGTCGCTGTTGCTGAGGACGAATGTGCGGTAATGTTTGTGAACTTTTGGAAAAAGCAGTTGATGTTCGCACTTGAAATCGACAATCAGCGTGTTCCATGCATCGCAGATTTGTTCGTTGGAAATGTCGGTTTGGAGGATTGTGCGAAGTTCGTTGCAAAACACGGCGGTTGTTATTTCATTTGCCTCGAAACGTTTGGTAAGTCCTCTGTCGTAGAGTGTTCGATATGGATGTTCATCCGTTATGCCAAATTCATGCAGACGTTTATCGATAAGGTTGATGTCGATTGTTATTATCGGTCCGCAGAGGTCGAAGATTATGTTTTTGATGTTGGGCATTGTGGGTCTTTTATGATATGGTAAATACTATACTTTTTGTATTATGCAGAATAGATAGTGAAATTTCTTTGCGTTTAAAATATAATGTACTTACAATCATTAATTTACACTAGCCGTGTAATGGTTTTGTTAGCAAAAAAAACACAAAAATGGTTACCTTTTTACTTTCATTTCCTTTACTTTTGCATATTCTCCATCATCCAACAAGGTGATTTCATATTTGTGTTTGCCATCCTTCGACTGTGTGTAGCGGATATTGCCTTTGGCATAAGGGTAGAGCGGACGGGTGCCGTAAATTGCATAGCCATTCTTTTTCAACCATTCGCCGATTTCCTTCATGCGTTGAATTGCTGTTTCTGGCAGTTTACCATCAGCATCAGGACCGATATTGAGCAGATAGTTTCCGCCTTTGGCGACAATGTCTATAAGGGTGTGTATTAGTTTGCGGGTACTCTTGTAATTGTCGTTCTCAACATACGACCAGCTGTCGCCCATGCTCATGCAAGTTTCCCACGGGTAAGACAAGAGGCTGTCCGGAACCTGCTGTTCGGGAGTGCGGTAGTTTTCGTATTTACCACCAACGCTACGGTCAACAATTATAAGGTTGGGATTGTCCTTGCGAGCCATAGCGGCAATGCGTGGCATGTCGATGTCCTGTATGCGTTGATAGCATCCGAGCCATTCGCGGGTTTCATCGTTCAAGCTCCATTCGGGACGCACCCAGCCACCATCGAGCCAGAGAATGTCAATGTCTCCGTAGTTGTGCGTGAGTTCATATATCTGGTTGTATGTAAACTGCTTGAAGTTCTCCCAGCGTTGTGGATGCGAGGCTATGTCGTAGTTGACATTGCGGTCGGGAGTTGCCCACTCGTGCGCCCAGTAGTCGTCGTTGTGCCAGTCGGGTTTTGAGAAATAAAGACCTATCCACATTCCTTCGGAACGGAACGCATCAACGATATCCTTTGTAATGTCTGGTTGGGATGCTGTATGATACGGACAGTCGGTTCCAGCAACGCTGTAGTCGGTCTGCTTGCTGTCGAACATACAGAAACCATCGTGGTGCTTTGTAGTGAAAACCATGTATTTCATCCCTGCCTCCTTGGCAGCCTTTGCCCATTGCGTGGCATCGAAATGCTTGGGATTGAAAGTCTTGTTCAAGGCTTGGTATTCCTTCTTGTATTCGTAGTAGTCGGCGCCGTTGCGGTTTATCCACGGCTCGTTGCAGATGCTCCACGATTCCACCACACCCCACTGCGAGTACATACCCCAGTGCGCCATAAAGCCGAATTTCAAGTCTTGCCACTGCTCGATGCGGTTGAGAATTACAGTGTCGGTTTCGGGTTTGCTGTCGCTCTGAGCTTTCGCTGAAAAAAATGCCAATATTATACTGAGTAGAATAAATGTCCTTTTCATTGTACTAAATATTTAAATTTGAAATTGTCCAGATTCTTATCGTCGCTACTAAAACCAACCTGCAGAATGAATTTGTCACCATGCTTTGGTTCTTCCATTTCGCCAGTGGTTTCGTTGAATTGGCGCAGCCAGAATTTGTCGATCTTTATGTCGAATGTGCTTGTACCTCCAACTGGAACTTCTATTTTCTGCATCCCGACAAGCGATTTTTGCAAACCGCTTTTGTCGTTTGGATTCTTCAAATAGACTTGTATTACAGTTTTCCCCGACTTGCATTTAGCTTTGCTACCAATGTTGCTGACGGTTCCCTTGACACGCATTTCGCGATAGTCAACACTTATTTTCTCAATCTTGAAGTCAGAATACGAAAGTCCGTAGCCGAACGGAAACAGCGGTTTTTGCTTCATATATCTATAGGTGCGACCTTGCATGTCGTAGTCGTCGAAGTCGGGAAGTTGTGAGGTTGATTTGTAGAAAGTCACAGGCAGACGGCCAAAATTGTCGCTCTCGCCAGCCAATGCCGAAGCAACAGCTTTTCCCATATCCTCGCCACCATACCAGCATACCATTATGGCATTTGTCTCGTTGATGATATTTTCGAGAGCAATAGCACTGCCAGTACACAACAGCAATACCAATGGTTTGCCAAGTTTTTTCAGTTGCCTTATTTCTTCAACTTGATTTTCGGGAAGTTCTATCCTAGTGCGGTCACCCTTGTGGAAACCAGGAATGTCGATTGGAAGTTCCTCGCCTTCGAGCTGCGGGTTAAGCCCACCTGCATACACGATTATGTCGGCATCGGTGGCTGTTTCTGCAATTGCAAAGCGTTGACTCAGTCCTTCCTCTATGGTTGAAGTGTGAAGCGGAGTGCCGTTGTAGTTGCCCAACGGCATAAGAGTGTCGCTTGCATTAGGACCTACGAGGAAAATCCGTTTTCCGTCAATTGGTAAAATACCATCATTTTTTAGCAAAACGAATGTTTCTTCTGCTGCATCGTGGGGTGTAATTTGTGGTAAATAATTGAAATCTGGATTTGATTCTGTGAGTTCCATTCGCAACGACAAAACTCTCCGCAAATGTTCGTCAATCTTGCTTTCGGGAATATATCCCGAATCGACGGCAGTTTTCAATGCTTGCAGTCCGCTTCCGCATTCGAGGTCAACTTCGCTGCCGAAAGCATCGGAGGCTGCAAGAGCTGCCGTAGCGTGTGTCTTGTGGCGAAGAATCACGGTGTCGCGTTCCCAGCAATCGTTCAGCGCCCAGCAATCGGTGACGATAATGCCGTCGTATTTCCACTTGTTGCGCAGAATGTCAACAAGCAATTCGCGGTTGGTACAGCAAGGAGTTCCGTTCAGGCGGTTGTAGCCGCACATTACTTGCTTTACATCACTAAAGCCGATAATGTATTCAAATGCAGGTAGATAGGTCGTCCATAGGTCACGTTGCGAAACATTTGCATCGAATTGGTGACGAGTGCCTTCGGGACCACTATGTACAGCGAAGTGCTTAAGACAGGCTGCTGCAGTAATCGACCCGTCAATACTGCCATGCTGAAGTCCATATACACAGGCAAGCCCCATCGTAGCCGTTAGGAACGGGTCTTCACCGTAGGTTTCCATGCCTCGTCCCCAGCGCGGGTCTCGGAAAATATTGATGTTTGGTGTGAAAAATGTAAGTCCTGCATAATCGCCGTAGTTGCCTTGTGCTTGTGCCTCACGGTATTTTTTGTGGGCTTCGGCGGCAACTCGCACGAAAATATGTTCAACCATTATGTAGTCAAAAGAAGCGGCTAATGCTATTGGCATCGGCCACACGGTTGCAGTTCCGTTGCGACCAACACCGTGCAGGGCTTCGTTCCACCAGCTGTAAGGTTTCAGTCCGAGGCGCGAAATTGCCGGGTTCTGGTGTTCAAGAAGCGAAAGTTTTTCGTCAATGGTAAGCCGTCCAATAAGGTCACTGACGCGGGTTTCGATGTCGAGTGTAGTGTCTTGGAAAGGATATTGCTGGGAGAAGCCAATTATAGGAAATAATGAGAATACTGTCAACGCGAACAATATGAATAATCGGTGCATCATTGGCAAAATAATCTTGTAAAGAATAATAAAAGCCCTCCGAAGAGAGCTTTTTATGTTATTGGAATTCTATTTTAGAAATCGTCGCTATCGGAATGTTGTATTACAGCATTGCCTTTCTTTGCAGCTTCCTCTTCAGCAGCCTTCTTTACTTCTTCCTCGTAGCCATAGTCGGTAGAAACGACACTGAATTCTGTACGACGGTTGAGCTGGTGGCAGATTTCCTTCTTTCCGAAATCGGTAATCTTGTTGATGTATTCTTCGTTCAGTACATCACCAACTTTCAAGAATGGATATTGCTTTGCCATCTGTGCAGTTACTGTCTTAGGTTCTGTTTCTCCAAATCCCTTTGCTGTAAGTCTATCCGGCTTTATTCCCTTTGAAATAAGGTAGTCAACACACGACTTTGCACGAGCTAGCGAAAGCGTCATGTTGTAGTCGTCGTTGCCACGGAAGTCGGTGTGAGCACGCATTTCGATTGTGATGTTCGGGTTGTCGTTCAAGGTCTTTACCAATCCATCAAGAGAAACCGTTGATTCCGGCTTCAAGTCAGCCTTGTCGTATGCATATTCAATGTTAGGCAATTCTATAACCCTTGGAATTCTACCGAGGTTAAGTATTACATTATAAGCAGTATCGTATTCAACCTTTGCTGTTGAGAATCGAGTTGAATTAGAGAAATAATCCTTCGATACTTCGCCTTTTACTTCATATACCTTATCTTTCTCCAACTGCATTGTAAACTGACCTTTTTCGTTTGATGTCAGTTCCTTTACAACAGCACCGTCGGCATATACTGTGATTTTAGCTTCCTTGATTGGAATCTTCTTGTCAATATTTGTAGTGTCGTAAATTACACCATTCATAGTAATCATAAGTGGCGGCAATATGAACGAATAAATATCATCGCTTCCCTTTCCGCCCTTGCGGTTCGACGAGAAGTAACCAGATTCTTCCTTGCCGTTGAAGATAATGCCGAAATCGTCAAATGAAGAGTTTATCGGGTATTTAAGGTTTTCAACGCCAGAGAATTCACGGCCCTTCTTAACAGCCTTGTAGATATCGAGACCACCCATTCCTTGATGACCGTCAGAAGCAAAGTACAGGTCGCCGTTTTCGCGAACAGTCGGGAAAACCTCATCGCCAAGAGTATTGATTTTTGGACCAAGGTTGATTGGCTTTGTAAACTTGTTGGATGTTCCAACACGCTGAGCCATATATATGTCCTGACCGCCATAACCACCTTCAACTTCTGCACTGAAGTACAAGGTCTTGTCATCGGGAGACAAAGCAGGATAACCAACTTCTGCCGCCTCGAATCCTGGGATTTCAAGAAGAACAGGCTGTCCCCAAGCGTTACCTTTCTTAGAGCTAAGGTAGATTTTACAAGGTTCATCGACCTTCTTGCCTGCCTTACAACGTGTAAAGTACATATCGGTACCCTTCAGCGAAACAGTCGAAGCACCTTCATCGTCCTCGGTATTTACACCGCCTACGATTGGTGTCGGCGATGACCAAGCGCCTTTTCTATCTTGAGTTACCTCGAAAATATCTGTAAATTTCTGTCCAGACTTGTAGTTGTCGCGGCTACCCTGAGAACCTTCGCGTGACGATGTGAAATAAACCGTGCGGTAATCCTTCGATGCCCAGACTATCGAGAAGTCGGCCTGTGCAGTATTGAACTTCGACACATTGGTAACCTTGTAGCGTGTCGGACGGCTTATCCAATTAGGAACAATCGTACACGATTCCTTACCACTCTTAGCACGGTGGTCCTGAGGAGCATATCTCAGATATTGCTGATAGTAGTCAACAGCCTCCTCGTATTTTCCATTCATTCTGAGCGCATCGGCATAGAAAAGCAAAACGTCGGGCTTGATGACACCCCTGACAAAATTTTTCACTGCAACCCTGAAGTACATTTCAGACTTGTCGGTATTGCCAAGTTCCTTGTAGCAATATCCCAACTGATAATTGACTTTTGCAAGGTCTTCCTTTGCGGAAATACTTGGCAGAGCCTTTTCATAATAGTCCTTAGCCAAGTCGAATGAATACTGGTTGAAATATTCGTTTCCCTTGTCAATCAAAGCTTTCTGTGCTTGCATGAACAGCACCGAGAAAACCATCATTGCTATTGTGAGCAGTCGTTTCATATTTACAGAATATCCATTTTAAAAAATTGCCCAAATATACATTTATTTTTTCAATCTATTGCAAACATATTAAAATTTTATAATAGAAAAAACATCTGCATGGCAAACAAGCAACGATGCGAAACCACATCCAATGCAAATAACTCTTATATGTACAAGATTTATACCACCAAGGCAAAATTGCCTTTGTGTAATCTTAGTACAACGCCTAAACAAGGATTCTGTTTATCCTCGTTACTATACGGTCATCAGTTCCTTTTCCTTGGCGTCGATAACAGCATCAACCTTCTTGATGAAGTCTTCGTGAGCCTTGTGAACGGTTTGTTCTGCATCCTTTGCTTCGTCTTCCGAAACGCCTTCCTTCTTCAGTTTCTTGAATTCTTCGATTGCGTTGCGGCGAGCGTTCCTGATGACAACCTTCGAGTCTTCGCCGAGTCCCTTGACCTGCTTAACGAGCTGCTTGCGGCGTTCCTCTGTCAGAGGCGGAACGATTATACGGATAACTTCGCCGTTGTTGGCTGGATTGAAGCCAAGATTTGCAGCGAGGATAGCCTTTTCGATAGCCGGGATGGTTGATTTGTCCCATGGCTGGATGAAGATGGTCTTAGGGTCTGGAGCCGAAAGGTTTGCAACTTGCGAAATAGGTGATGCTGTTCCGTAGCATTCAACCTTTACCGATTCTAGCATAGCTGGGTTAGCTTTGCCTGCGCGGATTTTAGCAAGTTCTTTTTCGAGGTGTTCGAGTGCGGACTTCATTCCGTCCTTTGCATCTTCTATATACAATTCTAATTCTTCCATAAATTACTTTGTAATGTAAGTTCCTATATTTTCGTTATTTATTACTTTTTCAAGATTTCCGTAGGTGTCCATGTCGAACACAATTACCGGCATGTTGTTTTCCTTGCACAATGTAAAAGCTGTGAGGTCCATAATCTTAAGTCCGCGCTTGTAAACCTCGTCGAAGGTAATGGTGTCGAACTTGGTTGCAGTCGGGTCTTTTTCCGGATCGGCTGTATATACACCGTTCACACGCGTTCCTTTAAGGAAAACATCTGCTTCAATTTCGATTGCGCGCAAAGCCGATGCACTATCGGTAGAGAAATATGGATTTCCTGTTCCGCCGGCAAGTATGCACACATACGAGTTTTCCAAAGCCTCCACAACCTTTGGCTTCGAAATGCGTTCGCCGATTGATTCTATTCCTATCGAGGTGAAAAGTCTGGTCTTAACGCCAACGGATTCGAGTCCGTTCTGCAATGCCAACGAGTTGATTATTGTTGCGAGCATTCCCATCTGGTCGCCTTTCACACGGTCGAAGCCCTTGCTTTCGCCCGAAATGCCGCGGAAAATGTTGCCTCCGCCGATTACTATTCCTATCTGTACGCCCTTGTCGTGTACGGCTTTAATCTGGTTGGCGTATTCCATAAGGTGGGTTTCGCTTATGCCCTGTTTCGATGCTCCGGCAAGTGATTCGCCGCTGAGCTTTAACAATATTCGTTTGAATCTCATCGCAATAATTTTTAGACCACAAAAGTAATAAAATTTGATATTTGAAGATTCGATAATTCGAAAATTTAAAAATTTAGCATAACAACATCTGAAAGGCTCACCGTTTCTAGTCTATAGACTCGACAAACGAATGGGAGAAGTGTCCTTTTTGACTTTTACTCTCTTAACCAACAAATATGATTCAATCGTAATATTATTTCGGAACCTTTAGCTCGGATTTGCCAAATCGCGAATAATCTTTATTTTTGCAAAAATTTTAGCGATGAAAACGAGAATAACAATATTGCTTTTTGCTTTTTCGATGGCAATTATCGGAATGAACTCATGCAACATACAGGAAGTAAGTGTCGGAACGCCCAAAGACGTAAAAGTTAACAACCTGAGTCTAAGCGGAATAAGCATTGGCGGAAAAATTCCAATCAACAATCCAAACACGTTCGGATTCAATGTAAAAGGTGTAAAACTTAACGTTTCGGTAAACGACATTCCAATCGGATGCCTCAACAAAAAAGAAAGAATTCACATAAGCCCGAAGTCGAACAATGCGTACCAGATAAATTACGACGCTTCGTTCAAGGATATTGTAAAAGACCCCGTTGCACTTACAAACGCTCTTACTAGGGGCAGTGCCACCTTAAAGTTGTCTGGATATGTGAAGGTTTCAAAATTCATAGTGTCGAAAAAAATAAAGGTAGAACACACAGAAAACTTAAGCAGGTTCAAGTTTTTTTAGTACCTTTGCAACAAATTTGATTTTCTGATGAAAAAGATTGCAATACTACTCATAATAGCCTTCTGCTCACTGCAAATGCTTGGGCAGAATATAACTCCTTCACGCATAAAATATTTCAACGACTCCATCTACAACGGAAAAGTAAAGATAGAACAGGATGCCTCGCTGAAAAATTTCATGGAAACATGCGTGGGTCTCAACAAGAAACGCGACGGATTTCCCGGCTACCGCGTAAAAGTTTTCGCACAGAACACACAGGATTCGCGTTCACGCGCCAACGCCATCCGTTCGGCTTGCAGCGACGACGACCACGAAGCATACGTTACATTCGTCGAGCCGAATTTTGAAGTGCACGTAGGCGACTTCATGACACGCTTCGAAGCTCTTGTGTTGATGAAAGACCTACTTGCAAAGTACCCCGAAGCATATATCATAAAGACTAACATAAAATACCCAATCCACTGATGGACGAAAAAGAACTGAAACGGCTCGAAGACATTGCCGCCACTATTCGCCACGACATAATCAATTCGCTTTGCGAGGCTGGCTCGGGACACATAGGCGGTTCGCTCGACCTTGCCGACATTTTCACAGTTCTCTACTTCCACACCATGAAGCACGACCCCAAAAATCCGCAGATGCCCGACCGTGACAAGCTTATTCTCTCGATAGGTCACACTGCACCAGTGCTTTACGCAACTCTTGCCAACGCAGGATATTTCCCGAAGGAAGAACTTATGACTCTGCGTAAGATTGGTGGCCGCCTTCAAGGACATCCTTCATTGGCATCGGGACTGCCAGGAGTGGAATCGGCATCTGGTTCGCTCGGACAAGGCTTGTCAATCTGCGTCGGTATGGCCCTTTCCGACAAGGTAGATGGTTGCGACCGCAAGATTTTCTGCGTATGCGGAGACGGAGAAATTCAGGAAGGCGAAGTTTGGGAAGCCGCAATGAGCGCAGCACACCACAAGCTAAGCAACATAATCGCAATAGTTGACCGCAACCGCCTTCAAATCGACGGACCAAACGAAAACGTGATGGGACTGGAACCTCTACGCGAAAAATGGTCGTCGTTCGGATGGGACGTTTACGAATGCAACGGCAACAGCATCGAAGAACTTGTCCACACCTTCGACAATATGGCAGGTGACAAACCGAAAGTCCTCATAGCCAACACAACGATGGGCAAGGGCGTAGCTGAAATCGAAGGCGACTACAAATGGCACGGGAAGGCTCCAAGCAAGGAAGATAAGGAGAGATGGAATATCAATTGACAATGGACAATGGACAATTAACAATGGATAATGGACAATGGATAATGGACAATGGATAATGGGCAATTAACAATCATAAACAATCTGAAACCACCTCAAACAATCTCAAACCATCTGAAACTTAACATCCCTCCACCCTACATCCAGTTTCAGTAATCTCGGCAACCAAAGTACCCAATTCGTCGGTAACAACAATTCGGAAAAAGCAGTTCTTCCGTCCAGATTTCAGGCATTGCGCCTCGGCTATAAGTTTAGTACCCCGTACAGCATTCAGATAGACAATGTTTGAGGAGACAGAAACCACTGAAAGTTTCTCGGCATTTGCTGCTACTGCAAAACAGAAATCGGCAAGCGTGAATATAACGCCACCCATAACCGCACCCATAGCATTACGATGACGGCCATCTATTGCAAGTTCACACCTCGCATAATTTTCTGCGACATCAACAATCTCAATGCCAGTCACTTCTGTCGCAAAACGGTCGTGACCGAAAGTTTCTCTCGCACGTTCAAGCAGGGAATCACTCATTTCCAAAAAGTTCCTTTTCGACAAGTTCGCAAATTATATGGCCTATCATTATGTGTGCCTCCTGAATCCTAGGGGTATCATCGGACGGCACATTTATAATAAGGTCGGCAAACGGAGCCATTTTTCCGCCGTTGTTCCCTGTCATTTCTATGGTAAACACGCCCAATTCACGTGCTTTTTCAAAAGCTTTCAGCACGTTTGCCGAGTTGCCCGATGTTGAAATTCCCACCAGCACATCGCCCTTGTGCGCAACAGCCTCAACTGCCCTTGAAAATACATTTTCGTAGCCATAGTCGTTCGACACCGAAGTCATATAAGAAGAATTGCAATGCAAAGCTTCGGCATACAACGGCTTGCGGTCGAGGTAGAACCTTCCCGACAGTTCGGCTGCAATATGCTGGGCATCGGCAGCACTGCCACCGTTTCCACAGAAAAGCACCTTTCCGCCCCTGCGATATGCATCAACGACAACAGACTTGAAATCGTTTATGCGCTGCAATAGTTCCGGATTTTCCAAAATACGCTGCTTTACAGCTACACTTTCGCCTATTATTTTCTCTATATCAGTCATTATCAGTCGAAAAGAGTTTCAATTGTCTTTGTAAGGTTTACCCACGAATACTTCTGCTTCTCTAAAACCACATTTCTCTCAAATGCCTCACGGCGTTTATTTTCAAAAAAGTCCACAATGGCATCAGCAATATCCTTGGCAGTAGGCTCAACCACATATCCAACGACACCATTCGGCACTATGTCTGCCAACTTCTTGACATTCGTGACAAGCACAGGCTTCTCGAAATGATATGCAAGCTGGGTAACACCACTTTCCTTTGGCTTCTTGTAGGTCTGCACAATCATGTCGGCGGCAGAAAAATATTTGTTTACATCGCGGTTACCAATATACTCGGTTCTAATTTCAAGATATTCCCCCACCCCAGTATTGCGAATCTTATCAATATATAATTGTATGTTGTCCTTGAACTCCCCTGCAACAATAAGTTTCACATTATACTTGCGAATTCTTTCATCGGCGAAAGCATCTATAAGGAGGTCCAGCCCCTTGTACGGCCTAATGTAGCCAAAGAAAAGCAAATACCTGTAATTAGGGTCAAGAGAAAGCTGCTCGACAGCCATGTCGCGAGGTATTCTTTCTCCGTATGGAAAAGTTATAGGCAGATTGGAATACTTCTTTGGCTTAGGTTCCTTCTCGAAATGCTCAATATCCTCGGCAATTCCTTTTTTAACGCACACGAAACCATCGACATTGCGGGCAAACTTATATGGAAGGAAGCGGTCGAACACATTCGCATCATCGGGAATCATATCCTTGACTATAGCCACACGTTTTATTTGCGAACACCCGTTCAGTTTGTGGGCTATATTGCCCATGCACACAGCAGCACGCGAATTCGTATATGCAAAAATCACCTCATCGGGAAACGATTTCTTTATATAGTTTGCGGTCTTGCGCCAGCTTACCGGATTTACCGAATTAATCATGTGGGTTATCTTCAGGTTTTCAGGAGAAGAGTTCCCCGACAGCTTATTATCGTCATTATAAAGCGACGACCGGTACTTATACGTTATAATCTCAACGTCGTTCCCTTCAGACATCAGCTGACGAGCCAAATTATGATTGAATGCGGATACTTTGCTCCTATATGGATATGCCGTTCCTACAATTATAACCTTCATCTTCCATCTCCTAATCTGATGCAAAGATAATCCTTTTTGTTAATATCAATAGTTTCATGTAACATTTCGGCAACAAAAAAAATAGTTATCAACAAGAGTTGTACGAGAAAAAAAAGTTTGTACTTTTGACACCCCTATTTCAGATAGGATTTTGAATTTGATTTTTGAAGAAAAGAATATAAAAATGACCAAGTTAAGTGTAAACATTAACAAGATAGCGACAATAAGGAATGCACGAGGCGGCAATGTTCCCGATGTAAAACTGGCGGCAATCAACTGCGAAAAGTTCGGTGCACAAGGCATAACAGTTCATCCCCGTCCAGACGGACGCCACATCAAATATCAGGATGTGTACGACATACGTCCCATAATTACCACCGAGTTCAATATTGAAGGCTATCCGTCGAAGGAATTCATCGAACTTGTACTTAGAGTTAAACCGACACAGGTAACACTTGTTCCTGACCCGCCAGAGGCTCTTACCTCAAATGCAGGATGGGACACCGTTGCCAACAAGGATTTCCTGAAGAAGATTATATGCGACTTCAAGGATGCAGGCATAAGAACATCTATTTTTGTTGACACAAAGCCACAGAATATAAAAGGTGCAGTATATACCGAAACCGACCGAATTGAACTATATACAGAACCATACGCAACCAACTTCCCCAAAAACAAGGAGAAGGCAGTTGCTGACTTTGTAAAGGCTGCAAAGCTTGCCAACGAACTCGGACTCGGAATAAACGCCGGTCACGACCTAAATCTCGACAATCTGAACTTCTTTGTAACTAATGTCCCCAATGTAGCCGAGGTGTCAATCGGTCATGCCCTTATTTCCGATGCTCTCTACTTAGGTCTTGAAACCACAATAAAGAAGTATCTCAAAGAATTGAAAATAAAATAAATTAAAGAAAGCATCTACGGATGCTTTTTTTGACAGTTACTCCTAATTTAAATCTTTCAACACAAATAATTTATTTATCTTTGCCACATAAAATATCTTAATACTATAATTATGAGACTAGACGGACGACGCGAAAGTACAAATGTCGATGACAGAAGAGGCAAGAAAATGGGTGCCGGACTTGGAATCGGCGGAGCCATAATCGTTGGCATCATTGCCCTTCTGCTGGGAAAAGACCCTTCGGATGCAATACAGAACCTTAATATCAATGACACACAAACCGAATCGGCATACACACCAACAGCCGAAGAGGAAGAACTTGCATCGTTCACAAAAAAGATTCTGGCAGGAACCGAAGATGTGTGGACAGCCGAATTCAAAAAGATGGGCAAGACATACAAAGCTCCTAAACTTGTGCTCTTCACTGATGCCGTGCAGTCGGGATGCGGTGGTGCATCGTCGTCGTCGGGACCATTCTACTGCTCTGCCGACCAGACGGTTTACATCGACCTTTCGTTCTTCACAACCATGAAACAGCAGTTCGGTACGGCTGGCGATTTTGCATACGCCTATGTCATTGCACACGAAGTTGGGCATCACGTGCAGTATCTGCTTGGCACTCTTGGCGATGCACATGAAAAGATGAGTCGTGTAAGCAAGACCGAAAGCAACCAGATTAGCGTTCGCCTCGAACTGCAGGCCGACTTCTACGCAGGCGTCTGGGCAAACAGGGACAATGCAATGTTCAACTCTCTTGAAGACGGCGACATCGAAGAAGGCCTTGCCATTGCCGCCCGCATCGGCGACGACTACTTGCAGAAGCAGGCAAGAGGCTACACCGTTCCAGAATCGTTCAACCACGGAACCTCGGCACAACGTTCGCGCTGGCTCAAGAAAGGCATCACTACCGGCAACATAAACGACGGCGATACATTCTCACCCGACTACAGCAAGCTGTAAAAGCTCATAGGAACATTGGCAAAAAGTCTAAAAGCAAAAATTGCTTTATGCCTGTTAGCCTAAAAACACAAAAACCTTGAACTTCGAACTTTTTGTCCCTCTCACAACATAAATGCTTAATTTTGCCGTTTTATTGTATTTGCAACTCGAATGATTTTTCGCAACGGCAACGGCAAACAACAACTTTCCACTCTGTGGATTTACTCGGTGTGCATAATTTTTATGCTTGCCGCGTTGCCGTCGTTTAATCTGTCGGCACAGTCGCTGATAAGCCTGAAAAATCTGTCGGTGCAGGGCGATACACTGGTGCTCGACTCGATGAGCGTGGTGCAAAGTTCCATAAAATTTGTAGATGCCGACGGAAATCCAGTGGAGGCAAAATACCATTTCGACTTCGAGACCTCGACCATAGTGTTCGACGAGAAGCCGCCAGCAGGGACAAAAGTCAGTTTCAAGACCTTTCCCGTGAATTTCTCGAAGCCTGCACAGAAATTCGACCGTAGCAAGTATATGCTTTCCGACCACGAGCACGAACGCACTGGCTACGACCTCATTCTTACCAAGGAAAACTACGACGACTTTTTCTCGCAGACCGAACTTTCGCGCAAGGGAAGCATTTCGCGTGGTGTGAGCTTCGGCAACAGCCAGAATGTGATTATGAACTCGAACCTCGACTTGCAACTTGACGGACGAATCGGCGACAACCTTTTCATTTCGGCGGTCATAAGCGACAACAACATCCCCATCCAGCCCGACGGCAACTCACAGAACCTGCAGGAGTTCGACAAGGTTTTCATCAAGATTTACAACTCCAAGTTTGCGCTTGTTGCAGGTGATTTCGAGCAGAAAAAACCGCAAGGATATTTCCTCAACTACTACAAGAAATCGCAGGGAATACACCTGTCGGGCAAAAAGACTTTCGAGACGGCAAAGCATGGCACTGGCGAAATAAACGCTTCGTTAGGTGCGGCGGTTGCAAAGGGCAAGTATCACAAGATGCAGATTTCGGGCGTGGAGGGCAACCAAGGTCCGTACCGACTTACTGGTGCCAACAACGAGGCGTATGTGGTGGTGCTCGCTGGAACCGAAAAGGTTTACATCAACGGAATTCTGATGTCGCGCGGAAGTGACCGCGACTATGTCATCGACTACAATCTCGGCGAGATTACCTTCACGGCGCACCAGCCCATCAACAAGGACAAGCGCATAATCGTCGAGTTCGAGTACACCGACCAGAACTACACGCGATTCCTCGTCACCTCGTCAAATAGCTTGAAAATCGACAACACCGAGGTCTGGCTCAACCTCTACCACGAAGGCGACAGCAAGAACCAGCCCATCAATATGGACCTCCGCGACTCCGACAAGCGTATGATGGCAGGCATCGGCGACAACCTCGACCAAGCCATTATTCCCGGTTACGACAGTCTCGGATTCAATATCGACGAGGTGCGCTACAAGGTTGTCGATACCATTGTTGATGGCGTGCAATACGATTCGGTTTTCGTGTATAGCACCAATCCGCAGGACGCTTTCTACAGGGTTTCGTTTTCGCTTGTGGGTGAAAACAAAGGCGACTATGTGCGCGGAGTGTCGTCGGCAAACGGCAGGGTCTATGAGTGGGTTGCACCGGTAAATGGTGTTCCGCAGGGAAACTATATTCCTTATACAAAGATAGTTGCACCGCAGAAAAAACAGATGGCAACATTCGGGGCAAAGTCGAAGTTCGGCGAAAAGACAAGCGCATCGGTCGAAGTCGCTCTATCGAACAACGACCGCAACACCTTCTCGAAACTCGACCGTGGCGACAACTTCGGCGTGGCGGTAAAGACAACAGCCGAGCAATACATTGTGAAAACCGAAAAGAACAGCCTCAGTTTCGATGTGAACTATGAATTTCTGAACCGTAACTTCGAAGCCGTAGAGTATTTTCGCGAAACTGAATTCACAAGAGACTGGAACATAGGTTCTTACTATGCCGATTCGCACTGCGAGAATGTTGCTGGCGGACATATCCGATATGCCAACCGCAAGCACGGAAATTCGCTCTACACAACATCGTACATAAACCGTGGCGTGGAATATTCGGGTTGGAAAAACGATTTTTCATCCGATTATAGGCTTGGAACATGGCGAATTTCGGGAAACGCCTCGTTGCTTGCAAGTGCCGACTCGCTCAACAAAACCCAGTTTTTGCGACATAAGCTCGATATTTCCAAGACCTTTGGCAAAATAATAATAGGTGCCCGCGAAGAAGGCGAACGCAATGTTTGGCACAACACCGAAGGCAACTTGCTGGCAAACAGTTATTCGTACAGTCAGTACGAAGGATTTGCAGGTACATCCGACTCGGCACGGCAGAAGTTTACGCTGTCGTACAAGTTCCGCAACGACCGCAAGCAAAGCCTCGATATTCTGAAGGATGCTACACGCGCACACGACTTTTCGCTGTCGTCGGAAGTTGGCGGAAAGAACAACCACCGCCTGAAGGCGACCATCAACTACCGTCTGCTACAGGTGCGCGACACTCTGCTCTATACAGCCGAACCCGAAGACAACCTCACAGGCAAGCTCGAATACAACTTTAAGCTGTGGAAAGGCGCGATAACTTCATCAACCTTGTACGAAATAGGTTCGGGCTTGGAAAACAAGATTGAATACACCTACATCGAAGTTGCTCCAGGTCAGGGCGTTTACACTTGGACCGACTACAACGACAACGGCGTGCAGGAACTTGACGAGTTCGAGGTTGCATTCTTTGCCGACCAAGCCAACTTCATCCGCGTGCAGATGCCATCCACAGAATATATAAAGGTGTATGCCAACAAGTTCAACCAGAGCCTCAACATAAATCCTGCAGTGCGCTGGAAGTCGAAGAAAGGTTTCCTCAAGTTCCTTAGCCGCTTCTCCGACCAATTTGCATACAGCATTTCGCAGAAAAACACCTCGGACAAGATTGCCGAATTTGCAAATCCGTTTGCGCAGAACATCAGTCTCGACGAGCTTGTCTCGATGAACTCGACCATCCGCAACAGCCTGTCGTTCAACCGAGGAAAACCAAAGTTCGGCATCGACTACATTGTGCAGTCAGTGAAGGGTAAGAGTCTGCTAACCACTGGATTTGACTCACGAACAAATTTCACACAGACAGTACTTATCAGGTACAACATTTCGCCCAAGGTGGGAATGCAGAACTCGACAATTTTCGGCAAGAAAGGTTACGAATCTCAGTTTTTCACCGCAAAGGACTACAAAATTGCCAACATCAAGGACGATTTCCAGTTCAATGTACAGCCCAACATCAACAACCGCATTTCGCTAACCTACAATTTCGAGCAGAAGGAAAACATATCGGGAAGCGAAAAACTTACCAGCAACAATGTCGGACTTGAATACCGCCTCAATTCGGTGAAAAAAGGTTCGCTCAATGCCAATTTCAACTTTATATATTATAAGTATGCCAGCAGTGGCAATTCTGCCATCGACTACGAGATGCTACAAGGATTGCAACCGGGCATGAATTTCACTTGGGGGGTAAATTTCCAGCGTCAGCTAGCCAACGGATTGCAAATCAACTTGTCGTACAATGGTCGCAAGAGCGAGGCTTCGCCAGTGATACATACGGCAAGCGTGGAAGTGAGAGCGTATTTCTAGGTGCTGGCACCGTTTAAAAGTTTAATGGTTCAGAGTTCAAGGGTTTGAATGGCTGACGCCGTTTGAATGTAATTTATGGTATTATTTCCACCTTAATTTTCTCTTTCCTACATCAAAAATCTTCAAAATTCGCCCTGTTGGCATACTCCCAATTTAAATCCTTTGGAGGATTCATGACTTGCATATAAGCCACCTTCATCATATACGCAATTACATCCGGCCTTAATCCACCACAAGCACCGCCAAACGCAGGAATCACAATGCTTTGCATGTCATTTTTGATTGCCAGCATCAGAGCCGAACGCATACAGTAATACACAATCATAGGGTCCTTTATATAAGACGGAACTCTCATTGTCGGAGTGTGAATGAGTTTCTTGTTGGTTTTGGGGATATCAACAATAATGCTCGTTCCAACCAACTGTTCTCCAAAACATTCATCCAAAATCCTTTTCTGAACCACCTTCATCAAGTCCCAACCGAAATACTCACTTATAGCACGGTCGTAGCCTCCATCCATCAATCCATACGAATTGGCAGGAGAAACCACACATTCCACATCATGGCTATTCATGAAATCTTCGAAATACATATTCACAACTTCCACATCGGCATCCTCTGCAAAATATCGTTGCCACTGCTCTGTTGTAACACTATTCCTATCCAACAAATATATTTTCATAGTTTGAATACTTTTAAAGCGGTGTATTTCCCCTATCTTTCTCGAAAAGTTCAAGATTTTTCACTACGCCATTATCAATATCAAACCTTACGCATGTCATGGTGCGATGTATGCCCATTCGTCCTGCCGCACCGGGATTTATGTGCAGAAGATTGTACTTCTTGTCGTTAACAATCTTAAGGATGTGCGAATGTCCCGAGATGAAAAGTTTCGGAGGCAACACCTTCATAATCTCGTTTATCTTGTACTCGTAGCGACCTGGATAACCACCGATGTGAGTCATCAGCACATCAAGGCCTTCTACAGTAAAGCGTTCTATTTCGGTGGTACGCATACGAATACCCCAACCGTCGCAATTGCCAAAAACAGCGCGTACCGGCTTGCGAGCCTCCAAAGCATCAAGAACATCTTCGGTGCCGATGTCTCCTGCATGCCAAACCTCATCGACAGGCTCTAGGAAATCAAGCACATCATAGTCCAGATAACCATGAGTATCGGACAGCAAACCAATCTTTTTCATATATACACAAAAAATCTTGAGTGATACGGGGAATACCACTCAAGACCAATTAAAACCTTTATTATGAAAAATTTATTAAGATCCTTATTCAGTCACTTCTTCAACGAAAGGAAGAACCGAAACATACGACTTGTTGTCTCTCTTCTTCTGGAACTTTACTTCACCGTCGCAAAGAGCATAAAGCGTATGATCTCTACCCATACCAACATTGTTGCCCGGACGATGAACAGTACCACGCTGACGAACTATAATGTTGCCTGCGATAGCAATCTGACCGCCATAAACCTTAACGCCTAATCTTTTACTTTCGGAATCACGACCGTTGCGCGAACTACCAACACCTTTTTTATGTGCCATAATTTTACTGTTTTATGCGTTAATACTTTCAATTTCAATCTGAGTCAAAGCCTGTCTGTGACCATTGAGGGTCTGATAGCCTTTTCTTCTCTTTTTCTTAAACACCAGCACGGTTTCGCCTTTGCAATGCTTGATAACCTTTGCTGATACTGATGCGTTATCAACTGTCGGAGCACCGACCTTAACGCTACCTTCATTGTCAACAAGAAGAACGCGGTCCAACTTGACACTGCTGCCTTCTTCGCTTGCCATACGGTTTACGAAAAGCTTTGTGCCCTTTTCAACCTTGAACTGTTGACCTAAAATTTCTACTACTGCGTACATTTCTCTATTTCTTAAAAATTTGGACTGCAAAATTAATGCTTTCATTTCACATGGCAAAACTTTTTGAACAGTTTTTTGAACAATTCGGACAATCGCTGCCAATGTATTTTATTTCAATGCATTACAAACATTTACATATTCAATACACAAAAACCTTTTTGCATTACTTTTCTGCTTTCCTTGTTCCATTACATTCTGGATACGAAGAGCAACTCCAAAATTCTTTGCAAAAAAAATCGGGCGGTATCCATCGTCCGATTTCTATTTGAATAATTTGTTTTCGATTATTTAGGTAGATTTTCCTTAATGTTGTCAATTACTTTTTGACAATCATTTCGGATCTCATTTCCTGTGTATCGCAAAACAATGAATCCCAATCTTTGAAGTTCCCTGTCGATGTTTCTATCCCGTTGAGCTTGATACTCGGTTCGCTCATGATAGGTGTGCCCGTCAGCATATATGCAAACCTTTGTATCTCCCTTTTCGATATAGAAATCTGGAATTGTCAGAATAGTTTCGGAGTCAACTTCTTTTGGTGCATCATAATATGAACCATCTTTGTTTATCCTTCGCTGCAAAATAGCCGTTAGACCATTCCTATGCAATTCCAATAGCATTTGGCGTTCAAGAGGACTCTCACAAGTTATTACGCAGTTGTAGCAATCTTTGACAGGACAATCTCTACGACAAATGTCATAATCAGATTTATAGTCACCCCATCCTCTTCTACCATTTTCCCAATCATGCATATTAGGTTTGGTTTTCCAAAACTTCTTGATTTCTTTCGCTTCAATATCAGAGCAATTAAAATCTTTCATTATTGAGGATAATCCAACCGCATTGTTTATTTCTTCGCGTAATTTGTCAAGTGCCTCTCCATTAACTTCTTCTTTAAGATACCAAGAATCACCAACCTCAATACTGATTTCATAAGAATCAGTATCAATTGGCTTTATAGAGATTCTTGGTATTCTGAATGTTCCCATGACTATTTCTTCTTTTTATTCTGCCATCAACAACTCCAGCATGCTGATTGCTGACTTCGAAACAGGAGTTCCGGGACCGTAGATTGCTGCTACGCCTGCATCGTAGAGGAACTGGTAGTCCTGAGCGGGGATAACACCGCCGGCAGTAACCATGATGTCGTCACGACCCAACTTCTTGAGTTCTTCTATCAAGGCTGGAATCAAGGTCTTGTGACCTGCTGCCAACGACGATACACCAACAATGTGGACATCATTCTCGACAGCCTGCTTTGCTGCTTCTTCTGGAGTCTGGAACAATGGCCCCATATCGACGTCGAAACCGCAGTCGGCGTAACCGGTTGCAACAACCTTTGCGCCACGGTCGTGTCCGTCCTGCCCCATCTTGACAACCATAATACGAGGCTGGCGGCCTTCCTTCTTTGCAAACTCACGGCAAAGTTCCTTTGCCCTTTCAAATTCGGCGTCGTTCTTGGTTTCCGAAGAATATACGCCAGAGATAGTCTTAATCACTGCTTTATGTCTTCCTACAATTTTTTCACATGCATCCGAAATTTCACCCAACGAAGCGCGTACCTTTGCTGCTTCAACAGCAAGTTCGAGCAAGTTGCCTTCGCCAGTCTCTACGCATCTTGTGATAGCGTCCAATGCACGGCGAACATCATCGTTGTTGCGCTTTGCCCTCAATTCCTGCAACCTCTGTACCTGCTGCTTTCTAACTGCGGTGTTGTCAACTGCGAGAATGTCAATCGGGTCTTCCTTTTCGAGGCGATACTTGTTGATACCGACGATTGTCTGGTTTCCACTGTCGATGCGAGCCTGGGTGCGAGCTGCAGCCTCTTCGATACGCATCTTAGGAATACCGCTTTCGATTGCCTTTGCCATACCGCCGAGCTTTTCAACTTCCTCGATGTGCTTCCATGCGCGGTGTGCAAGTTCGTTGGTGAGGCTTTCAATATAGTACGAACCAGCCCACGGGTCGATTGAACGGCAAACATTGGTTTCTTCCTGAATGTAAATCTGGGTGTTACGAGCAATACGAGCCGAGAAGTCGGTAGGCAATGCGATAGCTTCATCAAGAGCGTTGGTGTGCAACGACTGGGTGTGTCCCAAAGCTGCGCCCATTGCTTCGATACAAGTACGCGTAACATTGTTGAACGGGTCCTGTTCGGTAAGCGACCAACCCGATGTCTGGCTGTGTGTACGCAACGACAACGACTTCGGATTCTTCGGGTTGAACTGCTTTACAATCTTTGCCCACAGCATACGTGCTGCACGCATCTTTGCAATTTCCATGAAATGGTTCATACCGATTGCCCAGAAGAACGACAGACGCGGTGCGAAAGCATCAACATCGATTCCAGCCTTGATACCTGTGCGGAGGTATTCGAGACCGTCGGCAAGTGTGTATGCCATTTCGATATCGTTGGTTGCACCTGCTTCCTGCATGTGGTAGCCCGAAATCGAAATTGAGTTGAACTTAGGCATGAACTTCGAGGTGTAAGCGAAGATATCACCGATGATTCTCATTGAGAACTCAGGCGGATATATATAGGTATTACGAACCATGAATTCCTTGAGGATGTCGTTCTGTATTGTACCCTGCATTTCTTCGAGCTTAACGCCCTGTTCCAAACCAGCCACGATGTAGAATGCAAGAATCGGCAATACTGCGCCGTTCATTGTCATTGATACCGACATCTTGCCCAAAGGAATCTGGTCGAACAATATCTTCATATCTTCAACCGAACAGATGCTAACACCAGCCTTACCAACATCACCTACAACGCGTGGATGGTCGGCATCGTAGCCACGATGAGTAGGAAGGTCGAATGCAACCGACAGACCTTTCTGACCTGCAGCAAGGTTACGACGATAGAATGCGTTAGATTCTTCTGCTGTCGAGAAACCTGCATACTGGCGGATTGTCCACGGCTTCTGCACATACATTGTTGAGTAAGGACCGCGAAGGAAAGGCGGTACACCTGCTGCATAGTTCAGATGTTCCATTCCTGCAAGGTCGTCGGCAGTGTAGATGCCCTTTACGCTAATTTGTTCGGGGGTTGTCCAAAGCGACTGGTCGCTGCTATTTCCGCAGCATTCTGCTGCTTTGCCCGTATATTTTATATCTTTGAAATTCGGTCTCATGGCTTCTGTTATAATTCGTTAATACCCAACATTTTTTGATATTCCTTCAAGGTTTCAAGCACATTGCACTTTACATGGATGTAGTTCTTGATGCCCTTTTCTTCGAGTGCGGGACGGCATTCGGGGTCGCCGGCAACAACAAGTATTGCCTTGTCGCCAATGAGTTCGGCAATCTGCGGAACTGCTTCGGCGTATTCGTCGTCCGACGAGCAGGCAACAACTATCTGAGCCTTCGATTCCAAAGCGGCCTTTGCGCCTTCCTCGATTGTTGCGAAGCGGTTGTTGTCCATAACCTTTATGCCAGCCACTGCGAAGAAGTTCGACGAGAACTGTGCTCTTGCGCGGCACATTGCCAAGTTACCGAATGTAAGCATGAAAGCCTTCGGTTCTACACCGCTGCGGTCGGTAGCGAGACGCAAAGCCTCGAATGCTTCGGCACCACGGTAAGGCTTCAATGGTTCGGCTATCTTTTCGTGCGAGCAGCAGTCGGCTTCTTCCATCTTCATGCCCATCATTGTAGGAATGTCGCGCGAAACGATTTCCTTGGTAATGTTGGCTTCGGCTCTCTCGTTGAAGTTCGGGAACTGGTTGGTTCCGAGCAATGTTTCGCGGCGGGTTGCGATGTTCTTGTCGCGTTTGTCCGAAACAGCCTTGATTTCCGATTGTACGAAGCCTTCCTTGAACTTAGCAACAAATCCGCCACCGTCTTCAACAGTCTTGAAGAGATTCCAAGCGGTGTTGGCTATCGAGTTTGTAAGGTTTTCGATGTAGTACGAACCTGCAGCTGGGTCAACAACCTTGTCGAAGTGCGATTCTTCCTTGAGGATGGTCTGCACATTGCGAGCGATGCGGTTCGAGAAGTCGGTAGGAACTTCGAACGGGTAGTCGTAAGGCAGAACTTCGAGGTAATCGACACCTGCGATGATTGCGCTCATTGCCTCTGTAGTTCCACGAAGCATATTTACGTATGCGTCGTAAACTGTCTGGTTCCACTCGCTGGTGGTTGCGGCAATCTGCATCTTCTTTGCGCATTCCGAATTGCTGCCGTAAGCCTCAACTATGTTAGCCCACAGCATTCTTGCGGCGCGGAACTTTGCAATTTCCATGAAGTAGGTGCTTCCAACGCCAAACAGGAATACCATCTTCTTGGCAACTTCTTCGGCGGTCAAGCCTTCGTCGGTTAGGCGCGACAGGTATTCGCTACCTTCCGAAAGTGTGAAAGCAAGTTCCTGAACTGATGATGCGCCAGCGCTGTTGAATGTGTATCCATCAACGCAGATGACGCGAACGCGCTTGTAGTCCTTAGCCATCTTTACGCATTCGGCAAGCAACTTGAAGGCCTTGTCCTCGCAGAGGAAACCTTTGTTGGTGAGGTTTCGCAGCGGGTTGAAGTCGAAGTTGGCTCTTACCTCGTTCTTGTCGATTCCGAGCGAATCAACGTATGCGAGGAAGTTCTTCAAGGTTTCCATGGTCTTGAGGCAGCAACCGATGAATGTAACCGGGGTTTTGTCCAGCTTGATGTCGGCAAGCAGAGCCTCGAAATCGGCCTTGGTCTGAACCTTTGTATTGTCGATGTAGAAACCGAGCGATTCTATTCCCTTTGTCAGCAACATCTTTGCGGTAGCGTTGGCTTTCTTGTAGTCGCCGTCGCAGCAGCAGATGCCGTGGTGTATGAACCAGTTGTTGTTATCCTTGGTTCCGCGAACAAACGGGAAACTTCCCGGCTTCGAATCCAAATAATTGATATCTTTTAGGTCGTCGGCGCGATAGTATGGGCGGACATTGAATCCTTCCTGAGTTTTCCATACGAGCTTCTTCTCGTAGTCGGCGCCTTTTAAGTCCTTGATTATTACATCCTCCCATTCTTGGGTCGGCACGGGAGGAAATTCTTGAAATAATTTTTCTTCCATTTGTACAGAATTTATTTTGAGGTTGCAAAGTTAGACAAAAATCCCGACTTGCAAATCTGTTTAAGAAAACATTTGTTAGTAAAAATAAAAAAGCTACATATACTTAAGCACCAACCATTTCATTATGACACAAACTCTTTTTTTCACACTACGAAAAACAATGACTCACGATTAATTTTTTTATGTAAGTTTGCCTCTCAAAAAATAGAACTTACGAAATGCCGCTTATCATTTTGTCTGTCATATTGTTAGTTTTACTTCTTATTCAGGCTGTATTCTACATCCTGCCGGCATTCGCAATGCAAAAAGAAGAAGGACACAAGCCCAAGTCCGACCAACCTGCCGTATCGGTAATAATTGCCTGCCGAAACGAACTGCAAAACCTAAAATCAAACCTTCAATACATTGTTAAGCAGAAATATCCCGAATTTGAAATCATAATTGCAGATGACAATTCCACCGACGGCACTTCCGATTACATTGCAGAACTGGCTAAAACTTTTCCAAACATAAAACTTGTTGAAAACAATGAGTCTGGCAAGAAATCTGCTCTTTCAAACGGAATCCGTGCCGCCTCTTACGAACATCTTGTATTCACCGATGCCGATTGCCGTCCCGCAACGGAGCACTGGATAGCAGGAATAATGTCGCAGTTCGATGCAGAAAATCCGCTTGTCTTAGGCTACGGAGAACTGTCGGGCAAGACATTCGCTGCGCTTTTCTCGTCGTACGACGCCACGCTAATTGCCTTGCAATATCTTGGTTTTGCCTCGCTGGGACACGCCTATATGGCCGTGGGACGCAACATTGCATATTCGCGAAAACTTTGGGACACCGTCGGCGGTTTCGGCTCGCATTCCGACATTGCATCGGGCGACGACGACCTTTTTGTAAAGGATGCGGCAAGACATATACACCCAACCGTATGCGTTTCGTCGGAAGCAAAGACAATTTCTCCAGCAAAGGAAACTTTTGCAAAACTTCTGCGGCAGAAATCACGGCACGTTTCAACATCAGTGAAATATAGCATGTTGGATAAATTTTTGTCGGGAGGCGAAACTGTTACGAGGACATTGTTTTTTGCTGTGGCAATAGCAATGCTATTTGTAAACTGGAAATTCGCGCTTGCTTTTGTGATAGTGAGGTTGGTATTTGTAATGCTTTCGCTCGCTAAATTTTGCAGCACGACAAAATCCGATTTCAATTTATTTATGTCGCTGATATTTGATATCTTTGCACCGATTTTTTATGTCGCTTTGATGTTTTACAAAATCTTTAATCGAGAAACAAAATGGTAAAAAGGACTCGCGAACTTGAAGAATACGACGATTTGAAACTCAGGGACTTGGTAGTCGCGGGCGACGAAATGGCAAGTTCGTGCCTTTTCCGTCGCTACCAGATGGACATTAAGGATTTCCTTGTTTCGCGAGGCTGCCAAAGCGACGATGCCGACGATGTAACAATTATGTCGCTGCAAAAAATATGGAAGTCGATGGACTCCTACGATGCCGAGCGCGAAGCCAGTTTCCGCACGTGGGTGTTCACAATCGCCAAGAACACCTATCTCGACTGGTGCAAGAAATACAACTTGCCACAACCGCAAAACAGCGACATGATAGCAATTACCGACGACAGCACGCCCGAAACTTCGCTCATCGAGAAAGAAAGACAGGCATACGTGGAATCGTTGCTCGGACAGCTATCCGAACTCGACCAGAACATTCTGTTTATGAAGGGCGTAGGAATGAAATACGAAGAAATTGCCCACGAACTCGGAATTTCGCTGTCGATAGTGAAGAACAGAATCCATCAGGCGAAGTTGAAACTTGTAGAATTGTCGAAAGATGTTAGAAAAGATTAAGGAATATTTCCCGTCGCTATCGGATGTTCAAGTAAAGAAACTTGTAGAACTTGAAGGACTTGTGCGTGAGTGGAACGAAAAAATCAATGTCATAAGCCGCAAGGACACAGACAATATTTTTGTACACCACATACTGCATTCGATGGCGATTGCCAAGGTAAAGCAGTTCAAGGCTGGTGAACTAGTGCTTGATGTCGGCACAGGCGGCGGCTTTCCTGGTATTCCTTTAGCAATAATGTTTCCCGAAGCAGAATTTACTATGGTTGATAGCATCGAGAAGAAAATCAAGGTGGTAAAGGGCATTTCCGAAAGTCTTGGCCTTGCAAATGTGGAAGCCATGAAGATTCGCGCCGAACTTTTGCCTCCCAAGTACGACTGCATCGTGAGCCGTGCCGTCACCGCCTTCCCCGACTTTGTGAAAATGACACGCAACGTGCTGAATCCGCGTTCCACCGAACGTTCAATAATCTACCTCAAGGGCGGTGACTTTGACGATGAGCTGAAAGGAATGAAAAATTATTCGGTTACGAATATTTCCGATTTCTTCGGTGAGGAGTTCTTTGAGACGAAGAAGATAATATACCTTAATTTATAATTGTTTGATGGGGTTTCAATTGTTGAGTCGTGGCGCGCCGCGACTGTACAAATGATAGGATTTAAATTGTTTTTTGTGGAGACGCAAAATTTTGCGGCTGTACAAAATATGAATTATTTATTGCAATCTGCTCATATTCCAGCGATTAACACCATTGATTACCAATTCTTTATTTAAAAATTCTTACAAAATCAAAAAAAATGCTTTGATTTCAAAAAAAAGTAGTAATTTTGCAGTCCCAAAAGGCATACCGAATGCCCGGGTGGCGGAATCGGTAGACGCGCTGGTCTCAAACACCAGTTCCTTCACTGGAGTGCCGGTTCGACCCCGGCCCCGGGTACATTTTGCGGGCAAAACTTAATGGTCAGGCGTATGTCACAGAAGAACAAACTTTTCAAATTTGCACAGAACGAAACATTCCCGCACATGTTCCAGCCGAAACTTATGTACGGAAGTCCAGAAGATTTTGAACTGAAAGGTCGTTGGAAATCAGACTTTTTCCACAACGAAAACCCAATAACCGTGGAACTCGGCTGCGGCAAGGGAGAATATTCGGTGGCAATGGCAAACGAAATCCCAACAGGTAATTTTATAGGTGTGGACATTAAAGGAGCAAGAATGTGGCGCGGTGCTTCCGATTCGCTCGAAATGGGGATGAAAAACATTGCTTTCCTGCGTACACGTGTCGAATTTACACCAAAATGCTTCGGCAAGGACGAAATTTCTGAAATATGGATTACCTTCCCCGACCCTCACCTCGGAGCAAAAAGCACACACAAGAAACGACTCACCTCGTCGCGCTTCCTGACATACTACCAGAACTTCCTGACCGACAACGGCATAGTAAACCTCAAGACCGACGACGATACGCTCTACGAATACACCAAGCAAGTAATCGCTCGCAACAACCTGCCACTGCTGATTGATACGGGCAACCTCTACGAATCGGAACACTACACCGGTTTCCTCACCCTAAAGACGCACTACGAAAAAATGTGGAACAAGGAAAACAGAACAATAAAGTATCTGAGATTCAGACTGCCACAGAACATCGTTCTTGTGGAGCCTGAAGATTGTTGATTCTACCTTAATATATACATCTTTCCGACTTCACGCTTGAAATACTTGTCGGTGCCGACATCACGCTTTTCGATTTCCTCGCCGTTGAGTTTTGCCTTTACCGTGTAGAAGTAAACACCATTTGCAAGTTTGTCGCCGTAGGTGTCACAGCCGTCCCACGCATACTCGGTAATGTTCTTGCCAATCGTTATAGGCCCAAGTTCGTCAAGATATATGCGCTTTACAATCTTTCCTGTAATTGTAAATATTTCAATTTCCAATTCGTCGGGCACTTCGCTGCCAGTAAGCTCGAATACGAAGCGTGTCTGCGAACTGAACGGATTGGGATAGTTCATCAGGTTGGTGATTGTTGACTTTGTTATGATGCAGAAGTCGATTACATAGCTATTGTCGCCCGAAACGTTACCTGTAGCATCTTTTGCCTGCACCTGAAGCCTGTATGTCCCATCCTCTGTGAATATCGGCTTGTATATGATTTTGCAGCTGTTGTTGGGCAGTTCTGCTGGAATCCACTCGATGGTTTCAGACGGATTTTCCTGTATGCCGAAATTTATCCGCTTTGTACGACCTGTTGTAAGGTTTGTCAGTTTCAAGTCGAACAGAGAGGTGTCGTTGAGCGCCAGATATTTGTTTTCGTCCTTCAGTGTGATAAGAATTTCTGGCTTTGCCGAGATTATTTCACCGTTCATTATGAATTTTCCGTCAAAACTGACTTCAAGCAAAGGATTAGTATTGTCGTTTGCAATGTAGAAATATTTCGATGCAATGTTGTTGTAATGGTACTGCTCGGGCTGGTAGTATGTACCAGATGTTTCGTTTATCGGGTTAAATTCTACCCAGATGCTATTCAAACCTGAAAGTCCGAGCGTTGAGTAGCGGATGGTATCTATTATGATGTCGTGGGCAGGATGTGGACGCAAAGTCTTGATGTCGATTATGGTCTCGTTGTTGTGGCTGTCGCGAAGCCAATACTTCACCACGAGGCTATCCATATCGTAGTTGCTGACATTCTGTGTAGCAATCGAGAATACGAGTTCATCGCCACGTTCTATGGTGTCGGCGTGGAAGAAAAAGCCCTGCTTGGGGTCTATTGCCGTTTCGGGAACGCCGTCGAAACGCAACTGCCACTTCTTTAGCTGTGGCGGCGTGCGGTTTACCGTGTCGCGGGTAAATAGGTTGAGCCGCAAATTTGGATATGTGCGGTAGTCAATAAGGTTTCCGAGTGCCGAAAGGAGCAAGTCGTTGGCTCCCAAGCTATCGATGACAAGGACTTCCTCGCCCGAGGGACGTATGCCGAACACTTCGAGTTTAAGTTCTTCGTCGGCATCGCTCTGGTGTGCCCATTGCAGCGAACGCCATTGTTTTGAAGGACCAACAACAACGCTTTTAATGTATCCGTATGTCATGTCGGTTACAAGGTCGAGCGGGTCCATTTCGATGTCGTCACCAAAAATTTCCCGATGTATTGATGGAGTTCCCTTCTTTGTGCAGAAAATATATGCCTTGTTGTTTGGCACTGAGCGTATTAGTGTAGCACCAAGACTTTCCATTTTTTGTTTCAGACTTTCGGGAAGCGATGAGAAGGCAACTGTACGCCACGAATATATCAGTATGTAGTAGCCTTCGGGAATGTCGTTGAGCAATGTGTTCATTCCGTTGAGCGCAGTTGCATTTATGTCAAAAGTGAAATATGGTTGCGGAGTCGATGCCGAAAAACATTTGGGATAGTTACGGTGTCCGTAGTTTTGTCTATCCGACTGCCATGCAAGTATTGTCGTCGGGTCTATTACAGCAACCACCATTGCCGAACCGGTGTTGCAATTGCTATTTCCTCCTGTTTGTGGACCCATTATATTGTCGATAGACCATCGCACGACACTGAAGGTGCTGGAGTTCACATTTGCACGGTTGTGGCATCTTAGTCGCTTCTGTCCCTGCGAATATGTAAAGACTTGAGTATTCCTATTATATTCTATCAAGTTAAAATTATCCTTCTTGAATTGATAGTAGTGAGCTTGCGACCATCCTTCCTCGCCTTCGATATATATGAACGATGATTCTTTCCATGATGGTTCGCCTTCGGTTTGACTTGACACTCGCCAGTAATATACGGTATTTTCCGTCAATCGGAAAGGCAGTTTCCATTTAACAATTCCGCCTTCGCTCTGCATTGTAGCTTCGCGCATCAACGGACTATTAAAGGCGTCTGTTGTGTCTATCTGGAAACGATAGCCTGCAGTACCGAGAAACGGGTCGCCTGTGGATGCTGCCAGCGAAACTGTGTCGTATGGATAGATGGCATATTCGTAAGGATAAATCGGGTAAATATCACTCGACTTTATCATGAAGTCCATCGTGGCATAGTTGTTTGTTTCCGACAGCTCGTCAACTTCATTCATCCCGTCGACATATACGCGGAGTCTGTTCATTCCTGCACCATCAATTATGTCAGTCGGAATCCTTACATTTACGCTTCGACGGTAAAGACAGCCGTCAACAATAGTTTCGTAGTGCGACTCGTTGCCGTTGGGGAGGGTTCTTTCCACATACACATAAAATGGTTGTGTAACGGCTTTACCAAAATTGCGTATGTCAACCACAACGTCGAAACTGTCCAGAACTGTAGTTACTTCTCTGGGGGACAAACTGATGGACGAATTGTCAATCATCAGGTCGGACTTTGACCTTGGACCTACTACTATTGCAGGGTCGCCATGCAGGGTTATCTGGTAACTTGTAAGTTCTGTATTTGTAGTCCAATTGTCGGTAAGTACGTTTTTCAGTGTATTTTTTATCTGCACACCAATCGGACGGCTATATCTTTTATAGGTGAAATTCTTGTATAGCTCGAGTGTATATGTATGCAGATAACTGGTATTACCTTGGTCCATCGACGACATAAATCCTATTGCGCCCTTTGGCGATTTAACCCAGATGTCGCTAAGAGTGTTGGTTGTTGAGTGAATTGCACCGACATAGCACGAGTTGCCAATCATAAACGGATATTTGCCTTCGTTGGTGTAGAAGTCGGGCGATTCGATTTCGTGGTCAAAGGTAGTTGACGAACCGTGACCGAAAAACATCATTACAGATACGCCGTTGTTTATGAGGTTGTCAATGGAGTCGCTGTTGGTTGTTGATACTGCAGCCGAAGAATTTTTAAGGAAAGTGTGTACACTGCCCCCGTAAAGAGTATCTTCGATGACATCCTTGTACGAATCAAGGTAGGCTTCGATGCGGCTTTGCTCGCTTATGTTTATTCCTCCTCCGAAATGCAGGATTTCCTTGTTCCATAGTGCTGGTTCTGCCGATTCGTAGGTCATAACTTTGTTCAGGTAGGTTGTAAGTTGCGCTGCCGAAGTTACAGCAAGTCGTCCTGTGGCAAAGAGAGGCTCGACTGTTGTTCCGCCTATTCCTACCGTAAAAAGCTGGTCGCTGGCTGGCTGTCCTGCCGACGGTACTGTGGTATATGTTGCATTTGAAACGTTGCTTTTAAATTGGCTTGCCTCGAGAGAGCGTCCAACTAAAAATAGAAATTTCTCTGATGGGAATGCTTCGTATATAGCCTTGCAGAATCGGCGTATGGCAGCAGGATTTCTGCCTACTCCGTATGCGTACTGGTCGTAAAGTTGCGCAACATCGGCGACATAAGCCTTGTATCCTGTTGTAATTCTATACTGGGCATATTGTTCGCAAACAGAAATGTATTTGCTGTGTGTGACAATTATGTAGTCGGCACTTGGCATTCTCGAAATGTAGTCGATGAACTTGTTGTCGGTCGAAACTTTTTTTATTGCCGCTGGTGTCTGGTAGCCTTCCGAACCGACCAACAGCATACGTCTTTCAGTATCGGTATGACCGACAAGCGCCTTTATCGTTCCTTCGGTAGTTGTTATGCGCTCGTGGTTTGTAAGGTCGTACAAGACTGCTTCATTACCTGCCGCAAAATTGGTAATTTCCAAGTAGTCGCGACTATCGGCAGCGTTTGTGGGAAGCGTAAACGCAAAAGCATTTGCATTTTCAAAGTTCCAGTTGTGCGGATAGTTTATGTCGATGTATGAAACAGCATTTTTATCGTTTCCATCGTTGTCGGTTTTGAATGCCAAAACTGTAGAAGCTGTCATTGCCGAACTTGGAACTGTAAATTTTTTCCGTATGAATTCGTAGCCACGGTATATGGTGTCGATGTATGTGGTTCCTTGCAACCCTACGGTAAGATGATGTATGGCGTAGTATGTGGGTGAATTACTTGCATTTATTCCGCCTACAGCGACTTCAATTTCGGTATCTGGTCCACTGGCGAAAACTCCTGCAGTGGCTATTGTCTTCGAAAGTCCCGACTGATTCAGTTCGGTCGCATCCATCCAGCCTTCCGACTGTGTTATGAAGCTTCTTGTGTTTCCTGCGTAGTATTTTCCTGCGTAGTTGGCACGCTTGTGCCTAATGCAGTAGTCTTGTCTGTTTGCAATATGGCTGTCGAAATCGGTTTCGTTGGATACGCTCATTCGCCTGTTCCCGTTGCTGTAGTTCCAAGTGAGGAAATAAGTTGAAGTATCGTTGTAGAAGCTTATTTCGGGGTTTATCATACTTTCGGGCGAATCGTAGAAATCGTACTCGTCGGTACCGCGATTCTTTTCTCCGTAGAATTCTATGTAGCCGTTTACACCGAGGGTTCCGTCACTGTTAATGCCGTTAATATAAATGTATTGTTCCTCACCGTTATGAAAAATCTGTATGTGATTGGCATTTACGAGGTTTATAGGAACATTTGCCGAAATAAACTGAGAAGCGTAAACCCTATATACTCCGTCCTTAACTACTTGGATTTTAAAATATTGCTGGTCGTAGTTAATCCACGAATTCTCCTGTGCCAACAGGCTGTATGACACAAGCATTATAGCGATTGCAAGAAGCAGATGTTTGATGCGATGTTTCATTTTCTATAGTCGGCTGGATGATTCCTTTTTCTTTACGTTGAAGCAGTAGCTGAGTGAAAATACGTGTGAGTACAAAGCAATGCTCTGGTCTCCGATGTCGGTAAACGCATAGTCGAGGCGAACGCCATAGAATTTTACACCTACGCCAATGTTAGGTTGCCACGAGAAAGTTTTTTTGCCGTCGTAGTCGGGAACTGTTTGGAAATTGTTGAATCCGCAACGCAGGAAAACCAAGTCGTTGTAGCCGAGTTCAAGTCCGAACGTCGGGTCGATGCTTAATGCCTTTGAGCGTATGAGTGTGCTACGTTTTCCGTCGAAGGTTGTCACAAGGTCGATTTCGGGATAGATTGTGAATTTTTCCTTGATGGCGAAACGGTATCCAGCACCGAGTATCAGTCGTGGTACAGTGACTTCGACTCCGTTTACAGGAATTTCGTTGCCCGTTTCCGTAAATACATCTTCTAACATTTCGCGGTTATAGTTCCACGCATTGAAAGTTCCGATTCCGTCGCGCAGGACAGCACCGAAACGCCAAGCCTTGTAGTCGTAGCGGGCGGCAAAGTCGAGTCCAAAGCCTACAGCGTGTGCAAATTCGCCGACATTGCGGTAGATAATCTTTACATTTCCACCGACGCTCAACCCATCTATTGGCAAAGTATGCGAATAGGAAGCCATAAATGCGTAGTCGGCTATCGAGAACGAGGTTATGTTGTCGTAGTTGATGTTTCCGTTGGCGTCAATCAGGTTCAAGGTGTTTGGAATGTCATCCACTCCGAAACGCACCATCGAAATGGCAACAGCCGATTTGTCGTCAATCTTGTATCCGGCGCCCACATAGTCGTATTTTGATATGCCTGCGAAGTATTCGGAATGCATTGCCCCAATTTCAATTTGCTTGTCGAGACTTGTCAGTGCTGCTGGATTCCAGTATGTTGCAGAAATATCATTGGTGGAGGAAATTACAGAAGTTCCCATACCCAATGCTCTGGCTCCCACGCCAATAGAGAGGAACTCGTTACTATATTTCGCTACTCCCTGTGCATTTAAAAAATTTACAGCGGTTGCTAATAACACAAATAATGCTAATTTTGCAGTCGTTTTCATCAGTCAAATTTTACGTTGCAAAGAAAACGAATTTAAACGACAACTTATTATATATTTTAAAAAAAAGGTATGAATAAGATAAAAGCAGCATTTCCATCGTTTGTGACTTCGCTGAATATGGTCTGCGGAGTATGCGCCTCGGTGCTTGCTATGCAAGGCGAGACAAGGCTTGCCGTAGTGCTGATAATATTGGCTGCGGTGTTTGATTTCTGCGATGGCTTTGTAGCTCGGTTGCTAAATTCGGTGTCGGAATTCGGCAAGCAGATGGATTCTTTGTCCGACCTTATCAGTTTCGGAGTGGCTCCGTCGGTCATAATGTACGAATTTGCCGTGTCGCACGGACTTTTTTCGCACTATGTGGCACTCTTCGTTCTACTGATTGCCGTATTTTCGGGGCTTCGCCTTGCAAAATTCAACATCGACCCCGAACAGACTACCGAATTCAAGGGTTTGCCAACTCCAGCATCGGCACTATTTGTGATTTCGGTTTGCTACTATTGCAAGACCAGCGATTCCGCTTTGGCCCAAGCACTGACATCACAGGTTGCCGTAATTGCCGTGGTGGCTTTTGTTTGCATAATGATGGTTGTAAACCTGCGTTTGTTCTCAATGAAAATCAAAACATTGAAAATAAAGGCTATAATCTGGCAACTAATCCTTGTTGCATCGCTGATTGCGTTTGTATGCATATTCGGTGTGCTTGGACTGGCATTTACAATTATTATGTATGTTATCTTGTCGATAATAAGGAATATAATTAATCGCGATAATTCTAGCGACGCGGTGCGCCACGTCGCTACAGAATCATCAAATAACAAATAATCAAATTTTTGGAATATGAAATTTTACGCTCAAATCAATGTTATGCCGCTTAAGGCTTTGTTGGACCCGCAGGGAAAGGCTGTATTGAACAGCGCAGTTAAGACTGGATTCGAAACTCTTCGCAATGTCCGCATTGGCAAGCATATAGATGTTGAAATAGAAGCAGCATCCGAAGCTGAAGCCAGCAAGAAGATTGACGAATTTAGCAGCAAGGTTCTTGTAAACCCGATAATCGAGTCCTACGAGTTCACTATTGCCGAAATAAAGTAGCAAATTCGGCTTGCATTTAGGCTTGGGGACATGTATATGCATGTTTCCCTATATTTGTATGGTCTGATGAAAAAATTTGGCTTCAGCATATTTGTTGTTGTGCTTGCAAGTCTGCTTGTGCTGGCTTGTGCCAAGCAGGTCACGCTTACAGGCGGCAAGAAGGACGTTACTCCGCCCGAACCGCAGGTTGCTTCGCCAGCAAACGGCTCCACAAACTTTTCATCAAAGCATATAGTCGTGAAATTCAACGAGTACATAACGCTTAACGATGTCTCGTCGAAGCTTATTGTGTCGCCACCTTTGGATGAAAAGCCAGTGGCTGTGGTAAGCGGTAAAAAACTGAAGATTACGCTCAAACCTTCGCAACTGAAGCCAAACACTACCTACAGCCTTAATTTCAACGACGCTGTTGCCGACATCAACGAAAACAACGCACTGAACAGCTTCGTATATGCGTTCTCAACTGGCGACGAGATTGACTCGCTGGCGTTTGCAGGAACGGTTTTCGATGCGTTTACTCGCAAACCTGTTGAGGATGCCTGGGTTTTGCTATACAGCAATTTCTCCGACACCGCCGTTTCGACGACTATGCCCGACTACATCACCAAGGTCAACAAGCAGGGAAATTTTCGGATAAACTTTGTGGCAGAAAACGACTACAGGATTTTTGCTCTTCGCGACAACAATTCCAACTTCAAGTTCGACCTTCCGGAAGAATGCATTGCGTTTATCGACAGCACTTTCCATCCGTCGGTTGAAGTAAGCTACGATACATTGAAGTCGAAAAAGGATACTCTCACCGATTCCATTGTCACAAAGAGCCATTTCTTCCCCGACGACATCAAGATGCTGCTTTTCAAGGAGGACAAGACTCCGCAGTTTTTCAAATCGTCGAAACGTGTGAAACGCAACTATTTTGAGTTTGTGTTCAATTTTACGCAGTACGGGAAATACAAGTTTACCGTTCCCGGTGACGATTCGGCATTTGTGTGGGCAAAGGAAAATCCCGACACGGTATTTCTTTGGCTGAAAGACACTTCCGTCATTTCTTCCGACACCTTGAAAATCTTTGCCGAATACGTTGACCCCGCTTTCCCCGACTCGGTACACAACGATACTCTGAAGTTCCGCAAGCAGGACAAACTTCTGGCCGATACAGTGCTGACAATGAACTTTTCCAAGGAAAAACGACCCGATGCCGACTACTGCATTTCGTTTTCGTTGCCAATCGATTCGTTTGATGCAACTCGGCTGAAACTTTATGGTGCGGTGGATACGCTGTTCGAAAAGATGGATTTCAAGGTGGAAAGGGATTCTTCCTGTCCGCTCAGATTGAAGGTTGTTGCCGAGATTGCCGAAGGTCGCAAATACAAGATTGTGGCAGATTCGGCTTTTGCAACCTGCATCTATGGTTATGCAAGTATGCCCGATTCTGTGGAGGTTGTCCCGATGCGCGAAACCGATTTTGGTGCGTTGAAAGTTTTGTTTCAGGACGACAAGCCATACCTTGTAGAATTGCTGCAGAGCGAGAAAGTGAAGGCTCGAAGTGCTGTTGCCGACAGACAGGTTTCGTTTGTGTATCTTCAA
This sequence comes from uncultured Bacteroidia bacterium, assembly GCA_902776565.1. GTDB lineage: Bacteria > Bacteroidota > Bacteroidia > Bacteroidales > ML635J-15 > Bact-19. The sequence goes on from CACYQN010000007.1 coordinate 97,167, forward strand.
CCCGGCAAGTACGACATCCGCATCATCAACGACGAGAACGGCAATGGCCGCTGGGATACTGGCGACTATTCGCAGCACAGGCAGGCGGAGGATGTATTCTATTATCCGCAGCCTTACGAAATCCGCAGCAGCTGGGAACACGAGGTGACGATAGAGAACAATTAAAACTTCCGATTATGAAAATCATCTGCATAGGAATGAACTACAAGGCGCACATTGCCGAACTCAACCTTCCTTATCCCGAAGCACCCATCTTCTTTATGAAGCCCGATTCTTCGATTCTGAAGGGCAACAAGGTCTTCTTTATTCCCGAATGGACGGAAAATCTGCAGTACGAACTTGAAGTCGTATATCGTATAAGCCGTCTTGGCAAGCACATACAGAAGAAATTTGCCTATCGCTACTACGATGCCGTTGCCCTTGGTCTCGACCTCACTGCCCGCGACTTGCAGGAAGATTGCCGTCGCCGTGGTTTGCCGTGGGAAATATGCAAGTCGTTCGACGGTTCGGCAGTGCTGTCGGAATTTGTGCCTTTGGAGGAACTTCCCGACAAGAACAGCATTGATTTCCGACTTCTGCGCAACGAAGTTGAAGTACAGCACGGCAACACTTCCGACATGCTTTTCTCCATCGATGATATTATTGAGCACGTGTCAAAGTATATGACGCTTAAAATCGGCGATTTGATATACACCGGCACACCTTTGGGTGTTGGCAAGCTCGAAATCGGCGACAAGCTCAAGGCCTATATGGGCGAGCAGAAGCTGATTGATATGAAGGTGAAGTAGGGCTTCGCCCGTTTATAGGTTTGAATGCCTGCGCCGTTTGATGGGCTAAAGCCCGTTTCTAAGTTTGGTGCTGATTATTCAAACACCTTTAGGAACTCATTAGGTATATTGCTTTCGAAGTGCATTTTCTCGTGGGTACGCGGATGTGTAAAACCTAAAATCCACGCGTGAAGTCCTATGCGGTTGAAAAGATTTTCCTTCGAGCCATATTTCTTGTCACCGATAATTGGCTGACCGAGGTCGCTCATGTGGACGCGAATCTGGTTCTTGCGACCGGTTTCAAGGTTGATTTCCATAAGCGAATATCTGCCTTTGGTTTTCAAGGTCTTGTAGTGGGTTACGGCAAGCTGTCCGTTTTCGCGGTCTTTGGTGGAATAGACGACGTAAGCCTTGTTTTGTGCAAGGTACGACTCATAAACACCATCGCCTATAGGTTTGTCGCCTGCGGTGACGGCAATGTAGCGACGGTCGTAGATGTTGGTTTTCCAGTCGTCCTGCAAAAGAGCTTGTATTTCCTCGCTCTTGGCGAACATCATCAGTCCCGAAGTTTCGCGGTCGAGGCGGTGGACGATGAAAATACGGTTGTTGGGATTCTGCTCCTTGATGTGCTGGCTAAGTATGCTGTAGGCGGTTTCGTTGCTCTTTGCAGTTGCCACCGAAAGCATTCCCGCAGGCTTGTTGATGACAATTATGTCGCTGTCCTCGTAAACTATTGTTATGCCCTTGAGGTCGCGTCCCGAGGCTATGCGTTTCCAATGGATTGAAATCTTGTCGCCCGCTATAAGCTTCTGGTTGTAGAGGGTTACGACAGCTCCGTTGAGTTCCACAGTCTTGTTGCGCAACCACGACTTTACCTTGTTGTGGCTTCGGTCGGGGAACTTTTTCATCAGAAAGTTGATAAGTTCATCTGGTTCGGTGACTTCCAGATTTGTAACCTTTGGCTTTTCGAAACGCTTGTAGTTCTTTTTGGCTCTGTAGGGCATAATTTATGGGTTTATGGTTAAAACAATGATTTCTTTGATGTTGTGGCTATGAATTCCTTTAGGTAGAACGGGTCGTAATATACAAGGTCCTCGAATTTCTTGCTGTTGAATGCGGTTTCGGCAAGTTCTCCCATATATTCGGCCGACGGATATATGCCGTCGATGAAAGTGAAGCCTTCGCAAGCAAGGATTTCGCTGCATTTTGGCGCTCCGTTGCCACAGAAAAGCAGTTTTTTGCCTTTGTATTCCGCAAAAGATTCCGCATCGATGATTTTCGCTTCCACTTCCGACAATTTGTCGAGCTTGACATTGGTAATCATCGTATATACTTCCATTCGGCGAGCATCAATCATTGGCACGATGAAGTCGTAGCTGTCCGTATATTTTGCCTTTGCCATTGCAGCGATTACCAGCAGAGTGTTTAGCGAAATAAGCGGAATGTCGCCGCCGAAGCAAAGTCCCTTGCTTGTGCTTGCACCTATGCGAAGTCCCGTATAAGAACCTGGTCCGCCGCTAAGTGCCACTGCATCCAAGTCGGAAACCTTTATTCCTGCCTCGTCGAGGACTTCCTTTACAAATACTGCAAGCATCTCTGAATGAGCAGACTTACGGGTGCCATCCGGTTGCATCAGGCGGAGATGTTCGCATTTTCCGTCCTTCGTTATCGAAACCGAACAATAGTCGGTCGATGTCTCAATGTTTAGAATCCGTGCCATGAGAAAAATTTTCGCAAAAATAAGGTTTATTTACATTACTAGGTTCAATTGACAAATTATAGCATCAATCTTCTAAAATAATTTATCGTATTTAACAACCCTTCTTTCAACTGAACCTTTGGTTGCCACCCATTAAGCAATTCAAATGCCATTGTAATGTCGGGCTTGCGTTGCATCGGGTCGTCCTCGGGAAATTCGCGGAATTCAATTTTACTTTTAGAACCAGTGAGCTCGATTACCATCTGCGCTAGTTCGAGAATAGAAAACTCATTTGGGTTGCCAATGTTCACAGGTCCTGTAACATCATCTGGAGTGTTCATCATCCTAATCATGCCTTCCACAAGGTCGTCAACATACTGGAAACTGCGCGTCTGACTACCATCCCCGTAAATTGTGATGGGTTTATCCTGCAAGACCTGCACAATGAAATTTGACACCACACGTCCGTCATTCGGTAACATATTGGGACCGTAAGTGTTGAATATGCGAACAATCTTTATATCTACATTGTTCTGCTTGTGGTAGTTAACAAACAATGATTCGGCACAGCGCTTTCCCTCGTCGTAGCAGGAGCGAACGCCAATCGGGTTCACATTCCCCCAATAGGTTTCGGGTTGTGGATGTACTTCGGGGTCGCCATACACCTCGCTGGTCGATGCCTGCATAATCTTTGCGTTTGTAGTTTTTGCCAGTTCAAGCATATTTATTGCACCTATCACAGAAGTCCTGATGGTACTTACTGGATTGCACTGGTACTGAACGGGTGAAGCAGGACAAGCGAGATTGTAGATTTCGTCAACATCAATCGAAAAAGGCATTGTTACATCATGATGCACCAACACAAAGCAAGGGTTGTCGATAAGATGTATTATATTGTCTTTCGAGCCAGATGAATAATTGTCGAGACAAATGACCTCGTTGCCATCGTTGAGCAGTCGCTCGCACAGATGAGAGCCAATAAATCCTGCACCGCCTGTAACCAATATCTTCTTCATACAAAATTTTAGAGGATGCAAAGGTAATGAAAAATTTTAGGTTTATATGAGGGCGATGTTTGATGGGTTCAATTGTAGAGTCGTTGCTCGCAACTACTCTACAATTCAAGGGTTCAAAAGTTCAACGTTAAATGGTCTTCGCAAGCTTAAGCTCGGCTTTGCCAAATCACAAATATCCCTTATTTTTGCATTCGTAAATTATCATCTGATATGGATTTCCGCACAAAAATAGACATTCCAAAATATGCTTTCGGAATTTCACACAAGGACAGATGCCTATTCATTGGCTCGTGCTTTGCTGAAAACATTGGCAACAATCTGATTGAAACCAAAATACACACATCTGTAAACCCTACAGGAATACTCTACAACCCCATTTCAATCCGCGAAAGCATACTTAATGCACTGACGGCAAAAAAATATACTGCCGACGATGTTTTTCTTTCGGGCGGGACATGGAACTGCTTCGACTTCCACAGCCGATTCTCAAATGTTGACAAAACCATTTGCATCGAAAGCATAAATTCGGCTTCACAAATGCTGAAATACGAAATCGAAACTGCCGACATTATGTTTGTAACTTTCGGTACTGCATTTATTTACGAATTAGCCGAAAATGGAAGAATTGTCTGCAACTGCCACAAGCAACCCGAAAAGCGTTTCAACCGCAGACTGCTGAAAGGTTCCGAGATTGTTGAATCGTGGTCGGAATGCATCGAAAAAATAGAAGCGGCCAATCCAAAACTGCGCATAGTGTTTACGATAAGTCCCATCCGTCATTGGCGCGACGGCGCACACCAGAATCAAATAAGCAAATCGACATTGCACCTAGCAATAGGCGAACTGAATGCAAAATTCGGAAACACATTCTACTTCCCTGCCTACGAAATTATGATGGACGAACTGCGCGACTACCGTTTCTATGCTGCCGACATGGTGCATCCGTCAGATGTGGCGGTGCAATATATTTGGGAACGCTTTGGCGAAACATTCTTCTCGGAACATACAAAATCTGCAATCGCCCGTATTGGAAAAATTACCGCAGCAGCAAATCATCGTCCGTTGAATCCGCAATCGGATGAATATAAGAAATTCTGCAGTCGAATGCTGGACGAAATAGAGAAATTAAAGGCTGAATTTGGAGAGATTGATTTCGGGGAGGAGAAAAAATCATTTTTAGTGCCCTAAAGGGCAAAACGGCATAGCGACTCCTTTTTTTCAGTGCCCTAAAGGGCAGAAATTCAAATTTCCCAGAGAGACAATAAGATTTGTCATATTTGTATCAATTTGTTTAATTTAACTTCGTTGAGGGCTTCGCCGTTCTCGCGTAGCGACTCCTTTTATTTCTCGCGTAGCGACTCCTTTTTTTAGTGCCACAAGTGGCAGAAATTCAACAAATTAAAGACAAATTTCCCAGAGGGCCAATCTAATAAACAAAAGTAGCGGCGCAATGCATTGCGCCGCTACTTTTATCAATTATCCATTGTCCATTATCAATTCTTCACAACATTCCTGTTGACTACAAAGTCCGTTGTGCAGTTTTTCCGCTGGCTGAGCTTGTCGAAGCCGAGGTACTTGATGGTTATCGTTACCTTCACTTCGACAGGCTCAGTGGGCGGAGATTATTGTTTCACAACATTCCTGTTGATTACAAAGTCCGTTGTACTAACCCTTACCGTGTAGGCTGCCGGCGGCAGATTGCTGAGATTCAAGATGGTCTCGTAGCTGTTCTGCGGGGCGGCTACCTTGTTGGTGTAGATGAGCTTGCCAAGCATGTCGTAAACCTCGATGGTTGCTGCGCGGTTGCCGAAGTTGTCCAGGACGACTGTCAAATCGCTGCTGAACGGGTTCGGGTAAGCCTGAACATCCGGCTCACCGACTTCGGGTTCGATGCAGTTTGCAACGATTACTTCCGATGCGGTGCGTGTGCCGTCGTAGTCAACCTGAACGAGACGGTAGTAGTTGTCTCCACCGTGGATACCATAGTCTGTGTATGCATAGTCAATAGGTTCAATCGAGTTTCCTGCTCCTGCCACGCGTGCAATCTCGGTGAAGTTGACTGCATCGTCGGAACGCTCGAGCGAGAAGTAGTCGTTGTTCTTCTCGGTGGCGGTTGTCCACTCTACGAGTGATGAACGACCGTCGCACTGGGCCGTGAAGGAAACAAGTTCGATTGGCAACAGGGTTTCGTGCGTCTTGGAACCGAGGGTGAAGTACGGTGTACCTGCACGGGTTACTGCAGGAATTGCTACACCTTCAACCCTAATGGTCTTATAGTCACCAGAAATGTCCTGGTTGCTTCCGCCAAGGTTCTTCCAGCAGCTGCCAGTCCAGATTGCACCGTAAATGTCTGATGCGGTTGGTGCTGGATTAGTTGAACCAAAATGCGCGGTTGGACTTGTTGCAGAAACGGTAACAGTCGCATGGGCTAGACCACTTGGACTATTTATATCCCAGTATTCGAAGTTGCTTACATGGTCGAACTGCGGGTCGTTGCCAGAGCAGTTGTCCGCCACGTTCCAGAAACGCGGATAGTCGGCTGGAAGCGAACCTGACGAGGATACATTGTGGAATTCTACCCAAGTGCTTCCAGATTTTACTGTGTCGGTTATAATTCCAAGCACACCTGCATTTCCTGTCGGGAAAGTGAACGGCGTATCTGCATTGGCGACTTTAGTTACCCTACCATCGACATGGCTGGCGATTTTTGCGCCAGCAGTTGAGCCACTTGCATCAAAGTTCATGTTGCCAGTTACGATACCAGCGGTGAAGGTTGCAGTTCCGCTTACTGTCGGTGTCAATCCGTCGAGTGTGAAGTTCTTGTCGTTGTTGAAGGTTACGTTGTTTAATGAGAGCGACGAACCTGAAATTGTCTGAGTTGTGCTACCATTGAATACTACGGTTCCATTATTAGCAGTGAAAGTTCCGTTGTTGGTGAAGTCACCTGCAATGGAAAGGGTGTATTCGTCAAGACCAAGGCTTATGCCCGAACCTATTGTGAGATTTTTGACTTCGCCATCTACATTTAGGATAGGTTCGTTGGCAACACAGGCATTCGATTCAATAGCGACATTGTCGTTTGATGTAGGAACCGAAGCAAACTCGTAGCTACTGCCGTTATACCTTAGCCAGTTACCATCGACATCCCAGTCGGAACTTTCATAACCAGTCCACAGCAAGTCACCACTCGAAACACTAGCAATAAGCGAAGTTACTGTTACAGTTGCACTGCTTCCGTCCAACGAACCTGCAAGAGCCTCGCAACCATTTCCATCGGCAAGCGATGTAATGTAGTAGGTTGTTGTTTCTGTTGGTCTTACCGTTATGCTCGCGGAAGTGCTTGTTGCTGTCCTATCTCCAGAATCGCCAGTTATCCGATAAGTAAAATCAGGGGTGCCGGCTGTGAAACTGATATTAAGCGCCGAACTGTTGCCGAAGCATATTTCATCATCGCTACCTATTTCGGCCGTTGGAGCAGGAAGTATCTTTATTTTCTTCCACATTGGCACCGACAGACCGCAGCAATTGCTCTTGAGTACCAATTTTACATAGTAATAATCATCGGGATCATCCGGGTCGTTTGGCGCTACCGATACAGGTATAGAATAGCCAGCCAACGCACTGCCGTTGTACTGCTCCATATAGCTGTCTTCCTCGGTGCCATTCTCATCCACAAGATACCACAGGCATACCTCGCCATCATCGAGCGAACCGCTATAGGTAAATGTAGCAGCACCTTGGCATACATTTACTGGGTCGTTTGTAGGAGTGCTCTCGCTTGGTGCGAGTATTCCGCCCAATGTACGTTCCTGAGTAATAAATATGTATGGATTGTACTGCGAGGTAGCCGTAGTTGCCAAATAACGACCTGTGCTTGGGAATGCCATAATTGCATTGTTGCCAGAATATGAAGCCGAACTTGGTGTCTCGTCGTTTATAGTATAAGTTGTTGCAAAAGTACCATCATTTGTCTTGATTACAGCAATCTGCGAATTGGTACAGCCCTTCTTTGAGGATGAACCGTAGTCGATTGAGGAGATATTATTGGATGGCGCGGTTGCATATTGCGAAGCACCTGAAGTTGTTGACTGAGAGGCGTTTAGTCCGCCTGACGAAACAACAGCTATTTTGTAGGATACACCATTAGCACCTGGCTGCCCATTGCCACCGTTGCCACCATTTCCGCCTTTGCCTCCTGATCCACCTTTGCCTCCGTATGCTCCATATGTATCAAATAAACCTACATATTCATTAGTACGTCCATTTCCACCGGTATTACCAGCACCACCACTACCGCCGGCACCGCCAGTGCCACCAGTACCACCACTTCCTGCTGAACCTGACACTATTTTGCAATCAATTATTCCTGTTGTTGATGGTGTGGATGAATTACTGTAGATGTAGAGTCCAAATGATGACCCTCCGCCATATCCGCCGCTACCGCCATATCCGCCACTACCGCCGGCACCGCCGCCGCCGCCGCCACCACCGACAGCTCGATAGTTTGCTATTTCGTTTACATAATCATTACATCCACCCGAGCCGCCACCACCGCCGCTGCCACCTGTACCATTCCCCCCATCATCTCCTTTCTGGGAAGGAACAAAATATTGTCCATAAGTAACCGCTTTGGGTATGGTTATGCTTGAACCATCAGAACCAGAAGAACCTGCACTACCATTTTTTCCATTATCACCACAACAATTATTACAAGAAACACTACTACCTCCAGCAGTTTGATTGGATACAAAATAACCTCCAGAACCTCCATTTGCAGAATAACTACTTGAACCATTATACCCTCTAAAGCCATAGTAGCAATCCGTACTTGTCCCCGTCACATATTCGCCTTGTCCTCCAGAGCCTCCAGCACCTCCTGCCATTGTTCCACTACCTACAGCGGCTCCGCCAGCTCCACCATAACCTGAATTATTGCAAGTATTACAAGTACCTGCAGAACCAGCATTGCCATTAGAACCGTTTGTTCCTGATGACCCATTTGTTCCATTCCTTCCTGCACTAGCATTACCAGCCTGCAAGTTACATCTAATTATCTCGTAATTGCTACAATTGTTGAGATGCATTGCGTATGTAGAAACGCCAAAATAACCAGAAGAAGAAGAATTTGCAGGGGCATTTGCAGTAGTCACTATAACATCCTGCATCTTAAATCCGCTAACACTGTTGCCTTCTATTGCAGTGAGGCGTGGCATAGTTGTCCTATCGCTAACATCAAGAATATCAGTTCTTGATATTGTTGAAGTAGCTGTTCCTTTTTTCCATACACCAGTCGTTGTGTTTGCTGTCCAACCACCGTCAATTATTACATTGCTCTTAAGTTCGATAGGTACGCTATAAGAGTATGTACCGCTCGCCATACGGATAATAACAGGATTGTCAGCTGTACGAGTATCTATGTTTCCTGCTAATGTAAGAGCAACATCCAATTTTACCGGTTTTGTGCTACTTCCAACATCGCCAGTACCATCAGAACTGCAATATATTACGGCACTTTCATCGCAGATTTCTCTTGCACCGCCCGACGAGAAGTTTACACTTATGTCCTGCGGATGTGCTATAGTACAGCCAATTCCAGTTACAGTGGCAACAACTACATAATGTGTTGATATTGAAGGTGCGTGTGTCAGCACATTCGAAATGCCGATTGAACCATTGGTAATTGTGCTTTCCCAGTCGTATGTGCAGTCGCCAACCGTTCCGTTGCTTGCACCAAGCATCGGTGTAGCAGTAAAGGTTATGTCTGTATTCGGATCGTAGGTTGCCTGGCTTGGCGATACTGCAATAGCCACATCGCTATAAACCTTTACACCAGACGAGCTACCAGTTGCCTCACAACCATGCTCATCGGTAACAGTAACAATATAGGTATATGTTCCTCCTGCATGTGGTGTCATAGTGCAGGTGTTTGCCGAGCCTGTGCCTTGCGAATCGCCACCGCCGTAGGGCGTTATATCCCATGAATATTCAGTAATTGCACCACTCCCTGCAGTTGCTGTTGCCGTAAGAGTTATGTCGGAATTTACGCAAGTCTTGTCGTAGTCAACAGTTACCGATGTCACCGACGGCAATGTGTAAACTTCAACGGATGCGTTGTCGGAAGTTGCACTTTCGCAACCAGTTTCGCCACTGAATGATACTATGCAGTGATATGAACTTGTACCAGCCGTACTTGTTGACGGAGTGTATGTCGAGTTTGTTTCACCAGTAAGCAATGTTCCGCCCTTGTACCACTGGTATGTTGGCGACATTCCGCTGGCACCGCTCACATCCAATCCAAGAGCCGTTGCCGATGCGTCCTTGCATAGGTGCTGGTCGCCGTTGGTAACTGTAGCAGTAGGCTGTTCGATGATAGTGAGTGTGAATGAACCAGAAGATGCTTCATAGCCGCTTCCTGCACAAGTATTTAAAACTTCGCGGGTAAATCTTATGGTTGTTCCTCCCGCCAATTCTGCAACCGATGCGGCAGGAAATGTGTAGTCCTCGCCAGTTGCACCATCAATAAGCGAACCGTCTTTGTACCACTTGTATGCAAATCCTGGTTTTCCTGAGGGCGTTGGCGCATCAATAGTTACTGCAGATGTTCCTCCAGCACACCGTATAGCGGAGCCAGAAACAGAACTAGGACTAAACTCAGGATACACACTAAAAGAAACAGCAGTACGCTCTGATGATACACACCCCGAACTTGTGTTACGGCTTTCTGCATAATAAATATAGTCTCCAGTTGCTGAAATTGTAAGTGAGTTTGTACCAGAACCTCCATCAACAACACTTCCTCCTGATGTAGTGCCATACCAATCGACAGTACAACCAGTAGGAGGAGTTACAGTAACTGTTGTAGAAACACATTGTGAAACATTGCTTGAAATTGTAGGTGGGTCTATAAATGGGCAGCAATTTATTGACAAATAGCTTGCATTACCACATATTGGAGCCGTTGCCGTAATGCGAGCCTTACCATTATTCTCGTACACAACACCACCTATTGTAGAACTTGATGTAAGACCTGTTGCTCCAATGTAACCGGAACCACCATCGGCATTACTTGAGCCTTTAATATCGCCATTTTTATAGCTATATGCATTACCGCCTAGCCAGCCACCACCGCCACCAGCTACACCGTCACCATCACCTTGACCACTAGCATTCGCACCATAACCAAAACCTCCTGTTATTGGAGATATGCCAGCAACGCCATAGGCTAATCCACGCCCACCTGTAGCTCCACCGCCAGAGCCACCTTTGGCATCAAAAGAACCGCCGCCGCCACCGCCAGCGACCAAAAGTATATCCGTTTGGTTTGAATTATAATATCTTAACTGATAATCTGAACCAGAATATGGAGCAGCTTTAGCAATATGTGTTGCACCACCGCCAGCACCGGAAGCTTCCCTGCCTGCAGATGAAGATGCCTCGCCATCGCAAGTACCGCCGCCACCACCATTGTAGCCCCCTGCGGCCGTAATTTGAATAGAACCGCTGCCAAGTACAGCATCTTGTCCTTTGCCACCTACAACAACATAAAGTTCTGTTCCTGGCTCAGCAACATAATTGCCGACAGAGTAGCCTCCCCAACCACCAACCGACAACCATTTTTCATTTCCTCTGCCTCTACCGCCAGATGCACCCCACGCTTCCAGTTTTAAGGAAGTAGTACCATCAGGCACAATATATGTCTGCTTGTCGCCAGTATATTCGAATTCTGTCGCTTGCGGATAACCTATGTTGCTTTCCAAACGGCAATAGATATTTAGTCCACTTTCCGAAGTAATATCAAGATAGCAATTGTTTGCACCAGAACGCCCTGTTGTTATCTCGTTTGCACCAGAAACACTGCCACGATACCAGTGATAAGAGTATCCAGAAGGCACAGCTCCGCTATAATTTGCTTCTAGACGGACAGTATTACCGCACAACGGAATGGACTGCTGACTAATGGAAGGAGCAGGAGGCAAAACAACAATATCATGAGAAGTTGTAGCATCACAATATGTACCATCACTGTCAACGGTAGCAGTAATTGTTGCAACCCCTATTGCAACACCTGTAACAACGCCAGCACTATTTACGGTTGCCACAGATGGATTGGAAGACTCATATCTAACAGTACCACCACCAACTGAAGGTGTTGCGACACAACTTGCCGTGGAGCCACGCAAAACAGCCTTTGGACTGCTACCAAAAGAGAGTGCCCGGCTGCAGATTGGACACATTACCTTAATTTCATATCTATGAGTGCCTGCCGCACTTGCATGTTCAGCAACTACATAATAGGTTTCCCCTACAGTAAGCGAAACTTCTTTGGAATCGCCATCCCAACTAGCAATACAGCTACTATTATTTAACTCATCTAACACAAAAAAATCTGGGTCACCGTCAATCACTGAAGCAAAGAAGGTATAATCACCACTTACATCAGGAGTGAATGAATATATGTGTTCTTCCCCTATTTCATTCCAACCATCATGACCACTTCCTGTATAGTACTGCCATCCACTATAGCCTTCCCTAAGTGAACCAGAATATGTTGTACCACATTCCATTACCGTTGGTGGATTTGCAGCTGTATATGTTATCTTTATGTTATCAATGGCAGCACCGGGTGTAGTTCCATCACTACCATCATTTCTCCAAGCAAAATACAAGCGTTTTGTACTCCCAGAATATGTAGATTTAGCAAGTGTAGTTTCAAAAGCCCCTTTATTCCAAGGACTATTATCATTAACATTGCTTCCATTATAACCGTTAAAATTTTGTCCACCACTTGCGTATCTGTTATTTGTAAAAGCTATAGTTCCAGAAGGTTGTGCGATACTACCAGATGTTGCTGCCGCGGGCTCTGACGCATCACCTAAAAAAACTTTGAAATAGTCATAGGTAGATTCCCCCTTACATTTCCAATCGAACGAAAATGTATAATCGCTTGACGATTCTGGAAAATATATATCAATGTAAGCCCAAACAATAGAGAAATTGTTTATATTATAACTATATGCTTGTTCTGAACCTGTTTGCAAACCACCATTACCATTTGTAACATATAGAGAATATGTACCTCCGTTTCGTGCATCAGCATTTTTACTTATACACCATTTATTTCTATTACCATTTATAAAATTCCATCGGTTTTTATCAGAACCTTCAAAATCGTAGTTGATTGTAGTAGTTTGTGCAAATAGATTACCAACAAACAACGAGCATAAAAACAATATAACGAATAAGAATTTTAAGTTTACTATTGAGTTCATTTTATGATTGATAACTATAAATTTATTATTCATATATTCTATTTTTTCATTTAAAATTCAATTGATAATGGATAATGGACAATTTGTGGTGGTCGTGGCACGCCGTGACACCACAGGCACCAGAGATAACAAAGATAACAGAGACTCCATAGATGCCAAAGCATCCACAGACTTATTTTCACTATGTACTATGCACAAACTATGCAACATTGCAAAAACTTCTCCAAAAACATATAGTCCACGCAAATAGCAACATTTACAATGGAACGCCAAAAACTATTACAAAAACAACTTGTAAAAATCGCGCAAATATAAGAATTTAATAGAAAGGGGAAAGTTTTTTTGAGAAAAAATGTGCGAAAAAAATTGGGAGGTGGATACACGAATGAGCTTCGCGGGGCTCAGAGGGGATAACAACCACGAATGACACGAACCTTTAGCTCGGCGTAGCCAATGGCACGAATGGGATTCGCAGGGCTCAGAGGGGATAACAACCACGAATGGCACGAATGGCACGAACCTTTAGCTCGGCGTAGCCAATGACACGAATGGGCTTCGCGGGGCTCAGAGGGGGATAACCACGAATAGCACGAATGACACGAATGGCACGAATAACACGAATGGGATTCGCAGAGCGGATGGAATAACTGAACAGCAATTGTTTAATTTAACTTCGTTGAGCTAAAGGTTGCTTATGCGAGCTAAAGGTTGATGATTGTTGAATCGCGCAATGGTACGATTATACAACGTTGCAGAATGATTTGGCACTGTTAGTTCAAGTGTTTCAGGGTTCGGCTATACATATTGGTGGTTAAATTGCAGTGTTTTTGTTCAAATAACCCCACAAAGAATACCCCAACAAATCAACATATTGCTAGTTGTTTGATTATTAGTAGCTTTCGACAAAACTTACACTTTTCTGGACGAATAATTTTAAAAACTTACACTTTTATGAGGGAATATTTGTGTAACATTACACTTTTCTGGACGAATAATAGAAGTGTAATTATCTTTCTTCAAATCTTTTGCTTCCGCTTAAAAATAAAAAAAGACACATCAGAAACTTGTTCCGATGTGCCTTTGGTTGTGTGAATATATTCCTAACTTTTATCGTTTGTTAGTCCAATTAATTTTTCGACAAGAGCTTCTACCTTTGGAAATAATTGTTCAACATCTTCTTTTGTTGCATCAATAAAGTCATCGTAATCGCTTCCTTGCCGAAATGCAAAAACTTGACCGAACAAGTGCCCGTCATCCTTAGTAAGAATACCTGTCTTTACATAATATTGATTAACCAATGAAAGTGCCCCTTTATGTGTATTCACTGGATGCGAATCCTTTGTTAGTAATGCCGAAACTGCGTAGTATAGAGCATAATACATCCTATTTGCTATCATGCCCCATACTTCCATAGGCATTACTTTTCTAATTTCGTCTAATGCAATACGAGCTTTTTCTACTCGATATGCGACTATTGCATTGCGTTCTTCTTGTGATAGACTCATAATCGTATACCTTCTTCTCTAATATTGTACTTGAATAGTGACGGAGGCGCAGAATTCCATTGGTCGATTGTATATACAAATGCATTTATCTCTTCGCCTATGTCAAATCCTTTGTCCCACAAATCGCAGGCGATTTCGCTTCGCTCGAAATGTGACATAGGAGGTTTATTGAGAATTACGATGACGTCCCAGTCGCTATCTTCCCGGTTGTCTCCACGGGCACGAGAGCCATACAGGATTATCTGCGCATCGGGTTCAGTAGCCCGAACCGTTGTGCGAATCAAATCCAATACCTTATCTCTGCTCTGACGTTCCATTGTTTGATTTTGTTTTCAATCGAGGCAAAAATACAAAAAAATCTTTTGCTTCCGCTTAAAAATAAAAAAAGACACATCAGAAACTTGTTCCGATGTGCCTTATCTTTATGCAATGTAGTTGCTTACTTCTTCAAATGCTGGTCGAGCCAAGCCTTGAATTCACGCTGCCACAGGATGCTGTTCTGCGGTTTCAGTACGAAGTGAGTTTCTTCGGGGAATACCACCAGTTTGCTCTCGATGCCTCGCATCTGCGCCATGTTGAATGCCTGCAGGCTTTCGGTGTATGGAATGCGGAAGTCCTTGCCACCTGTGAAAATCAATATAGGTGCATTCCAGTTCTGTACGAAGTGGTGAGGTGAGGTTTCGTACGACTTCTGTGCTGTTGCGTTATCCTTTTCCCAGTATGGTCCGCCGAGGTCGTGGTTTACGAAGAACATTTCCTCGGTAGATGCGTACTGCGATTCAAGGTTGAACATTCCGCAGTGTGCGATGAATGCCTTGAATAGGCTGTCCTGGTTGTGACCTGCGAGCCAGTAAACCGAGAAACCGCCGTAGCTTGCACCAACTGCACCGATGTGGTCTTCGTCGATATAAGGTTCGGTCTTTATGGCGTTGACTGCCGAAACATAGTCCTTCATGTTCTGTCCGCCGTAGTCGCCCGAAATCTGTGCGTTCCATTCGGTGCCAAAGCCTGGAAGTCCTCTGCGGTTAGGTGCGATTACGATGTAGCCGTTGGCTGCCATAATCTGGAAGTTCCAGCGGTACGACCAGAACTGTGAAACTGGGCTTTGCGGTCCGCCTTCGCAGTAGAGGATAGCGGGATAAACCTTTGTGGAGTCGAACTTTGGCGGATAAATCACCCAAGTGAGCATCTGCTTGTCGTCGGTGGTGGTAACCCAGCGTTCTTCTACGCGACCCATCTCGATTTTGTCGTAGATGTTCTTGTTTACATTGGTAAGCTGGCGTTCCTGTCCATTCTTGTCAACTACGAAAAGTTCGGTTGCCATCGACATCGAGGTCTTTGATGCAAGCAGGTCGTTTCCGCAGGCTGTAAGTCCTGTGAAGTCGTGCTGTCCCTTGGTGAGCTGTGCGATTTCGCAAGTGTTGAGGTCAACCGAGAAAATCTGGAATGTTGCGTTGAGTACGGTTGTGAAGTACAACTTGTCGGCGTTTTCGTTGTCCCATACTACATTCGAGCAGCCATAGTCCCATTTTTCAGTGACATACTTCTTTTCGCCCGATTCCAAGTCCATTACGAAAAGGCGTTCCTTGTCCGATTCGTAGCCGGGAGTTTCCATGCTTATCCAAGCCAATTTCTTCGAGTCGGCAGAGAAAACAGGATACTTGTCATAGCCCATCATACCTTCGGTAAGATTCTTTACGGTGCCATTTTCAAGGTTGTAAAGGTAAATGTCCGAATTTGTGCTTACAGCATAATCCTTACCGCTAAGTTTCTTGCAGGTGTAGGCTATGCTCTTTCCGTCGTTGCTCCAAGCGATTTCTGCATCGTCGAAGTAGGGGCTAAGCGGAGAATCGAACTTTTCACCTTCCATAATGTCGGCTGCGGTTTTGATGTTGTCGTTGAAGTCGGCTACGAAGATGTGCGAGTACTTGTAGTCGTGCCAGTCGTTCCAGTGACGATACATAAGATCGGTTGCAATTATGCAGTTGGTGTTTGGCAGGTCGGGATAGATTTCGGCAGGAGTTTCGTCCATCTTCACATCGGCGATGAGCATAATCTTGTCGCCTGTCGGTGAAATCTTGAACGAGTTAACATCAAATGCGAGGTTCGAAATCTTCTTGTTATCCTTGCCATCGGCACTCATAGTCCAAACCTGAACGGCATCGCCTTCGGTTGAGAGGTAAGCGATATTTCCGTCCTTTGTCCAGCGCGGGTTGAAGCACGAAATGCTCTCGTCGTTGGTGAGCCTTGTTGCTTCGCCGCCTTCGACCGGAATAGAGTAGATTTGGGTGTTGGAACCGTTAGTCTCTACGCTGTAGTAAGTTACGGTGTAAAGTACTGTTTTACCATCGGGGCTGACCTGCATATCGCCAAGTCGTCCGAATTTCCACAGCACTTCGGGAGTAAGGATGCCGTTCTGGATTTCCTCTTCGGTCAGGTCGCGCTGATAAGCTACTGAACCTTCGGCGTTTCCGCCTTTCTTGCCATTCTTGTCGCACGATGCAAAAATCATTGCAAGGCAGACAAGCAGTAATGATATTTTCTTCATATTCGTATATATTTATTTGGATTGCAAAAATAAATCATATTCAACAAAAAAGAAACTAAAAAATATCCCTATTATTTGGGGACAA
This sequence comes from uncultured Bacteroidia bacterium, assembly GCA_902776565.1. Taxonomy (GTDB): domain Bacteria; phylum Bacteroidota; class Bacteroidia; order Bacteroidales; family ML635J-15; genus Bact-19. The sequence continues at coordinate 114,056 of CACYQN010000007.1, forward strand.
TGGAAAAAGTAGGTGGAAATTTCCCGAAGATGGATTTCCTTTTTTTTACCATCGCCTTGGGCGATACCTTGATTGCCGCCTTGGCTGGTGAGCGTTAAGAAAATCGGTGGAATGGAGCGTAAAAAGTCAGTCTGTTTGAAGTCGGAGTGAAACGCAGACAAGTTTCTGACTTTTAGCGAAATGTAACTGATTTTTAGCGAAGCAGGCGCAGCGGACATGGTTTTTTGTTTACTTTTTTGCCAACAAAAAAGTAAAAGCCTCCGCGGCTAGAGCGGAATGTAAAAAAAATACATTTTCATTTATGTTTAATAGGATATTCTTTTCACTTAACTCCACCCGATATGTCGGCTGTCCCATTATTTGTCACAAAATCATCAATACAGCATTCCAAATGCCCACAATGGTATCTTGTGGAAAACAGCGCTATCAATATCATCGGCGGCGATATAGGCGTTGCGTTCGTTTCGTATTTGGGAATAGTCCTTGTCCTTGCCTCCGACTTCTATCACGCACTCCCTGTCAATCCGAAAATCGCCCAACTTCAAGCCGCCATATTCAACCTTATGCCCCGATGCAGCAAGCTGATTGCAAAAGAAAGTTTCGCGCACAGTTCCTGTTTCGGGCGTTGCAATCGACAAGGCATACAGCAAATTGGGATTGTCAAGCAGAATCTTGTCGGGCTTCTGCAAGTCGCCAATCCTGTCCAACCCAGCGAAAAGCCTGCGTATGAGAGCAGCTTCCTCAAGATTAGTAAGGTACTTTAGTGTTGTCGTTCGCTGTATTCCAATGCTTTTCGACAACTTGGCAATGTCAATCTCGTATGGCACAATCTGTGAAAGCACCTGAAGCAATGCCTTTATTTTCCGCACATTGCCAACCTCTACATTCCTGTAGCCTGTGAGTTCTGCATCTATAATATAGTTCACAACCGACTCTATCTTGCTCTGATACACCTTCTTGCCTTCATAATAAAACGGATAGTAGCCTACGCGAAGGTACTGCGGAAAAAATTCCAAAGGATGGCAAACGCTCTTCACATATTGGCAATAGGCATTGGGGGCAGCAAGCAATTCTTCAAGCGAAAGCGAATCTATCTTCAGTCCGTGCTCGAACCAAAGGTATTCGCGGAACGAAAGCCCCGGCATTGCATATTCCTTGATTCTTCGCGACAAATCGGATTGATCATCGTTGATTCTCAGAAGCGACGACCCGCTGACAACAATATGCAGATTGCGATGCAAGTCGTAAATCTCCTTTATTTCTCCGCTCCAGTTTTCGTACTTGTGAATCTCATCAATAAACAGGTGCGTTCCACCCTGCTTGCAAAAGTTATCAGCGACATCGACCAAAGTATGATTTGAAAAATACGATGTATCTGCCGAACAATAAAGCACATGACGGTCATCGGGAGCAAAATTGCGCCTTATGTACTGAAGCATCAAGGTCGATTTGCCAACTCCCTTCGGACCCTTTATTGCAATAAGTCTCAACGACCAGTCAATCTTATCCATCATACTGCGGACATATTCCATAGGAACTGTCGAAACATACTCATCGTGTCGCTCAAATAACTTTTCCATACCTTAAAAATTATGACAGCACAAAGATAAGTGTTTTTTGTAAAATACAAAAATATGTCAAAAGTGTTTTTTACAAAGAACACTTTTTGAACGAAAGTGTATTTTAGAAAGAACACACAAAACTTGGCATTGCCTTTCTACGGTAGAAATGCAATGCCAAGCTATATTTACCTACAGGGTGATTTCTCAAGCCTTATTTTTCGTAATGCCCCTTTAATGACAAAATATGAACTTCTGTTTCAAATATTTGATACACAATGTGGTTCTTCCTGTCAATATGACGAGACCATTTTTCAGACAAGTCGTATTTTAATTCTTCGGGCTTTCCAATGCCAGTCTTTGGATGAGCGGCAATGTCGGCAATAAGATTTGCTATTTTCTTTTGTACGGAAACATTGCCAGACCTTTTCCAGAACTGCAAATCGTCATTCGCATCAGGAGAAAGTATTATTTCCATAAATCTTCAATATTGATTTTTATGCCTTTCCCGTTCTTTATGTCTTCTTGTCCGCGTTTTATCTTTTTCACAAACTCGGGGTCGTATGGACTTTCTTCAACTTTTTCCTTTGCACCAAGATTAAGAATTTCAGCAATTAGCTTTTTGATTGCCGAATTCCTGCCGTCGTATTCCAATGTGATAGTTGCCATTTCGTTGCCTCCTCTTTGATTTTTTCTTTTTGCAAAAATACAACAATTTCGAATAGCGATTTATATTACGGCAAAAAATTTGTGTAAAAAGAAAAGGATTTGCAACATTCTTCATAGAATACCGCAAATCCTTTTTCTTAAATATCTGTTCTACTTCTATTCTGCAATCACCAAGAAGTAGTTCTTCTTTCCCTTCTGCACAAGCAAGTACTTGCCGTTGATGAGGTTGTCGGCATTGATGATTCCAGCCTCGTCGGAATACTTTTCCTTGTTGATGCTCATTCCGTTGCCCTTGATAGTGCGCTTCAATTCGCCCTTCGATGGGAAAATGTCGGTTTCACCGGCTAGCAGGTCGAGGACATTGATGCCCTCAGCGAACTTTGCCTTTGCAACATTGTAGGTCGGAACACCATCGAATACGGCGAGGAAAGTCTTTTCGTCGAGCTTGCGAAGTGCATCGCTTGTTGCGTTGCCGAAAAGTATCTGCGAAGCCTCAACTGCGGCTTCGTATTCGCTGCGCGAGTGAACCATAACGGTGATTTCCTCAGCAAGACGCTTCTGGAGGATTCGCATATTTGGTGCTTCGTCGTGCTGTGCAATGAGCGCATCGATGGTTTCCTTGTCCAAAGTGGTGAATATCTTGATGTAACGCTTCGCATCGTCATCCGAAACATTGAGCCAGAACTGGTAGAACTTGTAAGGGCTGGTCTTTTCGGGGTCGAGCCAAACATTGCCCGATTCGGTCTTGCCGAACTTCACACCGTCCGACTTTGTGATAAGCGGGCAGGTAAGTGCGTATGCTTCGCCACCACAGGTACGACGGATAAGTTCGGTACCGGTAGTGATGTTGCCCCACTGGTCGCTACCGCCCATCTGCAACTTGCAGTTCTTGGTCTGGTACAGGTGCAGGAAATCGTATCCTTGCAGGAGCTGGTAGGTGAATTCGGTGAACGACATTCCGTCGCGAGCCTCACCGTTGAGACGCTTCTTTACCGAGTCCTTTGCCATCATATAGTTGACGGTGATAAGCTTACCGACCTTGCGAGCGAACTCGAGGAAGGTAAAGTCCTTCATCCAGTCGTAGTTGTTGACGAGTTCGGCCTTGTTTGGAATATCCGATTCGAAGTCGAGGAATTTTGCGAGCTGGTTCTTGATGCACTGCTGGTTGTGACGCAGGGTTTCCTCGTCGAGCAGGTTGCGTTCTAGCGACTTTCCCGACGGGTCGCCAATCATGCCTGTTGCACCGCCGATAAGGGCGATAGGCTTATGTCCGCAGTTCTGCAAGTGCTTGAGCATCATTATGCCGCACAAGTGACCTATATGTAGCGAGTCGGCAGTCGGGTCAATTCCAACGTATGCCGCAACGTGTTCTTTCTGTAGTGCTTCTTCGGTGCCAGGAATCATATCCTGCAGCATTCCTCTCCATTTGAGTTCTTCTATGAAATTTTTCATCGTGACAAATCTAATTTGGGCGCAAAGATACAATAATATTTACGATTTTAGATTTACGATTTTGGATTTTGCTCATAATGATTTAGGTATCTTCTATGCCACAATAACTATTTTTCCACAAATTATAAACAATCTTTCTCATTTGTACAGCTTGTACATCCCATCTATCTGCCGTTTTATCTCCTTGCGGAACTTATCGGGGGCAAGCACCTCCACCATATCTTCCATCGAGAGCAATTCCATCAAAAAATCGAAGGAGGGAACCATGTGGTACGAGAAAATAGAATACTCTTCTTTGGTTTCGGTTTCCATCTGCGACGAATGCAGAGGAAGTGTGCGAATGTGTCCGCGCTGCTCGTCAAGAACCTTGATTTTCACCAGTTCCGGTTTCTCTCCGCCACCGACAATGCCAAACAGAGGATTAAAGTATTTCTTTGCATCGAAACTTTTAGGCAACTTGAATTTCTTGTCGGTACTGTGCATCGACATCACGCGGTCGAAGGCATAACATTTCAGTTTCTTGTCGTAGGAATTCTTGCCAAACACATACCATCTTTGCCTGAAACATTTTATGCAATATGGCTGTATGTTGAATGTACTCGGTTCATCATCAAGGAATTTCTGGTAGGTAACTTCGAGTTCGGTACTTGAACGCATAGCATCGACCACAGTCTTTACATACTGCTGTCCGCCAGGAACCTCATCGAACAGAATCCTATCGCGCATATCCGAACATTCGAGCAGCAAGTTGTTGATAGACAGTGAACTGAGCAGCCAGTTGCGAAAACCATCGAAGTTGAGTTCGTCATCGGCAATGTAATAACCGCGAGCCTTGTCGTACTTAATGTCTATGCCAAACATATCGGCAATCGCATCCTTGTGGTTGAAGAATGTGCGCTGTGCCAGCTTTTCTCCATCTTCGTTCAATGCGCTCCTACTCCACTCGCGCTGTAAATCGTCAAACTGAATATATTTGTAACGCTGTATAGTGTCAATCAGCCACACATACCTATTGAAAAAGTTTCTTGCCATATCGTTTCTTCTTTAAATTCAGCGCAAAGGTAAAATACCACATTGCCAAAAACAAGCAGTGTAAAAAGATTTTTTAATTGACAATGAACACTGGGTAATGTACAATCGGTATTTTCGCTAATGCACTGCGAAAATACAAAAAAAACTATATACATCTGCCTAGATTTTGTACTACTAAACTGTCATTCCGCAAGTTAGAACAATAACGCGATACGGAACGTGGAGCGTCATATTGTTCAACTGTGCGGAATCTCCTATAGAAACGTTTTCAATTGGAGATTACTCACTCCGTTTCGTGAAGGAGTTCCGCATAAACGAACTCACAAGCAACGTTCCTTATGCTGTTCGTTCTGTCTTGCGGAATGACCAAAAGGACAAGAACAAAAAGAACATTGTGTCAACACCTATATAGTTTCCCAAAAAATCCTATACTGCCGAACTTTGGCAATCTGCACCCCTATCTTTGCTTCGAGAAAAACAAAGAACAATGATACGGATAGTATTTGCAATATTAATAATAGGTGCGCTTGCAAGCCTGATTGCAATGGCGTTGAAGGGAAGAATCGTCTCTACCGACAAAATTTACCGTCAGTCGCGCAAGGCATTGGCAGACGAAGGTTACCGCACCGAAAAGGTGGAGGGACTAAATTATATGTGGATTGGTAGCAACCCCGTGATTTATAGCATCGACCCGATGGAAGGCATCAACTTACTGAGGTTGCGATTTTATCTTGCCGAGGAATTTGATGGACTCGACGATGTAAACCGCGAAGGAATGGTCGTCATTGCCAACAGCCTTAACTTGGAATATGGAATGTCGTTCTTCATCGACTTCGACGAACCTAACTCGATAAGCATGGCCTACGAGGCGCGAATCCGCAACATCGGCGACTTTATGGTGGAAACCAAGCGTTTTTTGGAAATGCACAATGCTGCCGAAGATTATGTGAAACTGTCGATACCAGCACTTATTGAGGAGTTTCCGCTAGTGATTGACAACGAAGGAATTGGATTCAAAATAGCGAAAGGATAATATTATGATTATGGATTTATTTAAAACAAAAAGCGTTGTTTGCCAGCATTGTAGCGAAGTTTTAGGCACTTCAATAGGTTGGGATATATTTGTAGACCCAGCACCGACAACCCATTTCATCCTAATGTGTCCCCACTGCGGAAAGTTGGTATTCAAGCATTTTACAGGATTTAGGAAATAATAACTTTAAAAAGATAAACTTCATGAAAACTAGAAATTTGATTTTATGTGCTTTTGCACTTGCTTCATTGTCAAGCTGTACGGCGACAACACAGTGTTCGGATTATTCCTACTCGGAATACAAGACAGCATCAATACCCGCTCCTGTAATCTATAGTATTCCGCAGATTGCCGAATTGAATGTGTCGGAAACGAGGATTACCTATACAGAACGCCTGAATATTCGCGTAAAGGACTACAATAATTCGCAGATTGACATTGTAGCCCAAGGCGAAAAGGAGGTTGTTATTGGCAACGCCATTAAACAGCATAATTGCGATGTGCTTGTCCAGCCTATAGTTGACATAGCTAGCGACAAGGACGGATTCCTGGTCGTAACAGTGAGCGGATACCCAGCGACCTACAAGAATTTCAGGAACTATACAAGCGATGATGAATGGATTCTGAAACTGCACGACACGGATGCCGACACTAAGGAGAAAACGCAGGCTCCATTGGTAATCAAAGAAAAGTAATTGCATGAAAATAAACTTATTAATAACCATTTAAAAACTAATGTTATGATTAAAGATTTTGAGTATGGTCCATACGATGAGGACGATTATGATGATGATTTTGAAACTGGGTATGTAATTGGTTCGCTTATCGGCGAAGCTCTTGGAAGTCTGTTCGGCGATGACGATGATTAATTTAAGCAGATTGTTATGGAAAGGAATTTAGAAAAAAGAGAGAATCACGACCTGACGAAAGGAAAGTTTCCCGAAGAACTGAAGCCATTTGAGAAAGGCGTAGGTCCGGCGGTGGCAGTTGGCAAGGCGGCAGGAAATTTTGTTTCCGACCTCATCGACGGAATTGTTGACCTGTTCTGCGACGAGGATGCCGACAAGAAAACAAAAAATTAGTAACAACAAAAATTATTGAAAATGAAAAAGTTATTAGTATTACTGATGTTCGTGGCAATATGTGCCACAGCATTTTCGCAAAGTATCTCACACATCGAGAACAAAAACCACTTCTACCGCATCTACAACGAAAAAAATGTGGAGGTTAAAGCCGTTGGCGACTATGTTGGAACTTTGGTAGGACATGGCAGCAAGTTCTTCATCGTGGTAAAGAACGGGTTCTACGACCTGTATGACATGCAAGGTCACAAGTATAAATCGATTTCCACTACCGTGGGCGATATTGTTTCCGTTTCGGGCGACACATTCGTCGTGAGGAAGAACGGATATACTACTGTTTACAACAGCAAGGGAGAGAAAATAAAACAATAACAATTAAAAACATTTGAATATGAGTTCTGATTTCATTAAAGCCGGTCTAAAGGCACTGGCAGCAATAGCAGCGGTGGTTGCAGGCGGAACGCTTGCCAAGAAAGCCCACGAAGATTACAAGCGAGGCAGGGAATTGCAAGAAAGTAACAACAAAAGGACGGAAAAGATAACGGCGTAAAGCCTACGGCTGGGGCTAACAGGCTGACAGTCTTGCAGTCTGACAGTCCAATAGCTTTGCCGACAGACTGAGTGGTCTTCTGTTAGACAGATATTCCGCTAGCCTGTTCGCCTTTATAATTTGTTTTTCTCAGTTGCCCTTGGGGCAACGGCAGTCCGCGCTAAGCATACCACTTAAAAAATCTGCCGGTTGGAAAAATTCTGGAAATGTGCCAGTAGTTGCAGCAAATTTGGAAGGTATGGGCGTGGACTGTTTTTGTAAAATCCTTTGTCTAAAATTTTGTACGTTCTAAAGACTCTGCTGCATAACATAATTTTGTGCTTGCGGAGAAAAACTTAAAAATACTTATTTTGCAAAAAATTTTTTTTGTGAAACGGGGCTGTCATCGCCTTTTTGCAACGACGACAGAATGCTAACGCCACTTTTTTTTGACATGACAACAACAGCTATAATTTCGGCAATACTGACACTGCTTTCCGGCATCGGAATTTTTCTTATCGCGTGTCAGATGATGAGCACAAACCTCGAATCGGCAAGTTCGAGCAAACTGAAAAATCTATTTGCTAAAGCATCGAAAAGCAAACTCCTCGGAGTGGGGATAGGTGCGTTGGGAACGGCGGCAATCCAAAGTTCGGGCGCTACTACCGTGATGGTCATCGGTTTCGTGAATGCAGGAATAATTTCGCTGGCGCAGGCGGCAACAATGATTTACGGTGCAAACATAGGTACCACCATCACCGCGCAGATTGTCGCCCTCGGTATGTTCGGTGAGAGTGTACTTTCCACAACCATAATATTTTCGGCGTTTGCAGGCATAGGTGCTTTTGTAATGCTGTTCGCAAAAAGCGATTTCTGGAAGCGCATCGGCGGAATTTTCACTGGCTTCGGAATGCTGTTCGTCGGCTTGAGTCTTATGAGTTCCTCAATGTCGGCCTTTGCCGAAATGGAAGCCGTGAAGACTTTCCTTGCTGGAATAAGCAATCCTATTCTACTTGTGCTAATAGGTGCAATTTTCACAGCCATAATACAAAGTTCATCGGTGATGACTTCCATTGCGCTTGCTATGGTTGTAACGGGACTTGTAACTCTCGACCAGGGTATTTTCCTTACAATTGGTTCCAATGTCGGTTCTTGCGTGGTGGCTATAATAGCTGGTGTGACGAGTGGTCGAAATGCTCAGCGTACAGCATTGATTCACTTGATATTCAATGTCAGCGGTGCGGTGCTGTTCCTTGTGGCAGCATTTGTGATGGGACTTGTTTCCGACAATGTCACTTTCGGTAACATTTTCAACCGTATGTTCCCCGATGTACCACAGATGCAACTCGCAATGTTCCACACAATATTCAATGTGGTAACTGTGATAATAGTTCTTCCGCTTACAAATGCGCTCGTAAAGCTTGTCTGCAAGATGATTCCCGACAAGGTTGATGCCGACACCGACAGTCCGCGACTGTTCTTCGTCGATGACAATATGTTGAAGACTCCGCCTGTGGCAGTGCAGCAGACAAAGCGCGAAATAGTGAATATGGCGCAGATTGCAATCGAAAACTTCAACCGCTCGCTCGACATTGTAACAAAACTCGACTTTTCGGAAAAGGAAACCTTTGTGAAAAACGAAAACCAGCTTAACTTCTTGAATACCGCAATTATAGACTATGTGGTTAAGTTGTCGAAAATGCGTCAGCTGAGCGAAAAGGACCACAATTATCTTACTACTACTTTCCGCAGTGTCAGGGACTTGGAACGTATCGGCGACTATGCAGAGAATATTGTCGAGTATGCAGGAATGCTAAAGGAAACCGGCGAAAAGTTTTCGTCGCAGGCAGTGGAGGAAATTGATAATGTGCGTACGCTTATCAACGAGTTGTACGACAAGATTATGAAGGCTTATACCGATGAAGATTTTGATGCCTTTGTCGAAGCCGACAAGATAGAAGATAAAATTGACGAGTACACCAAGTATATGGAAACCAGCCACATCGCACGATTGTCGCTTGGACTATGTTCACCTAATGCTGGTGCCGAATACCTATCGCTCTCGTCGAATGCCGAGCGTGTTGCCGACCACTTGATAAATGTCGGCAAGACAATCAGAAGGTTGGTATAATATATATAGGTATATATCAGCAGGCAAATCGATTACCCGATTATCCCATTAATTTCATCCATTATCCTCTTCGCCAAAGCATCGGCCTTTTCCAAAGTGCTGCTTTCGGAGTAGATGCGGATTATAGGTTCGGTGTTCGACTTGCGCAGGTGTACCCATTCCTTTGTGTCGGGGAACTCGATTTTTACGCCGTCGATGGTCGAAACGGGCTGCGAAGCATATTTCTGAGCCATTGTCTTCAGGATGTTGTCAACGTTGATTTTTTCGTTGAGCTGAATCTTGTTCTTCGATATTGAATATTCTGGGAAAGTGCGGCGCAATTCACTGACTTTCATCTTCTTTTCTGCCATAAGCGAAAGGAACAATGCAATTCCTACCAGTGCATCGCGTCCGTAGTGGACTTCGGGGTAAATTACACCGCCGTTGCCTTCGCCACCTATTACGGCATTGGTTTCCTTCATCTTGGTAACTACGTTCACTTCGCCAACGGCTGCGGCATTGTACTGGCATCCGTACTTTTCGGTGACGTCGCGCAAAGCGCGGGTAGATGACATATTGGAAACCGTATTGCCCGGAGTCTTCGACAAAATGTAGTCGGCAACCGAAACCAGCGTGTATTCTTCACCGAACATCTGTCCGTCCTCGCAAATAATTGCAAGGCGGTCAACATCGGGGTCAACAACAAAGCCGACGTTTGCGTTCTGCTTCGGCATTTCCGATGCTATCTGGGTGAGGTTTTCGGGAATTGGTTCTGGAGTGTGGGCAAAATGTCCGTTTGCTTCGCAGTTGAGTTCAACTATGTTGTTCACACCGAGTTTTTTCAAGAGTTTTGGCAGCACGATTCCGCCGACCGAGTTCACGCAGTCGATAACAACCTTGAAATTGGCAGCCTTTATTGCATCGAGGTTGAGGACTTTCATCTTCAGAACCATGTCAATGTGACGGTCTTCGTAGTTGGCAATCTTGGTTTCCTTGCCAAGGTGGTCGATGTCATTGTAGGTAAAGTCTTCCGATTCAGCAATTGCAAGCACGTCCTTGCCTTCCTTGTCGGTGAGAAATTCGCCATGGCAGTTGAGGAGCTTCAGGGCGTTCCACTGCTTGGGGTTGTGGCTTGCCGTGATGATGATTCCGCCGGCAGCCTTTTCCAAGATTACAGCCATCTCGGTGGTCGGCGTGGTTGCCATACCTATGTTTATAACTTCAAAACCAAGCGATACCAAGGTTGAGACTACAATGTTTTCGACCATTTGTCCTGAAAGTCGAGCGTCGCGACCAACAACGATTTTGTTGTTGTTGAGTTCCTGCTTGCGGTTCCAGATGCCGTATGCGGTTGTGAACTTTACTATATCTATTGGTGTAAGATTTTCCGAAATTTGTCCGCCAATTGTTCCGCGGATGCCCGATATTGATTTAATAAGTGTCATGTCGTACTATTTTTAGATTATGCACAAAGGTAATGAAGAAATTTCCGTTGGAAGTGGTAAAAAATAGAGGCTAGGATATTTTTATCAACAAGATATGTGAAAAGAGAGCTGGTAAAATTTTGTAGCGTAATGTAGTAATAGTTATATTTGCGGTCTGATTACGAAGCGTTATACTTTTTGTGTATTAGCGTCACGCTTTGTTTGTAGGTTGTCCGTTTGGCGCTGACGGGCATATATAGTTGCTCACGACACTCATAAGTGATATGTTATATGAGGAAATTATTTATTTTAACCTTCTGTGTATCATTTGCAGTAGGAGCATTATCGCAGACCGACACAACCGCAATATTCCATAAGGCAGATTCTCTTAATGAATTAGGTGCCATTTTGATAAATGAACGAAAATATAACGAAGCTCTCGATTTGTTCAATCACGCGGCAGAAATGACAAAAGATGTCGCTGGAGGGCTCAACTTGCATTATGCCACCACATTGAGGCACATTGCTAAGATTTATGACCGCACAGCCGATTACCAAAATGCTTTGAAATGCTACACGCAGGCAATGGAAATCCGAAAAAAAGTCCTAGGAGAAGATAATCCCGACTATGCTTCGTCGCTGGACGATGTCGGGATTGAATATGCAACAATGGGCGACTATCAGACGGCTTTGGAATATATGATACGGGCAATGGAAATCAGGAAAAAAGTTCTTGGAGAGGAGCATCACGATTATGCGTCATCGCTAAATAACATAGGTGTTACCTATTATTATCTTGGTGACGAACAAAATTCCTTGAAATATTATTTGCAAGCGATGGAACTCAAGAAAAAAACTTTGGGCGAGGAACATCCCGACTATGCTATGTCGCTAAATAATGTTGGCATTGCATACAAAAGCATGGGTGATTACCAAAGTGCTTTGAAATATTACCTGCAAGCTAAGGAAATAACAGCTAAATCCTATGGTGAGGAAACTCCAAGATATGCATCCATACTAAATAATATTGCTATTTGTTATCAAAATTTGAAAAACTACCAGAAAGCTTTGTCGTATAATAAGCAGGCATTGAAAATAAGAGAAAAGGTTCTCGGTGTAAATCACCCCGACTATGCATATTCATTGAACAATATCGGTACGGTGTATGAAAATATGGGTGATTACCAGACAGCTTTGAAATATTATATGGAAGCATTAGAAATAAGGGGAACGACTATTGGCACGGGACACCCTAAATATGCAGTAACGCTTAACGATATTGGAGGCGTGTATTTCGACATGGGTGATTACCAGAATGCTTTGAAATATTTTTTACAGGCGTTAGAGATACGAAAGAAAACAATTGGCGAAGAACATCCGGAATACGCATCTTTGCTGAATGATATAGGCATTGTGTACAGTGACATGGGCGATTACCAAAACTCTTTGAAATATTTAATGCAAGCACTTGAAATCCAAAAGAAAGTTTTTGGTGAGACTCATCACGAATGTGCATTGACTTTGGGTAATATCGGCCTTGTGTACGATAATATGGGCGATTACCAGAATGCGTTGAAATATCATACGCAATCAATCGAAATAAAAAGAAAAAATTGGGGAGAAGATAACCTAAGTTATGCTAAATCGTTGAATAACATAGGTATTGTGTATAATAATATGGGAGATAGTCAGAATGCTTTGAAATACTACAATCAATCGATGGAGACAATTAGGAAAATACAAGGCGAAGAACATCCTGATTATGCATCTTCTCAAAACAACATTGGTTCTGTGTATGACAAAATGGGTGACTACCCAAACGCTATGAAGTATTACTCAAAGGCTTTGGAAATCCGAAAAGAAGTTCTTGGAGAAGAGCATCCTCTTTATGCATTGACGCTATATAATATTGGAAGGGCATATTTCGGAGAAAACGACTATTCTAATGCTATTAAGGCAAATAAAGATGCATCGGATATATGTAAACGCAACTTAATCAGAAACTTTTCGTTTATGACGGCACATGAGCGCGAAGCCTACTGGACATCAACGAACAAATATTTCTACAGGAACATAAATTATATGTATCATTTGCCCGATGACACACTGGCAACAGCAACTTCATACGATGCAGAACTAATTACCAAAGGTTTGCTTCTTGCTTCGGAAATAAATATGACAAATATTATAATGGAGAGCGGTGATTCCACCTTGATTTCCGACTATGAGACTTTGAAGACTATGCACTTGCAGTTAGACAAGGAACTGGAGAAACCGATTTCAGAACGAGTCTCCGACTGCGATTCGCTTAATGAAGAAATCCAGAAGTTTGAGAGGCGTGTTGTGGGAAAAAGCAAGGAGTTCGGCGACATTACCAATTTCATAAAAATCGACTGGAAAGAAGTTCAAAATTCACTCAAATCCAACGATGTGGCAATAGAATTTTCCTCCTTTACAGAGAATGATACAACAAAATTTGTCGCGCTTGTGCTTACTAAAGATATGAAAGCACCTGTCAGCGTTCCGCTTTTCAATCAGTTTGAAATGCAAAAGTTGCAGAGAGGTATAGCACCTGTAAAATCCGAAACGCAAAACGATGAAGAAAACCGCGGAGCAACAACTGTCGCTACCAAACGACAGGGCATCTACGAATCTACAGGACTTTACGACCTGCTATGGAAACCTCTGGAGAAATATTTCCCCGAAAATCCTCGTATCTACTTTGCTCCATCGGGAATGTTGCACCAGATTGCCGTTGAGTATGCACCAATTGACAAGGAAAAGACCATTTCGGACAAGTACGAAATATATCGTATGTCATCGACTCGTTTCTTAGCAATGGAATATATGCCTAAACCAATGAAAAATTCGGTACTTTATGGTGGCATCTACTACGATAGCGACACCACAACAATGAAACAGGAAAGCGACAGATATTCAACGCGCAGTGCAACAAACACAACAGCTGTTAGCATAAGCCGGAGCGGAGACCGTGGAAGCCTCAGCTATCTGCCAGGCACCAAAACAGAGGTCGAAAACATTGTCGGCAAGATGAAGAAAAAGAAAATTTCTACAACCATCTTTGAGGGGTCTCAGGCAAACGAAGAATCGTTCAAGGCTTTGTCGGGCAAAGAAATTTCTACTCTACACGTTGCCACGCACGGATTTTTCCTGCCTTCCGACGAAAAGATGTCGGGCGACCAATCGCTCATCCAGTCGGGACTATTAATGTCGGGGGCAAACCTTGCTTGGCAAAATATGCCAGTTCCCGAAGGTGTTGAGGACGGCATTCTTACCGCCAAGGAGATTAGCTTTATGGACTTGCGCAAGACCGATTTGGTGGTATTGTCGGCTTGCCAAACTGCGCTTGGCGAAATCACAGGTGAAGGAGTGTTCGGTTTGCAACGTGGTTTCAAAAAAGCCGGTGTTCACACTATTATCATGAGCCTCTGGCCTGTGGACGACAATGCAACTTTGTTGATGATGACCGAATTCTATACCAACCTAACCAAAGGAATGTCGAAACGCGAAGCCTTCCTTGCTGCACAAAACAAGGTAAAAACTACAGAAGGCTTCGCAAATCCGAGGTTCTGGGCAGCATTCATTATGCTTGATGGAAACGAAAAGTAAGTTGAATGGTTTATGAGTTTAAGATGGTTTGAAAGTTGAAACCAACAACTTCAAACAATACGAAACAATTTCAAACAACTTCAAACAATATGAAACCTTTTATAATGCTGGATGGGAACGACAATTAATTTACGAGTTACGAATGATGATTTACGATTTACGATTTTTTTTCAACTCCCAGGCAACGAAATTGACTTTTAAGTTGTCATAGTAGTGAAAAGAAAATTATATTTGCAAAAATTATATACTAGATTATTATGAGTAGAATAAAAATTTTGTTTTTAATAGGAACGATAATTACTTGTTGTTCAATTGTCAATGCACAGAATCTTGACAATATCGGCTTTTTCTCCCAGTCGGGTGGCGATGAGTTTGTCCAGTATTCCTTTGGCGGCACATTCGGCAGTGTATTGTATGGCGAAAACGGTTCGTTGACTATTACGTCGGAATATGTGGATACGCTAGGTACCAGTGGTTTGTTGACGGGGGATGATAATCGTCGTGTGGCATTGGGCGAAGGTATTTCTGTGTATCCTAATCCTACGGCATATTTTGTAAATGTGTCGGTAAGGGATTCCGATTGTGCATCGGGACCAGTGGAAATTTATGATACGAACGGTGTGCTTGTGCTTTCGCGAGCAATAGATAGTTTTGGCAATGAATTTTCGGTAGATTTGTCTGGGCTTGCAAATGGCACCTATATAATGAGGATAGGTAAGGCAAGTGCAAAAATTGTTAAACAATGAAAACAGAATGATTATGAAGAGAATAGCGATATTGTTCATATTTGTGCTGGCAGTGGCTACGTTATTTGCGCAGAATGTACCGCAGACGGTCAATTTTTCGGCAGTTTTGCGTGATACCACTGGCAATATTCTGCCCGATACCAATGTGAGGTTGCAACTGATATTACGCGAAGGAGGACCGGAAGGAAATCCGATATATACCACAACTACCACCACAACAACTAACTCCAATGGCTATGTGTCCGTAATGCTTAACAGAGGCTTGTCGTCGTATGGAACGCCTTTTACTCAGATTCCGTGGGAGAATGGTGATTTCTGGTTTCAGTTGGATTATAAGACCGACGACATGGCAGATTACAGGACGCAGGGCTGTTATGAACTGACTAGTAATTTTTATGCGTTTATGGCAGGTCAAGCCAATAGCCTTGAGGGTATAGATTTCGATGTTGAAGGCTTGGAGAATGGTGATGCCCTAATGTATAATTCTGAAACTGGCAAATTTGAAGCGCGTGAGCTTCGTCCACCTGCACCACCAGCCCTGTCGGTTGTGCTTGAGGCCGGAAACGATGCAGGAGGAATGAGAATATCCAATCTTGCTGCACCCGTTGCTTCCAATGACATTGTGACCAAGGAATATGCCGATTCGGTCTATCATCGGATTATGACAGCAATTACTAATATAAATTGTTCGCACAACGGGCACGAGTATGTTGACCTTGGTCTGCCAAGCAGAACTTTGTGGGCAAAATGCAATGTGGGCGCAGCAACGCCAGAAGGTTTGGGCGATTTTTATGCGTGGGGGGAAATCTATCCCAAGAATAATTATAGTAGGGATACGTATGTATATGGAGATGAGCAACTTGATTCCTTGCCTGCTGATGCTGATGTAGCTTCTGTATTTTGGGGCGGCGGTTGGCGTATTCCAACAGTCGACGAAATGGAAGAATTGAGAAGTTATTGCGTATGGAAGTATGTTCAGCAGAACGGAAGGAACGGATTTCAGATAATAGGTCCAAACGGCGGTTCGATATTCTTGCCTTGTGGTGGATACAAGTATGGAACTTATCATTCTGGCAATAATACTATAGCAATGTATATAACGGCTACTGCAGGAAGAATCCTATATTGTCTTTCTTATCGCTTGGGATTGGCCGGGCAAAGTAGTTTCGTAGGTTTTGAAATACGACCAGTGTTTAGATTTGAAAATAATAATTAATTGTAAAGTCTTGAGTATGAATAGGTTTTTTCTTTTGATATTTTCCCTAGCAATAGTATCGTCGGTGATGTCGCAGGAAGTTCCGCAGACGGTTGTATTTTCGGCTGTTGTGCGAAATTCGAATAATGAGGTTATTGCAAATTCTCCGATAGATGTAAGGTTGACATTTCTTGAAGGCGGGCAGTATGGCACTCCTGTATATTGTGCTGTACATAGGACGGCGACAAATTCGTCGGGTAGTATGCTTGTTAAACTGAATCGCGATATTCTGTCGTGCGGTTGCAACGAGGCATCTGTCTTGTCGTTCGAGGATATACCGTGGGAGAACGGTGACTATTGGATGCAAGTGGAATACCGGACCGATACGACTGGCAGTTTCTTATTGCTCGGAAGACTTGAATTGGCATCCACGGTATATGCATTTGTTGCAGACAAGACATTGGAACTTGTTGATGTAGGGTTCTCTGCGGAAGGTGTACACAATGGGGATGTGCTTGGCTATAATGAGGATGCACGTCAATTTGAGCCTGTAACTATAGCCCACGACCCCGAAGTATCGGGATTGGCGGAAGTGCTTGCAGTAGGAAATTCGGCAGAAAATAGGCATATTGTTGATCTCGCGCCTCCAGCTGCAGCTCAGGATGCAGTAACAAAGTCGTATCTTGATTCGCTGGTAAATGTGTATATTGATATTGTTGATTCTCTTGGTGGAGTTTTGCCTACGTATCCCGAAGGAAACAATGGTGTGTATAGAACTCACGAATATGTTGACCTTGGGCTTCCAAGCGGAACAATGTGGGCAAAATGCAATGTCGGAGCATCAAGACCAGAAGAATGTGGCGATTATTATTCTTGGGGCGAAACACAGCCAAAGGATATTTATAATGATTCGTCATATACATACCATGACGATGTACTTATGCTTCCATATAATAAAGATGCTGCAGCTGTAAACTGGGGCAACGGATGGAGAATGCCTACCCAAGACGATTTTGCTGAGTTGATGAGTAATTGTATATGGCGATGGACAACATTGAACGGAGTTGATGGATATCTTGTCAGTAGTTTCAACGGGAACAGCATTTTTTTGCCTGCTTGTGGTTATCGTTTTGATGGAAGTTTCTATATATCAAAGTCATCCGACCGGGATGCTAGCACGGGCGGTTACTATTGGCTTAGTACGTCGGGCTTGGGTCAAGCAGAGACTTCAACAGGTTTTTTTAGGACGCCACAGTTTTCTGTGCTTTCGAGATGGACTGTATCTTATGGAGTTACTGATATAATTAATTACAGAGCGGTTGGACAAAATGTTCGTCCAGTTTATACTCCAGTAGAGTAGATAAATTTATATTGCCAATTAGATTGTTAATGATATGAATAGAATAGTTTTGTTAATTATAATAATAGCAGTTGCGGTTGCTTCATTTGCACAGACTGTTCCGCAGACTGTAAATTTTTCGGCAATCATCCGTGATGCCGACAACGTTCTGCTTGCAAATACTCCAGTAAATGTAAAAATTTCAATCCTTTCTGGTGGACAGAATGGAACTGTTGTATATTGTGCCGAACATAGTACCGTTACCGATGCTAATGGTTTTGTTTCTATCCAGCTTAACCGTGGCGAATATACTTGCGGTTGTAATAGCGCGCTCAACGTTCCTTTTTATGGTATTCCTTGGCATCTCGGCAATATATGGATGCGAGTTGAATATAGGACAGATGGCGATTATGTGAATTTGGGCACTAAGGAAATAGCAAGCAATTATTACGCATTGGTGTCGAGGAAGGCAGAGAAACTGTCGAATATAAATTTTTATGTTGCCAATGCTCACGATGGCGAGGTGCTTGTTTATAGGGATGATATGGGATACTTCATTCCTATGACTTTGGACAGCTCTTATTATACAGAACTTCCAGCACCTTTAATGTCTGATGTTATTCGTAGTGGCAATTCGGCTGATGGAAGAAGGATTTCCGGTCTGGCAAACCCTGTAGATTCTAGCGATGCTGCAACAAAGTCGTATATTGATTCATTAGTTTCTGTTATTGATGCAACTGCCGAACATCTGTTCGATCCGCCTGTAATTGTTGCACCGGAAGTAGTAACATCTTCATATAGGAATTTGACTTCAAATAGAGTGACTTTATATGGTTCGGTATATTATAATGGTGGTGAGCCAGCTACATGTGGTTTCGTATATGGCGTTGACGAGCATAATATGTCAGATTCCGTAGTGGCGGACGGTGATGTTGGAGGATATAGCTACGAAGTTTCTGGTTTGCTGCCTTCTACTCAGTATTATTTCAAGGCTTTCGCAGCAAATTCTGTCGCAACAACCTATGGTGCGGTTGGCTCGTTTAAAACTGCGGTCGAAGCTGGCAGTTGCATAACCGGAACTTTTACAGATTCGCGCGACGGAAATGTATATGCTACGGTTACCATTGGTGAGCAGACATGGATGGCGGAGAATTTGCGGTATAAGGGAAGTATCCCTTTCGCTGATGAGTATCAGCCATACGTTATAGCAACAGATCAATATGTTGTATATCCGAATAACGATAGTTCAAATGTTGCCGTATATGGTTATCTATATAGTGAAACTGCTGCATTAAATGGAACTGTTGCGTCGTCGCAAATTCCAAGCGGATTGCAAGGTGTTTGTCCGGATGGGTGGCATCTGCCAAGCGAAGGCGAATGGCAGCAGCTGATAGATATGTTTGACAGGACTATTGTCTCTCCGCAACTGGCGGGAAGTTCCGAACTTTGGACAAGAGCCAATAGCCTATATGTCCATAATGCTAATTTCGGAGCAAGTGGTTTTAATGCAGTTCCTGCAGGAATATATACTTCTACAGGAGCTATGAACGAAAGGTATCAAGCTTTTGGACTTTCTGGTTTCTATTGGTCATCAACTTACGATGAACCATTTGAACTTAAATTTTTAAATATTGCATATACTCAATGTGGTCTTGTTGTTGATCATGTATTTAGTCCTTATTATGCATACTCTGTCCGTTGTGTCCGCGACAATTAGCAAATGGATGACTTCTGTGGTTGTGTTTACTACAAAATAATGTCAATAATCGTACAGAAATTAACATCGCTTTTGTAACTTATTGTAATACAACAAATAAAAAATCTACAAAATCGTTCAAAAAAATTTGTCGGTATTGATTTTATGTGTACTTTTGCAGTCCAAAATTTTAAGAAACATAAATTAAAAATTAAAAAGATAACGAAATGATTATTGTACCTGTAAAAGAAGGCGAAAACATCGATAGAGCCTTGAAGAAATTCAAAAGAAAATTCGAAAAGACTGGTGTTGTAAAGGAATTAAGAGCACGTCAGCAGTTTGACAAGCAGTCTGTTATTAAGCGCCAGCAGAAGCTCCACGCAATTTACGTACAGAAATTGCAGAGCATGCAGGAAAATAATTAAAAATATTTTTGTTTTCATTTTTATTTCTTATATTTGCTTCTCCGTAGAAATGGGAGACGGCGAATGGAAATAAAGATGTTCACGGAATATTTGAGGCTCGAACGTAGAAGTTCCGAGCACACGGTAAAATCTTACGAAACTGATTTGCTTCAGTTTCGTGATTTTATTTGTGGTAACTCAAATAGTATTCCAGTATGTGAGTATTTTACCGACAAGAATGTCAGAATGTGGATGATGAACCTCAAGGAATGCGGAATATCATCACGAAGCATCAATCGGAAGCTGTCGAGCCTGAAGGCTTTTGCCAATTACTTGAAGAAAGTAGGCAAGATGGACAGGAATCCTATGGCTAAGATTTCAAGTCAGAAGACAAGCAAGCGTCTGCCCGAGTTTGTTGCCGAAAACGACATGAACAAGATGACAACGAACGACTTTTATCCCGAAGGTTTCGCTGGCAAACGCGACGAGTTTATGGTGGAACTTTTCTATGCCACCGGTATGCG
Organism: uncultured Bacteroidia bacterium; assembly: GCA_902776565.1. Taxonomy (GTDB): domain Bacteria; phylum Bacteroidota; class Bacteroidia; order Bacteroidales; family ML635J-15; genus Bact-19. The sequence goes on from CACYQN010000007.1 coordinate 134,480, forward strand.
TCTGTCGGAACTAATCAACCTCAAGCATCTCGACTTTTTGCCTGCCGAACGTCAGGTGAAAGTTTTCGGAAAAAGAAGCAAGGAAAGAATCTGCCCGTTGAACGACTATATTATTAATAGGTATAACGAGTATCTTGAGCAGAAAAAGGAGAAAGGCTTCGATGTTAGTTCGCAGGCTTGGCTTCTGGTGACCGACAGGGGCGGAAAGTTGTACGACAAGTTCGTTTATCGAAAGATTACACATTATCTTGGCGAAGTCACAAGCATCGACAAGAAAAGTCCGCACGTTCTGCGCCACACATTCGCCACCCAGATGCTCAACAACGGAGCCGACCTCAATTCCATAAAGGAGTTGCTCGGTCACGCAAGCCTGTCGGCGACGCAGGTATATACGCACAATACATTCGAGAAATTAAAAACAGTTTATAAACAAGCTCATCCACGAGCATAAAAATGAAAGGGAAAAGATATGAACGTAAAAGTACAGTCGGTTCAGTTCGACGCTGACCAAAAGTTATTGGATTATGTTGATAAGAAAGTTGGTAAATTGTCGCAGATGGCTGACAATATTTTGAGCGCAGAAGTTATTTTACGCCTCGACAAGTCGGAAACTAACGAAAATAAGATAGCAGAAGTCAGCCTTGAAGTGCCAAAATTGACAGGTTTGTTCGCAAAACGTCAGTGCAAGACTTTTGAGGAAGCCGTTGATTTATCGGTAGATGCGTTGAAAAAACAGCTTGTAAAAGCAAAAGAAAAACAACGTGATTAAAAAAATTAAAAAAAATTTTGCCAGTAAAAAATAATCATCTATATTTGCAGTCCCTTTCGAAGGGGTAAAACGATCTTTAAAAAGTGTTGATGATTATTTTTTAGCCGATGTAGCTCAGCTGGTAGAGCAGCTGATTTGTAATCAGCCGGTCGGCGGTTCGAATCCGTTCATCGGCTCAAAAAATGGTCTGGGGAGATACCAAAGTGGCCAACTGGAGCAGACTGTAAATCTGTTGTCGTAAGACTTCGGAGGTTCGAATCCTTCTCTCCCCACTACAGGGAAGATGCGCGGGAATAGCTCAGTTGGTAGAGCATCAGCCTTCCAAGCTGAGGGTCGCGAGTTCGAGTCTCGTTTCCCGCTCAAAAAGCCAATGTAGCTCAGGGGTAGAGCACTTCCTTGGTAAGGAAGAGGTCATGGGTTCAATTCCCATCATTGGCTCTTTTTTTGTGTTTATATATTAATAGGTAAATAAAGTAATTTAAGTATTATCATTAAATAAATTTGAAGTCATGGCTAAAGAGAAATTTGAAAGGACGAAACCGCACGTTAACATTGGTACCATTGGACACGTTGACCACGGTAAGACCACATTAACATCTGCTATTACTAAGGTATTGGCAAAGAAGGGCTTGTCGGAAGTAAAGGATTTTGACGCAATCGACAACGCTCCAGAAGAAAAGGAAAGAGGTATAACCATCAACACAGCTCACGTTGAATACCAGACTGAAACCCGCCACTATGCACACGTTGACTGCCCAGGTCACGCCGACTATGTAAAGAACATGGTTACTGGTGCTGCTCAGATGGACGGTGCTATCTTGGTAGTTGCTGCAACTGACGGTCCTATGCCACAGACAAACGAACACGTACTTCTCGCTAAGCAGGTAAACGTACCTAAGATGGTTGTTTTCCTCAATAAGTGCGATATGGTTGACGATGAAGAATTGCTCGACCTCGTAGAAATGGAAGTTCGTGACCTTCTTACTAAGTATGATTTCGACGGTGACAACACTCCGGTTATCCGCGGTTCTGCACTTGGTGCTTTGAATGGCGAACCTCAGTGGGAAGCTAAGGTTGAAGAACTTATGGCTGCTGTTGACAGCTGGATTCCTCTGCCAAAGCGTGAGAACGAAAAGCCGTTCTTGATGCCTGTTGAAGACGTATTCTCGATCACTGGTCGTGGTACTGTTGCAACTGGTCGTATCGAAACTGGTGTTATCCACGTTGGTGATAAGGTTCAGATCGTTGGTTTGAGCGACGAATTCAAGGACACCACCGTTACCGGTGTTGAAATGTTCCGTAAGCTCCTCGACGAAGGTGAAGCTGGTGACAACGTAGGTTTGTTGCTCCGCGGTATCGACAAGGACGAAGTTAAGAGAGGTGAAGTTATCGCTGCTCCTGGTTCAATCCACCCGCACACTCACTTCAAGGCTGAAGTTTACGTTCTTACTAAGGAAGAAGGTGGACGTCACACTCCATTCCAGAACCACTACCGTCCTCAGTTCTTCTTGAGAACTTTGGATATCACTGGCGAAATCGCTCTTCCAGAAGGAACCGAAATGGTAATGCCTGGTGATAATGTAACTATCGACGTTACTTTGATTTACCCGGTTGCATTGAACGTAGGTCTCCGTTTCGCAATCCGCGAAGGTGGTAGAACAGTTGGTGCTGGTCAGATTACCGAAATCGTTGAATAATTAATGATTTACATAAAGTGATGGGAGTTTCTCCCGTCACTTTGTAATACGGGTGTAGCTCAGTTGGTAGAGCACTAGTCTCCAAAACTAGGTGTCGGGAGTTCGAGCCTCTCTACCCGTGCAAGACAAAGAATTATACGCTATAATGAAGAAGATTAAAGCATATTTCGCCAACGTTTACGAAGAGTTGGTTAAGAAAGTTACCTGGCCGAAATGGTCAGAACTTCAAAGTAGTGCAATAGTGGTAATGGTTGCTTCCTTAATATTTGCTCTTGTAATCTTTGTAATGGACTTTGCATTCAAAGGTCTGTTGGAATGGGTTTACAAGATATTTTATTAAACCAGTTTTTTTCGATTGGAGTTATGTCAGAAGTTACTAAAAAATGGTATGTTGTGCGCGCATTGAGCGGCAAGGAGAAGAAGGTGAAGGAGTATCTCGAAAGCGAAATCCAGCATCGTAATCTTACCGAGCAGGTGCCTCAGATACTAATTCCAACAGAAAAAGTTTATCAAGTTAGAAACGGAAAGCCAGTTCACAAGGAAAGAAATTTCTTCCCGGGCTATATCCTTATCCAAGCTGCCCTCGATGGTGAGGTCGAGCATGTGATAAAGAGCGTGACCGGCGTGATAGGTTTTCTTGGAACCAAAGACGGAAAGGCAGTTCCCCTGAGAAACGACGAGGCTGCAAGGATTCTCGGCAAGGTTGATGAATTGTCCGAAAATGCGGACGAAATCACAGTGCCGTTCTTTGTTGGCGAGGCCGTAAAGGTGACCGACGGACCGTTCAACGGTTTCAGTGGTGTAATTGAAGAAGTGTATGATGAGAGGAAGAAATTGAAGGTTATGGTTACCATCTTCGGTAGGAAGACCCCAATTGAACTTCGATTCATGCAAGTCGAAAAAGAGTAATCTAAAGTAATAACGGAAAAGTTATGGCAAAACAGATTGGCGGTTTTATTAAACTGCAAATTAAAGGTGGTGCTGCAAATCCAGCTCCTCCGGTAGGTCCAGCTTTAGGTTCGAAGGGTTTGAACATCATGGAGTTCTGCAAACAGTTCAACGGCAGAACCCAGACTCCGCAGACCGCAGGTAAGGTATTGCCTGTTGTCATCACTTATTATAGTGACAAATCCTTCGACTTCGTAGTAAAGACCCCGCCGGTTGCCGTTCAGTTGATGGAAGTTGCTAAGGTTAAGAAGGGTTCGTCAGAACCTAACCGTTCGAAGGTCGGCTCTATCACTTGGGATCAGGTGAAGACCATAGCCGAAGGTAAGATGGTTGACATGAACGCTTTCACAATCGACTCGGCAATGAGCATGGTTGCAGGAACAGCTAGAAGTATGGGAATCGCAGTAAAGGGCGACTCTCCAATTAAGAAATAATTTAAGTACTTTTTGAAATGACAAAAATTAGTAAGAAAAGAAAAGTTGCTTTGTCTAAAATAGAAAATGGCAAGAAGTACGATCTTCAGGAAGCTGCTAAATTAGTAAAGGAAATAACTTACACAAAGTTCGATGCATCTGTTGATTTGGATGTTCGCCTTGGTGTTGACCCTCGTAAGGCCAACCAGATGGTAAGGGGTATCACCACATTGCCTCACGGAACCGGTAAGCAGGTTCGCGTATTGGTATTGTGTACTCCCGACAAGGAGCAGGAAGCGAAGAATGCAGGCGCCGACTATGTAGGTTTGGATGACTATATCGAGAAGATCCAAGGCGGTTGGACCGATGTTGACATCATCATCACTATGCCGATGGTAATGGCTAAGATAGGTAAGTTGGGTAGAATATTAGGTCCTAGAGGCTTGATGCCAAACCCAAAGACCGGAACAGTTACCATGGAAGTCGGTAAGGCAGTAGAGGATGTTAAGAAGGGTAAAATCGACTTCAAGGTTGACAAGTTTGGTATCATTCACGCTGGTATCGGTAAGGTTTCGTTCGAAGCCAACAAGATAGCCGACAACGCAAACGAATTGCTCCAGACTATCATCAAGTTGAAGCCGGCAGCTGCTAAGGGAACTTACGTAAAGAGCGTTTACCTTTCAAGCACAATGAGTCCTGGAATAGAAATCGATACAAAAACAATTAATTAGTAACACACGAGTATGAAACGAGAAGACAAGAATGCTCTTATCGAGAGCCTGAAGTCAGCAGTAGAACAATACAATCACTTCTACGTAGCCGACATTTCAGGATTGAACGCTAAGCAGACTTATACGCTTAGAAAAAAATGCTTCGAGAAAGACATTGAACTGATTGTTGTTAAGAATACCTTCTTTAGAAAGGCATTGGAACGTATCGGCAACGGTTACGAAGAATTGTATCCCGTTTTGGTTGAAAATTCCGCAGTAATGTTCTGCAACACGGCTAACGTGCCTGCAAAGCTCATCAAGGAATTGAACCAGAAGAGCGACAAGCCTCTTTTCAAGGGTGCATACGCTGAGGAATCCATCTATGTCGGACAGTCCAACCTCGAGGCATTAGCTAGCCTCAAGTCTAAGGAAGAACTTATTGGTGATGTTATATTATTGTTGCAGTCGCCGATGAAGACCGTATTGGGACAACTCGAATCAGGCAAAAATTTATTAGGAGGTTTAGTAAAAACCTTATCAGAGAGAGAATAAAAGAATTTAAAAGTTAAAAAAGTTAAAAATTTATAAAAATGGCAGATCTTAAGAAATTGGCAGAAGAATTAGTTAATCTTACTGTTAAAGACGTAAACGAATTGGCAAACATCCTTAAGGAAGAATATGGTATCGAACCAGCAGCAGCAGCAGCAGTAGTAGCAGCTCCAGCAGCAGGCGCAGCAGCAGAAGCAGCAGCAGAAAAGACCGAATTTGATGTAATCCTCAAGGCAGCTGGTCCAAAGAAATTGGACGTAGTAAAGGTTGTTAAGACTTTGACTGGCCTCGGATTGAAGGAAGCCAAGGAATTAGTTGACGCAGCTCCAAAACCTGTAAAAGAAGGTGTTGCTAAGGACGAAGCAGAATCTTTGAAGAAGCAGTTGGAAGAAGTTGGAGCAGAAGTTGAACTTAAATAAACGACTTTTGTTGCATAATTTATAGGTTTAGACCCCCTCGGGGGGTTTAAACCTTTGTTGGTTTAGGTTCATTTTTAAAAATTGCGACAATGGCTGTTAATACAAATCAAAGAATAAATTTTTCAACAACAAGGAATCAGCTGGAATATCCGGATTTCTTGGAAATACAAATAAAATCGTTTAAAGATTTCGTTCAGCTCGATTCAACCGCTGAACAAAGAAAGTCGGAAGGGTTATATCAGGTTTTCGCCGAAAACTTCCCTATAACCGATACCCGCAACAATTTCGAACTGCAGTTTATCGACTATACCTTGGACCCTCCAAGATACAGCATCGAGCAGTGCATTGATAGAGGTCTTACATATTGCGTTCCGCTGAAAGCCAAGTTGAGACTTACCTGCAGCGACGAGGAACACGAAGACTTCGAAGATTCCATTCAGGATGTATGGTTAGGTACAATACCTTATATGACACCGAGCGGTACTTTCGTTATCAACGGTGCCGAAAGGGTCGTGGTATCACAGTTGCACAGGTCGCCGGGCGTATTCTTCAGCCAGTCGATGCATACCAACGGTACCAAATTGTATTCGGCAAGAGTTATCCCGTTCAAGGGTGCTTGGATAGAATTTGCTACCGATATAAATACAGTGATGTATGCTTATATCGACAGAAAGAAGAAATTGCCTGTAACAACTTTGTTGAGGGCTATAGGTTTCGAAAACGATAAGGATATTCTTGAAATCTTTGATTTGGCAGACGAAATAAAGGTTTCAAAGACCGCTTTGAAGAAGGTTGTCGGAAGACGCCTTGCCGCAAGAGTACTTAAGACTTGGATTGAGGACTTCGTTGACGAAGATACCGCAGAAGTTGTATCTCTCGAAAGAAATGAAATTGTTCTCGACCGCGAGACCGTTATCGAAAATGAACACATTGATAAGATTGTGGAAGCTGGTGTAAAGACTATCCTCCTCCACAAGGAGAATCAGAAGATTTCCGACTACGCAATCATCTACAACACTTTGCAGAAAGATACCTGCAACTCCGAAAAGGAAGCAGTTTTCTATATATACCGCCAGCTCAGAAATGCAGAACCACCCGACGAGGCAACAGCACGCGACGTCATCGACAAGCTGTTCTTCTCCGATAAGAGATACGACCTCGGCGATGTTGGCCGCTACAGAATCAACCAGAAACTGGCTCTTGATGTACCGGATACAACCCGCGTACTTACTAAGGAAGACATCATCGCCATCATAAAGTACTTGATTGAACTTATCAACTCGAAGGCTGATGTTGATGATATCGACCACTTGAGCAACCGTAGGGTAAGAACCGTTGGCGAGCAGCTCGCAAACCAGTTCAGCGTTGGTTTGGCTCGTATGGCTCGTACCATCAGGGAAAGAATGAACGTTCGTGACAATGAAGTTTTCCACCCAATGGACCTTATCAACTCGAAGATTTTGTCTTCGGTGATAAACTCGTTCTTCGGAACTAACCAGTTGTCGCAGTTTATGGACCAGATTAACCCGTTGGCAGAAATTACCCACAAGAGACGTCTGTCGGCTTTGGGTCCTGGCGGTCTGTCGCGCGAAAGAGCTGGTTTCGAAGTCCGTGACGTTCACTACACTCACTACGGCCGTCTGTGCCCGATTGAAACCCCTGAAGGACCAAACATCGGTCTTATCTCTTCGCTTTGCGTTTACGCTAAGATTAACAACCTCGGTTTCATCGAGACTCCTTACAGAAAAGTTTCCGATAATGCTGTAAGCTTCAACGATATAGTATATCTGAGCGCAGAACAGGAAACTGGTTTGGTGGTGGCTCAGGCAAATGCAGAAGTCGATGACGAAGGCAAGTTCCAGAGCAACAGGGTTAAGGCAAGAAAGGAAGGCGACTATGTGGTTGTTACTCCCGAAGAAGTTCAGCTTATGGACGTTGCTCCTAACCAGATTTCATCTATCGCCGCATCATTGATTCCTTTCTTGGAGCACGACGATGCTAACCGTGCGTTGATGGGTTCGAACATGATGCGTCAGGCTGTTCCGCTGCTTCGTCCCGAAGCTCCAATCGTCGGTACCGGCATCGAGCACATGGTTGCTCAGGATTCGAGGATACTTCTCGTTGCCGAAGGTAGTGGTGTTGTCGAATATGTTGACGCTGAAAAGATTATCATAAAGTACGACAGGACAGACGAGGAAAGGTTCGTAAGCTTCGTCGGCGATTCTGTTGAATACAAGATTCCGAAATTCAGGAAGACAAACCAGAATACATGCATCAATCTTCGCCCTGTTGTAACAAAGGGACAGAAGGTTACCAAGGGTATGATTCTTACCGAAGGTTACGGAACTCAGGGCGGTGACCTCGCTTTGGGTCGCAACTTGAAGGTTGCTTTCATGCCTTGGAAGGGTTACAACTACGAGGATGCAATCGTGCTTAACGAAAGGGTTGTGCGCGAGGACTTCTTCACATCTATCCACATCACCGACTATCAGCTCGAAGTTCGCGAAACCAAGCGTGGTATGGAGGAACTTACTTCCGATATTCCTAACGTTAGCGAAACCGCAACCAAGGACCTTGACGAAAACGGTATCATCCGCGTTGGTGCAAGGGTTAAGCCGGGCGATATAATGATAGGTAAGATTACACCTAAGGGCGAAAGCGACCCGTCACCAGAAGAGAAACTCTTGAGAGCTATCTTCGGTGAAAAGGCTGGCGATGTTAAGGATGCTTCATTGAAGGCTTCCCCATCGACAAGCGGTGTTGTTATCGACAAGAAGTTGTATTCGAGAAGCATAAAGGACAGAAAGACAAAGACTCAGGACAAGATATTGGTAGAGGCAATCGAAGAAGTCGAAAGGAAGGAACTCGACAAGCTGAAGGATATTCTTATCGACAAGTTGTTTGTCCTTGTAAACGGAAAGACTTCGCAGGGCGTAAAGGACAACCTGGACCAGGTTGTAATACAGAAGGGCGTAAAATATACCCAGAAGTTGTTGCAGGGCGTTGACTTCATCAACGTTAACCCCAACAAGTGGACGACCGACAAGTCGCGCAACGACCAGATAGCAAAGATTTTGTTCAACTATATGGTTGAATACAAGAAGATTACTGGTAAATACAGACGCGAAAAGTTAGATATTACCATTGGCGACGAACTTCCATCGGGCATCATGCAGATGGCTAAGGTTTACCTCGCAAGCAAGCGTGTAATCAGAGTTGGTGATAAGCTCGCAGGCCGTCACGGTAACAAGGGTATCCTTGCACGTATCGTACGTCAGGAAGATATGCCTTTCCTTGACGATGGTACTCCTGTTGACATTGTACTTAACCCGTTGGGCGTACCTTCGCGTATGAACCTCGGTCAGATTTACGAAACAGTTCTCGGTTGGGCAGGACGCGTTCTCGGATGCAAGTTCGCAACTCCTATCTTCGACGGTGCAAGCCTCGAACAGATTTGCGAATACACCGACAAGGCAGGTGTTCCTCGCTACGGAAAGACTTGGTTGTACGACGGTGGCACAGGCCGCAAGTTCGACCAGCCTGCAACTGTTGGTGTCATCTACATGCTGAAACTCGGTCACATGGTCGAGGACAAGATGCACGCACGTTCGATTGGTCCATACTCACTTATCACTCAGCAACCGTTGGGAGGTAAGGCTCAGTTCGGTGGACAGCGTTTCGGTGAAATGGAAGTCTGGGCACTCGAGGCATTCGGTGCAGCAAACGTACTGCAGGAAATACTTACTGTTAAGTCTGATGATGTTGTCGGCAGGGCAAAGACCTACGAAAGCATTGTCAAGGGCGAACAGATGCCAGTGCCGGGAATCCCCGAATCGTTGAATGTGTTGTTGCACGAATTAAGAGGTTTGTGCTTGAAAATTAATCTTGAATAATTGATAAAAATCTGGTAAAATGGCTTTTAGAAAAGATACAAAAGTTAAGACCAACTTTACAAAGATAACCGTAAGCCTTGCTTCTCCTGAAGAGATTCAGGACTTGTCGAGCGGCGAAGTTACAAAACCCGAAACCATTAACTATAGGACTTACAAGCCCGAAAGAGATGGTTTGTTCTGCGAAAGGATTTTCGGTCCGTGCAAGGATTACGAGTGCCATTGCGGTAAGTACAAGAGAATTAGATATAAAGGTATCGTTTGCGACAGATGTGGTGTCGAGGTAACAGAAAAGAAGGTTCGTAGGGAAAGAATGGGTCACATTAAGCTCGAAGTGCCAGTAGCTCATATCTGGTATTTCAAGACCCTCCCGAACAAGATTGGTTATCTGCTCGGTCTGCCGTCAAAGAAACTTGATGCTGTAATATATTATGAAAGGTATATCGTTTTGCAGGCTGGCGCAAAGGCTGCCGATGGCGTTGCAGAACTCGACCTTTTGACCGAAGAGGAATATGTACAGATAATCGATTCTCTTCCACGTGAAAACCAGATGCTTGAAGATACCGACCCCAACAAGTTCATCGCTAAGATGGGTGCCGAGGCTATCCTCGAGTTATTGAGAAAGATAGACCTTGACAAGTTGTCGTACGAACTTCGTGACAAGGCTGGCAAGGAAACTTCGCAGCAGAGAAAGGCTGAAGCTTTGAAGAGATTGAACGTCGTTGAAGCATTCAGAATGTCGAAGGACATCAACAAGCCCGAATGGATGATTGTTCAGGTTATTCCTGTTATTCCTCCCGAGCTCCGTCCTTTGGTTCCGCTGGATGGTGGACGTTTTGCTACTTCCGACCTCAACGACCTTTACCGTAGGGTTATCATTAGAAACAACCGTCTGAGAAGACTTCTCGAAATAAAGGCTCCAGAAGTTATCCTCCGCAACGAAAAGCGTATGCTTCAGGAAGCCGTTGATTCATTGTTCGACAACTCAAGGAAATCGAGCGCAGTTAAGACCGATGCTAACAGGCCTCTCAAGTCGTTGAGCGACAGCTTGAAAGGTAAGCAAGGACGTTTCCGTCAGAACTTGCTCGGTAAACGTGTCGACTTCTCGGCTCGTTCGGTTATCGTTGTAGGTCCAGAACTTCACATGCACGAATGTGGTCTTCCTAAGGATATGGCTGCTGAACTTTACAAGCCGTTCGTTATCCGTAAGTTGATGGAACGCGGTATTGTAAAGACAGTTAAGTCGGCTAAGAAGATTGTTGAGCGCAAGGACCCGGTTGTATGGGACATCCTTGAAAACGTAATGAAGGGTCACCCGATACTACTTAACCGTGCTCCTACGTTGCACCGTCTTGGTATTCAGGCATTCCAGCCAAAACTTATCGAAGGAAAGGCAATCCAGCTTCACCCGCTCGTATGTACGGCATTCAACGCCGACTTCGATGGTGACCAGATGGCTGTTCACTTGCCGTTGGGCAACGCTGCCGTTATGGAAGCTCAAATCCTTATGCTTGCTTCGCACAACATCCTTAACCCTGCAAATGGTGCACCTATCACGGTTCCATCACAGGATATGGTTCTAGGTCTGTACTACATCACCAAGGAAAGAACAGGCGAACAGGGTGAAGGTCAGACATTCTACGGTCCGCAGGAAGTTATTATAGCATACAACGAGGGCAAACTTGGTCTTCACGCAAAAATCAAGGTTAAGCACCACGATGTTGACGAAAACGGAAATTTCATCGAACATATTATCGAAACAACTACTGGTCGAGTATTGTTCAACCAGGTTGTTCCGAAGGAATACGGATATATCAACCAGCTCCTTACAAAGAAATCTTTGAGGGACATCATCGGGAACCTTATCAATAAGTGCGGAACTGCAACTACAGCAAGGTTCCTCGACGATATCAAGAATATGGGTTACTACAACGCTTTCATCGGCGGTCTGTCGTTCAACCTCGACAACGTTATCGTTCCTGACGAAAAGGCTCAGCTTATCCAGGATGGTTACGACCAGGTTGACGAAATCATGTTCAACTTCAGCAACGGTTTCATTACCGATACCGAACGTTACAACCAGGTTATCGATGTTTGGACCAATGTAAATGCCAAGTTGAGTATCGCCGTGATGAAGAAACTTTCGACCGACGACCAGGGATTCAACTCAGTATATATGATGCTTGACTCCGGTGCCCGTGGTTCTAAGGAACAGATTAGCCAGTTGTGCGGTATGAGAGGTCTTATGGCTAAGCCGCAGAAGTCTGGTACAGGCGCAAGCGAAATCATCGAAAACCCAATTCTTGCAAACTTCAAGGAAGGTCTTTCGATTCTCGAATACTTCATCTCCAGCCACGGTGCTCGTAAGGGTCTTGCCGATACCGCTCTTAAGACTGCTGATGCTGGTTACTTGACCCGTCGTCTTGTCGATGTGGCTCACGATGTAATCATCACCGAGGAAGACTGCGGTACATTGCGCGGACTTGAAGTTTCTGAACTCAGAAAGGACGACGGCGAACTTATCGAATCGTTGTACGACCGTATCTTGGGTAGAATCAGTGTTCACGATGTATTCCATCCACAGACCAACGAACTTATCGTTGCTTCGGGTGAAGAAATTACAGAAGACATTGCTAAGATAATAGCTGACTCTCCAATCGAGAAGGTTGAAATCCGTTCGGTTCTCACCTGCGAATCGCATAGGGGCGTTTGCGCTAAGTGCTACGGACGTAACCTTGCAACCCACAGAATGGTTCAGAAGGGCGAGGCTGTAGGTGTTATCGCTGCTCAGTCAATCGGTGAACCAGGTACACAGCTTACTCTCCGTACATTCCACTCTGGTGGTATCGCTGGTAACATCGCAAGTGAATCTACAATCACTGCAAAGTACGACGGTATCCTCGAAATCGATGAACTCCGTACAGTATCTCACGAAGAGGAAGGTGGTAATGTTGACATCGTTGTTACCCGTATGGCCGAACTCAAGATTCTCGACCCGGGAACAAAGATTGCATTGGTTAACAAGACATTGCCATATGGTTCAAGATTGTATTTCAAGAACGGTGACCTCGTTAAGAAGGGCGACAAGATTTGTGAATGGGACCAGTACAATATTGTAATCATTTCCGAATATACTGGTAAGCTTGTCTTCGAAGATGTTGTCGAAGGTGTCAACTTCAAGCAGGAAATTGCTCCGCAGACAGGTTTCATCGAGAGGATAATTACCGAAACCAAGGATAAGTCCAAGATTCCTGTTGCAAAGATTGTTGACAAGAACAAGGAAGTCCTTGCAGTTTACAACTTGCCTGTAGGCGCACGTCTGATGAAGAACGAGAAAGACCAGATTCTGGCAGGTGACATCCTCATCAAGATGCCGAAGGTTGTAGGTAAGGGTGGTGATATCACGGGAGGTTTGCCACGTGTAACCGAGTTGTTCGAGGCTCGTAACCCATCCAACCCTGCTGTTGTATCCGAAATTGACGGTGTTGTCCAGTTCGGTAAGGTTAAGCGTGGTAACCGCGAAATCGAAATTGTTCCGAAGGAAGGCAACTCGAAGAAATACTTGGTTCCGCTGTCAAAGCAGATACTTGTTCAGCCGAACGACTACATCAAGGCTGGTACTCCGCTTATCGATGGTGCTATCACTCCATCCGACATCCTTGCTATAAAGGGTCCGACCGCAGTTCAGGAATATCTTGTAAACGAAATTCAGGATGTTTACCGTCTGCAGGGTGTTAAGATTAACAACAAGCACTTCGAAGTTATCGTACGCCAGATGATGAGAAAGGTTCTCGTAGAAGACCCAGGTGACACCCAGTTCCTCGAGAATCAGGTTGTTGACAAGTGGGAATTCAGGCAGGAAAACGACTCTATCTTCGACAAGAAGGTAGTCGTTGACGCTGGCGATTCGGAGAACTTCACCGCAGGTCAGATAGTTTCTTACCGCAGACTCCGCGATGAAAATTCAATGTTGAAGCGTAAGGACAAGAAGTTGGTTGAGGCACGTCCAGCAATTCCAGCAACATCAAGCCAGGTATTGCAGGGTATCACCAAGGCTGCTTTGCAGACATCGAGCTTCATGTCGGCTGCATCATTCCAGGAAACCACAAAGGTATTGAACGAGGCTGCTATCCGCGCTAAGGAAGATACTCTCGAAGGTATGAAGGAAAACGTAATCGTGGGTCACTTGATTCCAGCAGGAACAGGTCTGCGCGAATTCCAGAGCTTGCGCGTATGCAACAAGGCCGAAGTTGCTCCTTACCTTGAAACTATGGAACAAAACAATGAAATTTAATAGCTATGGCAGAGAATAACAACCAGTTGAACATTGAATTGGACGATACAATAGCACAGGGTACATACGCAAACCTTGCTGTAATAACCCACTCGTCATCGGAATTTATACTTGACTTCGTAAGGGTTATGCCCGGTGTGCCAAAGTCGAAGGTGCAGTCGAGGATAATACTTACTCCCGAACATGCAAAGAGACTTTTGCGAGCATTGCAGGACAATATCCAGAAGTTCGAGTCTAATTATGGCCAGATAGAAATTCAATCTTCAAAGTTGCCGATGAATTTCGGAGGCAATACTGCAAAGGCATAAATATTCATTTTTATAGGTAAAAAAGGAGAATGATTAGTTCTCCTTTTTTTGTTTATTCAATTTGTTTTATTCACATCCCCAATTTGATAACATCCTCTCCCCTACTGTCAGCCATTGCAAAAAATTGACTATACTCGCAGATTGACAAAAAATTTTGTAAGATGAGAATACATTTCATAGCAATTGGTGGTGCTGCAATGCACAACCTCGCAATAGCACTACACAAAAAGGGTTATAACGTAACCGGTTCCGACGATGAGATATTTGAACCTTCGCGTTCACGCCTCGAAGCCTGCGGACTTTTGCCAAAAGATTTCGGCTGGCATCCCGAAAACATAACCAACGACATTGACATTGTAATATTAGGAATGCATGCACGCAAGGATAATCCAGAACTTGTTAGAGCTCAGGAACTAGGACTGAAAATATGCTCCTACCCTGAATATCTATACGAGCAGACAAAGTCGAAAATGCGCGTCGTAATCGGAGGAAGTCACGGCAAGACAACCATAACCTCAATGATTATGCATGTACTGAAAAATGCAAATCTCGGATTCGACTACATGGTTGGAGCAAACATCAAGGGTTTCGACACAATGGTAAACCTCGAGGACAAGAACCATGTGGCAATTTTCGAGGGCGATGAATACCTGTCATCACCAATAGACCTAACGCCAAAATTCCACTGGTATAAGCCGCATATCGCCGTACTCACTGGAATTGCATGGGACCACATCAATGTTTTCCCGACTTTTCCTAAATATGTCGAGCAGTTTGAAATCTTTGTGAAATCGATTCAGTACGGCGGAAACCTTTTCTGGTATGAAGGCGACGAAAACCTGAAGAAAATCAGCCGAATAAACCACGACATAAAGTCGGAATCCTATGGAAAAATCGACATCGTTGAGGAAGACGGAAAGTACTGCGTTGTGCGTGGTGACAAGAAATATGTGCTAAACGTTTTCGGCGACCACAACTTTCAAAACATCAACGCTGCATACAAGGTTTGCGAAAAATTAGGCATAAAGGATGACATCTTTTGGTCGGCAATGGAAACCTTCGAAGGTGCAGCAAAACGCTTGCAATTGGTAAAGGAAACCAATGATTCGGCATTTTACATCGACTTTGCTCACGCACCAAGTAAACTGAAAGCCACCGTAAATGCCCTAAAACAAAAATATCCGAAACGCAAACTCATCGCCTGTATTGAACTTCACACTTTCAGCAGCCTGCAGAAGAATTTCATTCCGCAGTACAACGGTGCGATGGACAAGGCCGACACAGCCATCGTCTATTACAACCGTGAAGTTCTGAAGCACAAACAGTTGCCAGACATTCCAGAAGAATACGTAAAGGAAAGTTTCGGGGGAAACGTAACCGTATATACCGACACCAACAAGTTGCAGGACTACCTCCGCTCAACCGACTGCCACGGCACCAACTACCTGATGATGAGCAGCGGAAACTTCAATGGCGTTGACTTCAAGAAACTTGCCGACGAGATAATATAAGACAAACGAGTAATTTACAAAAAGCGGTTCTCAGACCGCTTTTTATTTAATTGTTCGTTCCAGAAGTTCACTCTCACAAGCTCCTAATATAAACCTTTCAAATCAAACTCCACAACCATTGAAACGGATATAGACTTATCCTACTTCCGGCCACGGATTTTCCTCTATTCCAGCCATCTGCTCCATATTCTTATGCGCAATAGTACAGACTCGAATAAGTTCCTCCTTTCGGTTTGCGCTCTTGTCGAAAAATATAGGTTCGCCGATATGCAAGGTCATGCAGGGTGTATTTTTTGAACCGAACAGCCGATACAATCCTTTCCGTTCGCGGTAGCTATATACCATTGGAATAACGGGAATATCATACTTGTATGCCATTGAGAACGCTCCGGTTCTAAACGGACGAATCGGCACGTACATGTTCCATCGTACAGATTCCGGAAATATCAGGAACCATTCCTTGCGCCTGTGGTATTCGTCGAACGCCTCGTTGAACTTGGCAATGCCTCCGCGTGTCTCGGGAATAGGAATGCCTCCGACGTGACGCATAAACCAGCCGTTCTTACCGTTGAAATGCTTGGCAAACATCGGTATTCTCAATGTACTGAACTTTTTAACTGCCTGATTTACCCCAAATGCATCAAAAATAAAAACGTGATTGCACACACACATCGCTCCATCTTTCAGTTCCTTGCGATACTTACGGAGATTTTCTTTCCCTTTTATCCTTATGCCAAAATGAAAACGGTTCCAAAAAGCAACAAGTACCCACTTAACAAAAAATCCCAGTATGCCATTCAACTTGAAACTCAATGAATTGTCTATATATGGATAAGTTTCGTCGAACTGATATTTTCCTTGCGACGAATCCTCCACTTCCACTTTCAGCAGACGGCGAGCCGGGTCGTCCTTGGGATAATCGATGCCCACATCGGGGATATAAACGCCTTCCTTAACCTTGAATGTGCCGTATTCCATGCCTTTGTTTAATTTTTTGAACGACAAAAATAAGAAAATTATGGCACTATTCTGATTTCTCTTTTTTCTTCAATGCTAAATATTGCCTTCTGTCGGTTTTTTAGTCCAAATTTTATGGCATCCTCTAGCGAATCTTCGGGGAAAAGTCGGGTGCTGTCGAAATAATATAGACTGTCGGCAGTGTCGAGCCATCCGCCTACATAGCCATCGTGCCGTATTGCGTGTCTGACAACGCGATTCAAATTTTTGCGCGAGTGACAACCCTGCGTGGCGTAATACGAAACAGCAATACCTTCGGTTGGCTCGGTCATGGTACGAACGTCGAGAGTAAAACCATCGGGATGACTTTGGCTATAAGTCCAGATTTTGTCAGACAAGACCTTAACTTTGCTATTATCAGCAAGGTTACTGCTGGTTGTGCAGGATGTTTGCAGAACACAACAAAGGGAAAATGCAAATAACAGAGCTAAAAGCCGAACCTTCATAATCATCGTTATTTTTTCAGTTCCAACCTCAGCACCCGAATCGGCTTGTTCTTGCCTTGATACTGGTTTTCGTCGATGCAAATTTCGCCTGTCGGCACGAATCCGCATTTTTCCATCACGCGCCCCGAAGCAGGATTATCGACAAAATGTCCGCTTATAAGCGACTTGATATCAGTTGTTTGACGAATATGGTCAAGCATAAGTCGTAGGGCTTCGGTACAAATACCTTGGTTCCAGTATGGTTTCCCCACCCAATAGCCGATAAGCGGTTCGCCGTCGCGTGCCGGCAGATTGCATTGGCACGAAGGTCCATAGCCCATTGCACCGATGGCTTCGCCAGTAGCTTTTAATTCGATAGCCCAGGTGTTTGTGACATTGTTGAACACCGTGCGGATAATTTCAAGGCTTTCTTCGACGCTTTTGTGCGGTGGCCAGCCTGCACGCAGACCTACATCGGGGTCGGAGGCATATTTGAAAAGCGCTTCGGCATCGCTGTCGCACCACGGACGAAGTATGATTCTTTCGGTTTCCATAACTATTCGCGATAAAATTCCCATTTGTCGGTGTGACCGTCCTTGTATGTGTAACTCCATACTAACTCCTTGTCGGTAAGCGTATCAAGATGGAACTTTATTTCGCGTGCTATTCCGCCACGAACTCCCTCTACAGTCTTTTGCGCCAATTCTCTTGATAGTTCCTCGTTGCAATCCTCGCAAGTGCTTTCTACAAGTTCCATACGGAAACTTTCCTCAACGCCAGCAAAATAAAAATCTTCGCCTTCCACGCGCCAGATGCTCGGACTTACATAATTGAATACCCAAGTCGCCTTGCCACCGTCGTTGAAAGTCATCACATACACCTGACGGGCAGAATCTAAAGCCGTGCTGTCGGCGTAGAAATCCATAGTGCCAGTTTCGTGGACATCAATATTTCCCTCATCGATGTCGTAGTTCCAGCCATGCTGATAGGTGTAGTGACCTTCAACCTGCACATCTCTTTGTGTATTCTTGCACGAAACCACGGCAATAGCAGTCAATAATACCAATAAAATCCTTCTCATATCTGAAATTTGTTGCAAAAATAAAGAAAATTATAATGCCAAATTAAATCGTAAATCGTCAATCAAAAATCGAAAATAACTTTTATCTTTGTCTCACTAATTTTAAAAGGTAATATGCTATGGCAGATCAAAGACTAGAAGAGTATCGCGCATACTACGATGCACGCACAGAACGATACGCAAACAACCCTCTGATGAAACATTCATACGAGGCTGAAAAAAAATTGAGAGACTTGTTCTACCGCTACGACAATCTCGATGAAATTGGACAAAACCTAGGCCGGCTTAACACCGACTGCGCTTTCGCCACATGGCGCGACCAGTACGAAATGGAAAGCGAATACTACGAGAGCGTTCAGGAGCCGATACGCAAGAAAGGCGCCGACCAGATACTTGCCGAACTCGACAGGCAAAGCGAACTCTTGGACATGATGAACAAAGTAAACGACCTTACAAATAAAAACAGTGTCGAAATTACTGCCGACGAAGCCAACGGCAAAGCTTTGATGGAAAACTGGAAACAACTCGACAAAATAGATATTTACACCAAGGCCGTTGTTCCTGCAAAATACAAACCCGACATGCAGAAAGTTGTTGACGATGAAAAAGAATCCATCATCAAATCGCGCGAAAGCGTAGAGAAAACCATTGGCGACTGGGTTGAAGGATGGCGCATGAAACCGGAAATCACTCTCGAATACAGATACCGCCACATAATGCCCTACAGCGACCAAGAAATTGATGAGCACCTCAAGAAATTCAAAAACATTATTAACCGATAAAAGGAGGAACAAGATATGGCAGTAGATAAAAGTTTACTCGATGCAATAACCGGCGGATACAAGTTCTATCTCGACGATATGAAGAGCAAGAACATCACTGGACAGTACTATGACGAAGTCGAAAGACTTTTCAAGCGCATAGAGGAACTCGGCGAAGAATGCTCCGACATGAACGAACTGTACGCCAAGATGCAGAACGAAAACATCACCGTAAAGATGTCCGACGCCTACACCCGCGCACTTACCGAAGAAGGCAACAAGAACTATATGCCACAAAACGGAGAAGTTCCCGACGACAGCCAGATGTTCAAGAACACTGTCGATGCAATGCGGAATTGCATTAAGGCTCTGCGCGACAACTTCGACAACTTGCTGGAAAAGGCAACCGAATCGGGACGCATGAGAATGATGGTGGAAAACAATCCCGAAACACTAATAAAAAGTATCGAGGACATGATAGCCGTATCGGAGGAACCAGGCATGACATACGCCAACTTCCTGCGCATACAAATAGAACGCGGTCTTGACAAAGCAGCCGATGGCATTGTAACTCGCGATTTCATTAAAAGCATTATTGAAAGCAAGAGTGCCGTCATGGAACCCGAAATTGAAATCAAAGTTTGGGAAGAAAAACTTGACGAATACAACAAAGAAGCCTCAAAAAATAAGTTCAATACTGTTGACATACATGTTTGGGACCTCATCTCCGACAGAATAGAAAGGAAATACAGACCCGAAATAATAAGGCACGAATGCATATTCGAAATTTTCAAACAGATAGTCTATGATTTGAACTATTGGACTTTATCGTATTGCTTTTCCTTCGCTCCATCTGAAGTAGCTCCTTGGGACTTCATGCCATACGAAAAAGCGGTTGAGGATATGATAAAAGTCGAGCACATTATGCCTGGCATAATATACGAACGAGAAAAACTACTTTTCCGTTACTTTGGACTAAGGCTCAAGGATATTGTAAAGGACGCTTATTACTTGAACCATATTAAATCCAACGCTATAACCCACTCTCAGGATATTGTTGAGTTTCTACTGCTTGAAGTATATCCGCAATGCAAGCCGTTCTGCTCCCTGACACAGGATTTGATTGACAAAAGAACCTCATTACATAAAGAAAAAAAGGAATTCAATCCTGATATGAAGGAATATTATTTAAGATTCAAAAGATTCTGCAATTCAAAATATGGGGAAGAATGGATGGAAAAATTCCTTAAAGAACAAGGACTTTCCGAGAATCTAGAATATTGCAGCAATTCAAAACATTGGACCCTTGAAGAATTCATAATGAATATTGACAGCAAAATGATAGTACACGACCTAGACGAGGTATTTGTGGAAAATTCCACATCGAGCAAGGTCGAAGAGGCAACCAATACTTTGAAGGAAAAAGCTGGAGGTTTGTTCTCGTTCTTCAAACGATAGAAACATAAAAAGCGGAAACTGTCATTCTGAACTTGTTTCAGAATCTGGTTTCCGTTTTTTTTGACACAAAAAACATCTTGTTGAAAAATGCAATTTGCTTACTTTTGCAATGCAATTGCAATGGGGAATTAGCTCATCTGGTAGAGCGTCAGGTTCGCAATCTGAAGGTGGTCGGTTCGAGTCCGATATTCTCCACAAGATTCAAGACAATGCAAAGCATTGTTTTTTCTTTGTTGTCCGCTAAAATTTCAACAAAATCACATAAATTAAAGTGTATCATATTGTTACATCAACAACAAAAATAGGCAGGCTTGATTTTGGAAAGAATATATCAACCTCGGAGAGGTTGCATATATATAGGAAAATGTATGTGTTTTGAAGCGTTGGCGCATATTTTTGCTGCGGAATGAAATGGAGCAACGCAAAAATTGTGACAACGTATAATTTAGCGGACAACAATAGTTTTTTATCGGATTTCAATCTTTTTTGTAGTGCAGTTTCCGTATTTATCGATTACCTTTATTATATATGTACCACCGCTTAAGTTAGAAGTGTTAATTGTGTGAATGTCCGATTCAATCTCCGACTCGACAATGCAACGTCCTGTTATGTCGTACAATGTCAAGTGCGACAAGTTGTTGCCTTCTATTATGACTTCTGTTGTTGCAGGGTTGGGGTATATGGCGATGTCGTCCATGTCTATCTCATGTCTGCTTGTTGGTTCTCCAACCGAGTATGCAATCTTGAATCCGCCTGCACGCCCATTAGCGTCGGTTGAGAATGAAATTGATGCGTACTCTCCGTCAAAACTTATTGCTTCTGGAAGAGTGTCACCTGAAAATTCGGCAAATAATCTTCCGTTACGCAAAATCCTCACAAAGTCTTTTCCGTATTCTGTATCAAGTTCCAAAAACTCAAAAGTAAAGTTTGATGTGCTATCTGGCCTTATTTTCCAAGTGCAACTTGTATTGTTGTTGTAGTTCCAACGTCCGCTTCCGTCCTCTATGGTGTCTGTCATTTCGGTAAGATTCAATAGCGACTTGCAGAATTTTGGCTTAACAGGTTCATACGATATTAGCCAGCCGTCGCCCGAAGCTGTTTCGTCGGAAACAAACTTTATTAGCATCGAAGTGGAATTTATCTCGTAACTTTCCTCTATGGCATCTTCGCCGAATATGCTGGCTACAATAGGAGCGTCCTCGTCGTCGCCTGCGTATATGATAATGTAGTCGGTGGCATCAATGTCGAACTTTTCAATCTTAACAGTATATCCCGAAACTGAATCGTGTTGCGTTATATGCCACGAGCAGTCGCTTTCGGCAGCATAGTCTCCAAGCGGACCGCTACCATCCTCTATTGTGCCTTCGTAGAAGTTGATTTCCTTGAGTCCTTCGCAGCTTTGGTTTTCGTATTTTGGTGTGGCATTGATGATTACCTCGTGTGCAAGTCGGAAGTTTGAACCACCTGGCGACAAATTGCTGACAGTGAAAAATCCATCATAGGAACCGCCCCATCCCCAGTTGATATGGTAGCGTGTGGAATCGCTGTATCCGTCGAATACGAAGGCGTGTCCGCTCTCATATACATAGTCGCCCCAGCCTGCATAGTAAAGCGGAATCTTCCTGTCGAGATGGTTAACCAGAATGCCGTTCCAGATTGAGTCGGGAATAACGGTGTCGTTCTCGATGTTGTCGGGGATTACCGTCGGCAGGCTGTCCTTGAAGATGTACCTAGCTTCATCGCTGTAGCCAAAGTAGTTGCGCATAGTGTAGGCTCCCTTGTGGTTGTTCATACCGCTACCATTTGGACCATAGTTCATATCAACAGATACGCCTATGTTGTAGAGCAGACGTGCAAGGTTTTCGTTGTAGTCGGTTGGTTTCACAGGCATAAAGTCGTAGTCGTAGTGCTGTTCGGCAAAGTTTACCTCCAGATGACCGTAGTCGGGATGGTCGTATCCGTAGCTTCCTGTACCCTGTGTCGGGTATCTGAAATAATTGAAAATCTGTGCAATAGCAGTTGCTACACAACCTACAACGACGTGTCCGTCGGCACCTCGTGAATCTTCGGGGCATTGGGTATTGAAATATTTGCCTTGGTTCCATTTTGTTATCAGAAGCGGAGATACGGTTCTAACTGCACGCGGCTGAAAATCGGCTTGCAGATAATATCGCCATTCGTCTTGGATATGCTGGCTTGGAACAACATTGTTCTTTATGGCGTATGCAATTTGCTCGGAGTATGATTTTAACACAGCCTCTACACCCGGATGACGACCGTTTGCCTCACAGGAACTTTCGTGCGAGAATGCAAGCAACGGCTCCACCGATTTATTTGCCGAGACAATCACAAATCCCGTCGGTTCAAGGTTATAGACATAAAAGACAGCTGTCCCGTCGTATGTTTCCGTGTAGATATTTGCAAACTTGTATTCGCTTGGATTTGAGCCTATTGCAGAGAACCGCTCTGTGATTATGTTCTGCGCTACAATTTTCCCTTCATCAATGCTAATGTTCTGTGGTAAAGCCATTCCCATTGAAGCTATCACTATTGCTACGAGCAAAATAATTTTTTTCATATCAGAAATATATTACGAACAAATCACAAATTTACTAAAAATTTGGATATGCCATTGTTTTATGGCAACAAAATGTGTGTCGGACGTTTGAAATTTAATTATCAATTTATCCATTGTCCATTATTAATTAATTATGTAATTTTGCACCTTAATTTAATTAGGATAACTATGTACGAATATATCAAGGGACTAGTCGCAGAACTCAATCCTGCATACGCGGTGATTGAGGCTGGTGGCATTGGTTACTTTGTCAATATAAGCCTTACTTCGTATTCGTCGATGAAGCAGGGAGAACAGATGCAAGTGTATTTGCATCAGGTGGTTCGCGAAGATGCACATCTGTTTTTTGGCTTTGTTACCAAAATCGAGCGCGAACTTTTCCGCCACCTTATTTCTGTAAACGGAGTAGGCCCCAACACCGCGCGTCTGATATTGTCGTCGCTTACGCCGCAAGAACTTACAAATGCGATACTTAGCGAGAATCTTGTCAAGTTGAAAGCTGTGAAAGGCATTGGCGCAAAGACTGCCCAGCGCATAATTCTCGACCTCAAGGACAAGATAAATCTTTCGGGCGAAATAGAAAGTGCAGAAATTTTTGCTGCTTCGGACAATACAATCAAGAAAGATGCGTTATTAACATTAACCACTCTCGGCTTTGCTAAGGCTGCTGTGGAGAAAGTGCTTGACAAAGTTACGAAGGAAAAGCCCGATGCTTCCCTTGAAACCGTTATCAAGCTGGCGTTGAATTATTTGTAGAATTTGAACTTTGTTCGGTAGAGTATTAAAATATATTTTTGTCGGTGGACTTATGGCTGCGATGATGGTCGTAGCTTTTGTGCCCTCTAATGCCAAGAACGGCAGCAGAGGACATTATCCGTCGTTGCAGAAATTTGCGGAACTACCTGGTCCAGACGACGATACCACAAAGACCGAAGGCAATGCCAAGTTCCCGCTCCCAAAGGAAAATGTAAATCCTTCCGACAATACCGACAACAGCCCTCTATATGGTTCCGACCCGTCGAACGTAAGCACTTCGGTGGAATACGACCCCGAAACCGACAGCTACAACTTCCAGAAGAATGTTGACGGAATGCCAATAGGTACGCCCTACAACATGCCTTTCGACGACTATGTGAACTACAACTTCGAGAAGGCTATGAACTCGTACTGGCATCAGCGTGCGAAGAAAAACCGCGAGCAGAACCAGGAGATAAACACCAACTTGATTCCTCACCTCGAAGTAGGCGGTGAGATTTTCGACCGCATTTTCGGAGGAAACGTAATCGACATAAAGCCACAAGGTTCTGCCGAACTTACGCTCGGACTTGAATACACCCGTACCGACAACCCTGCTATCGACTCAAAGCAGCAGCGTCAGGTAAACCTCGACTTCGACGAGAAAATACAGATGAACGTCGTCGGACAAATCGGTACTAAGATGAAAGTCAACATCTCCTACGACACCGAAGCCTCTTTCGACTTTGAAAACAACGTAAAACTCGAATACACAGGCGACGACGACGACATCATACAGAAAATCGAGGCTGGTAACGTTTCGCTTCCTTTAACTGGAACACTCATCCAGGGTAGCCAGAGCCTTTTCGGTGTGAAGACCGAACTGAAATTCGGAAAACTGACGCTCACAGGCTTGCTGTCGCAGAAAAAGAGCGAAACTTCAACCATCAACGTCGAAGGCGGAAGCACGACCAAGGAGTTTGAAATAAAGGCCGACAACTACGAAGAAAACAAGCACTTCTTCCTGTCGCACTACTTCAAGGAAAACTATGACCGTTCAATGACGAACCTGCCTGTGATAATGGGCGGCGTTACAATCAACCGCGTGGAAGTGTGGGTTACCAACAAGACAGGCAACTACACCGACGCCCGTAACATCGTGGCTCTGGTTGACTTAGGTGAATCAAACAGCAACGACATACAGTCTATGTACGTTTCAAGTTCTCTGCACAACAACACGACCGTTCCGCCATACAACGACGTAAACATTCTTGGTAACTTGGCGCAGGACTATCCCGAAATAAGGGACATCAACACGGTTAGCAGTACCTTGCAGAACTTGCAGATGTCAGGCGGAACCGACTTCGAGAAAATTGAGTCGGCACGAAAACTTAACCCGTCGGAATATACCCTTAATGCACAGTTGGGTTACATTTCGCTCAATTCAAAACTAAATGCCGACCAGGTTCTGGCAGTCGCCTACGAATATACGGTCAACGGAGAAGTATTTACGGTTGGTGAATTTTCAAACTCAGCCATAGCCGCTCCACAGACTCTGATTGTAAAGTTGATTAAGGGAACATCGTTCACTCCTAGCAAGAAGAACTGGGACCTGATGATGAAAAACATCTACAACATCGGAGCATACCAGATTACTCGTGAGGACTTTACGGTTGACATACTTTACACCAACGACAAGACAGGTACCGACCTCACCTACATTCCTGCAGGAGCAATCGACAGCATACAGCTTTTGCGTGTGATGGGACTCGATAACTTGAACACAAACAACGACCCCTATCCCGATGGAATGTTCGACTACGTTGAGAACTTCACTATCAGCTCGTCGGGTGGACGAATAATATTCCCTGTGCGTGAACCTTTCGGTTCGTATCTGTACGACAAGATTACTGGCGGAAACAGCGCGTTGAACAATGTTGCAGACGGCTATGTATTCCCCGAACTGTACGACAGCACCAAGAGCAAAGCTCAGCAGATGGCCGAGAAGAACAAGTTCAAGCTCAAAGGCCGCTACAAGTCAAACAGCAGCAGCGAAATTTCGCTCAATGCAATCAACGTTCCGCAGGGAAGCGTTTCGGTCACGGCTGGTTCTACTCTGCTGGTAGAGAATGTTGACTATACGGTTGACTACAACCTTGGCCGTGTTAAGATTCTGAACCAAGGTATTTTGGAAGCTGGAACACCTATTTCCATAACCCTTGAAAGCAACTCTGTCGGAAGCATGCAGACAAAAACCCTTACCGGTCTGCACGCCAACTACGACTTCTCCAACAACTTCAACATCGGAGCGACAATATTGCACTTGAAGGAAAAGCCGATGACACAAAAGGTTAACATTGGCGAAGAACCTCTGTCGAACACAATCTGGGGAGCAAACCTCTCGTACAGAACCGACTGGCCATTCCTTACAAAAGTCATTGACTTCCTGCCGCTTATACAGACAAAGGAAATGTCAACCGTGACATTCAACGCCGAATTTGCACAGTTGCTTCCCGGTCACTCGAAAGCCATAGGCAAGGAAGGTGCCGCCTACATCGACGACTTTGAAAGTTCGAAGATTACAAACGATGTAAAGAGTTATGTCAGCTGGTCAATCGCAAGTACGCCAAACGATTCGATACTGTTCCCCGAAAGCTCGAAGATAAACGACCTTGATTACGGCAAGAACAGGGCGCGCCTGTCGTGGTTCGTTGTTGACCAGACCTTGCACGAAAGCTCATCAACTATAAGCATTGAAGACCGTTCAAGCCATTATACCCGACTTGTTTACGAAAAGGAACTTTTCCCCAACCGCGAAAGCGAAAGCGCAAACCTTGAGAAGAATCTTGCTCCGCTGAACCTTGTTTTCTATCCAAACGAGAAAGGTCCTTACAACTACGATGTTGCAGGAATGAACTCGTTGGGCTTGCTTGAAAATCCGCGCAAACGTTGGGCTGGTATCCAGCGACAGCTCACTACTACCGACTTCGAGGATGCCAACATCGAGTATATTGAGTTCTGGATGATGGACCCGTTTGTCGAAGATTCTACCAACCCCGGCGGTGACCTATATTTCAACCTTGGCGACATAAGCGAGGATATTCTGAAGGACGGAAGAAAAGCGTTTGAACAGGGACTTCCCGCTCCGTCGCTTGAAAATCCAGTTGACACAACAGCTTGGGGTATTGTACCTAACAGCCAAGCACTTGTAAGCGCATTTGACAACAGCGCCGAGATTCGTTTCGCACAGGATGTCGGTTTTGACGGTTTGAGTACCGAAAACGAAACAACTTTCTTCAGCGACTACTTGGAACAGGTGAAAACCATGTTCGGCGAAAATTCCCAAGCCTACCAGATGGCACTTGCCGACCCCTCGTCGGATAACTTCCACCACTACAAGGGTAGCGATTACGACGAACAGGGTCTGAACATACTTCAGCGCTACAAATATTTCAACGGATTGGAAGGCAACTCAATACCGCGTGAATATCAGACCGAGACCTATATCACCAACTCTACAACAACTCCTGATGTTGAGGATATAAACAGGGATAACACCTTGAGCGAATCGGAAAATTTCTTCCAATACCGCGTCAGTATCCGTCCGCAAGATTTGATTGTTGGTCAGAACTACATCGCCGACAAGACAACGGTTACCGTTACGCTTGCAAACGATGAGACTTCGCAGGTTTCTTGGTATCAGTTCAAAATTCCAATTTCTGAATATTCAAAGAAGGTCGGTTCTATTTCCGATTTCAAGTCAATTCGCTTTATGCGAATGTTTATGACAAATTTCGATACCACCACCTGCCTGCGTTTCGGAACACTTGACCTTGTTCGTGGTGAATGGCGCAAGTACGACGACTCTTTCCTCCAGCCAGGCGAATATGTAGTCAACGAATTGGAAAACACTTCGTTTGACGTGTCGGCGGTCAATATCGAGGAAAATGCAAGCCGTCGTCCTGTAAACTATGTGCTGCCTCCGGGCGTTACACGCGAACAGAACACAATGAACCCGCAGTTACAGCAGCTCAACGAGCAGGCAATGACCATAAAGGTGATTGACCTTGCCGACGGTGATGCACGTGCCGTTTACAAGAATGTTTACCTTGATGTAAGAAAATATTTGCGTATGCAGATGTTTGTCCACGCCGAATCGGTTGTCGGCAAGGACGAAATCAAGGATGGTGACATCAGCGTATTCGTGCGCCTTGGAACCGACTACAAGAACAACTACTACGAATTTGAAGTTCCGCTGAAGGTTACTCCCGAAGGCTATTACTATGGCGACGACACCGAATCTCCCGACAGATATTTGGTTTGGCCTGAAGAGAATGACATTAACATTGTATTCGAGGACCTTACCAAGGTTAAGGAAAACCGAAACGAACTTATCCGTCTCGGAAACCAGAACGTCGGCTTGACAAAACTCTACTACGAGATGAACGAGCGCGGAAGGATAAGCGTCATGGGTAATCCTACATTGTCCAACGTGCAGACAATCATGATAGGTGTACGAAATCCGAAGCAGGTTACTCTCAATGGTGCCGACGACGGTCTGCCAAAGAGTGCCGAGGTGTGGGTAAACGAGTTGCGTCTTACCAACTTTAACGAAAAGAGCGGTTGGGCGGCTACGGCTCGCGCTACTGCAAAACTTGCCGATTTTGGTACGGTAACCCTTTCGGGAACAACCAAGAAGCCGGGATTCGGAGCTTTGAACTCCACTATTAAGGACCGTCTGACCGAAGAAATTTATCAGTACGACTTCTCATCAAGTTTTGAGTTTGGAAAGTTCTTCCCTGAACGCTTCAATGTAAGAATTCCATTGTATGTAGCTGTGTCAGAGAATGTTTCAAATCCAGAATACGACCCGTTAAGCCCCGACGTGCTTATGAAGAATACTCTTAGCAATCCCGACATTTCAAAGGAATATAAGGACAGTATCAAGCACCTGTCGCAGGACTATATCAAGAGGACAAGCGTAAACCTTACCAATGTCAAGGTAAACGGCAAGCAGGGACAGAAGCCGCACATCTATAATCTGTCGAACTTCTCGTTAAGCTACGGCTACAACAATATTTTCCAGCGCGACCCGAACACAGTTTTCCGCACCACGATAACACATACAGCTTCATTCTTCTACAATTACAACGCAACTCCGAAGATTGTGGAGCCGTTAAAGAATGTAAAGCTGTTCAAGAAAAAGGCATTCCAGATTCTCAGGGACTTCAACTTCTACTATCTGCCGTCACAACTTTCGTTCAGGACAAACCTCAACCGTCAGTATGGCGAAACACAGATACGAAACGTATATGACCCGTCGTATTCGTTGCCAATAAGCGTAATAAAGGACTTTACAATAATCCGCCAGTACGACTTCAAGTACAACTTCTCGAAGAACTTGAAGTTTGAATATACCGCTACCAACAATGCCCGTATCGATGAGCCGGAAGGCCGTCTGTACAAGGGAGACCCCGAATACGAGCAGAAGATGGATTCCATCTGGAAAAACTTCAAGACTTTTGGTCGAAACACAAGTTTCTACCAGCAATGGAGTGCATCATACACATTGCCAATCAACAAGATTCCTATTTTCAACTGGATTTCGGCAAGCGTAAGGTATCAGGGCTCGTACAACTGGACGGCTGGTGCAATAACTGCCGATACGCTCAACATCGGTAATGTCGTGCAAAATGCCAACACAATGTCGGCAAGCACACAGTTCAACTTGCTCAACCTCTACAACAAGGTCAAATACCTGAAGGATGTAAACAACAAGTACCGTGGTCGTGCCTCAACCAAGAAGAAGGAAACCGAAACCGTTACTTACGAGGAGAATATCAACAAGCTGGCTGCTGGCAAGAAGAAGACAATAAGCCACAAGCTGAAGACCAAGAACGTATCGATAAAGGTTACCGACGACAAAGGTCGCCCGATAACTGCCGATATGCAGGTAATTGACGACAACAAACTGTCGTTCACCGTCGAGAAGGATGTCGAGGACATAAAGGTACAGGTTACTGGCAAGCGCGACAAGAAAGACCCTGTCATCAAGATAATTGCCGACAATATACTTGTGTTGCTTATGAGCGTCAAGAACGTTTCGGCAAACGTTAGCGAGACAAACGGAACCTTGTTGCCTGGCTATATGGGCAAGACCAAGCTGATTGGTATGTCGAAATATACGCCCGATGTGGAAATGTTCGGAGAACAGCCGTCGCTCATTGCTCCTACCTTCCCGTTTGTAATAGGATGGCAGGTAAAGGATTTCGGCGAATGGGCTTGCGAACATAACCTTGTCACAAAGGACACCACTTCAATTCAGGCCTATACGCAGACACATTCGCGCAACTGGAACTTCCGTGCTTCGCTCGAGCCTGTCCGCGACCTTAAGATTGACTTGTCGATGTTGCACAACTATTCCGAGAACCAGACTAAATATTATAGGTATGGCATCGACCCGGCAACTGGCGAAGGCACATTCCGCGCACTTAACCCGTCGATGACAGGTTCGTTCTCGATGTCAACAGTGACAATAAAGTCGGCATTTGAGAAGTTCAAGTCCGAAAATTATGTGTCCGAGACATTTGCAAGGTTCTCCGAAAACAGATTAATCATCGCCCAGCGTCTGGCAAACGAACGTCCCGACTACGACGGAACAGTTGACGAAGACGGATTCCCAAGCGGATTTGGACGCACGGCTCAGGACGTACTTATTCCTGCATTCTTCGCAGCCTACACAGGACAAGACCCAAATAAGGTCAACCTAAGTACTATTCCGGGCTTGTGGTCGGCACTTCCAAACTGGCAGGTAGTTTACGACGGATTAAGCAAGATTCCGAAACTGAAAAAGGTATTCCGTTCGGTAAGCCTCAAGCATTCGTACCGTTCGACCTACAACATCGGTAGTTTCCAGACACGTCTTATCAACGAGTACGACCCCGACGAGAACGGTCTGAACCATATCCGCGACGAACTCCACAACATCTATTCGCGCTACGTTGTCAACGGCATAAGCATAAGCGAGCAGTTGAGCCCACTCATTTCATTCGATATGATGCTCGTCAACAGTATGACTGTTAAGGTTGAAGTAAAGAAGACTCGTAACCTTACGATGAGTTTCTCGAACAACCAGCTTACCGAAGTCAAGAACAACGAACTTATAATAGGTGCAGGCTATCGTTTCAAGGATGTTGCGCTTACAATAAGTGTCGGAGGTAGAAAGCGTGACCTCAAGAGCGACCTTAACCTGCGTTTCGACTTCTCGGCTCGCAAGCAGATTACAATGATACGAAAGTTGGAAGAGGCTCAGGACCAGCCTACATCAGGAAATATACAATATACATTCAAGTTGTCGGCAGACTATGTACTTAGCAACAGGTTCAACGTAAGTTTGTTCTACGACCAAAGCATTAACAATCCGATTGTTGGCACATCGTTTAAGACTGTTAATGCAAAAGTTGGCTTAATGCTGAGATTTACTCTTGCTACTTGATAAAATAGTGTTATTTTTGGCGAATAAATTTTGTATTAACATTAAAAATAAATAAAATGGCATTTCCAAAAGAATTAAAGTACGCAGAATCACACGAATGGTTGCGCGTAAACGGCGAAGAAGCTTACATTGGTATTACCGATTTCGCAGTATCAGAATTGAACGACCTCATCTACATTGAAATCGAGGTTGAAGGTGAAACTCTTGAAAAGGGTGAAGAATTTGGTGTTATCGAAGCATCAAAGGTTGCATCGAAGGTTTATATGCCAGTTTCTGGCGAAGTTCTCGAAGTTAACCAGGACGCTCTTGACAATCCTGAAATGTTGAAGGACGACGCTTACGAAAACGGCTGGTTGATTAAGATTAGAATGACCGACCCGTCACAGGCAAACGCTCTTCTCGATGCTGCAGCTTACGAAGCATTGACAAAGAAATAATAATTCATTACGGAATTAGAGAAAGCCACTTCGTTCGAGGTGGCTTTTTTTTGTGGAGATTACTTGTTGGTTTATACTCCCGCCCCTTTTCCTTGCAGTCATCGCGGAAGCTAGTCAAAGCACGCGATACGGCACGGGGAGCATTGCGGAGACTGCTATCCGCGATCTCCACGCACAAAGTACCGCACGTTTGTTTTTTGCCCAATTTAACGCCTTTAAGGTTTTTAACGACCTTAGGGCGAGGGGGCAAACAACATTGCGGTAATTTTCTCACCACAGACCCCAGCCATGTCGTCATCGCGGAAGCCAGAGCGCACACACGATACGGAACGGGGAGCGTTGTAGCGGTCGGCTATCCGCGATCTCCACACATTGCGGTAATTTCGACCCCAGCGGGGTCACATATATGTAGCAGCGATAGCTGCGATGGTAAAGCGCTGGCGCACGTTTTTGTGGTTCGACAGGCTCACCAACCATGCAAAAACTGTGACAGCGCACAATTTAGCAGACAACAATAATTTTATTTCGCGCATCAAATATTTTTTATTAAGTTTGTGGGATAACAAAAACAATAAAAATATTATATATGGATAAGCAAAATAACTTGAAAATGATGCTTCAGAATGCTGAGCATCCGATTACTGTATTGTTGGGTGGCGACAAGATAAAGGAACAGATGGAAGCCATCGAAAGCATTGCATCGGGCGTTGATACGATTCTTGTTGCCGGCGCACTCGTTGCTCCTTTTGCAAAGGCAAGCGGAATGAATGTCGGAAATTCGAAGACCTGCGACGAATGCGTTGCTCGTGCAAAGGAAATCCTTGCAAAATATGCTGCAAAGATTTGTCTGCCTGTTGACTGCTACGTTGCCGACAAGCCCGAAAACGATTCCAATATCGAACATGTTAAACTCAACGAAATTCCCGATAGTCGCTTCATCATGGACATCGGTGTTAAGACCGTTGATATTTTTGCCGAGAAGATTGAAGGCGCAAAGTCATTCATCTGGAACGGCACCCTTGGTCACACCGAAATGCCACACTTCGCATACGGAACCTACAAGACCGCTCTCGCTGCCGCACGTGGCACTGCCAACGGACTGAAAACTATGGTTGACGGCGACGATACTAAGGCTGCAATTTTGCGCTATGGACTCGAAGGCGGAATGTTCTTCGTCGAAGGTGGAAAACTCGTTGAAAAGGCGGAACGCAAGGTCGTACACACCGACGAGGCACCAAAGGACGGCTACACTATCGACAAGTACAATTTCAACGGCAAGAAGGTTTTGTTGCGTGTCGATTTCAATGTTCCGCTGGACGAGAACTTCAACATTACCGATGATACCCGTATCGTTTGCGAAGTTCCGACAATCAAGAAGATTTTGAAGGATGGTGGCGCTGTAATAATAATGTCGCACCTCGGTCGTCCAAAGAAGGTTGACAATAAGTTCTCGCTCAAGCACATCGTTAAGCATGTAAGCGAATGCCTCGGTGTTCCCGTACAGTTTGCCGACGACTGCCAGAAGGCTCAGGCACAGGCTGCTGCACTGAAGTCGGGCGAAGTTCTGTTGCTCGAAAACCTTCGTTTCTACGCCGAAGAGGAAGGCAAGCCACGCGGACTGGCCGAAGATGCTTCCGACGAGGAAAAGAAGGCTGCAAAAGCTGCTATAAAGGAATCGCAGAAGGAGTTTGTAAAGATTCTCGCATCATACGGCGACTGCTATGTAAACGATGCCTTTGGTACTGCTCACCGCGCTCACGCTTCGACATATTATGTTGCTAAATATTTCCCGAAGGACAAGATGCTCGGTTACTTGGTTGAAAACGAGGTCAACAACATCAACAAGGTGCTTACCACTGGCGAAAAGCCTGTTACGGCTATCGTTGGCGGTTCGAAGATTTCGACCAAGATTGACATTATCAAGTCGTTGATTACCAAGGTTGACAACCTGATTGTCGGTGGCGGTATTTCATATACTTTCATCAAGGCGATGGGTGGAAATATTGGTCGTTCGTTGGCTGAGGACGATTGCATTCCTATTGCAAACGAAATCCTCGATATGGCAAAGAAGTTGAATGTAAACCTCTATCTGCCAGTTGACTGCATGATTGGTGACAAGTTCGACAACGAAGCCAACATCCACATGGCCGACGTTCGCAACGTTCCAGACGGCTGGGAAGGCATGGATATGGGTGTGAAGACCATACAGCGTTACACAGAAGTTATTGAAAATTCGAAGACCATCCTTTGGAACGGACCTATGGGCGTGTTCGAGATGGAACACTTCAGCAACGGTACGATGAAGGTTGCTTTGGCAGTTTGCCGTGCTACAGAACTTGGCGCATTTACCCTCGTAGGTGGTGGCGACAGCATTGCAGCACTCAACAAGTTCAACTTAAGCGAAAAGATTAGCTACGCATCAACTGCTGGTGGTGCTTTGCTCGAGTACATCGAGGGCAAGGAATTGCCGGGACTGAAGGCAATATCTTCAGATGAGATTTAATTTATATGAGTTAATAAAGCAGAAAAGGTCGTTTTTTCAACGACCTTTTCCTTTTTTTATCAAATCTGTCTAATTATTTCTTGCCTTTCATCAGTTCTACAAACGGATTGAAGTAGTTTTCGCCCTTTTCGGTAACACCAGCAAGACCTTTACCTCCATTCTTCGGACGCTTAATGTTTGCGAAGATACCTTTTTCCAATGCGCTGAACAGACCTTCGTCAACCATGTGTTCAAGAAGCTTGGTTGCATTGTCGAGAACCTCGGCTGCACGTTTCCTGATGATTCCGTTTTCCTTGAATTCTACTTCTTCACCGATGCTCTTCATGTTGTTGAAGATGTATTTTGCATTTTCGATTGACAGATAACGGTCGCTCATGAACGGCGTATGTATTGCTTCGGTAGGCATACCGAGAAGTTGCAGACCTTGATGTGTCCAGATACCTATCATGTTGAAGAGAGCATCTTGAATGTGTCCACGGAAAATATTTCCTGTCATGAACTTTGTTGGAGGCATGTATTTCAACGGAGCCTTCGGGAATATTTCGCGGAGCATCTGAGCCTGTGCAAGTTCGTAGAGGAAACCGTTTTCGAGTTTCGGGTCCATCTCGAATGCGTGGCCAAGACCCATCTGTTCTTCGGGAAGACCAGCCAACAATGCAAGCTGTTCGTTGATAAGGTCGGATGCGAGAACGGTGTGGGCTTCTTCGTAGGCATCGGCGGTTGTAAGGTAGTTGTCCTCACCAGTGTTGATGATAACGCCAGCGAAACCATTGATTATCCTCGAGAAGTACTGGTCAATAAGGGTACGTTGCATATTGATGTCGCGGAAAAGAATTCCGTAGAGAGCATCGTTAAGCATAACGTCGAGACCTTCGAGTGCGCCCATTGCAGCGATTTCGGGCATACACAATCCAGAGCAGTAGTTGCAGAGGCGGATGTAACGTCCAACTTCCTCACCAACTTCGTCGAGAGCCTTACGCATAATGCGGAAGTTTTCCTGAGTTGCGAATGTTCCACCGAAACCTTCGGTTGTTGCACCATATGGAACATAGTCGAGAAGGCTTTGTCCTGTAGTTCTGATAACTGCGATAATGTCGGCACCCTGACGAGCACCAGCTTGTGCCTGAACGACATCCTCGTAGATGTTACCAGTTGCAACAATGATATACAGATATGGCTTGCTGCCTTCACCGATGGTCTTGATGTAGTTTTCGCGGCGCAGACGGTTGCCTCTGATTTTTTCTATAGTCTTATTGATTGTCGGCTCAAGGGCTTTCTTGATTTCATCTATCGGGTGAATCGGAAGCTTTGAAATGTCAAGTTTGCCAGCGGAAATTTGCTCTGCTATTTCCTGTGCCGACAATTTAGTTTCAACCATTGCGTTACCGATATAAAACATAACGCCTTGATTCAAAACACCTTTTGATTTCAATTCTTCAACTACTACGTTTGGAAGAGGGACATCGTTACTGTCGATGCCATCAATTCCGAGCAGACGGCACAAAGTTCTTTCTACTGCTACAGTGGTGTAGTTTTCAACGAAATCCTGTACTTGGTTGGCAATTTCTCTTGCTTTTCCTCTTGCGTATTCAACTTCTTCGAAGTTAAGACCTATTTTGCTGGTATTCATCGTATTATAATATTTCCGTTAATCAACATAATTATGAATTTGCAAAATTACATAAAAAATCCGATTCTTTATGCTATTGGCGAAAAAACTTGTTTTTTAATATTATTGTCCGCTAAATTGTGCGCTGTCACAGTTTTTGTGGTTCGACAGGCTCACCAACCAGACAAAAACATGCGCCAGCGCTCCAAAAATGCATTCGTTTTTCTATAAATATGTAACCTCTCCGAGGTTGTTAAGTATCTCCAAATACAAGCCCATAAAATTTCATTGCCATGTAATAATCCGACACTATGCATTTTGCACGATTTTTTAGAATCTTTAGCGGACAACAATAGTTTTTTTATGGCAGTATTCACTGAATGTTAAGTCGTAGGCTATCAAATAAAAATGGGCATTGCATTGCAACACCCATTTTTATTTGTAATTAGTTTCAGATTAGTAGTTGAAAACTTCGTCAACTGTAAGTTCCTTTACATCGCCGTAAGTCTTGAGCAGGTTGAAATCAACCTTTTCCTTCGGACCTACAATCATAATGTCGAAAGTCTTACCCTTAATGTGTTCGTCGAAGAACTTGGTTGCATCTTCGAGGGTGAAATTCTTAACTGCATCATAAACATCCTTGCGGTAGTCGTTTTCGATTCCGAGTTCCTTGTTTGCAAGGTAGTTCCAGAAAATACCGCTCTTTATTATTCTTTCGGTGTTAATCTGGCTGATGATTGCCTGTCGGCTGATTTCAAACGATTCGGGCGACTGCTTGAGTTCGTTCATAAGTTCGCCAAGAGCCTCGAGTGCTTCCTTCATCTTATCGGGCTGAGTGCTGAGGTAACCGATTACATAGTTAGAATTTTCGGCTTTCCTTGCTCTACTGTAGCCAGCGTAGCAACCGTATGCCAAACTCTTTGCTTCACGGATTTCCTGGAAAACTATACTAGACATCGAACCACCGTAGTATTCGTTGAACATTGTTGCAATTGGCAACAACGACTTGTCGAACTTAACATCCTTCGAAACCAATTCGATGAATACCTGTGTCATTGGGTAGTCAACAAAGAAAACCTGTGGTTTGTCGTAGTCGCGTTCTACAAACTGCTTTGCTTCAGGATAATCCTTATAGTTGCCAGAAACATTGTGGTTTTCCTTTATAACCTTCGCAACATCGTCCATCTTGCGCGGGCCATAGTAGAAGATCTGGTGCCTGTAGTTAAGCATATCCTTTATAATATTGGTAAGTTCTTCGGGGTCGATTGCTCTGAGTTCTTCTTCGCTTAGGTTGTTGGTGAAACGCGATTCCTCGCCGTACTGTGAACGTGCTACAAGTCCGCTGAGAATAGTGTTCTTGTTGAGCTTTGCATTAGCGCGAGACTTGAGAATGCTATTTACATATTCATCGTAAACATCCTTGTCAGGCTTAACATTTGCAAGGATTTCCTCCATAAGTTTCATTGCTGTTTCGAGATTCTCGTCGAGACCGCTGATGTAAACATAGCATCTGTCGGCACCACTGCTTACATAGAAGTTGCAACCGAGACGATACCATTCTTCAGCAAGCTTTTCAACAGTCTTGTCGGTTGTTCCCAAGTAGTCGAGGTAGTCAACTGCAAGAGCCAATTTCTTGTCGTTATCCTTGCCCATGTCTAGGATGTAGTAGAGCGAGAACAGGTCGTTAGATTCGTTCTTTATGTAGCTCATTGGCAAGTCCTTTGCTATTTCTGTAGTTTGGATTTTTGCTGCATAGTCAACAAATTCGGGGCTAATTGCAGCAGGTTCCTCTTTCTTGAGTTCGGTAACGAATGCCGATTCGCATCCGCGGTCGATGTTGAGTTGGGTGATAGCCGGCTTGTCAACATGCATTACATTGTCGGGTTCGCCCATGCGCTTGTATGCAACAAGGTAGTTGTCCTTGAAGAATTCGTTTGCGAACTTAACGAGTTCGTCCTTGGTCATCTTTTCGTAGTTTTCAATGTCGAAGATTTCTTCTTCCCAAGGAGTCTGCGAGATGAATGCGCTTACGAACGAGTGTGCAATACCGTTTCCTTCAATCTGCTTAATCTGGTCGAGTTTCATTTCGTTTACAATAGCTTCGAGAAGCCATTCTTCAAATTCGCCTTTCTTAACCTTCTCGAGTTCAGCCATAAGCAAATTCTTAACCTCTTCGAGGCTCTGACCTTCGCGTGGCATACCAACCATTTCAAACATTCCGTAGTCGTTGAGAGCATAGCCGTATGCGTATGCTCCCATAACCTTCTGTGCAGTGTTGAGGTCGAGGTCCATAAGACCAGCATTGCCGTTGTAAAGAATCTGACCAATCATTGATAAGTACTTGGATTCCTGCGACTTGTTACCCTGTGAACGCCATACTACGCATACGTTCTCTGGTTCTGGTCCGTGGAGTTCGATTTCGTCAATTGCTGTACGTTCTTCTTCTGGAGTGTAGGTGAATTCTGGTACGTTCGGGTTCTTTTCCATTTTACCCCAGTACTTGTCGATTATCTTGATAGTTTCTTCGAAATCAAGGTCACCAGACATACATATTGCAATGTTGTTAGGAACATAGAACTGGCTCTTGAATTTCATAACATTTGCCATCGACGGGTTTTTCAGATGTTCGCCCTTACCGATGATAGCGGTTCCGTACGGGTGGTTCTTGAAGAGAGTTGCAAAGATAGTGTTGCTGAGTCTGCGTCCGTCACGGTCCTGATTCATGTTGAACTCTTCGAAGATGGTTTCGAGTTCGGTGTGGAAAAGACGGAGAACAAGGTTCTGGAATCTTTCACTTTCAACCTTTGCCCAGCGGTCGATTTCGTTCGAAGGAATTTCGTTTACATAAACGGTTTCTTCGTAGGATGTCCAAGCGTTTGTTCCGGTAGCACCGAGAATCGAGCAAATCTTGTCGTACTCGTTAGCAATTGCGTACTTCGATGCTTCTTGCGAAAGGCTGTCGATCTGAGCGTAGATAGCGGCTTTCTTTTCAGGGTCGGTTTCGGCAGCGTGTTCTTCAAACTTGTCGCTGATTGCCTGAATGAGAACGCTTTCCTTTTCCCAGTCCTTGGTTCCAATCTTGTCGGTACCCTTGAACATCATGTGTTCAAAATAGTGTGCAAGACCAGTAGTTTCGCGTGGGTCGTTCTTTGCACCAGCCCTTACTGCAATGTAGGTTTGTATTCTTGGCTCGTCCTTGTTTACAGCGAGGTAAACTTTCAAGCCGTTGTCCAATGTGTAGATACGAGTGCCCGACGGGTCGTTCTCTACATATTCGTAATTGTATCCGTTGGCGTCCTTGGCTGTCTTGGTCTCGTGGCCTGTGTTATTCTTCTTGCAGCCTGCCAGAGCGAATACTAATGCTAAAATTATTAATGCATACTTCTTCATAAAATATTTGATTTTGGTTAATTTTCCTCATAATTAAAGAAAAAAGGCTGTAGTTACAGCCTTTTTTCAAAATATCTTACTAATTATTTTGCTTCTTCACCTTTCTTCTTGCCAACGCCAAAGATATAAGCCATCGGGGAGGCGATGAAGATTGAAGAGTAGGTACCTACGATGACACCGATGAGCAATGCGAAGCAGAAGCCTCTGATTGATTCACCGCCGAAGATGAATATTGCAAGCAATACCACCAAGGTTGTCATTGAGGTGTTGATTGTACGACCAACAGTGCTGTTTACTGCCGAGTTGATAACCGACTTCCTGTCGCGGTTGGGGTACAAGCCAGTGTATTCCCTGATACGGTCGAAGATAACCACGGTATCGTTGATTGAGTAACCTACGATTGTCAAGATTGCTGCGATGAATGCCTGGTCGATTTCCATGTTGAACGGCATTACAGCGTAGAGCAGTGAGAAAAGACCGAGGGTTATCAAAACGTCGTGTATCAAAGCGATAGTCGCACCAAGTGAGTACTGCCACTTGCGGAACCTGAGGAGGATGTAGAGGAACATAACCACAAGTCCGAGGAGAATAGCCACAGATGACTTAGTCTTGATGTCGTCGGCAACTGTAGGACCTACAACCTGCGATGTCTGGCGGTATTGTTCGAAGAATGTCCTTTCGTCAACGTCTTCTGGCAGGAACTTGCCGTTCTTCAAGCCAGTGTAGAGGAGGTTGTCAGCTTCTTCGCCAGCAGCCTTGTCCTTTATCTGGTCAATCTTGTACTGGGTTGTAATCTTAACCTGGTTTGCATCACCGAAAGTCTTTACAATAGGACGGTCGCCGTAAACACCTTCGAGGGCTGCTGCAACCTGTTCGGGTTCAACATTGTTTTCGAACTTAACAACATAGTTACGACCACCTGTGAAGTCGATACCCTGCTTCAAGCCTAAAGTACACAACGAAATGATACCAACAACGATTAATGTTCCAGAAATGATGAATGCAATCTTGCTACCCTTCAAGAAATCGAAGTGCAGGTTGGTGAATGCATTGTTTGTAATCTTGTTGCCAACGGTAATCTTTCTGTCCTTATCGAGCATCTTGGTGAAGATGATACGGGTGATGAAGATTGCTGTGAACAACGAAGTGAGGATACCTATAATAAGAGTGGTTGCGAAACCTCTAACTGGACCAACACCGAAATAAGCAAGAACTATACCTATAAGAATAGTAGTGATGTTGGAGTCGAGGATTGCCGAATAAGCATTCTTGTAACCGTCTGCCACAGCCGACTTAATCATCTTGCCGCTTCTTATTTCTTCGCGGATACGCTCGTAAATAAGAACGTTAGCATCAACCGACATACCTATTGTAAGTACCATACCTGCGATACCAGGAAGGGTGAGTACTGCACCAAGCGATGCCATAACACCGAAGATGAGGAAGAGGTTGCAAATCAAAGCAACGTCTGCAACGATACCAGCCTTGTTGTAGTAGAAAATCATGTAGATAAGTACGAGGATGAAAGCGATGATGAACGAGTACATACCCGAGTCGATAGCCTTCTGACCAAGTGACGGACCTACAACTTCCTTCGAGAGGATAACTGCCGGAGCTGTCATCTTACCAGCCTTGAGGACGTTTGCCAAGTCGGTTGCTTCTTCGAGTGTGAAGTTACCAGTAATCTGAGAACGTCCGCCCTTGATTTCATCGTTTACGTTTGGTGCCGAATATACAGCACCGTCGAGTACGATTGCAATAGCGCGGTTAATGTTTTCCTTGGTGATTCTTGCCCACTGGGTGGAACCTGAATTGTTCATTGCCATTGTTACTTCTGCTGTTGCACTTGTCTGACCGAATTCCTGACGAGCATCGGTAACAACTTCGCCGTTGAGGGCAGCCTTTCCGTCCTTTGAAGCCTTGAGAGCATAGAGTTCGTAGTATCCTGGAGCTTCCTTAAGTTCCTTGAATCCCCATGCGAATGAGAGGTCTTTCTTGAACAAACTCTTTATTTCCTTGCGGTTGAGGTCGTCCATGATTGATTCCATATCGGCCTTCTTTGCGAAACCGACAACCGGACCGCCAACGCTACGATTGCCAGCCTGCGGAATCAGACGGTTGAAAATTGAGTATTCGCTGTCACCTTCGGTTTCAGCAACTGTTTCTTCAGCCTTGGTTGAATCGGCAGCTTCTACATTTTCGCTTGCAGCCTCTGCATTTTCAGCAACTGCTGTTGTGTCGGCAACAACTTCTTCTTCCTTTGTGCCTCTCGAAGCTTCAGCCTTCTTTATTGCTATCAAAGCTTGGTCTGCATTGATGAAAGATTCCCTGATTTCATTGTAGTTGTATGTTTCCCAGAATTCGAGAACTGCAGCCTGCTTCAAAAGTTTTTCAACACGTTCCGGATCCTTGATACCAGGAAGTTCGATATGGAACACACCTTTTACAGCAACGTCCTTCTGGATGTTGGGCTGAACAACGCCGAACTGGTCGATACGCTTGTTGATAACATCGTATGCATTACCAATCGCAGCATCGTATTCCTTTGTCAAATAATCGATTACTTCTTCGTCGGTCGAAGTTATCTGTATCTTGTCCTGATTCTGCGATGTAGCGAACAAGTATGCCATTGCCGGCTTGTCGGGCATTTGCATTTCCTTGTAAGCCTTGCCGAAACTTTCAATGAAGTTGGTACCAGTCTGCTCTGAAGTCTGTTTGCCTGCCTGTTCGATAGCTGCCAAAAGTGCAGGGTCGTTGTTGTCCCTTGCCAGCGACAGCAGTACATCTTCTGCCGAAATTTCCAACGAAATGTTCATACCGCCCTTGAGGTCCAAACCCAAGTTAAGTTCTCTTTCCTTACAATCTTTATAGGTGTATTTCTTCAAGAGCCTGTACACCACCTGATTGTCAACTGAATCCAAGTACGCCTTTTTCTGCTTATCAATCAGCACGTTGCGGTCGGCGTCTGTAAGATTGCTGTAATTTCCGTTATCGACGTATGCCTGTGCGTATTCTTCAGCGTCGCCTTCAACCTTGTTCACTACGAATGTGAAAGAGAGGTAGTACAAGCTGATGAGTGCAAGCAGTACCGATAATAAAATAATCGCTCCTCTGTTACGCATTTTTACTAAAATTTTTTAACTAATATACACAATAAATTTAAGGTCGCAAATATAGTGTTTTTTTGAAACATACAGACCGATTATTATTTTTATTTTTTTTGACGCGTAAAACGTTGGCAGTTAGCAAGAAAAGAAATGCGACATGATTTTGGCTGTTCCTTTGAGCAATCAAAATGAAACTATTTTTGAAAAACATTTTGCAGTTTTAAAAACTTGTTGTACTTTTGCAGCGCAATTGCGGGGTAGAGCAGTTGGTAGCTCGTCGGGCTCATAACCCGGAGGTCGCAAGTTCGAGTCCTGCCCCCGCTACTAAGTTTAAAAAGCCAGCCAATCGGTTGGCTTTTGTCATACATATATGTCTAGATTAGGAATATTATTCAAAGTCAAAATTTTTCCACATTGCCAAGTTTTGGCAATTTGAAGTATTATTTTTGCAATGAATTTAAAAACGTATGGATTATGATTAGAGGAAAAAGAATATTCAAATGCACCGAATGCGGTGAAAAATTTCGCGCAGACGATATTGAACTGAACGCCACTGTGCTTTCGGTACCGCAACCTTGCCCGCATTGCCAGAGCATAAGGACTATGCCGTGGGGATTAATGTCGTTCCTAAGCAAGTCAACTTACGAAGATATTTGGAAACAAATGGAAGAAAGGAAATAGATATGTCAGAAGATTTAGAAAAAAGAGAAGTATCGCACGTTGGTGCATGGATTTGGGCTGTGCTTGGAATAATATATGCCATATCGCCAGTCGACCTATTACCCGACGTAATTCCTGTTGCAGGATGGGTTGACGATATACTGATTACAGTAACGGGCGGCTTAAATCTTATCCAGTCGTACCTCAAAGAATCCAACGAGCACCTTGCAAAGATTGTCAAGGGCATCAAATGGGTTCTGATAGTGCTTGGAATTTTAATTATCGCTATTATTGCACTTGTGGTGGTTGGAATTGCAAATTTGTTTGCATAAATAAGTCCGCACACTGAGCTTGTCGAAAATCCAGCTCCCTGAGCGTAGTCGAAGGGTCTGGTTAATGTAAAGCATTCAGCATTGCATTTCTACCCTTCGACAGGCTCAGGGTGCAGAGAATCGTAAATCGTAAATCAATTGCATCTCGTCAGCCAAATCGTAAATCGTAAATCTAAAATCCTAAATCAAATTTTATGTTATCGCTTTTTCAGAAAATTCAAATAAAGATAGAGACCGGCTGGTCGTCGGCAATAGTTGACTACATCCGCGACATGGACGAAGCAAATGTGTATATCAAGGCAGGGCTCAAGGAAGGTCGCGTCAACGGCAAGGCAGCCTTGCTTAACCCGGCAATCGTCGGCGAGGCATTCAACTGTCGTAACTGGTACGGACGCAAGCATCCCGAATACTGGGACTGGTGCAATGCCGACCTTATGGGCGAAGGCTACCCGCCTCACGACGAGAATGGCGACCCGTACGAACTGCACCACATAGGTCAGCAGCCCGATTCACCGCTTGCCGAACTCTCCGCCGCACAGCATCACGACAACGGCAATTTCCAGATTCTGCATCAGTTCGACGACTACTCCACCATCGAGCGCGACGAGTTCACACGAGAACGCGAACGCCACTGGATGGCACGGTTCAAGGATTTCAAGGACTGTTATTCGCGGATGAAATAAAAAAGGTCGTCAGAAACTGACGACCTTAATTATATCACCTATTCCAAAAATATCAATTATTTTACCTTGTTGCAGATTGCTGCAAATGCTTCTGGGTTGTTCATAGCGAGGTCGGCAAGAACCTTACGGTTGATGTCAACATTTGCTGCGTGAAGCTTACCCATCAATTGAGAATAACTCAAACCATTTAGACGAGCACCAGCATTAATTCTCTGAATCCACAATGCGCGGAATTCTCTCTTCTTGTTTTTTCTGTCTCTGTATGCATAAGCAAGACCTTTCTCGTATGCGTTCTTTGCTACGGTCCAAACCTTACTTCTTGCTCCAAAATAACCTCTAGTCTGAGAAAGAACTTTTCTTCTCCTGTTTCTAGCGGCAACTACGTTTACACTTCTTGGCATAATCTTAAAATTTGCGAACGTTAGCGTCCTTTTGATCGGAACTTGCGGCTAAACGTTCTGGTTCATAATTTAATTAATCATTCTAACTACGCAGAAACTATTTCATTCCAAGCAACAACTTTACAGATTTTTCCTTGTTTTCTGCTACTGTTGTGTAGTGAGCAAGTTCTCTTTTGCGCTTAGTAGCCTTCTTGGTCAGGATGTGACTCTTGAAAGCGTGTCTTCTTTTGATTTTACCGGTTCCGGTCAAGAAAAATCTTTTCTTAGCTCCGGAATTAGTCTTCATTTTTGGCATTGTTCTAAATTTTTAAAGTTATTATTT
Source organism: uncultured Bacteroidia bacterium (assembly GCA_902776565.1). GTDB lineage: Bacteria > Bacteroidota > Bacteroidia > Bacteroidales > ML635J-15 > Bact-19. Next base: position 178,982 of record CACYQN010000007.1, read on the forward strand.
CTTTTTAGGTTTAGGTGATATCACAATTTGCATTTTCTTACCTTCGAGCTTGGGCATCTGGTCAATCTTGCCGTACTCCTCGAGGTCGTTTGCGAGCTTCAGAAGCAATATTTCGCCCTGTTCCTTATACACAATCGAACGTCCCTTGAAAAATACGTATGCCTTTACCTTGTTGCCTTCGTCGAGGAATCTCTTGGCATGGTTCAGCTTGAAGTTGTAGTCGTGGTCATCTGTCTGAGGGCCAAAGCGCAACTCCTTGATTGTCATCGTATGAGTCTTGCTCTGCAACTCCTTCTGCTTGCGCTTCTGCTGATAAAGGAATTTCTGGTAGTCGATAACCTTGCATACGGGCGGATCGGCGGTCGGAACTATTTCTACCAAGTCCATCTCGAGTTGTTCCGCAATGTCCAAAGCTTCCCTAATGCTGTAAACTCCAGGTTTATCAACATTATCGCCTGTTACACGTACAAATGGTGCGCGAATTGCGCGATTAATTCTGTGTTCGTTTTGCTGATTTTCTTTTGCCATATAAATTTTATAAAAAACTTTTACCTCCTTTTATTAGTCAATATACTTCTTAACTTCATCGTTTACAATCTTTGCGAATTCTTCGACAGTCATTGCGCCCATATCGCCTGCGCCCTGCTTGCGAACCGAAAGCTGTCCGTTTTCCTGTTCCTTCTCGCCTACAATCAGCAAGTAAGGTATTCTCTTCAATTCGTTGTCGCGAATCTTACGGCCAATCTTTTCGTTTCTCTCGTCGATGATACCGTTTACATTCAGGTCCTTAAGCTTGTTCACTACTTCGTGGGCATAGTCGTTGAACTTTTCGCTGATTGGCAATACTACAAACTGGTTCGGAGCAAGCCAAATCGGGAACTTGCCTGCGGTGTGCTCGATAAGAACAGCAACAAAGCGTTCCATTGAGCCGAACGGTGCGCGGTGAATCATTACCGGACGGTGCTTCTTGTTGTCTTCGCCAACATATTCGAGTTCGAAGCGCTCGGGCAAATTGTAGTCAACCTGGATTGTCCCAAGCTGCCAACGACGACCGATAGCGTCCTTTACCATGAAGTCCAACTTAGGACCGTAGAAAGCTGCCTCACCATATTCTACGCGTGCGGGAAGATTCTTTTCCTTGCAAGCATCGATGATTGCCTGTTCTGCCATTGCCCAAACCTCGTCGGAGCCAACATACTTGGTGGTGTTGTTGGGGTCGCGGAGCGAAATCTGTGCTTCGAAGTTCTGGAAATCGAGAGCCTTGAAGATGATTTCGATGATTTCCATTACGCGGATGAACTCCTGCTTAACCTGGTCCTGACGGCAGAAGATGTGTGCATCGTCCTGTGTGAACGAACGAACGCGGGTAAGTCCGTGCAATTCGCCCGACTGCTCGTAGCGGTAAACTGTACCGAATTCAGCAATACGCAGAGGCAAATCCTTGTAGCTGCGTGGGCTGTTCTTGAAAATCATACAGTGGTGAGGGCAGTTCATCGGCTTGAGCAAGTACATTTCACCTTCTTCGGGAGTGGTAATCGGCTGGAACGAATCCTTGCCGTAGTGGTCCCAGTGACCCGATGTTACATACAAAGCCTTGTTTCCGATGTGCGGAGTCATAACCTGCTGGTATCCGTAGCGTTTCTGGATTTTCTTGAGGAAATCTTCGAGACGCAGACGCAATGCTGTACCGTTTGGCAACCAGATAGGCAAGCCCTTGCCAACCATATCGGAGAACATGAAAAGTTCGAGTTCCTTGCCGATTTTGCGGTGGTCACGCTTCTTGGCTTCTTCGAGCATAGTGATGTATTCTTCCAACATCTTCTGCTTCGGGAAGCTGATACCGTAAACGCGGGTAAGCTGCTTGCGGGTTTCGTCGCCACGCCAGTAAGCGCCAGCCAAGCTCAATACCTGAATAGCCTTCACATAGCCGGTTGACGGGATATGCGGACCCTTGCAGAGGTCGGTGAATTCGCCCTGATTGTAAAGGGTAATCTTGCCGTCCTCGAGTTCGGAGATGAGTTCAACCTTGTATTCGTCGCCGCGTTCCTCGAACAACTTGAGAGCATCGGCCTTCGAGATGTCCTTTCTTACGAGCTTTGAATCGGCACGGCAGATTTCCATCATCTTATTGTTGATTGCTGCGAAATCGTTTTCCGAAAGGATTTTTCCGTCGGGAAGTTCGATGTCGTAGTAGAAACCGTTTTCTACTGCAGGACCGATACCGAACTTTGTTCCTGGGAACAACTTCTGAATGGCCTCGGCCATGATATGTGAAGAGGTGTGCCAGAAAGCGTGCTTGCCTTCCTCGTCCTCGAACTTGTGCAACTTTATGGAAGCATCTTCCGTTATTGGCATGGTCAAATCCTGAACCTTACCATTTACACTGATAGAAAGCACTTCCTTGGCAAGCCTCGGACTGATGCTTTCAGCTATTTCCATACCAGTAACACCTTGCTGGTATTCCTTAACCGAACCGTCGGGTAAAGTAATTTTTATCATCTTATTCTTTTATAGTCAAAAATTTCGCGCAAAATTATCACTTTTTTTTCAGATACACAGCGGTAATCGGAAAATAATTTTTCGCACATAATCCACTATGCATCAATGTTTTAAAACATTTAGCAGTGATTAAAGCAAATTTAATCTAGCCTTGCAAGCAAGCAAATTGTTCATAATCGGTTAATTTTTTGAACATAAAATAGTTGCGGAAGGATTAGCCACTATTTTTGTTTGTGACAAATAATTTCTTACTTTTGTGCCATATAAAAAATACTAACATGAGGGAACACACAAAAACTTTCGCTTTCATAAAAGCAATGACCATAATTCTGGTCAGCCTGACATCGTTGCAGTCGGAAGCACAAATCGCTAAAGCATTTGATTTCAACATTGCCAACACCGATTTTGTAGATACTGTGAAAATAAAGATTTGGAACGGGGCTGCTGTAGTCCCGGTAGAGATTAACGGAGTTGTAAGAAACATGCTGTTCGACACTGGAGCGCAGACTGGCTTCTGGATAGGAAAAGAGGAGGACTGGATGATAGCGTCGGGCGACAGTGTAAAAACCGTCGACTCACAAAAAGCAATGCTTAAGAAAGCTATTCACAAGTGCCCGACCATTAAGATGGGCAACATTAGCATCGAAAACTACCCTATTATTGTTGACAACGGCTTAAGCCAATACACCTGCGGAATTATTGATGGCGCACTTGCGTTCGACCTTATCTGCAAAAAAGGTCTTTCGTTCAAATTCGACACCAAAGACAGCCTGATGATAGTAACCGACCGCAAGGGATTCTTCGCCAAGGAGGAGAAAGGACATAAAATACTGAAATACGATTCGAGCAGACCGACATTTTTCGTAAAGTTCCCGTTTTCCAAAATCAGGATGCTCTTCGACTCGGGAAATGTAGGTGGCTGGTTCGACCTTCCTCAAGAGCTGCTTGACCGCTGGGGGAAAAAAGACCAGAAGATGAAACAGAAAATAGATGAAATGACTTTACATACAGATACTTCAGTCCTATCGAGCGCTGGTCTCTTTGGTGCCACCTTCGACACTGTTGCATACAGGATTCTTCGTATTCCGCAGGTAGAGATTGGAGACCTTACATTCAAGGACTTGTGTATTTCGACCAATACTGCCATGCTGAAACTTGGTACGGCCGTAATGCAACACGCATCTCTTATTATCGATGCTCCAAAACGGCGCTTTGTGCTGCTTCCTCACGATGGAAAGTCGGAAGTTGTTGTTGCAAACAAAATAACAAGGGGACTCTCATTTAGACCAGCCGAAGATGGAGACACTCTTGGCGTAGCAAGGGCTATTGTAAAAAAAGGTTTGGATGCATACAAAAAAGGCGTTCGCTCTGGCGACTACCTGATAAGCATCGACGGAATTCCTGTTACAGATTATTGCACATTTAGGTTGCTGGAACCGCATGACGATATAATGCATTATGTGCTCCGCAGTCCCGAAGGGGAAATAAAAGAAGTGGACTTGTAACATTATTCCAAGGCTCCTGAGACTAAAGAGCAACTACTCTACACCAGGTGCCTCTCTATTGCAGTCCGTACCAGCGACGCAGTATTCCCGCAGCCCAACTTTCTTCTAAGGCACTTAGTATAGCTGTGTACGGTCTCGAACGCAAGGCACAACTTGCCGGAAATCTCCTTAACAGTATAGCCTTCGACCATCAACTGCAAAACTTCACGTTCGCGCAGAGTTAGCATTGGCGGCACTTCAGGATTCTCAGCAATTAGAGCAGCGGCTTCTTCACATATAAATGTTGCCGATTCCACTACCCTGCGAATACCTGTCAGCAGTTCGTTTACGCCAATGCTTTTCAGCACATAGCCATTTGCACCGCCCTGCATAGCGCGATGGACAACCGCAGATTCGGCGTATGTTGTAAAAATCAGGAACCGAGCCGAGGGGCAAATTGCCGAAAAACGCGGAATAGCATCAATACCATCGCCATCGGGCATGCCTACATCTAACAAAACAACCTGCGGATTGCGCTCTTCGAGCATACTGGTGGCTTCCGCCAAGGTACATGCAATACCGACAACCTCTACATCATCTGTTTCGGCAATCAACTTTGCCAAGCCTTCTGCCACTACCCTATGGTCGTCAACTATAACTACGCTTATCATACTCTGTTGCAATTACTTGTTCCTAATCTCTATGTTCACCTCGCTACCTTTGCCCGGTTCAGAGCACACATCGAAAGTTCCGCCAATGGCATCGACCCTCTCCTTTATGTTGCGCATACCCGAGCCTTCTGTCGAAACAGCAATCCCGCCATTGCCGTCGTCGCTAACATTGACGACGATAGTTTCGGCATCGGCAAACAACTGAACCCGTATATGATTGGCTTCGGCATTCTTTACCGCATTGTTAACCAATTCGTACACAATGCAATACACAGCCTCATCGTACTGATTGGGAATTAATTTTTCGTCACCGACAAACGAAAACGAAACATTCTTCATTGTACGGCAATAATCACCCAGCGCAACCCTAAGTCCGTACCGCTTGAGCGACTCGGGAAGAAGATGATGGGCCACATTGCGCATTTCGCGCATAGCCTCGTCGGTCTGTGCCTTGGCTGTAAGTATCGACTCGTTGGTTTCGCCAGGATTTTCGGCATATTCCAGGTTGCGCTTAATGCTTGTCAGCAATCCACCCATACGGTCGTGCAGGTCGCGGGCAATGCGTACACGCTCGGCGACTTCTCCGCTCAACTTTGCCACAACGATGGCATTCTGCCTGTTTTTGCGCACATTGCGCCACAACAGGAAAAACAACAATGCCACCAGAAGCATTATGCAACCAATAAGAACAGAACCTATCATATACCACCGCTTCTCACGGGTAAGCTGTTCGATGGCAGCCTGCTTCTTCTCGGTTTCGTACAGCACCGCCATCTGCGAAAGCCCCGACTGATAGTTTGAATTGGCAAACTGCGCCATTCCTCTGAAAATCTTTTCAGAGTATTCCTTCACACCTTCATTATTTCCAAGTTCGGCGTATATCTGCGCCAGATAAACATATACTCCAATGTCATCATAGGTTTCATATTCATCTTCGAGCGACATAAGGGCATATTCCTCGGCTTTTTTCCACTGCTTGCGTGCCATTGCCAGTTCGCAGCAGGCGGTATAGACATTGCTCCTTGTCTCCCAGCCTGTCTCATCATCAAGCAACGACAATGCTTCCGAAATGTATCCCTCGGCACGGTCCAAGTCCTTGTAATGATTCATCTGCAACCTCGCAAACGCAAGGATAGTCACAATGTAGTCGCCTTTTTCCTCCTCGATATGATTGCGGTAATATTCGTAGCAGACATTTGCAGCCTCCTCGACCTTTGCCATATCGCCGGCATCATTATATATCGCCACCAAACCCTTGTGCGACATGGCAACAAGCAGAGAATCGCCAGACTTCTGTGCAGCATCTACAGCCATAAGATAGTTGCTACGGGCTTCGTCCGAATTGCCCATGCTATTGTACAGTTCACCTATATTATAATAAAGTATAGCTGTAGACTCCAACCAGCCGTACTTTTCGAAAATGGGAAGAGCCTTCTGGTAATAATGTATTGCAAGATGAACCTTGTCCTGCATATTATATACGTTGGCAATGGAACCGTATATAACACTCAGGTTGTCGTCGATGTCGGATTCGCTGTAGCGGCTGTCGTTCTTCATCGAGTCGCTGACCTCCAAGGCACGATTGTAGTATTCGATTGCAACATCATAATCGTCGTTGCCGTAGGCGATGAGCCCTAGTACACGCAGGGCATCGGCACGAGCGTTGAGCATATTCTCCTCGTACGACAGGTCGATAGCCTTTAGGGCATATTGCCGCGACTTTGCCCCATCGGTATTCAGATAGCCCCACATCAAGTTGTTGTACGCCTTCATCAGTTCTTGTCCTTGGGGCGGATTGCTGCCGTTCAGCACCATCTCGAGCGAATCGACATTCCTGTTACGATGGTCGGAATACTGACCGTATCCAGCCAAACACACAACCGACAGCCATAGCAAAGCGAGAATATGTACAAAAAACCTTTCCATTAACATTGTGCAAAAATATAGCTTTTACTGTCAAAAAAAGAATAAAAAGTCGTCAAAAAAATCCCCCATTTGGGGGATTGCATAAAATTCCCTTCGGCAAGATATTTGTTTTGATAAAGTTATAATGCATAATTGTCTAATTTTAACAAACTTAAATAGTATGAAACGATTATTAATTATCGCGATGGCATTCCTTATTGGAATATTAGCCATGAATTCTTGTATCAAAGAATACACAATCACAGTGACCTCTAACAACAGCGAATGGGGAACCGTTGCAGGTACAGGCACCTACCTTGCAAATTCGGAAATTGTAATCACAGCAATCCCGGCAGCCGGCTACTATTTCATCAAGTGGGACGACGAAAACACCGACAACCCGCGTACCGTTATAGTAAACGGCGACAAGACCTATCAAGCAATCTTCTCCAACAATCCCAATGGTGGCGGACAAGGTGGAAACGGCTCATCGGTAACTTTCAGCGACAACATTAGCGAAAACACTACTTGGCCAGACCTTGGTCTCGAAGTTGACTACATCGTTGAAGGCTGGATTAACATTGAAGGCAACGCTCTGCTTACCATTGAACCAGGTGTAACAATTATGTTCACAGGCGAAAATGGTGGTATGACAGTACACGAAAATGCAGGTTTGCGTATGGTTGGTACTGCCGACAGACCCATCAAATTTGTAGGTCCTTTAAACAATCCTAACAATGGCTCATGGGGCAGAATCGAAATCCATTCGAAGCGCAACGACAACGTTTGGGAATACGTACAGTTCCTCCGCGGCGGAAGCAGCGATTACGTATGGGATGGTGTCATTGACGTTTATGATGCAAAACTTGCAATGCGCAACTGCACAATCGACGGTTCCCTCGGCTATGGACTTGTTATGGAATACGGCACACGTCTAACTGCTTTCGAAGGCAACACAATAAAGAACTGTGCACAATATCCTATTGTTGGCGAATACTGGGTAAACTTGCTCGACCTTACTGCCAACAACACTTTCGTAAGCAACGGACATAACTTTATTGACGCAAGATGCCGCGACATCAGTATGGAAGACCACACCACAATAAAGGCTATGCCAATACCTTATTGTCTTGAATATGGCTTACATTTCGATGGCGGTTATAAACTTACCATAGAACCAGGTACACAGTTCTACATAAGACCAGGTCAAAATATTGATATGGACGAAAACAGCACTTTTATTGCTGACGGTACAGCCGAAAAGCCTATTATTTTCCGTGGAGTGGAAGATGAGGACAGCTATTGGATTGGTATAAAGTATCACAGCACCAAGCAGGCATCTGTTATGAACTATTGCACAGTGCTCAACTGCGGTGAAGACACCGAATCATTCCACGGCGGATGCATTTGCGTATACAGTCAGTCGCGCCTTACACTTACCAACTGCACCATAGGCAAGAGCCTGCACTATGGAATTACCTTGGACGATGTTGAACTTATGGGTCGCATCTCACACAGCAACAATACATTCACAAATTGTGCCGGTGGCAATGTATGGCTCGAAAGCGGTGGAACATACAACGGTGTTGACTACGAAGGCGGTCAGATACTTACCGACTTACCGTAATAAAATTTTAGTTTGACATAGGTAATGGCAGTCAAAAGGCTGCCATTTTTGTAAAAAAAAAGGCTGTCAAAGAACATTCTAGACAGCCTTTTGCAGTGTTTAATTCGTATCTTAGTACCTGTAATGGTCAGCCTTGAATGGACCTTCAACTGGAACACCGATGTAGTCGGCTTGCTTCTGCGTAAGTTTTGTGAGCTTAACGCCAAGCTGGTCGAGGTGAAGGCGTGCAACTTCTTCGTCCAAGTACTTAGGCAGACGGTAAACATCAACCTTGTAGTTGTTCTTCCAGAGGTCGAGCTGAGCCAAAGTCTGGTTCGAGAACGAGTTGCTCATTACAAATGACGAGTGTCCAGTTGCACAGCCAAGGTTTACGAGACGGCCTTCGGCAAGCAGGAAGATTGAATTTCCAGTCGGGAAAGTGTATTTGTCAACCTGCGGCTTGATGTTGGTCTTTACAACGCCCGGGCAGTTCTCGAGGCGGTCAACCTGAATTTCGTTGTCGAAGTGACCGATGTTGCAGACTATTGCCTGGTCCTTCATCTGCTTCATGTGTTCGAGAGTAACAACGTCGCAGTTGCCAGTGGTGGTAACGAAAATGTTACCTTCCTTGACAGCTTCTTCCATTGTTGTAACTTCGTAGCCTTCCATAGCGGCCTGCAGAGCGCATATCGGGTCAATTTCGGTAATGAGAACCCTTGCTCCATAGGTGTGCATCGAGCGGGCGCAACCCTTGCCAACATCGCCGTAGCCAAGAACAACGACTGTCTTTCCGGCAATCATCACGTCGGTAGCACGCTTGATACCGTCGGCCAACGATTCGCGGCAGCCGTATAGGTTGTCAAACTTCGACTTTGTAACCGAGTCGTTTACGTTGATTGCAGGGATGAGCAGTTCGCCCTTTGCCATCATCTGGTACAGACGGTGAACGCCAGTGGTTGTTTCTTCCGAAACGCCCTTGAGTTCGGCAATTGTGCGGTGCCATTTCTGGTTGTCGGCAGCCAGCATAGCCTTCAAGGTTTCCTGAATTGCCTTTTCTTCGTGGCACGAAGGAACGAAATCCAAGGTCTTGGCATCGTTTTCGGCTGCATAGCCTTTGTGTACCAACAAAGTAGCATCGCCACCATCGTCAACTATCAGGTTTGGACCAAGTCCGCCCGGGAACGACAATGCCTGCAATGTGCACCACCAGTATTCTTCGAGGGTTTCGCCCTTCCAAGCGAAAACATGAACGCCAGCCTTTGCAATTGCGGCTGCTGCGTGGTCCTGAGTCGAGAAGATGTTGCAGCTTGCCCAGCGCACGTCGGCACCAAGTTCGACCAATGTTTCAATAAGAACGGCAGTCTGTATTGTCATGTGCAACGAACCTGAGATTCTTGCGCCCTTCAGGGGCTTTTCAGCTGCGTATTTGCGGCGTATGCTCATAAGTCCCGGCATTTCCTTTTCTGCCATCTCGATTTCCTTGCGTCCCCATTCTGCGAGGGACATATCGGCTACCTTGTAAGGTAATTTTGTGATTATTTCTTCCATCGTTATGTTTTTATCAATTTTTGAAAGCGCAAAGATACAATATATTTACGATTTGGCAAGGCCGAGCTAAAGGTTACGAAGGACGATTTACGATTGGAGAATTTGAAGATTTGATGATTTGATTTATAGCGACGTGGCGCACCGCATCGCCACAGATTGTCCATTATCAACCTTCAGCTCTGTAATAATTATTGGGGAAGTTAAAAGTCGAAAATAAAAGTTTGCAAAGGATTAGGCGATTCTTTAAACAAAAAGAGACTGTCTTTTTGTGGGACAGCCTCCTTTTGTTGATTTTAGTTGAACATTCTATTCGTACTCATAATACGTCGTATATGTGTAACCAGACGACTCTTCGTTACCCGTTAACATGATTTCTGTCGGGAACTTTCCATCGTACGCAATGTTATAATTTCTTACAAACGTATATGTATCAGTTTCTGTTTGACCATTCTCGGTATAAGTGTCTGTTGACTTAAATGTCACAGATGTTATGTTGTTTTCTGAAAATACCCCTAGGAGCATTATACTCTCTTCATCTGTCATACTAGCTATGTTCCATAGTCCTTTAATTGGATTTAGTTTGTTGTCGTATGTGTAATTACATTCTTCTACAGTTGTGTATGAATAGCCGTATGTGTCGCTATAAGCATATGTCGTCTTTAAATATGAAACATTGTTACCATCCCATGTCAGTTCTATACTAAATTCAGAATCGGAACCATCGTTCTTAGGAGAAATTTTATTTTTAAATTCCTTCGGAATCAAACTGAATCTTGCTTTTTTATCCATAATTATATCACTGTCCTTACTAACTATAACCATTTTACTTATTTTATTTCCATCATACGTAAAAGTGGAAGTTTGCCAAAGTTCGCCCTCACTATAATATTCCAAACATTTAAGCTTATTCCCTTCATATTTGTATTGGACATACTCATTGCCCTCAAGATCTTCAACTCGTTCTATACGATTTTTACTATCATATTTAAAAGTTTCTGTCCAATCCAAATCCCCATTCCAAAAAAGATAGTCAATTTTTGATAATTTTTTGTCATCCCAAGTCCATACACATTCTAAGTGTTTTTCTGGAGAATGTGGGGTTAAACTATAGACTTTGCTAATTCTCTTCTTCGGCTTGTATTGTCCGTCCTTTTCACACGATGTAAATGCAAATGCAAGCAAGATTGCCGTTGCTACAAAAATTAAATTCTTCATAAACATTTAATTTAAAAAGTTAATAATATTTTGTCGCAAACATAACAAATCTTTCCAACACACAAATACTTTTGTAAAAAAACAAGAAAAACTATATAAACACAAACCGATTATATGTTTCATAGCATAAGCGACATAACTTGCTTCGCTACGTGAACTAAAAATTCCGCAGATTAGAACTCCGATTACGCACAATGCACAGCATTAAGCAGCTGATTAGGCATTGCCACATTATCAATTGTCAATTATCCATTGTCCATTATTAATTATTAATTGTCAATTGGTTTACAATCGACACAATATCGCAGGCCACCAATGCTGCGGTTTCGGTACGCAGACGGCTAACGCCCAAGGTTACAGGCATATAGGTTTTCAACGCCATTTCTATTTCTTCGTGCGAAAAGTCGCCTTCGGGACCAATGAGAACGGTGACAGAAGTTTTCGGTTTCACCACATCGGCAAGGTAAATGCGTTTGCCATCGTCTTCGCAATGGGCGACAAACTTTTGTTCCGAACTGTCGTTCTTCACAAAGTCGGCAAACTTCACAGCCTCGTTAACTATCGGATGATAAGCTTTGTACGACTGCTTCATTGCTGCTTCCACTATGCGGTTCATACGGTCGGCCTTCACAACCTTGCGCTCCGAATTGTGGCAGATTATGGGCGTGATTTCGGAAATGCCAATTTCGGTAGCCTTTTCGAGGAACCATTCAAGCCTGTCCATATTCTTGGTAGGTGCAACGGCTATGTGCAGACGATACGGAAGTTTGTTGTATTCGGCGATTGTTTCAACCACTTTAACCGTAGTGCGCTTATGGTCAACAGTTTCGATAAGCGAACGGTGCAAATTTCCCTGTCCGTCGGCAATGAAGATTTCGTCGCCAGCCTTCAGCCGTAGCACACGTGCGCAATGGTTTGACTCCTCCTCGCTCAGAGTGTGGAATTCGCCCGAAATGGTATTGTCGTAGAAGAATCTCATCAGTGTATCTCTCCGTCGGAAATGGTGAACATACGGTCGGTAAGGCGCGCGTGTTCCTCGTTGTGGGTAACTATTACGAAAGTCTGCTTGAAGTTTTCGCGCAGGTCGAAGATAATCTTGTATAGGTCGCGGGCATTGTGCGAGTCGAGGTTTCCCGATGGTTCGTCGGCAAGCACCACCAAGGGGTTGTTTATCAAGGCGCGGGCAATTGCCACACGTTGCTTTTCGCCACCCGACAGTTCCGACGGCTTGTGTTCGCTACGTTCACGGACATTCAGAGCCTCAAGCAGTTCCATAGCACGTGCGCGTGTTTCCTTCTTGCCTTTTCCACCTATGAAAGCCGGTATGCAGACATTTTCCAGAGCGGTGAATTCGGGCAGAAGCTGGTGGAACTGGAACACGAATCCGATGTGCGAGTTTCGGAATTCTGAAAGCTTCTTTTCGCCAAGCGAAAAGGTGTCAATGCCGTCGATTACGACCTTGCCCGAATCGGGTTTCAACAGTGTGCCAACAATCTGAAGCAGAGTGGTTTTGCCTGCGCCACTGGCTCCAAGAATCGACACAATTTCCGACTTTTCTATGTGCAGGTCGATGCCTTTCAATACCTGTAGGCTACCATACGACTTTGTTATTTTCTGTACGTCAATCATCGGTGCAAAAATTTTGGCGTAAAAGTACAAAATAAATCACTAATGGATTGCAGGTCGTAAAAAACATTTGATGGACGAAATGAAGAAAAGACTAAAAGACTTGAAGGCGGATAGGTGAACAGGCACTATCCGTACCGCGCAGTTTACGACGGACTACGGCTCTTTCATTTAACCTTACCCTTCGACAGGCTCAGGGGGCGGTTAAATGAAAGAGCCGTGCAACGGACAAGAAAAAAAATCATATTTTTTATATGCGGTCTAAAAAAAAACTATTTTTGCACCATTGAACTATAAATAAAAACAGTTATGAAAAGGACATTCATCATATCACTGCTTGTTGCAGCAATGGGCGTGATAGCATTTGTTAGTTGCGAAAAGGAAGACACAACTGGAAATCCGACAAATACAATAGTTGCATCGCAAACAACAGAAACCCCAGCCACCAATCCGCAGGGAGAAACTACGCCAGTAACTCACAATACAACATTGTCGTATTCGGGTTGTCATTCAGGACAAAGGGATGGGTACGACCCAATAGTGTCAACAAATTATGAAAATGGTATTCTGTCGTTAACTATAGAAAATTTTCGTGTTAATTGCGCTATGGATAGCATTTTTTCTGAGTTAACAGTTGATAATCAGACTATTGATTTGAATCTTAAAGAAAATTCGTATGCTGCTAATTGTGTATGTCCCGTTGATGTAAACTATTCAATCGATAACATAAAAGCTGGAACATACGAATTAATAGTAAGGCACGCTGATATAATTAAATATCAGGAAGAAATAACTTGTGAATAATCACACAAATATCGTCAAAAGTTATGAAAAAAAGACTCATCATATCACTTCT
>CACYQN010000008.1 GCA_902776565.1 uncultured Bacteroidia bacterium
GCTTTTCATTGTCGTAAATTTTATTTTTGTGCAAAACTACATTCTGCACGGCAAAATACATAAAAATCTTATGCTATTTTTTCAACATTTGGATTAACAAAGGGAGGCTGACAGTTTAAAATCAGAAAAGTCTTAAAGTCTAAAGTATTATCCAAATAAATCGGAATGTGTTCCTGTTCCTGTGAATAATAAAAGTAGTTCTGTATCGTTTTGTTCCCAAATAAGCAACCAATCACCTTTTAAATGACATTCCCAACATCCTTCATAGTCACCTGATAATTTATGTGGGCGATAGTTTTCTGGCAATTTACCATCGGCTTCAAGAATACGGATAGCTTTTTTAAGTAATTCCATATCATATCCGCGTTTACGACACTTTTCAGTATCCTTGCGGAAAGTTTTAGTCATTCTAATTTCGTACATAAGACTAAATGCCTAAAGATTCGAACATTTCTTCAGACGAAGAAAATTTTTCTATGCGCCCAGCCAATTTGTCTTCTTGCGAACTCAAATAACTACTTTTTTCTTTGGCAGATACTTTATGCATTAAGATTCCCAATGCATTAAGATATTCTATCAATGCTTTTCCACTAGTAGTGCGTTCATTCAATGTGATAGTATATGTTGCCATAATTTTTAAATTAGTATTCATTTGCAAAGATACAATTTTTCTCAATTTCATAAAAATGTACTAAGAAAATTTGTGTTCACACATATTTCTTGCGGCTCAACTACCCCATATTTTTCACAATTTGCGGCTCACGATGAAAGGAAAATTGCCTGATTCAATAATTTATGAGTCGCAAAACACTCATTGAAAATTTTTGCGTATGTACGCAATTTTTGTCAATAGAAAATTGTATTTAATTGAATATAAATTAATTATAATAAAAAAAGGAATGCATTTTTAATTAAACACATTCCTTTTTCGTGTAATAAATTCTCTTATTCCTTTATGAATTTACTTTCGAGAATTCCTTTTTCAGTATTTATGAGCACAATGTATATTCCTGCTTCAAACGATGATACATTAATGCTAGCAGATGTATCATAAATATTGCTATGTGTTACAAGTCTTCCAAGTCCATCATAAATGGATACTTCTGTAATTTCAACATCTCCATTAACATTTATGAAATCATCAGTTGGATTAGGATACATCTTTATTGAGCCTATAAATTCATTTTCTACTGCTGCACCATTTGGACCATAAACAGTATAGAATCCCCAAGCTACACATCCTGAATTGTTAATTTCTTCGACTAATACCGAATATGCACCAACTGCAAGATTTGTAATTGTCTGCGTCTCTTCTCCATTGTTCCAAGTGTAACTATATGGCGGATTGCCACCAGTGACATTAGCTGTTGCTGAGCCTGTACCAGAGAATATTGAATTGCTATTTGAATTTGTTCCAGTAACATTTACAGATATATTGCACCCAGCTGGATTTACCGTGTATTTGCCCACCTTTTGACAAGCATTTCCATCGGTAACCGTAACAAAATATGTTGCTGGTGGTAAATTGTTTATTGTTTGAGTTGTGGCAAGATTGTTCCAAATGTAAGTGTATGGCGAAGTTCCTCCATTTGGAGTAGCTGTAGCAGTACCGTCCATTGCACCTATAGATGTTTCATTGGTTCCTGTCACATTTACTGAAAAGCCGTCGCATGAAGGCATATTAAAAACTATTCCGTCGATATGGAATTCGCTACCTGCAACGGGTGAAGGTATGCCAAGTTGCGATGGAGAAGGAAATCCGGGAAACATAGCGGAATAGTCTGGGACAGAACCAACGCTTGATGTAATCAGGATATTGATTGTATCGGGTGCAAGCGGTGATGAGTACGCAAAAGGAATGTTCATTTGTGTCCATTCATCTATAGTATTGCTAACCTCGAAATAGCATTCCCCAATTGTATCGGTTTGATTTGTAGAATTGTTGTACCTAGTAAGTTGAATGTGAAAGCATGCAGCATCGTTGCCCATTGGTTTTGCTTTGTAAATGAAATCAACAGAAACTGGTCGCTTATTGTAAGGAACACCTTCGCCATATTCTCCAAGTTGTATGAAACCGCCAACTGGATTTGGAAAAGGTAGTGAAATTCCACCAAAACCCATAAATCCTCCAATTTGGAAATTAGGACATTCTGGGCAACTGCCTGTTACAAGTTTAAGTGAAGCGGACCCTTCGCCAGGATTTGTTGTTTCTTTGAATGCTGTCTGTACACCACCACCATCTGTTGAAAGTTCATTTGAAGTTGTCCAGTTTGATGGCTCTGTTCCATTCCAACTCTCAAAGTTCAGATTGGTTATCTCTGTTTGTGCATTTGCGTTGAGAGCAAATAAGATACCTAATAAAAAACTCATTTTGTAAATTGCTTTTTTGTAAAAAATACAAATTTTCATTTTTGTATCCCTAATCCGTGTCGGGCGCAACCTCTTTCGCCCACCAGTACCAAATGGACAATTTTACATAATAGAAGCGTGGCACTGATATACCACTTCTTTTAGTAGAGGTTGTGAGAATTACCTGTGGGAAAGATGTAGATATAACAATCCACGCTATAGCGCGAATTATTACACTCTCTTGTCCCTGATAGAAGTTTCTCACATTTCTACTAACAAGACGAGCATAACGCTTCGTTAATCAATATGTACGGCTTGGTTATTCACCAAACCAACGGCAAATGTATGGAATAAAAAGGAAATGACAAAAAATATTTTTATCCTTTTGATTAAATGTTTATTTTTGCCACGAACAAAATAAATACTAAAAATATGCTTGCAGCAGAGAACATAGCCGAAAAAATATTTCTTAGCTATAGGCTTAACGACCTTAATGCTGAAGTGAAGAAGTGTCTCGCAATTAAATTGCTATGTACTCCTGTTGATTTACATCATTCTGATAAGCCAAGCGACCTCAACTGGCTAGAATGTCTCAGTGGTGCATGGGAAACCGACGGACTTTCTGCCGATGAAGAAGCAGAAATGATAAGAAATGCTAGATTTCATAATGTAACAAGGCAAATAGAAGAATTATGAATGATATTTATTTGCTTGATACTAACATCTGTATATTCCTGCTAAAGAATAAGTATGGGATAAGGGAACATATACAAAAAATTGGACAGGAACATTGCTGTATATCTGTAATTACTTTAGCAGAACTATATTACGGTGCGGCAAAAAGCGACAGAAAAGATGAACGAATGAAAGATGTTGAACTTATTTCAAAAAATTTCATTGTACTACCAGTAGACAATGCCATTGAAACATATGGTATAAACAAAGCATATCTTGAAAGCAAAGGTATGTCGATTGACGATTTTGATTTGCTGATTGGTTCTACAGCAACCAATTACAATCTCATTATGGTAACTGAAAATATAAAGCATTTTGAGCGTATTCCAAATATAAGAATAGAAAATTGGGTTGTACGATAGACTTATTTTCCAAAAACATTCCTTCATTTGCCCGCCATATTTCCAAAAACCTTACTTTTGCAAAAAATTTTTTTGTATGGACGCAACGGAAAGAAAACAGATTATCGACCTTATTAAGAACGAGGTAGTTCCGGCAATCGGTTGTACCGAACCTGTAGCAGTGGCATTGGCTGTGGCAAAGGCAAAGGAAACGCTTGGCACAATTCCCGAAAAGATTGAAGTCCTTTTGAGCGACAATGTGCTGAAAAATGCAATGGGCGTTGGTATCCCCGGTACTGGAATGATTGGTCTGCCTATTTCTATTGCGCTGGGTGCCTTGGTTGGAAAGTCGGAATACGGTCTCGAAGTGCTGAAGGATGTTAACGCCGACGCAATTGCCAACGGCAAGCAGATGATTGACGAAAAGCGTATAAGCATTAAGCGCAAGACCGGAATCACCGAAAAACTCTACATCGAGGCAATTTGCTGTGCTGGAAACGATTCGGCCAAGGCTATAATTGCTTGCGGACATACAAATTTCATTCACATTTCGCGCAACGATGAGGTAATATTCGAGAAAAAAGTTGACTCTTCGGAATGCAAGGATTCGGAATGTTGCCAGTTGAGTATGCGCAAGGTTTACGATTTTGCAACAACTGCTCCTATTGACGAGATTTCATTCATTCTCGAGGCTGGCAAGATGAACATGTCCATTGCCGAGGAGTCGTTCAATAATAATTTTGGCCACACCTTGGGCAAGATGTTGCACGGACATCAGCACGATGCGCTTTTTGGCAACGGCATTTTCAAGGATATAGTTTCATATACATCAGCTGCCTGCGACGCCCGCATGGCTGGCTGTCCGAGTCCTGTAATGAGCAACTCCGGCAGTGGAAACCAAGGCATTGCTACCACAGTTCCAGTGTGCATTTATGCCCGCGATACTCAACAGCCAGAGGAAAAACTTATCCGTGCCTTGATACTCAGTAACTTGACATCAATCTACATTAAGCAGAGCCTTGGCCGTCTGTCGGCTTTGTGCGGCTGTGTGGTTGCGTCTACTGGTTCTAGCTGCG
This sequence comes from uncultured Bacteroidia bacterium, assembly GCA_902776565.1. GTDB lineage: Bacteria > Bacteroidota > Bacteroidia > Bacteroidales > ML635J-15 > Bact-19. The sequence continues at coordinate 4,502 of CACYQN010000008.1, forward strand.
GCATAACCTACCTGATGGGTGGAACCTACGAGCAGATTTGCTATTCTGTAAAGAATATGATTGCCAACATTACCGGAATGATTTGCGATGGTGCCAAGCCGAGCTGTTCGCTGAAGATTGCCACTGGAATTTCGTCGGCTGCTTTTTCGTCGATGCTGGCTATGGAAAACCATTGTGTTTCGTGCGTCGAGGGCATTATCGACAACGATGTTGACGACTGCATCCGAAACCTTACTCTTATTGGCACCAGCGGCATGAACGAAACCGACCATTATGTATTGGACATAATGACTTCGAAGAAGTAGGAGAGGGGCTGTACCTATTTACTCTACCGAAATATATTTTGAGATTTTCTCGTATTCGCTATTCGACAAGGCTTTTTGCTTGACAAGTTCGTCGGTTGACTTTATGGTTTTGGCAAATTCGCGGTAGTTGAGTATTGCGTTTGCGATATTTTTGTCGATGTAAGGATGCGAAACCAATGTTTTGAAGTCGGCAGTGTTGATGTTTATTGTCCTAACTGGTTCGCCCTTTATTTCAAGGTTTTCAGAGATGCTATTGTATAGTTCTTCTGTCATACCGTAAACTTCGCGCAACTGTTCCACAGAAACAAATCCGCCAAGTTTCTCGCGGTAGGCGACTATGCGCTTTGAGTATGCTTCTCCAATGCCTTTAAGCATCTGAAAATCACCAGCAGAGGCTGTATTTATGTTTACAAGTATGTCATAACCAGCAATTTGAGAATGTGATTCAATTTTTATATAAGGTATAAGCTTTTCGGCAAAATCGGCATCCACACCATGAATCTTGGTTATGTCAGACGGTTGCTTGAAATGTCCGCCCTTGTTGCGGTATTTCACGATGTTTTCTGCTTGCCACGTTTTGAATCCCAGTCGTTCAAGTTCGTCCTTTGTGGCGGTGTTTGGGTCAAATTCGAAAAGTTCCGTCTGTCCTCCAGCTTCATAGTTGCTGTATTTATAACTGTTATTATCGTGATTGTAATCTTTGCTATATGACTGGCGTTCAATAACTATGTAGTCCTTGATAACTTCGTATTCTTCTGGTTTCAGGGTGCGTACGCGCGTAATGTCTTCGGGCTTGTAGAACTTGTAGCCTTTGTCGCGGTAGTTCATAATTCCGTTCACCGACTTTGGCGAAAGTCCGAGGCGGAGCAAATCTTCGCGTGAAGCCGTATTTGGGTCGAAGGCAAACAATTCGCTGTCATCGAAATGTGTCTGCTGGTAAACAAGGAAATTGTCAATTTCAGTCTCGAAGTCGCTGAAGTCAACCTTCTGGCTTTGCTTTCGCGCCGATACGAAAATATTTGTGCCGATAATTGCTATCAGCAGGACAAACAGCACGATAAGCCCATTCTGCTCACGCTTCGAAAAGTTGAAATATTCCTTGAAAAATTTCTTCATTACAGCAGATAGAAATAATTCTATTTATCCCTGAATACCAGTACAATAGGCACACCCGTAAGATTAAAGTTTTCGCGAAGCTGGTTTTCCAGATAACGCTTGTAAGGCTCCTTGATGTATTGCGGCAGGTTTGCGAAGAAGGCAAATACTGGAGTAGGCGTTGGCAACTGGGTGACATACTTTATCTTGATGTACTTGCCCTTGGTTGATGGCGGCGGGAAATTCTCGATAGCCTCGAGCATAATCTCGTTGAGCTTGCCGGTAGGGATGCGCTGGATGCGGTTTTCGTAAACCTGCATTGCAGTGCTGAGCACATCGCTGATGCGCTGCTTGGTGAGCGCTGAGATGAAAAGAATTGGAATATCGTTGAACGGAGCAATCCTTTCCTGAATAAACTCGCGGTATTCCTTGAGCGTATTGCTGTCCTTTTCGATTAAGTCCCACTTGTTGACAAGGATGACAATGCCCTTCTTGTTCTTGCGGATTAGGTTGAGTATGTTCTGATCCTGCGACTCCCATCCCTGCTCGGCGTCAATCATCAACAGGCAGACATCTGAATTTTCGATGGCACGGATAGAGCGCATCACCGAGTAGAATTCCAAATCTTCGGAAACCTTGCTCTTGCGGCGTACACCAGCCGTATCGACAAGCATAAAATCGTAGCCGTACTTGTTGTAGCGTGTGTTTATGGAGTCGCGAGTGGTGCCTGCAACATTGGTGACGATGTTTCGTTCCTCGCCTATGAGCACATTGGTAAGCGACGACTTGCCGACATTGGGCCGACCGACAATCGTTATGCGCGGAAGGTCAAGTTCCTCGTCGTTTGGTTTGTCGGGCAAGGCCTTTACAACAGCATCAAGCAATTCGCCTGTGCCGGCTCCTGTAATAGCCGAAATGCAATACAATTCGCCAAGTCCAAGGTTGTAGAACTCGTAGCTGTTGACAATCTTCTTGTTGGAATCGACCTTGTTGACCACAAGGAAAACAGGTTTCTTCGACGAACGAAGAATGTCGGCAACGGCGACATCGAGGTCGGTGAGACCCATATCGACATCAACCATAAACATCACGGCGTCGGCCTCCTCGATGGCTATCAGCACCTGCTTTGAGATTTCGCGCTCGAACACATCTGTCGAATTTTCAACATATCCGCCGGTATCGACAACGGAGAATGTCTTCCCGTTCCAGAAGCAATGTCCATAAAGGCGGTCGCGTGTTACACCGCTTTCATCGTTCACTATCGCCTCGCGGCGTTCTATCAATCTGTTGAAGAATGTCGATTTTCCAACATTCGGTCTTCCTACTATTGCTACAATGTTTCCCATAACTCGATTTTAGATTTTATTTCTTTATTAACAAGGCATTGACCTCGTCTATTTTTCGTTTATCATAATTCTCATACATCCAAACAGCATCCCTATACACCATTTCCTCTACTGGGAAACCACTTATTGCTGCTTTTTCTTCAATATCTTTTCTCCAATACGGCGTATTATTAATAGTTTTTAAATACTTGGAAACAATATATTCCTTATAACATTCACTTTCAGCCTCAAAAAGAATCAAATCGTCCAATGAAAGCGAAGTACTATCGGACTTCAAAACCAATTCTTCCATACGCCCTTCATCCGAACGTATCCTTTCAGCGCATTCACCTACCGTGGTAGTTTCTATCGACTTATCTATCTCCATTTCAGCGTCATACGACATATTGCTGATACAAAACTTACGCGGATTGAAATTCCCTGTCATGTTTATCCCAGTAAACATACCATCGCCAGTCCTAATTATCCTTGCCACATTTAATCCCTTTTGTGAAATGCAAACATACCTGTCATCAAACAAAGTCGTGCCAAAATCTCTCGACTCATACATCAAAACGAACTGCTTCGATGGCGAATAGTAGAACAAATCCGACGAAACCGCATCAAACTTTCCAATATCAACATTTCCCTTGTCCAAACCTTGCATACGAATCTTTGAAACAGAAAATAACACTTCCGATTGTTCTTCTGTTTTCTCAAATCTGACATAATATAATTGGGCATCAGGATGTTCAACAAATACCTCTTCTAGTCCATCAGGAGAATTCTCCCAAATAAATTTACGGTCCTGCCTGAATTTTATGTATCTATACAAATAAGTTATATGGTATTCGTCTACATCAAAATATATGATGGAGTTTTCTTCAATTCTGTCAAAAACATTTTGCTCCATGGCATAATCCATCACCTTTAAATAGTTACATATTACCGCCATACTATTGCTCATACGCGAATTCGCGAAACCGACAACAATAGAACTTAGAAAAACAAAGACAAACATGGCAACATATAATATTCTCTTAATTATTTGAGTTCTTTCGACCAGTTTAAGGATTAAAATTGCCACCAATGCCATAAACAGCATTATCGCAAAATATGAGTAAAACGTTGAAACATAGCAATTGCTTGACGCAATCCAGTCCCCAGAATTATATTTACTAGCAATGCCTAGAATAGAATGGGAAAGCAGGGCTATTACGACAGCAATGAGCATCGCCAACAGTATTTTCCTTTTCCTAAATAATTTCAAATCAACATTTTTAACTACTAATATGAATAACGTCGATTGGAAAATTGCGTTAACAAACAATATAAGGTCTGAATTTGACATTATAAACCATAGGTTCTTGAATACGCCGTCTGTCATTAAGGTATCATATCCCAAAACTCCCCGCAACCTCATACACGACTGGAATGGAAAACAAAACGAGGTCATTTTCCACAACAAATTGCAATAGTTCGACAAACTAAAACTATCTGCGAAAGAAGAACCTTCGTAAAAATTTTCTACCGAATTTGATGCTACGACCGCTCTCCACCCAAAGTAAAGCACCACATACAATACAATTGCCGACAAGTACGGCAAAAGTTCCTTGTAGAGTGTTTTTTCTTTCCATACCAATTTGAACCCATACTTATTTACATTCCTGATGAATATGTAAAGGCAGAAAAACGAGATGAATACAATATAGGTTTCATAAAACACCAATGTAACAAAGTAAAGCACCCCACCAAATATTGCATAACCGTAACACCCTGTGTCCCTATACCTGAAAAACAACAGCATAGATGTCAAACATAGTATCAAACTGAATGTAAAATAGAACGGATACGATGCTGTTGGATATGCCTCGAATGAAGTTAGCATTGTATTGGACAACAAGAACAGGAATACTATCAAACTGAGATTCTTTGACTTGAATATGCGATACGTAAAATATGCAAACAATCCGTATGATACAAGCAGAGTAACATACTGGACTATTTTGGTGTAGTAGAAATTGTCAACTAGGTACGGAATATAGTATATTGGTTTTACCAGCAAAAAATAGAACCTTCCAGCATTGTTTGCATAGCATTTGGCGTCCTGCCACCAAAAATCTGTGCCTCTGAGACTTGTTATATAATACTGAAAGTCATCGTCTGTTGTGAATCCTACGTTAAAGAATGGCACAAGTGTTATTATTATTGTAATTGCGAACAAAAACAACAATATTCCCTGGTCCTTCGTTAACTTTATATTTTTCATTCCTCAATAATTTCCTTGACAATATAAACCGGACGCTGCTTTACTTCGTCGAATATGTAACCTATATACATGCCAATGATGCCTAGCACAAAGAACAATATGCACGCAAAAGCGCACAAGAAGACAATGAGGGTGGTGTATCCCGAAACAGGAGTCTCCATAAACCGCATTACTATGGAATAAATGATAAGCACAAGGCTTAATATTCCGAATAGAATTCCCATAAGGAGACTTATGCGTAACGGAATGTTCGACAATGAGGATATTGCAGAGAAGGAAAGTTTCATCAGTTTCCAGAACGAATATTTACTCTTCCCTGCAATGCGCTCTGGTGCAACATATTCAAGTGTAGTGTGCGAAAAACCAACCATCTGTATTATGCCTCTCAAAAAGCGGGTACGTTCCCTAAAATCGGTCTTTAACACATCGGCAACTGGTCGTGAAATAAGAAAAAAGTCGGATGCATTTTCGGGCAACTTCACCGACGAGACACTATTTGCCAGTCTGTAGAACAGCCTCGAGTTCATCTTGTGCAATGCGCCAACATCCTTACGCTCCGCCCTTACCATACTTATTATGTCAAAACCATTATCTTTCATACGAAGCATCTCGGCAATCTTCTGCGGAGGATGCTGCAAGTCGCTGTCCATACATATTATGGAATCACCCTTGCTATAGTCGATGCCTGCAATCATTGCCGACTCGTGCCCATAGTTACGCGAAAAGTTTATCACCCTCACCGTCTTGTCTGCAGAGGCGAAACCTCTCAGCAAATCAAGAGTTCCATCGGCACTGCCGTCGTTTACAAACAAGATCTCGTAGTTGCAACTAAGTTTCGACAACTCAGCAGACAATACATTGTAAAAATCGGCAATTCCCTGCTCCTCGTTGTAGACGGAAACGACTACGGACAAATCTATCTTTTCTGCATCCATATTGCAACAATTAATTAACTATCTTTCATCTGTTTTCCCATCCCATTCCAATTTCCCAATGCACCGAAATCTTTACTTCTACCTTGCAGTCTTTCAAATCGTACCTATCTACAATAATATCAATGGCTTCGGGATTGTCGTTTATCCAACTGCCGACCATTATATAGAATTTATCTTCATCGGGACTATAAAAGACACTTCCGCGTGGTGTTTGCCTATAATCCCCTTTGTAATATCCTGCTTCGTTTATTTTATTTTTGAATTCTCGTTTCCATACATCCTCGTGAAGCTCCTTGCAGGTAATCAGTCCTCCTCCAGCATTTGGCTTTGAATAAGAATCCTTGTCAATTGCGATAACACCGAACAGACTTTTGTTGACTGGCGAATACCAGAAAATGCCGACCTTGGGATTGTTTTGTGTCTCAAGGTTCTGAGCCATTGTTTCCATTGTCCTTTCAGCAAGGTCGTCGTCGGCTTGCGAAATGGTTACTTCCGTAGATTTCTTGCCATATTCGGGCACAGGTTCACTCACCACGGGTGCAACCTGCAGTTCTTCCAATGCCTTTTGAACCGCACGCTTCACTATTTCGTTTAATTGTTCGTCTGTTATGTTGTATGTCATTGCTAAAATACAATATTTTAACATCGCAATGCATTGCGATGCTACTGGTTTCCTATTAATTTCACTCCGTTTTCGCCGATTTCCACCATTCTCTTCCTATACAATCCGCCCAAGGCCTTCTTGAAATTCTTCTTCGAGATGCCAAAGGTCTTGTATATCAGTTCGGGACTGCTATTGTCACAGATGTTCATCTCGCCCTTGTGCTTCTTGAGGTAGGCTACAATCTTGTCCTCGAAGTTGCCGATGTCCTCGTGGTCGTTGCGGAACATGCGGAGGTCGAGCTTGTTGTCGTCGCGGACTTTCTTCACAATCACATCCACCTCATCGCCTGAATGCAGTTCCGAGAAAACTTCGTTTGCGTACAGGATTCCCAGGTACTTGTTTTCGACTATCAGGTTGTAGCCCAGACTTGTGCGACGCGTCACCAGTGCGTGGACCTTCTGGTTTTCATCAACTTGCGGGCGCTGGCTTTCGTCGATGTACTTTTCGTACTTGGTGCTTGCAACGGCACGGTTGGTGTCCTCGTCGAGATACACATACACGATGTAGTCCTCATCGACCTTCAAATCGACCTTCTGCTCCTTGAACGGGCAGAATAGGTCCTTTTCGATTCCCCAGTCGAGAAACGAACCGTACTTGGTGTTGGCGACGCAGGTTAGGCTTCCGAACTCGCCTATTCCGACAAACGGACTACCCATGCAGCCATGGACTTTGCCGTCGGGACCGTTGTACAGGAAAATGCTTTCGGTTTCGCCAATTTCGTATTTTTTCACGAGGTCGATGTTTTCAACTTCGAGGGTTCCGTGCTCGGCAGCGTCGAACAGCAGTCTTTCGCCTTCGAAGCCCACAACCTTCAACTCGTGTGATTTCCAGATTTCAAGCATAATTACTTTTTGTTTTTTATTTCTTTTTTCAAGAACTTCATATACTGCTTGTACATAAAGCCGTAGAACAAATCCATATCCTCGTTATTTCTCGCACTCTCAAGCGCATCGATGTATTTCAATCTGTCTTGCTTGAAAACCATAAACATAGGCAACCCATAGTATGCAAGTATATAGTTCATAAGCAACCGCGAAACCCGTCCGTTTCCATCTGCGAAAGGATGTATGCTGACAAACTTGAAATGCACATCAAACGAAAGCCTTATCGGGTCAACATCAGCATTTGACATTTCGTGGTTTATATAGGCGACGAACTCAGCCATAAGCGGTTGCACCTTTTTGCAGTCGGGGAAACGTCTAGTGCCTGCATGAACATTCAGAAGCCTGTATTCTCCTTGTCCACTGTCAAAAGAACCATATACGGTATTATATTCCTTGCCGGTGTTTTTCATCACAAGGGCACTTATCTGCTTTATGAAATCTTCGCTTATCTTTCTCTTTTCCAGTGCGTTTTCGTGAACAAAGAGCATTGCATTGTAGTGGTCGAAAACCATAAGGTTGTCGCGAAAATCCTTGTTTCGTGCAGGTCTGTCGGTATCCAGCAAATTTATTACTTCCGATTCGGTAAGCGAACAGCCCTCGATGGCCGTTGAATGATACGTGATTGCATACATCGATAGTCGTTCCAAATCCAAAACATTCTTGGTTTGGTCGCGGTACTGGTCAATCAGTGTCTGAAGGGCAATATTTTTATCATTCGGAAGCATACCGATAAATTTTTTGCAAAAATACACATTTTCTGGCACATACGGGCAAAGGAATAAAACTATGTTACGCGAAAAAGGATATTCAGCGCGAGTAAAATAAGTAGAAAAACAAATTCAACTTTTGCTTGGTATCAAAATTCCAGCAACCATTCCGCAACAGGTACTACGCTTATTTTATGTTCTCCCACAACAATATTTTCCCGTTGTTCCTTGGTTATTTTATCTTTTATAATGGATAATTTTTAAAAAATTTATCTTGTATACAAAATAAAATAGATAAATTTTGTTTGGTATAATGAATAAAATCGAAGAAATGTTTTTCAGAATTGCAGGACACCAATTCCCATTCGAAATTTTTGCGTATATACGCATTTTTGTCGAGTAGGATTAGGGAGATAAACTATCAGCAAGTTAAAATATTTACATATTCAAGCTATCATTTTTAAGTAGGAAATCGAAAATATTCAGTATAAGTATGCCATTATCATTGCGATAGGTCGGCTGCATACCACCAACAATGACAACTTTCTTGAAATTGTCACCGATGTGCTTCAGAGAGTTTAATTCCTGCTCTTGCTTTTCTTGTGTAGGCAATGCATACGCCGACTGGATATAAATACGGTCATAACCCTTGTTACATACAAAATCCACTTCCAATTGCACACGCTCACTTACACCGTTTGCATTGCGTGTATTATGCGTTACCATTCCGACATCAACGGAAAAACCTCTTATGCGTAATTCGTTGTATATCAAATTTTCCATAAGGTGTGTTGGCTCATTCTGACGAAAATTCAACCGTGCATTCCGTAACCCGGTATCCTCAAAATAATATTTAGCAGGAGTATCTATGTATTTACGGCCTTTTATGTCGTATCTCACCGCTTTTTCTATCATAAAGGCATCCTGCATATAATCAAGGTAATTCTTGATAGTGTCCCGAGTAATATTGCTTTTCTTTGCAGAACGGAAAGTGTTTTCAATTTTCAATGGGTTAGTCAGGCTACCAATAGAACTTGCGACAACATCAATGAGTTCTTCCAGGTCATCATCGTTCTTTATGCCGTACCTTTCTTTTATATCCAGAATGTAAGTGTTTGCAAACAAATGTTGCAGATAATCCTTTTTTTCCGTATCGGTACGCATCGACTGTATTTGCGGCATTCCGCCCAGATACATGTAGTCGTTCAAATAGTTTTCTAAAAATGCAGCATCAGGTTTTATCGACATATACTCGCTGAAACTGAGCGGATGGATACGGATTTCGTCACCTCTTCCACGAAAAGTAGTTATTATATCTTTCGACAGTAAATATGCATTGCTTCCTGTTACATATACATCTATCTGTGGATTTTTCAATAAGGTGTTCAACACATCTTCAAACCTGTTGAGTTTCTGCACTTCATCTATCAGGACATAATATTCCTTACCGTCTGTTATACATTGCTTTATGTGATTGAGGATTGCCAACGGGTCACGCAAAGGCTCATTGTTAATGTCTTCAAAATCGATTTGCACAATGTGAGAATCATCTATTCCGTTATCGTGCAGATAGTTGCGAAACAGGGTAAAAAGCAAATAAGATTTTCCGCTTCGTCTCAGCCCGGTTATGATTTTTATCATACCGTTGTGCTGTTTGTCAATAATCTTTTGTAGATACAATGGTCTTTGAATATTCATACTGTTCGAAATTTTTGCGTACATACGCATTTTTGTCGAGTGCAAAATTATAACTATTTCAAATCAAAAGCAAATCCTATTCGAAATTTTTGCGTATATACGCATTTTTGTCTAGTAGGATTAGAGAGATAAACTATCATTCATAACAAAATCCATTGATTAACAAATATCTACCTCAATTTAAAAGCTATAATCTGCCACGAACTGCAATTTTTAGGCACTCGTGGCAAAATATAAAACAAACACATTAACAATCAATAAGATACGAACAACTAAATCAAAATTGCACTATAGCAGTGCAATTTTTTAAAATTTTTGCACTATTATAGTGCAAATTCCCACACTGCTTAGTTCGGCTCCGGAAATATCATACCGATATGGAATTTGGGGCTGATGTATTAGGGTTTTATAAAGTGACAGTTTATAAAATATGCAGTTTTTATAAAGTGGCATTTAATAAAATCGAGAGTTTTTATTAATTACTATTTAACAAAATTGGAATTGCGTCACTATCATCCCGATATGGAATTTTTGGTTGATGGATTGAGAAGATTTCCAGGGAAAATTTATAGTGGCAAAATGATGCCGAACTTATTTCGGTGTATGTTCATTAATGTAATCGGTGCTGAGTTGAATCACCTTTTTGCACAAATCGACATCGAACATTCCGATGTGGGTAAGGTGGCGTTTTGTTCCCAATTGCTGCGAGAGCCATGTGTAAGCTTGGTGACGCCCCATCAGGTTTTTTTCCCATATCTGGTCAAAGGCGTTGTGAGCCTCGTGCTTGTACTTGCGCAGTTCTGCATTTGCAAGGCGACCGAGAGCCTTGTTTGACGACCAATGACATCCAACATAAGCATCGCAGGGACGACAAATGTACATCTTTCCATACGACTTGCCGTTGTAGATTTCGGCACTGTCTATAAGTTCCGATTCCCTACCGCAGTAAGGGCAGATTTTTCCAGATAGTATGAGTGGGGATTCGTCCATAGGTGGGGTTAATAATATGTGGATTTTAGAAATATAATCACGATTAGATAAAGTAATTGACAAATAGACATTATTTTCTTAAGAAATCTTTTAGCGTTATTGTTGTAATTCCCAATCCACTTGCTCTTGATTGAAGTATATTGTCAGAAGTTAAAAGAATGGGATTTTCGTTTTGGTATTTTAAAGCGACAGACAATATCATGCAATCAGGATTACGTCTGTCAAAACCGCTCGGCAATAGCGACAAGTTAGCTTCTTCCATTTGTGAAAAGTTTTTGACAAATGCTGTATGAATATTTTTTGCAGCTTCGTTAAGTTTGGTTTTGTCAATATTAGGATTAAGTTTGAGTTTGTCAAGTTCTTCAAGTACTTTTGCTGGAATTATAATTTTGTATTTAGTGCCAATTCGCGAAATAATATCTGGACAATTGACAAATACGTTAGTATCAATGATATAAATGTTTTCTTTTCCATCAACAATTTCTTTCCTTTTCCGTTCAAATTTTGACAAGTCAATCTTATCAATTACATTAACAGAAATGTTGCCAGCAGTTAATTTTGTTGGTTCAAAAGTTGCATATTTTTCTTCTTGTGCTTTTAGTAAATACTTTCGAACTTCTTCAGACATATTTTGACTCAAAATGGAGTTGTCCGAAACAATAATAGTATTATATTTTGCACGTGAAGTTGCTACGTTAAATAATTCGTTTTCCAAAGAATAGCGCAGCGATGCATTCGGTATAAAAAAGATACAATAATCGACAGTCAATCCTTGAACTCTGTCAACAGTTTCGATGCGGATGTTGTCTGGCAATTCTTTTGTAACAACCCAATTAATTACAAAATACTTTTGCAATTGGCGCACTGATTCTCTGAACTTTGACAGAATCGCAATTTCAGCTTTAGGATTTTCGGTATAGATTTTCCTTACATAATCAAAAATACAATTAAACGCATTTTCTGGTATTTTATCTCCAATTTTCAAATTCAGTCCAACAAACATTGGACCTCCATATTGATTTAATTGTGGTAATTTTGACGGAATTGTTTGTGTCATAGAAACAGATCTTAATTCATTATTGTAGAATATGCCTGTACTTTCTGCGCCACGTCGTGTCAAACGGAATGTATCGCTGAGCATATATGACTTGAAAGTGAAATTACAGCAAATAGTTTCAAAACCTTTTACGATAGAGTTCCATTGATATTTATTTATCAAATCTTCATTTGTAACTACAATTGGAGACAATTGGTTTTGGTCACCGATAAACACAATCTTTTCTCCTAATTTCATTGTTGCTGCTATCATTGGGAGCAAGGCTTGACTTGCTTCATCCATTATTACATAGTCAAATGGTTTTTTATTTGCTTCTTTCGCCCAACCACTTGATAAATAAAAAGTTGCCAAAGAGAGTTGCCCTGATGATGCATTACACATATTGTCTTTTATATTTTGTAGCTTGGGAACTTCTTTGCTTTCATCTATTGTCAAACTAGTTTTAGAAACTTTACATTTTGAAAGATATGGTTGAATATCATCTTTTTTTGCCAATTCTATTAAAGCCTGATTAGTAAGTGCTGTTACTAATACACTTTTATTTTCTGACAATAATTTTGCAGCAAGTTGAGCCATTCTATAAGTTTTTCCTGTTCCTGGAGGACCTTGAATAACTATATGATTATTTTTTTGCATTACTGCCAATAACATTGTTGTTAAATCAGATTTTGCTTCAACTTTTTCTGGATTCCATTGGTTTGATGTTTCATTGTAATCCAATATTTGTTGAATTTCTTCGTTTGAAGAATCTTTTACTATATCAATCAGATTTAGCAAATATTGTAAAGGTGGATCTTTGGGTCCAAATGCGATGATAGTCTTTCCTGCCTCTAAATATTTTACAAATTCTACTTTAAGTTGTTTTATGCCAATCAAACAAAAATTTGGGTCATCTGTTTTTGAAATCCATACACAAAGCGCATCAGAGTAATCACTTTGATAGTCATGTCTTAATTCGCACCATGATAAATCATTCCAATCTTTGAATTTAGACATATCACCCTTTTCGCTTCTCAAATCTACAGCTGTCCAAAAAGTATTTTTTCTTGGCATATTGTCAGAATTGCGCACTTTAAAAACAGCAATTCCATTTTCATTTGTTTTTAGGTATAATGCCACAAATACATCACCTCGTTCTTTTAGAGTAATAGCCTTTATACTTATTGTTTGGGCAAAATTATTTTGTTGTATTTCAAATTCTGTATTCAAAAATTTTTCATAATCGTTTCTTGTATATCTCATATATTATCCTCCGGTTTATCATCATTATTAAAGAAAGCTCTTTTATTTTTATGATATAATTCTGCAGCAGATTTAGCACTCTCGGAAATATTAAAACTTTCAAAATCAAAGTGAAGTTCATTAAAATAATGTAACGAATCTGCGAAAGCATTAACTCTATCTTCTAAATCAAGATTTTCTGTGCTAAATGTAATTGCAATATTTGATTGTTTTCTTACAAGATCACGAACGTAAATACGTTTTATATCATCACCTGTATATATTAATAAAACGGCATATTCCTTAATCAAATAATCCCATTCTTCTGTATTTATCTTAAAAGGTTCCTCTCTATTCTTATAACTTTTCAAAACAATTGGTATAGTCATACCATTATTGTCTTCAACTTCTATTGTCGAAAAGTTATATGGTTTGCCATTTTCATCGCATTCACCATAATTATTAGGAAATGTCCATTCTGGGAATTCTTCGATTAATCTTTTTTGTGCTTCTAATTGTGCTTCAAGTTTTCCTTTATCATCAAGACCATGTTCGCATACTTTAGTTATTGTCGGAGATGAAATCCCATAAGGTATGTTTGCATTTTGATTAATTAAATTATTTGTAGGAACATTATATTGCTCCAACATTTTTTTTAGTGCTTCGTTTTCTTTTATCAAGTCGGCTTTTTCATCTTTCAGTTCTTTGTTTTCTTTACATAAAGTTTCATAATCATCTGATAAAACGACAGGAAATAGCGAAGTGTAATCTTTCATACTAAAAGGAATCATTTCATTATCAACGAATTCCAACAAAACATTTTTTAAATCGTTTTCCTTGACAAACAATTCTTTTGTTTTATCATTATAGTACCATCGGTAATCATCGTAATTCAGCAATAAAATATTGTTATATAATATCATGTTTGGTATCATATTTTGAGAAATAAATATCCGTAATGTACTATTATTAACCCATGTTTTATATCTTGGATATTCACATTCTATAAAGTTTTCTTTTAATCTCTTATTATCAACATTATCCTCTAAATTACAACATTCCTTTTCTTTTAATCGAAGGAGAATTTCTTTCTGATAATTGCCTATAAATGGACGATCAAATCCATCAACAGTGGCTATAAATTTAATTCCTGATGCTATATCTTCATCCGACAAATCATTCAAAAAATCTATTGTTTTGTTCTCTAAAAACAACTTACGGAATTGTATGGCGAGACATGATTTTTCTCTTACTCCATTCTCTATTAAATATTGTTTCTTTTCGTCATTATCAGCCCAGTTTTCAATAATTGGTAATAATTGTTCATTCTTAGATATATAATCACATTTAAAGTATTTGTTTTCAAAATACCTCTTTAAATGGTATGTAAAAGGAGATTCTTCTATTGAAATACTATTAGCACATAGAAATGACAGTAAATCATAGACAAATTCTTGTGACTCCTTAACTAAATCAATCTTTGGAACATACGTATCCCACCATCCTTTCATATGCCGACGGTAGAATGTCGCAAATAAGTATTGTTGAGCATTACCATTAACTGTCCAGTTAGAAAAAATTCTTTCAGGAATTTTTAGAAATTGGTTTAATTCTACATGTACATCATATACCGATTTCGGCTTTGCAACAAAGAACTTATCCAAATCTTTCTTACTTTCAAATAATCCTTTTATTTTTTCAATAGAATCTGACTGGTTTTGATATTGAGGTAGCAATTTTGCTAATGACATTTTAACTTTTACTGGTTTTCCATTTTGTATGTATTCGCAAATGACATCATCCGAAACGGTGAAATCTTTGATACACTGTCCATCGAAATAAATCTTCGAGGAGAAATCAGATGGATTGCTTAATGTTTTCAATGCCAATTGAAGAACACGATATTCGTATGAATCCTTTTTATAGGTTAAAGAGGATGACAGTTCCAGTTTTTTGATGCTGTTCAAAAAGTATTCTTTTGTATTCTTGTCAGAATCTTCAATAAATGGCAACAACTCTTTCATTGAATAATCAGAAGAGAAATCGTTAATTAAATCGCGAAGTTGACTACCTTCTAGATTATATTGTCTAATTATATCTGATAATGAACATCCAGAATGTTCAACAATTTTAGACAAATGAGGCATTATGACTTTTGAAAATTCATTTTCTGGACTGATAAGATACTTTTGTATTTCAGGAAAGTTTTCCTTCTCGCTAATCATATAGGGTTTTATGTAATTCGGAGCATCGATTCTATATGGTAGCATATTTTGTAAGGATGCAGGTTCTCCGCCATTATAAAAATTATCATTATCTATACTGTAAAAGAGTTCGATTTCTTTTATTTTTGCTTCACCAATTCCGTAAAAATCTGTATTTATCAATAGAAGTTTTTCTTGAGGAGTTAACCTTGTTTGGTCGATAAACTGTGAAATTGTGTTAGGAAAATCATAAAATAAAAAATTATTATACCCATCATCTAACATTTCTTTGTCGTCAGCAGTAAAGTAATTTGGGTTGATTTGTGATAAAATTTGTTCTTGTTCGTTGGTTAGAAAATTACCATCCCTTAAATCAGACAGCAAACTTCCATAATAACTACTATAATAACACTCCTCTTGCCCCACACCTGCGCATATTTCACTATATTGATGTAGATTTGTTACAATAGCATTGTGGATAACTATTTTTTTATAAATCCTATCAAATAACTTGGCCTCGTCAATTTGATACAATTCTTCGTTGTCAAAAGGAATGGAACAACGCAACCCGATTTTAATTATGATGTTCTTTAAATTTGAAAATTTTGTAGATATCACAACATATTTATCATTGCTGTCAATTTCATTTGGAGATTTCCATCCATCATCAAATTCGAAAATTGGTAATGAATTTATTATATCTTTATAATCGTTTTCTACTACCCATTTATTAAATATGTCTTTTGTTTTTTTGTCGGCATGTATATACCACTCATTCAAATCTGCATTATTTTTTAGTTTGCAATGAATAATTTCATTTGTAATATGTTCAACTTGTTCAAAAATTTGATTTGATAAAATTTTACTATCAATATTTTCGGAAGGCAAGAATTTGTCGGTACCTAATAATTTGCAAAACAAATCAGCGCCAACAATATTAGACAATCCTGTTTTGTCAATGATTATCTCTTCTTGCTTTGCGAGTTCGCCTTTGTGATTAAGGATAAAGGCTGTACTCTCTAGTGTGTCGGCGAACGATTTGTTGAAAAAATGTGATAGTGATAAAGTTCCGGATTCTTCTTCTTTCAATTTATTGCTTGGGAATAATTCAAGATAGGAAGGAATGTTTCTTGATAAAGAAGCCACCCAATCAACGATATATTTGCCTATTTCATTGAAGAGAAACTGATTCCATATTTTTTTTACATGGAGTTGTTCTCTGTTGGCAGCTAACAAAAAGTCTGCGTTAACAATGAAAGAAAATCCGAAGTCATTAACTGTTGTCGGAAGATATGCATAAAGAACAGAATTATTTATTTTGGTTATTTTTCCATCCTCTACTTTTGCCGCAAAGCTAATTTGAGTAAGTGTCGCTTCCTTCAACTTTTCAGGAACATTGCGATCGTCTTGCAGAGCTTCTTTAATATCAAGAGGGATTGGTATAACATAATCTTTTATTAGCCACGAACTGTCAACCATTCCATCTCGTTCTATTTTTAAGATTTCCCCTTCTTTAGTTTTAGAAATGTAAGTGTGCAATTTGTCTTCATTATATTCTAATTTATCAACATTCTTTAAGAAAAGGAGAAAAATTGGTTGTGAGAATATCTTAGCAATTGACATTCGATACTCTTTAAGATTGTTTTCATCAATTTCAAGAGATATTCCCACGTGCTCTTTCCAGAAAGCATCGTTTTCTTTTATCTCTTTCGGGTATCTATATCTTTCTTGCCATATAGGTTTCAACTGCCAAGGAATGCCGTTCATATCTGCTTCACCATAAATGGGAGAAAATTTGTCAAAAGCGAAAGAATAGTTGCCAGAATTAATGATAACCGTATCCGACCTTGTGAATACAGATTTGAATCCAATACCTTTATAACCAATTTTCTCCTTATCTTTTCTTTTAGTACTATCTCCTATGCTACAAATACTATCCACATCGTAAGTATCAAAAACTTTTCCAGAGTGCATAAAGAGAAGATGTTCCTTAAGCAATTGTAAAGATACAGATACTGATCGCCCTTCTTCTGGTTGATCATCAGCATTCTGCAACAACTCATATACAAATCTGTCATCAGCGTTAGAATACAAATCATCCATAATATTATGCAAAGCATGTACGGTATTTTTTGCATCTCGTTCAGTAAATCCAGTATCCTTAAAAATCTTACGAATTTGTGCTTCACGAGCAAGCTTATCTCTAATGTTCATAGATGGTAAGCCGAATATAGAACTTGCAATTGTTAGTGTGAAAGGATTTTCCTCTCTATATTTTTTGTGAGCCAACTTTACACTAATGCGCCAAATATCTTGATTTTCAAGTTTGTTATTACATGCAGTCCAAAGTTTTACCTTTCCAAATTTTCTGAAAGGATAGTAGAGAATGTCTCCATCTGTATTTCTAATATCTTCAAAATATGCGAAGTTATTTCCATTTTTATCTTTATGGTCCGCCTTTTTGTATGTCCCAATCATAGTAAACACCCCATTTTCATCGGGTGTTAAATTCCAATAATTGGACAAAAAGTCTAACACTTCTTTTTCGGAACGAGTTTTAAATTCTTCTATTTGATCTTCGAACGTATTCATTATTAGAGTTTTTTTATGGATTAAAAAGTGATCGTATCTTAACTTGGAAATTTAACAAACATGTATTCTTCTGCGACATGGATAATTTTGCCTTTGGGGTATTTCATTTATTTTGTTTATATTAATTTGATATTTATCAGTTCATTTGTTACAACATTTCTCTCAATTAAAACTTGATCCCCTTGCTTGAATCCTTTTACCTTATACCATATTTTTTTGCTGCAATCTATCATAAAAATATCACTATTTTCAGGTTTGAAATATACGGCACTTGGCAAAACGCTAGAAACAACACCCAATTCCTCTTTTTTAGACATAAATCGGCTAATATGTTCTATATAATCCACTAATAATCCAGTAAATTTCAGATAATATTGATATTGGTGGGGAAGTATTTCAGAGACTATATTTTCCTGATAATCAGAACGGTCGCCACCACGGTGATTTAGATTCCTGCATTGATATAATTCGTTCATTTCACTGTATTTTGAATCGAAAGCATACTTTATGGTCTTTTCACCAAAGTACACAAAATACAATACAGCGCGAATTCTCTCATTGAAAAATAGTTTAATCAATGGAGTTTCTTTGCGTTTTTCATACTCAGATTGAATAATCAATGAACCTATCGGGATAGGATTTTTTTCTTTGTCAACTATACTACTATTCTCATTCTTTTTATCATTGTATAAATCAATGAATTTTGGTCGTAGGCAGAACCAATTAGTAATACATTCAACTTGTTGAAATGCAGCCAAACAAAAATCTTCGAAGTCGTCTTTCCTTCTAAATCTTTCCATACGACAATAATCCTCAACTAGTTGTTTCTTTAATTCCGTAATTGGGAAATATTTATAAAACTGTGTGGCTTGTTCTTTTATAACTCGTTCAATGCAGTACTCGTATATTTCATCAATTTTTGAATTGTGTTCATTTCCAAATCGTTTCCGAAGGTCATCAAACAACCAAGTATTTGCTTTGGCATATTGTTCAATTTTATCAATCTTATTTAGTATTGCCTTTCTATTTTCCTCATCCATATTATTGTCGCGCGATTTACAATAGTTTATGATTGATTATAAGTTTCGAACAAAGATACTAATTCTTCCAATTCTACAAGTATTTCTTCATCATCTGTTTCTGAAGTTCTTATGCCAGTTATTGTTTCTTGTTCTTCGTTTTGGTTATTAGCAGTTTGGTACAATAGACTTTCAAATTTTGCATTCAACTTCATATACGTTGAATCCTCATCACTTTTGACCATTTTCAGATAATCCAGTTTCCCTCTGATGATGTTTTCTATATGATGTTTGCCTGCTACATTTTTTGTTGGACGATAAGTTTCAAGAAATTTGCTTTCTGCATAATCCAGTCCTTTTTTGTCCCAATTGTGCAGCACAATGCGAATAAGTTTTACATATTTTTGTGTCACATTAGGCTTTTCGTTTATGGTCAAACCTGTGACTTCTTGTCGCTGGTAATAACTGTTTAATCGTGTTTTTGCATCATTGATACAGAACCCTTCCTTGTCGATAAAATAGTGTAAAGATTTAATAAAATCCCCATCGTCGTGAAATAGATTCTCCATACTACTGAATGTAATGTCATCAGCATAGCGAGAATAGCGCATATTGTATCTTTGGGCAAGTTTGCTTAATCGCCAGTCCAATCTTTTGCAAACTATGTTTGTTATAGTTGGCGAAGTGGGGGCACCTTGTGGCAAAACTCCATCGTGACAGCATAAGTCAGCAATCAAACTAGCGGTATTTTTGTCAAAAGAAAATGGTGGCAGTTGCAAGCAAGCATAGACTCTTCCTACTTTTATGCTTGGAAAAAAATCTTTTAAGTCAATATTGTATATGTATCGTTGCCCAAGATGTACTTTTGCATTGTCAACTATTGATTTGCCAGGAACGAATCCTTTTGCTGCAGGATGTGCTGTAAATTTTTCAAGTAGCATTGCATTCAGACATCTTTGAATGCTTTTCAATCCCGCATTGGGTGCTGTAATAGTACGAAACTCACCAGCTTTCTTTTTGGGAATTTGGAATTGAAAATATCTGTTTGGATTATTTTTAGAATATGCATGATAGTTGAGTTGTTTTATGGTAAAAGGGTAACTTTCATCGCCATAAAGTTTTTCCTTGATAGCGTTTAGTTCCCTTAATAAGGCTTCTTTATTCTCTTTGGTTGATATGTTTTCTACTTCAGGCATATTCATTATACATATTGTTCAAATCAAAGGTGTCACGGACAATATCATTTCTTAAGATATTAAAATTATGGTAGGGTTTATTTCTATTACATATAGATTATTACATCTACCTTCTGAAAATAACAAACTAACTTTGTCCACAAAACCACCCGATGCAGATGGCGTTTTCAAATTAAGTTGTCCGCAACACCTTTTCAAAGAACATTTTGCAAAATTATTAAATCTAATACTGTTTTACAATAACAACTTTTTCCCTTACGCCACTTTTCTATCTCCAAACCTCATCTCCCCATTCGTAAGGTCAATTATCAGCCTGTTGTGGAGAATGAACGGAGTGCCCAATATTCCGTGGAGGCGAAGGCCATGCTGCTTTTCTAGCATTTCGAAGCTGTTCATGCCTTGCGGAAGGGTGAAAAACTTCACCGAAAGTTGCCGGTTGACAATTTGCATAGGGACGGTAACCAGCTTGCCTCGCGGAATTTCATTGCCTTCAACTCCTATTACAAAGCCATTTCCTTCGGTAGCCTCAATGCTGTCCTTGAAATGCTCGTACACACGCTCATCTAGGAAATTAGTGTCGGAACCCGTATCCAAAACAAACAGCAACCTTTCTCCCTGAAACTCAGCAACAATTATTGGCGTTCCGAGTTCGTGTACACCATATATTCTCATCTGGTCGATTTCATTCTCCTTGTTCATAGTCTCGTCGTTTTTCTTCATTTCCTTGTTCTGTTTCTTCATATCCGTTCTGTTTTATTTTTCGGTTGCAAAGTTAAATGCGTCGTGTGCAGTCTATTTGCACACAGCACATTTTTTTAGTCAATATTCCAATACATATCGGGGTCACCCTCAAAGGCATCGTAGATAACATCATCGCTGTAACCCATTTCGTCCTGTGCGTAGCTTCCTGCAAAATCGCCATAATGACTTCCGTAGCGGTAATCGTCGTCGTTGTCGAAGTCGGCATCGTCGTCGTACAGGTCGGAGTTTAGACTGCTGAAATATACAGTAGCCTTATTGCCAGCCTTCACTACCGTCGTGGAATTGCGGTTCTTGCCGTAGAAGTTCCATACCGAATCGTATTCGACAGGCAGGACTTCCTCGCCAGACATATTTATCATTCCCCACTTCTTGCCGTCGGGACAAAGCTTGTTCACTCGTGCCAGTCCGTGGTCGAAGCCGTCAATCCAATCGTACTTTCCGAAAGGCACAATTTCGTTTCCTTCCAAATCGACAACACCCCACTGGTAATTTCTCTTCTGGGCAACCTTTACGCTGTCGAACACTCTCTCGTTCAAGTAGTTGATTTCTGTCATAGCTGTCATTTTTTTCAAGTTAGTCATTTTGTTTGTTTTCGTCTGCAAAGTTATTGTATGCCTGTGCAACAAGTTCTTGCACATTGCTGTTTTCGTCGTCGTAGTATCTGTCGGCAAGGAAACCTATGGGGCGGCGTGCCGGCTTTATGGGGAAATCTTCCTTTATTGCCTTGTAGTTGATGTTAAACTCGTGTATGGTTTCGTCGATTTGCTTGCGGGCAAATGCAAATTCCTCTGCAAAATCCTTTGCCGACGATATGAATGCATCGGCACGGCAGGCAAAATGGTCTTCGAGGAAGAGAGTAGTGGTAAGGTCGTTGTGGTTGTTGCATTCAGAAGTAAGCATTATAAGTCCTTCGGGCTGGACAGAGTCCATATCCTTGAGACCAAACAGACGGAAGAACTGAACTCTGCGCTTGCCGGAGTCCGATGCAGCCCAAATCTGGACATCGTACTGGCAATCGTTTTTGCCGATGACAAGGTGGTTGTCGTCGAAACGGCATTTGTAGCCTTGCTTGTTCATCTTACTGATGACTTCGTCGATAAACTTCTGTTCTTTCATCTTTTTCATTCTTGTTGCAATCTTAATCATTCTCCATAAATTTTTCGGTGCAAAGGTAATATCATGAGTGTGCAAACTATTTGCACATACGGGAAAATTTTTGTATTTTTGCGGAAAAATATTTTAATTACTTAAAATACAATGCTTTATGCCAATCACAAAAGATGCGTTTCTTCGTTATAGGATTCTTGACAAGTGCTTCCGCAATACCGCAGTACAATATCAAATAGGCGACCTTGTTAAAAAATGCAATGAGGAACTTGATAAAAGTGTAAGTCGCCGCACTATATATTATGATATTGAATATATGCAGAGCCTTGATGGCTGGGAGGCTCCAATTGAAATTGTTAAAGATGGGAACCGTCGCTATTACCGTTATTCGGATCCAAAATTTTCCATTGACAATGTGCAGTTGAGCGAAGCACAGCTCAAGCAACTCCAGTCTTCTCTTGATTTGGTAAAAGCATTTGCAGGATTGCCTCAATTTGAAAGTCTGAATGACACCTTTGCCAAAATAGGACTGATGACCTATAATACGGAAGTGGAACCATGCGTTTCGCTTGACCATAACGAATATGTAGAAGGACAAAGGCACATTCCCACGCTCTTCAATGCCATACAATACCAGACTGTTGTAATAATCAACTACAAACCTTTTGATAAAGAACCAGCTGAATACAAATTTCATCCCCAGTTCCTAAAGCAATACAACAACCGATGGTATATATTAGGCATAACAGAGGACAATCCCAACCAAATTTGGAACTTCGCTCTTGACCGCATAAAAACAATAAAACCGACCAAGTTGCAGTACAAAAAGATAGATGTTGACTGGAAAACATATTTCGAAGATATAATAGGTGTAACTAACTATGCAGATAAACCAGTAGAGGAAGTACACTTCATTGTACACGGCAAATCAGCGTATTACATAAAAACCAAACCCATCCACGAAAGCCAAATTGCCCGTTGGATTGATAAAGAAGATAACACTCTGGATGTAAAGCTCAATGTCAAAATCAATCCCGAACTAGAGCATCTTCTACTTTCATACGCCGATTCAATCACCATTCTTTCCCCGCAGTCGCTTATCGACAGGCATATCGAGGCGTTGAAAAAGGCGCTGGGGAGGTATGGAAAATAATGATTTTTCCATTATTCAATTTGCATTATTCAAAATGAATAATTAGTTTTGCAAAAAAAATTGCATGATACAGAACCCATTCATAACTAGCGGAGAAATTCCAGAACCGTATTTCTGCGACCGCGACGCCGAAACAAAGAAACTAATTTCAATGCTCACAACTGGCAGCAATGTCTGTCTTGTTGCACCTCGCCGTATTGGAAAATCCAAACTTATCAAGCATCTGTTTGCTCAACCTGAAATGAAGAAATTTTACACAATTTACATCGACCTTTTCCACACGAGCAGTTTGCGTGAACTTGTACAAACCTTTGGCACTACGGTGGTTTCGGTATTGCAAACCAAGGGCGAGAAGACTCTCGCGAAGGTTCTGTCGGGACTTCGCTCCATTGGCTTCAAATTGTCGTCGGACCCAATCACAGGCGTGCCAACCTTAGGAGTAGAACTGGGCGACATTCAATCGCCAGAACTGTCGGTCAACGAAATTTTTGATATGCTCGATAAAGCCGATAAGCCTTGCATCGTGGCATTCGATGAGTTCCAACAGATTGTAAATTATCCGGAAAAGAATGTCGAAGCATTGCTTCGTGGTAGGATTCAACATCTTGCAAATTGTAATTTCATTTTCTGCGGAAGCCAACGCCATCTGATTGCGGAAATGTTTATGTCGTCGAAACGGCCTTTCTATGCAAGTACCGAAATGATGGGACTCAAGCCAATTCCGCAGGACACATATACTGAATTTGTAAAAAGAATGTTTGAACAGTTTGGCAAAACTCTGCAAGATGGTACAGTAGAATACGTATATGGGCTTGCACAAGGTAACACGGCATTTATGCAACGTATCTTCCATTTTGCTTTCAATAGGATTGGCAAGGGAGAGGAATGTACGCAGAAGGTTGTAAAATTGGCTTTTGCCGATATGCTTGATGCAGCCGAAGATGTTTACCAGCCGTTGTTGTCGCGACTTCCCGAACATCAGAAGATGCTGTTGTATGCAATTGCGAAAGTCGGTAGGGCGCAAAAGATTATGAGCGGTTCGTTTATACGCGCCAATTCGTTGAAATCGAGCAGTTCTGTGCAGGCTGCATTAAAGAAATTGCTTGAAATGGATTTGCTGTCAGTCGAAAATGGCGAATATTTTGTTACGGATATGTTGCTCCAGTATTATCTGCAACGGACGCTTGGGATACCAATGGAATGATTATCCAATTTGCATTATTCAAAATGAATAATTAGGATAATTTGTTAATTTACAAATTGTTCTTGTTGATAAGATTTACAACAACTTTTACCATAATGTCCTTTTCTTCTGTTTTGCTTTCAGCAATCATAAGCGTAAGGGCTACAAGTGTATTGTCTGCAATGCGCTTGCTTCCATCGGGATTATAAAGTATATGGTTGCCATTGAGAAACCATAAGAACAATGTGGCTGCAATACGTTTGTTTCCGTCACTAAACGAATGGTTTTTGGTAACCAAATAAAGTAGCATTGCTGCTTTTTCCTCAACCGATGGATATAAATCTTCGCCATCGAAAGTCTGGTAAATCTGACCGATAGAACTTTTGAACGAACCGTCCTTTTCGTTGCCGAACAATGCCGAATGCCCAAATTTCTGCTTCAGCATGTTGATTTCTCTCATCGCATTTTCGTAGGTAGCGTGAAATGGCTCGTCGGTTGTTGTCTTTTCTATGTTCAATCGCTGGTAGTCGTAGTTGTCAAGAGTGTCGAGAGCGTATGTGTAGTCAACAACCACATTTAGTAAGTCCTGACTTTCAACGGTGTTGGCAATCTCTTTGCTCTGTAGGGTTCGTCCTACAACTTGCACCAATTGTCGCAGTTCTGAAATCTGCTCTTGACGAATGTGCTCGTTAACTGCATAGCCTTTAATGAGATACTGCTTCAATACACGATTAGCCCATTGACGGAATTGGACGCCACGCTGGCTCTTTACACGATAGCCGACTGAAATGATTACATCAAGGTTATATAACGTTGTTTCATAACGCTGTAGCCCTTCATTACCCATATGTGCAAATTTTGCACATGTGCTATTTTCGTCAAGTTCCCCTTCTTTATAGACATTATGAATATGCTTGCCAATAACAGTTCTATCCTTTTGAAATAATTCTGCCATTTGAGCTTGAGTCAGCCATACTGTTTCATCTTCAAATCTGACATCCAATTGTGTCTGTCCATCGGCTGTTTGATATATTATTATCTTGTCATCCATATAGTTAGCGATTTTAAAAATCGACTATAAAATTACAAAAAAATCCGATTTTGACAAAAATTAATCATTGAAAATAGGTATATTAGATGACAAAAAATTTATTATTCAATTTGCATTATTCAAAATGAATAATTTGCATATTGCACTAATCCACAACACATTATACGCACCTACTACATCGGAAATATTTCGAGACGTTGCACGCAACGTCTCTACAATTGAATCTTCAAACGGCATTAGCCATTCAAACGGCGCTAGCCATAGAACGGCGAAGCCCTCAACGAAGTTAAACGTGAAACAAAAAAGCGGAATCAGATGCTGAAACAAGTTCAGCATGACATTCCGCTTTTTTAGAAACGCGAAGCATTCAAACGGCGAAGCCATAGAAACGGGCGCAGCCCCCTGCCTATCCCTTCTTCTCGTTCAACTTCTTCAGCACCTCCGTCTGTATGTTCATCGGCATTTCCATGTACTGGTAGAATTCCATAGAATAGTTGGCACGGCCAGAGGTTATGTTGCGCAACTGGGTGGCGTAACCGAACATCTCCATCAGCGGCACAAGTCCGACAATCTTCTGCGAACCCTTGCGGTAACGCCTCATTGCTTCAATCTTTCCACGACGGCGGTTCAAGTTGCCAACAACATCGCCAATGTAGTCGTCGGGAGTGTTGACCTCTATCTTCATAACCGGCTCGAGCAGAATAGGACTTGCCTTCATAAAACCGCTCTTGAAGCACAATTCGGCGCAAAGCTGGAATGCCATATCGGACGAATCGACCGGATGGTACGAACCGTCGAGAAGGGTAACCTTAACATCAACAACTGGGAATCCCGACAAGATACCGCGTTCCATAATATTGCATACACCCTTGTCAACCGACGGAATGTACTCGCCCGGAATGTTGCCGCCCTTGACAACATCGACAAACTCGTAGCCCTTGCCAGGATTCGGCTCCATACGCATAATTGTATGTGCGTACTGTCCGTGACCGCCAGTCTGCTTGACGTGCTTGTACATAGTTTCGACGGGTATCGTAATGGTTTCCCTGAACGCAACTGCAGGCTCGCCAACTTCCACAGGAACCTTGAACTCGGTGCGCAGGCGGTCAACCATAATTTCGAGGTGCAATTCGCCCATACCCGAAATTACCGTCTCCTCGGTTTCCTCGTTGTACTTTGCGTGGAACGACGGGTCTTCGTTCACCAAGCGTCCAAGAGCTTCGCTCAGCTTGTCCTTGTCCTTCTGGTTTGCCGGCTGAATCTTGAGCTGGATTACTGGCTCGGGGATATGTATAGATTCAAGGTAAAGCGGGAATTCCTGGTCGCAAAGGGTGTCGCCAGTCTTTGTGTATTTCATGCCGACCAATGCAACTATTTCGCCAGCACCAGCCTCGGTAATTTCCTGACGTTCCTTAGCCTTGATGCGGAAAATACGACCAATGCGTTCGGGTTTGCGCTTCGACGAGTTGTAAACCGACATTCCGCTTGTGAGCTTGCCCGAAAAGATTCGGATAAAAGTCTGCTGACCTACATAGGGGTCGTTTATCAACTTGAAAGCCAGAGCCGAGAACTTTTCGCTGTCGAAAGGCTTGCGGCTGTGTGTCTTTTCACTGTCGTGCAGGTCGGTGCCGATAACAGAGCCAACATCAACAGGCGACGGCAAATAATCGACAACTGCGTCGAGCAGAAGCTGGATACCGATATTCTTGTAAGCAGCACCGCAGAAAACAGGCGTAATCAAAAGCTTCAAAGTCTGCTCGCGGATTGCCTTCTTCAGTTTTTCCTCTGGAATTTCCTTGCCATCGAAATACATTTCCATAATTTCGTTGTCGCCGTCGGCAAGCTTTTCAATCATAAAGGTGCGAGCTTCCTCGACCTGTGCGGCATATTCGTCTGGAATAGGATTTTCGAAACGCTTGCCATCGGCAAAAGTGTAGGCAATGTTGCGAACGATGTCAATTACTCCAGTAAAGGAATCTTCGGCACCCATCGGAACCTGCAATGGCAATGCGTTTGCATCGAGGTACTTGTTCATCTGCATTACAACTTCGCCAAAGTTTGCACCAGTGCGGTCCATCTTGTTGACGAAAGCGATACGCGGAACACGGTAGCGCTCGGCCTGATTCCACACGGTTTCGCTCTGTGGCTCAACACCACCGACAGCACAGAAAACTGCTATCATTCCGTCGATTACACGCAGGGAACGCTCAACTTCCACCGTAAAGTCAACGTGACCGGGGGTGTCAATCAGGTTTATTTGGTGGTTGTTCCATGTGCAAGTAATTGCTGCCGAAGCGATTGTAATGCCTCGTTCCTGCTCCTGCTTCATAAAGTCCATCGTAGCCTGACCGTCGTGGGTTTCACCAACCTTGCGGTTCACACCGGTGAAATAAAGTATTCGTTCCGATACCGTTGTCTTTCCTGCGTCGATATGCGCTGCTATTCCTATGTTTCTTAATTCCATTGCCATATATAACCTATTGATTAAAAGGATTTTGCTATAATAAAAACAATTAATTTTTCGGGAGGCAAAGATAATGAAAATTTGCGAATTACGAAAATGTACCTTTCTGTTCTATAAATCAGGATGTTGCACGCAACGTTTCTATAGATTTTTATTCCTTAAATTCTTGATTTTTTATGTACAATCGTGCCATGGCGCGATTGTATAATCATCAAATCTCAAATTTTCCAACCATCTCAAACAACCTCAAACCATCTCAAACAATCATAAACCATTTTAAACGTTGAAGTACAATCTTGCCATAGCGTGATTCTTTCAAACTTATTTGTCGAATCCCTTAAATTTTCTATTTTTGCACTATATATTTTTCAGGATGAACAAGACTCTAGGCACAGCGGAACTACAGATTGACGAACAGAACAGGCAGATTATCAAGAGCCTGATTGAACGAAATAAGATTATCGAAGAGAACAATCTGCCAACCGACAATATGATTCCCGGGTACAAACTCGATTCAAACGGAAAATTCTTGAGTGTCAACATAAAAATGGCTGAACTGCTGGGCTATTCCTCAACCGATGAGCTTATGTCGGCAATAGTCGAAAAAAAATATCTGATACTTAAGTCTGACCTTACGACTACACTTGAAAATTCCGACTATGTCATCGACAAGCCTTTGTATTTGCGCACCCGAAGCGATTCGTACCTGACACTTAAGAAGTCCGTCATAAAACTCAAGGAAGATGGTCGTATCCGCTACTATGGGCTGGTTACTCGTATGGATTCGCACAAGAATGTTGTACACGAGGATGCAATATTCTGGAATGCCGTAAAGCAGATGTACGGCGGAATGAAGTCGGGTATAGTTATATGCGACAGCGACGGCTATATATTGTACGAAAATCCTGCCATAAGGCATTTGCTTGGTTACGATGACCTTGCCGAACTGCCAAGTCCGTATATTACTGGATATGTGACAGAAGGTTGCCAAAAGAAAATGAAAGAATCGCTGGGCGAATTGTTCGACAAGCAAGTCCAAATCCCAAGCATTACCTATTCGCTCATTAAAAACGACGGAAACACCATCGAGGTTGAAATTTACTCTTCAATGATTGCAATCGAGGATAGGAAATTGTGCCTTTCTGTAATTTCCGGTTTCGGCAAGGACGAAAATATGCGCAATATGGAGTCGTCTGTGCAGTATCGCAAGACTCTCAACCTGCTTTCGGAAATATACATACTGGTTACCGAATCGGGTGGAATATGCGACCTTAACGAATCGGCAGTCAACCTGTGGGGCTGGAATTACAACCGCTACCTTACAAAGTCGATTTTCGAACTTGGCAGTTTCCGTG
This sequence comes from uncultured Bacteroidia bacterium, assembly GCA_902776565.1. Classification (GTDB taxonomy): domain Bacteria; phylum Bacteroidota; class Bacteroidia; order Bacteroidales; family ML635J-15; genus Bact-19. Next base: position 33,738 of record CACYQN010000008.1, read on the forward strand.
TCGCCGACTCAAAGCGACGGCTCGACTACTTGTGCGACGACGGTGCAAGCCGATACACATTTGTCGCAAAGGAAACTATATATGGCGAACTGTTGTTGTCGGCAAGGATGCATTCGGTAGTCGTCAACGACAAAAGGTGCATTGCCGTAGTGATGGAAAGCCGGCACGAGATACAGCAGATAAAAGAAAAGCTTGAACAGGAGTATCACAACAACTTTGTAATGTTCGAGAACTCTGTTTGCGGAATAATTCACCTTAACGGCAAGGAAATCATCAACGCCAACACACAGGCCTACAGTCTGCTGAAAATATCTTACGACATCAGGGGCGAACAGTTTTCAAGCATTTTCCCCGATACCCGACGCAAAAAGCGCCATATTGTAATCACTGCCGCAAACCGTATGGAGGAAGTGTTCAACTACGAATTTTCCACCAAGGGCAAGCGCACGCTTCTTGAAGTTCACCTGTTCGACGTTGACAAGGAAAACACTTTCTGCTATTTTATTGACACGACCCAGCACAAGTCGGCTCCGTTGTCGCTTGCCAACTTGTCGTCGCGCTACCGTGCAATAGTGGAGCAGTCGCCCTGCGGTGTGCTTATCGGCGACAAGAACGGCGACATAATAGATGTAAGCGGTCGCTTCTGCGAAATGATAAGGATGCCGGCTGTCGAGATTCTTGGAAAGAACATATCCGCACTTTTCACCGAAAGCAGTATCAAGGGAAAGCCCCTCGACTATGTACGCGTTGATGCCGGCGAAATAATAAGCGCCGAGCGCGAACTTAAATGCGGTGACGGTACTATCAAGATTGTCGAGATGTATTCCAGTGTTATTTCCACCGATATGTATCAGGCTGTAGTACTGGATATTACGTCAAGAAAGATATACGAAAACCAGATGCTTGACTATCGTCGTCAGGTACACGATATGGATATGGAGAAAGCCCATTTCCTGAAAAAGTCGAAGGACATCACTGCAATATTCACTGCCGATGCCAATATCAAGAACATTTTTGTGGGGGAAAGTTCTCCGTTCTACAGGTATTTCAATAGCGAAAAGGAGTTTATTGAGCGTTTTCTGAGCTACATATCGCGCAAGGACTACGATATGATGCTAAAGCAAGGTATTGCAAACGCAATTGCCGGGAATGAAAACAAGGAGCAGAAAGTCGAAATTGTTATCGGTGGCACCTTGCTTATCCTCGAAGTAAGGTTTATGCTAATCGAAAACGATGTGCTGGTGGTGATTTCCGATGTCACCGAAAGGGAACGGATAATAACCGAACTCAACCGTGCACTGAAGAAATCGGAGGAGAACGAAAAGTTGCAGGCTGCGTTCCTGAGCAACCTTTCGCACGAACTGCGAACGCCAATGAACGGCGTAATAGGTTTTGCCGACATTCTGCTCGAAGACGAGGACAATCCGCAAAAGCAGGAATATCTGAGGATAATACTCAACTCGTCGTACCAGTTGCTCAGTGTGCTGTCGGATATTATTGAAATGTCGAAGCTTGAGGCTGGCGTGGTGCAGGCAAAGTCCGAAATTGTCAGCGTGAAGAAAATCATCGGTGATGTCTGTGCTTTGATGCGTACCGAACATAGTGTCACCGACAACAATGTGCAGATTATGAATCTTGCACAGGAACGCAAGGAAACGCATATCATTTCGGACAGTACAAAACTTAAACAAATAATTACCAACTTGATTAGCAATGCAATAAAGTTCACGAAGAACGGCAAGGTGGAGGTCGATTTCAGCGAAACCGACGAAAAGGTCTGCATAACTGTTCGCGACAACGGCGTTGGAATTTCCAAGCGGGACATCGACCATATTTTCGACCGCTTCTTCCAGACAAACAACGCGAAAGCCGCCACAAAGGGTGCAGGACTTGGACTTGCCATCGTCAAGTCGTATGTTGATATGCTTCAGGGTACTATACGGGTCGAATCGGAGGAAGGCAAGGGCTCTTGCTTCTATGTTGAATTGCCAAACAACTATTGAATGCTATATTTTGATATTTTTGTCGTTTTATAATAAATAATTATGTCACAAAATAAAAAGGAAACCGTCATTACTCGCAAGCTTCGTGAGCTAAAGGTTCCACAAAGCAGAACGAAAACGCAATGCAAAATGGGGAGCGTTGTAAGCCGCTCACTGAGCGTGTCGAAGTGCGGCAATACACAAGGAGATTGCTCACTTCGTTTCGCGAGGCTGCAAGCAGCGTTCCGCACAGACAGGCTCACAAGTCTCGTACCTTCGCCTGTTCGCTTTGTCTTACGGAATGACGTAAAGAGTCGTTTATTTTTAATCACATTTTTATTGTTGCCGTTTGCTACAGTCTTTGCCCAGAATTCAGGCTACGGCATTCCGCAGATAAGGAACTTCGGAACCGCCGACTACAGGCAGGAAAGCCAGAATTTCAGCGTCGTGCAGGACAAGAACTCGCTTATGTACTTCGGCAACACCAACGGCATAATGGAGTACGACAACGAAAAGTGGACAATCGTGAAAGTCCCCGGTCGTCCCAAACTTGCCGTAAGCGACAAGAACGAAATTTACTTTGGTGCCTACAATATGTTCGGTAAGGTGAACTACAAGAACGGGCACATTGATGTCGCTGAGTTTGAGAACAATACGGGGACAGAGTTCGGTCAGATAACAAAGCTTGCCGTTTCGGGCGACGATGTGTATTTTACATCGAGTGGAAAACTGTTTATGTACTCCGATTCCACCATCAGGAAAATTGCCGACAATGGTTTCTTCCGTCTGCTTAGCCTTGATACTGCCGTGTATGTGCAGAAGAAATTTGCTCCGCTGAAACGTCTTAACCACGGTCGACAGGAAGACGATGCCTTCTGTTCGTTGGTCGATTCTATCGAGGTGGCAGATATGATATGTGCCAGCGATGGCTGTATAATTCTGCGCGACGAAATAAGGTCTTGCTTTTACAAATATTCAGTAGCAGACGGACTTTCTCCTTTTTTTACCGACCTTGACAGGTACATAAACAAGAACGGCTATTCGTGCATGAAAAGCCTTAGCGATGGCGCTTTTGTCGTGGGAACAAATTCCGGGGGGCTTGTTTCGTTCGATGAGGATGGCAAGTACAGGTTTGTGCTTAGTTCGTCCAATGGTCTGAAGGACAATACAATAAACGACATTTGCATTGACAATCAGAACAAGGTTTGGGCTGTTACCGAAAACGGAATTTGTCTTCTCGAGACCAATTCGGAACTGTCGTACTTCAATGCCTACAACGGAATAAGGGGTACGGTCCTTTCGGTAAGGCGGCACGAGGGACGGCTGTATGTCGGTACCACGTCGGGATTGTTCCAGTACAGCAGATGGGAAATGCCCGGTGCTGCCATGTACAGTTTTATTGGCATAAGGGGAATAATGAACAACTGCTGGCAGCTTTGCACCTACGAAGACAAATTGTACGCTGTGACTTTGGACGGTCTTTTCCTTGTCGGCGACAGAAGGGCCGAGAAAGTTCTCGACGGTGCCTTCAACTCGATGAAACCTATGACTATCGGTGGCGAAGAATTGCTTTTGATTGGCGGACATTCGGGCTTGACGGTAGCCAGAGTTACCAATGGAAAATTAAAGGAAATAGGCAGGCTGAAGAATATGAGGCATAGGGTGCGTACAATTGCTCCCGACAATGACGGAAGCCTTTGGCTTGGTACCGACCGCGACGGCTTGTTCAGGGTGGAATTCGGCGATTCGCTCGACTTTGACGCTATGGTGTCGGGCTATGGCTCTTCCGATGGACTTCCGCCCGACTACGACTGGGTTGACGTGTATTTAACAAAGAGATTCGGACCTGTGTTTTCCACTTCGTTGGGACTCTTCCTTTACGACAATGCCGAGAAAAAGTTCAAGATGGATTCGGTACATTTTGGCACTACCGCCATATATGGTACTCTCAGCGAGGATTCGTGCGGAAATATATGGTACAACTGTTCGTACCCAGGTGCCTACGAGCGCGAGGTCGGTGTGATAAGGTTCGATGCCAATGGCGGCTTTACGCGTATGACTTCGTCGTTCTGCCAGATGAGGGAGTCGGTGGTCGAAAACATTTACCCCGAAAAGGCCGATGTGGTTTGGTTCGGTACTTCAGATGCTCTCATAAAGTACAATGCTAACGGGAAAATGCATCAGGCAGCCGACAGTACCTTCAAATGTATGATTAGGAAGGTTGCAGTGGCTAACGACTCGATAATATACGTCTTCGACAACGACTATTCGCAGGACGTTGACTTTATGCACAAAATCAGGTATCTCGACAGAAAAATAAGGTTCGATGTGGCTGGTCTGGCTTACAATACCTTCGGCGATACCGAGTACCAGTTCAAGCTCGAAGGCCTCGACGACGACTGGTCGGAATGGACTACCGACTCGTACAAGGAGTACATAAGCCTTTCGGAAGGCGACTACAAGTTTATGGTGCGTTCGCGCAACGGCTACGGACAAATCAGCAATACCGCCGAATTCAGATTCGAGGTTACACCGCCATATTATCGTTCAATAATTGCCTATATCCTTTATTTCTTGAGTTTTGTTGTTATAATCGTGCTTATTGTCGCGTGGAGGAACATTGTTCATGCCAAGGAAAAGCTCAAGCTCGAGAGGATTGTGGAAATGCGTACCAACGAACTTGTTATGCAGAAGGAGCAGACCGAAAAGCTTGTAAAGAAACTGCTTCCGCAGAATACAGTGGACGAGATTCAGAAAAATGGTAACGCCAAATCGAAGAAATACGATATGGTTACAGTGTTGTTTTCTGATATTCAAGGGTTTACCAAGATTGCAGCGGTTACAAATCCCGAAGAGCTGATAAAATATCTCAACGAATTGTTTGTCACTTTCGACAATATCATTGCAAAATATAATATCGAGAAGATAAAGACTATTGGCGATGCCTATATGTGTGCTGGAGGTATGCCCAACAACGATGCTACAAATCCCGTGGAGGTTGTGCTGGCTGGTATGGAGATGCAAAGGGCATTGACCGATTTCAACAATAAGCACGAGCTTAAGATGAATATGCGCCTTGGAATACATACTGGTCCTGTTGTGGCAGGTGTGGTTGGTGCGCAAAAGATTGAGTACGACATCTGGGGCGACACGGTGAACATTGCAAGCCGTATGGAGTCGCACGGCGAGATTGGCCGTGTCAACATTTCGGAAGAGACCTACCGTCACGTAAAGGAATTTTTCAATTGCGAAAACCGTGGCTTGATGGATGTAAAGAACAAGGGCGAGATGGAGATGTACTACGTGAACGGAATCCTTGAGGAGCTTTCCGAAAACGGCGACGGCATCACTCCAAACCATCTGTTCAATGTGCGTAAGCAAAGCTTGAATTTCTCGCTTATTCAGGAGGAAATTCTTGAACAGATGCAGCGCGACCTTCCCAAGAACCTTTATTATCACAACCTCAAGCACACAACCGATGCCATTTACCGTGTTACCGACATTGGCACCAAGGAGAATGTTTCGGAGGAAGACTTGTTGCTTCTGCGTTGTGCCGCATTGTTCCACGACAGCGGATTTATGGCAAGCTACGACAACAACGAGGAAATCGGTGCAAGGCTGGCGCATCAGACGCTTGCAAGGTACAAGTTCTCACGCGAGCAGATTGATATTGTAAAAGGCATAATCAACGCTACCAAGGTTCCGCAGAATCCACACAACTTGCTCGAGGAAATTATGTGCGATGCCGACCTCGACTATCTTGGTCGTCCCGACTTCATACCTATTTCGCAGAACCTGTTCCGCGAGCTTTACGAACGTGGAAAGATAGATTCTATCGAGCAGTGGAACAAGATGCAGTACAAGTTCATCACCCAGCACCACTACTTTACAGAAACCGCCAAACGTAGCGGTGAACCCGGCAAGCAGCAGGTGCTGAAGGAATTGAAGGAATTGATTTAATATATTGTATCGTGCTGTTGGTGTTGTATTAGAATAGTGTAGTATAATATATTGTTTGGCAGGCAACGTTTATGGCTTCTTGATTGTCGTATATACGATAATTGTTGGAATGTTGATTATGAATAATATGAAACACATACTGTCTATTATTATGCTGCTGTTTTTGGCTTTGCCTACGTATTTGTGCGCACAGCAGGATACCGTTATACTTAATCGCGACACTACATTGACTACCTGCGACTTGATGTTATACGATTCGGGCGGTGAAGATGGACATTATTCGAGTAACGAAAACTATGTCCTGACAGTCTGCGGAACAGGTACCAATGGTATGGTAATAGATGTAATTTCATTAATTACAGAAAGGATTACTTTAGATTACATTAGTATATACGAAGGCGAGAGTATGAATTCTGATTTTCTTGTTGCTAATCTTGGAGGTCGAGTTGAAGACAGTCTAATCTTTTTGGAAAGCAACTGCGTTACAATAAGATTTCATTCCGACGGTTCGATAAACTATGCCGGATTTGTGATTCGTATTCATTGCCAGATGAACTGTCAGGAATATTCGCAGAACGTTTTATACGATGACATTTACGATGAAGTCCATTTAATATGTAATTCGTCCGCGATAGTTTCGAATCCGATATTTTACAACAATAATGTGGAATACGAGCAGACCATAGCGAACACTTTCTTCCGGTGGAATGTAATAGACGAGAACCGCAAGGTTTCGGGTATGGGGTTCAATACGCTCGACAGCCTGTCCCCAGGAATGCATCTTATTGAATTGACTGTCATTGATAACGCACATTGTATTACCAATAGTGGACCTATGCTTTTTATGGGAATGGACAATCCCGAAATTACTTTTTCTGGAATCCCCGAGGTTGCAAGTATGTACGACACATTGGTTATTTCCGGAGATGTGACATCGGATGACGAATTCGTTTTCAATTACAATACACTTTCATACGGATGTATTACCAATATGGAAACAACCGTTTTTACCGATATTGTACATAGATTCCCAGATGATGCAGTTATAACCACTCCTGATGATATTGAATCTATCTGTGTGGAAATGGAACATTCGTACATTGGCGACCTCGAAATGTGGATTACCTGTCCGAGCGGTAACAGGATGGATATTTTCAATGGATATAGGAATTCATATTGTGCTAATCAATTCTTAGGGGAGCCTAATGATTATGATGAAATGTGTATGTCGGGAGAACCTTACCAATATTGTTGGACGCACGATGTCTCACTAACCATGGAGGCTCAGGCATCAAATTCTCCTTCGCATTCGTATGTCGATAATGCAGGGCATGCATACTCCAACCTCCAATATATTCCTGAAGGTAATTATCTGCCGACTGGAGATTGGACGAATCTTGTGGGATGCCCGATGAATGGTGTTTGGACTTTAAACGTTTATGACCACATAGATTATGATGACGGCTTTGTTTTCTCATTTTCCGTACAATTTGAAGCCGATAGCATAGAAGTATCAACCGACAGCATTATGTACACTCAAGTTTTCTCGGAAGAAGACTTTAGTTGGAATGGACAAGGTATAATTTCTGGTCAAAATGGTTCTTCAACTATGGTTGTCAGTAGCGAAGAGCCCGGGATGCAGACATATACATTTTCTGTTGTAAACAATTACGGTTGTACCTACGATACTACTTTTTCCATATTTTTCTGCAATCCGGATTTTACTGAAACATATATTACCGAATGCGACAGCGCTGTGTTCTATGGCATAGTATATCACGAAAGCGGCGACTATATGGTGAATGCTGCCTGTGGCAACGAGGAGATGCTTCATCTTTCCATATTGCATACAATAGACACTACGATTACCATAAGTAATTGTGATGAATATGTATGGAACGATGAAATTTTTACTGAAAGCGGAACCTATACGCGACATTTACAGGGATTTACAGGCTGCGACAGTACAGTTACATTAAACTTGACAATAAAGAATAGTGTCGAATACGAATTCCGGGATACTTCGTGCGGTCCTTACGAGTGGGACGGTAGGATGTACACGGAAACTGCCCCGCATCAGCGGATATATCCTGCTGCAAATGGTTGCGACAGCATAGTTACATTGCACCTTGTCGTTTATGAATCTGAGACTATTGACACTATTATGGAAGTTCCTTGCTGTCAGTACGAAATGAACGGCTATACATATACCGAGGCAGGAAACTACCTGCAAGTCCTTACCACAATAAACGGTTGTGACAGCATAATTCAGTTTTCGCTTATCTTTACCGACTCAATAAGTTCGGTTGACGATTACAAACCAACGGGGACAATGCTTTCCCCAAATCCTGCCAATAATGAAATCAATATAGTTTCGGAAGATTTAATTTCAAAAGTCGAGATAATTACACCTATTGGACACGTTGTTCTTACAGAAGTGGTAGGTGCAAAAAGTGTTTATCTTGATATAAGTGATTTGTCTGCTGGTGTATATTTTGCTGTAGTATGGTTTAAAGGCAACCGCAATCCCGTGTTGTTAAAATTTGTGAAGCAGTAAGGCTAAATAATCAAAGTTCTCCAGTTTTTGCCCATTACACATTTTGTGTAACACATTTTGTGAAATTGAAGCAAAATACACTTCACAATATTGTACTTATATTCCCATAGAATGACATTTTATCGGAATATATTCCTGTAAAATGCAGAGAATTAAAGAAGCACAAAATTCTAATGGCTTTACAATTAAATGATTACAACAAAAGCACACCATTCCCGATACGTTTCGTTTTTCAAATCATTCTTTGACATTCCATTTGGCAGGATTTTCCTTTATGTAATTTACGGTTTTGCAATATTCATCGTCGTTACGAATAATGTGTTCGTAATAATTGCGTTGCCAGACGGGTGTGCCTGACGTTTGACGCAATTCGTTGATTTTCCGTGCCGAAAATGTTTTTAATGCACGAACAAATTCGGTAAGGCCGTGTTTCATGGGTTGCGTATCCGTAGGGGACGGTTTGAAACCATCCCCTACGGATGCATTGCCATCATTATGTCCATTGTCGATTTGTATAATCGCATGAAAATGGTCGGGCATGACAATATGTTCGTGCAGAACGATGTTCGTGTAATGCGAAGGCAATCCGTTCCATACCGATTCAAGGATTTCTCCATATTCGTTTTTCTGCATTTTACCATCCTTTATTTCCCCGAACAGACATTTTCTGTCCTTGGTGCAGATTGTCACATAATACAATCCGTTTCGCGAATAATCGTAACCTTTCAGGCGGATTGCCTTACGGCGCGGTTTGTTGTAATCGAACGGCATAATCGTGCAAAATTTATCGCAAATATAAATAAAAAAAGGAACACACCATTTTTGATGTATTCCTTGTATTTTGCTGAGTTGTGCAAGGTGAAGTCTTTAGAATCTCGCGATTGATATTTTATAACTATTTTTTACTCCACAATTTTTTATTGTAATAGATTCACATGCAATTTCATTCCCTACGTCACTATTGATTGCAAACAGCACGAACGGAGTATCCACAGGAGCGTTCGGTGTGGGTCATGTACGTAGGCGTATCGAAAAAGAAGTAGTAGAAGTACGCGAAGGTCGGACTCTCTGGGTTAATAGAACTCGACAGATAGTAGCCGCAGTCGCCATAACATTCTTCGATACTATTATTGTAGCGGTAGCCAGCAAGGGGCAGGAAGATGGAGTTGCCGTTAGGTCCTGTAAACAAGCATCCGTTTACTCCGTTCTGGGTTATCCAAGTTTCAGTACAGTTAATTTTCAGTTCAACCATTTCACCATAGGTCGGCATTCTCCAGCCGGAGCCCCAGTTGACAGTTGCAGCATCGTCGGTTGTTTCCAAGGTAGTAAACCCGTCGGTAAAGCCGTTGTAACCGTCTCTTGCAACAGTGCAATATTTAGTTAATTTATCATCAGAATAAGAATCACTTTCTGCATATATATAGGTTTCCCAGTTGTAAGTTTCCTTAGGTGTGGTTTCTCCCCAGGCATAGTAGTTGCCGTAACCTTCGGGGGTGTCAGCTCCTACATTGCAGGTTGCCCATTTCGCACCAGAGGGCAAGCCTAGGTCAACATAATTGTGACCATTGAGAATTCCATTGCCTACTGTTTGCGCTCCGCTCCCAGTTTCACTACCCTCTTGTCCACCATATCTATTGCAGACAGGACGCACGGACATATTTAATCTGCCTTGTTGTTCACAAATCGTAGCATAGTGCGATATATGGAGGTTCCACGGCATATTGTAGGCGCCACTTCCAAACGAACTCGACCAGTAGCACCCCTCGGAACCTGCATCGTAGAGATCACCCAATAGAGAGCCTGCAAATGGAAGAAAAATAGAGTTGCCATTGTTATTGCTTTTAAACAATATTCCGTTTATGTCGTTCAGGGTTGTATCTTTTTTATAGCAGTAATATAATAGCTCCTCCATTTCTTCCTTCGTCGGCATTCTCCAACCATTGCCCCAATAGGCAGTAGCCGCATCGGCACTTGACGGAAGAGTGGTAGTAAAGTCAGTATAATAATAATTAGGGTCATTGAATCTGGTTCCACCCCACGGAAAATAATGGCCATAGCCTTCTGGGGTATTTGCGCCTACATTGCAAGTCGCCCACTTGGTACCACTCGGCAAGCCGAGGTCAACGTATTCGTGACCATTGAGAACACCATTGCCTCCAGCATGTGTTCCACTGCCCGATTGTCCACCACCAGATGTACCATTGCTTGTCCATTGCGCATACAAGGTCATGTCTGAAGTTACGGTTATTGTCTGCCCGTTGGTATATGCTGTGCCATTGCCAGCCTGCATAGTATTCCAGCCAGAGAATGTGTAGCCGTCACGAGTATAGGCGTTTTGTGTAAGAGCCTGAGGTACTCCGACATCAAACAACTGCGACTGCATACGACCGCTACCACCGTTGGCATCGAAACTCACAATATAGGTATCGTCCCTATCGCAACTAAACAATGCCAATGTGGCAAACATCAAAATGATGCTAAGTTCTAATAATGTCTTTTTTTTCATATTTTTATGTTTAATTACATATTACATTCAGCCATTATAAAAAAGGCAGAACTTTAAACTTCAGTATTGCAAGCCGATGCCTACAATACTGCGTATTACACTATGAAGGTTCGTGCAAGACTAACTATTTATTTTACAACGACAGTACTTGCAATAGTATATCAAACAATTGCCATTTTCATGCAACCTATTTGCAGTCATATTCTATTGTTTTTCCATCGTAGGAGTCACGATACGAATTTGCCTGACAATTCTCCTTGTACTCAGCATCGTTAAAATAGTGTACATTCGATTCTTTAACATAAATCTTTTCACCGTTTTCCTTGTACGTACACCTACAAGTTTTACCGCATGATGAGAATAATACTGCTGCACTTACAGCTACCGCTAAAATTACTAAAAACTTTTTCATTGTGTTACTGTTTTTGTTGTTATTAATGTTATTTGTTATACTTGACTATGAATTTATCCTTACTCTTCGTCTTTACATTCTTTGTTCAATATTCTGGCTCGCTCTTCAGCTTCTTCTCTTGTTGCATACTCTTCTCCCTTGAGTGGTGTATATCCTATTCCATTAGGATTTCTTCTCGCTACACAATAAGGCAATAAATGCCCAGGTTCTGTAGGCTGGCATATAAATTGGGGCATACGTATCATTTCTTTATCTGTTTATATTCTTCAAATCGTTATCAATATTTAGAGTAAATATTACTCCTTGACCTTGTTTTAACTTGAAAAAAGCATCAAAAAAATAACCCAACTCGGAATCGTCAATTAGACTCATACTTTTCATAAATTGAAGTACTTTCTCCCAACTAGTTACTCTTTCTTCTCCAATCTGAATAATTCCACCAATAGCACTCATTGATAGAATTACAGCCAATTTGCATTTTTTTGAAATTCCAGTATTGACATTAAAATAGTTTGTAATTATCCAGTAGCGAGAAGGCGTTCCATCTTTTTTCTTGTCAATTATTTTCCCATTTCTCGAAAAATCTTTAAAAACACTATCTATCAATTTATCTTCACAATACTGTAGCAGTTCATTTTTGGTTTGCTCAGTGATATACAAAATGTCATTTTCAATACCTATGTCTGATTTAATCATGGTTACAATTTATTATCAATTATACTCCGAATATCATTTTAAATGATTTATTCAGCTGGTCTAATATTCTATGATATAATTCTATGACTTCTTTTTTCAAGAGTTTATCATCATCAATAACAATGGAACTGCTTGATAATTGTGGAATAGTAATATTATCATCACTATTATCTATTATTAAATTAAGCGTTACGCTTATACAAACAGAATTATTGCTTTGAGAGTCTTTTTGTATAGACCAACAACCCATAGGATTTAACTTTTCTTCCAATAACCACTCTTTTACTTTCTTTTTAAATTCTTTTTCTGTGTACATATTTCTAATTAAATTTGTAAAACAATTTTTTATAAATATTTAATAATCTATTAATTGCGAACGCAACGCACTGAATATCCATTAGATTTAAAAGAAGTATCGCTACTAGACACTGTAGCACTACTAGCCGTAATTTTGCGATAATATGCATAAGAAGTAGCAGAAGAATCACGAGTCCAAAAGAATGCTGATGATTTGAAATTATCATGAGTCGGGAGACAATCTGAACATGAAAAAGTGGCACGACCAGCGGCTCTTGCTCCAAAACCTGTGGAGTTATTCTCAGAAGGAGTATTACCAACTGCACATGATGTTCCACTACTATTCCATTGACTATTAGATGCTAATGATTTGGCAATTTTATTGGAAGAACCTCCACACTGGTATTCATTATGAGAACTTAAATAGTTAACAAGTTGCGTCCAATCATTATCGCTCGGCAACCTCCAACCAGTAGGACAAGCAACTTTTGCAGCAGCCCAATTGTATAGATACCCAAATGTAGTCACATTAGAACTAGCGTTATTAGGATAGTAGCGATATGAAGTTGAAGATGAAAGAGTATTACTTTCACCCAAAGAAATACTACCCTCATATCGTAAATTCTCTGCCATCCATGTCTGCTCACCAATAGTAACCGTAGCATAAACATTACCATCGCGCGAATCGGTAAAAGAGCCCTTTGTTTCTAAAAACATTACATTGCCTATTGCAGTACTTGTAGAGTTTGTTGCATATGCGCAATAATAATAAGTAGTCCCCAATTCTAATCCCGTAAGATTTGAACTAAAATCATTATTTATGTCTGTAGATAGTACATTGTTCACTAGATTGTCGGCAGATGTACCCCAGTAGAAACCTCGTGTTATTATCTCAGTACCCCCATCGTCGTTAATATAAGCATTTAGAGTTATTGTATTTGTTGTTGGGAATGTTGCGAGATTTGTTACAACCGTAGGTGCCGTAAGTGAATTTGTACGGGCAGAAAGGACTTCACCAAGCGTGGTGCCACGCATGTTTGTTGCAACTGCGCAGTAGTAATATATGGTGTTTACTTCCAAATCGCTTATTGTTGCAGAGAAGTCTGCCGAGGTCTGTTCGGATGCCACGTAGTTTGGCAAATCGTTTTCGGCTGTGCCCCAGTAGAATCCGCGTGCGGTAACTGTAGCACCACCGTCGCTGGTAATGTTAGCATTTAATGTAAGCGAAGTTCTTGTGTTGTCGGTGGCAGGCATGGTTACAACCGTAGGCGCTACAATCTCTACTGTGGTAAACGATTTGGTTTCTCCGTATGCAGTGCCCTGCGTATTGGAGGCGTATGCACGGTAGTAGTAGGTGGTGTTGTCGTCGAGGTTGGAAATGTTTGTTGTGAGTGTTCCTGCACCCATTCCTAGCGAGATTGTGTTTGCAAGGTTGTCGGCAGAAGTGCCATACTGGAATCCTTTGGCTGTAATGGTGGAACCGCCATCGGAAGTAATGTTTCCGTTGAGCGTTGCAGAAGAGATTGTAACATCGGTTGCATCGTTTGTCACAACAGTAGGCAAGTAAAATTCAAGGGTTGTAAACTGCATTGCTTGTCCGTAAGCAGTTCCGCGGCTATTGGTCGCAAATGCCTTGTAGTAGTATGTTGTTACAGGTGATAGTGATTCAATGTTTACATAGAATACATTTTCTGCTGTTGCCGCGTTTACAGTTTCGTAGGTTGTAAAGTTTGAATACTGGCTGTAAATGAATCCCCTTGCCGTAACATCGGTGCCACCGTCGGCAGTGATTTCGCCATTGAGTTTTGCCGAAACGCGTGTAATTTCGGTTGCTGCCCTTGTTTCAACTGTCGGTGCAAGTATTTCGGGTGTTGTAAAGTTCAAGGTATTGCCGTATGCAGTACCTGCGCTGTTGGTTGCGTATGCCTTGTAATAATATGTTGTGCCGTCGGTAAGGTTGGAAAGCGATGCATTGAAGTTGCTTGTTCCAATGCCTGCTGTAACTTGTTCGCTTAGGTTGTCGGCGGTAGTTCCCCAATAGAATCCGCGTCCCGTGATTGTAGCACCACCGTCGGAAACTACTGCGCCATTGATTACCGCTGATGTATAGGTCACGTTGGTTGCCGCGTATGTTTCTACCGACGGATTACCTATTGCCAGAGTAGTAAAATTGAGTATTTCGCCGTAGGTTGTTCCAACGCTGTTGGTTGCGTATGCCTTGTAGTAGTATGTAGTGCTAGGTGTAAGTTCTGCGATATTTGCCGAGAAACTATAGGTTTCGCTGTCGCTTGTAATGGTTGAAGATGTACTAAACAATGGCGATGTGCTATATACAAATCCACGTTCGGTGATTTCTGCTCCGCCGTCAGAGGTTACAGTTCCGTTTATGGTTGCGCTAGTAACCGTAATGCCGCTTGCTGCAAGGGTTGTAACTGCTGGAGTGAGGTAAGAATCAGTGGTAAAAGTCTGCACTTCGCCCAAAGATGTTCCAACTTCATTGGTGGCGTATGCTTTCACATAATATGTTGTGCCTGTATTCAAACCTTCGAGGCTGTATCCGAAGTTGTTTGAAACAGATGTGCATGTAACAGTTTCGTATGAACCGAACATAGGCGATGTGCTGTAGCGGAAACCACATTCGGTAAACGCAGCTCCACCGTCGGAGGTTATGCTGCCAGCCAAGGTTGCCGTTGTGTATGTAACGCCTGTAACTGCAAGTGTGTTTACCGTAGGAGCAACAACCGAGGAAGTTGTAAAGCCCAAAACTTCGCCATATACAGTACCGAGTTCGTCAGTTGCGTACGCACGGAAATAATACGTAGTATTTGCATCAAGTCCAGGTACATTCATTGAAAATGTTGCATCGTTTGTGTTTACCGGCAGACTTACCGAAAGGTCGTTTTCGGAAACACCGAGCTGGAATCCGCGTGCTGTTACGCTTGCATTGTTTTCGGTTATGCTGCCGTTAAGCATAGCCGAAGTAATCGTAATGTTGGTTGCGGCAAGTGTTACGACTGTCGGGCGTGAATTATGCGTGAAATTTAGCGTAACATACTGGCTTGTATTCTGTGGTTGCTCAACGGCGGCACTAGTTACAACTTCGCCAGCAATGGTCGAATAGCCTACATATCGCATATTGTCTCCAGTCTGGAATTCATTTGCGGTGGTCAGTTTTGCCATAATGCTGCCCGAAACGCCGGCGTACTTTATGCTGCTTCCGCATCCGCTGCCCATATTTACCATACGTATGGAATAGGAACGGCTTCCTACGGTTGCATTGAGTACGTATGTCTGCGGTGCTGCCGCCGAAATGTCGAAGGTATGTACACCTGCATCAAGCGAACCGCTATATTCGGCATACTGCTTTCCCGAAGCGTCAAGCAGCTGCATACGCACATTTTCGCGTTGAGATACCGAAAGTTCAACGCGAGTTTCGCAGTCGAACGGATTTGGAATGTTCTGTCCAAGCCCCTGAGTGGCGGCAATGTTTAAGTCAGTACCCACAGTACCACCAAGCACAATAATTGTATCGGGGTATTCCAGCGTTTCGCTCCAGTTGCGGGTGAGGTTAGTAACTACGACTCTGTCCAAACGGCAATAGTCGGTTCCATTAAGCTGTCCAGTAAAGCGGACAGTGATTTCCTGCGAAAATGCAATTGTTCCTATTGCCAATAATACCAATAGTAAAACTATCTTTCTCATATAGCATGCCCTATTATTTTTTGTGTCGGGCGCAACCTTTAATAACAAGCATTTTTACACTAACAAACCCCATTTGAGCAATGCCAAATAACTCAAAATAGAGCAAAGTGCAAATTTATGGCATACATATCTCCATTTATCATTTCCTCTGTTGCATATTTTACCCCGAATTTGTGGCAAATTTTACCACACGGGGATTTACGATTGACTATTTACGATTGAGCTGACAAGATGCAAAGGGATTTACGATTTTAGATTGACGATTTTGCTGATTGTCAATTATCCATTATTAATTGTCAATTTCTCCGAGCATTCCCTCAAGAAATCGTGTCCCAGCAGTTCCGAGATTTTTATCAGCAAGGCAAGGTCGATGCTCGGCTTTTTCAGCATCTTGTAGGTATTGCTGCGGTCGGAATGTATGGCGGCGGCGAACCAGGTGACCGTCCGTCCCTGTCGTTTCAGTTCCTGCCTTATCATATTTCCGATGTGAATTTCTTCCATAAAAAAATGTCGCGAGCAAATTTTATCTTCTTGGAAGGCCTGGAAAACCTGAAAAATCAATAAAAAAACTCACGACATAAGTCGCGAGCGTTTCACTTCTATTGATTTTTCTTTTTCAAAGTTCCAGCTTTACCAAGAAAAATAGTTGTTTAAACGCTATCTTGCTGTATGTTAAATGTTATGTTCTTCTTCCTGTTTCGTAAAATTTTATGGTTAACGGGACAAAAGTAAGGAAAAATATAGAATGTGTGAAGTTGAGAGAAGAAAATTTATTTTAAATTATTCCGCTATAAGTTTTATTTTTGCAAAAATTTTACATCGATGTTAGACCGTATTAGAAAAATAAGCGAGGAGGTTGCAAATTTCGCACCCAAGGCAATTGAAGAAGTTGAAGATTTCAGAATTAAATACCTGTCGAAGAAGGGCTTGATACCTGCGTTGTTCGACGATTTCAGAAATGTTCCAGCCGAACAGAAAAAGGAAGTGGGACAGCGTATAAACGAACTTAAGCAGACAGCACTTGCAAAGTTGGAAGAACTGAAGGCTTCGTTGCAGGTAAGTGCCGATGGTAAGGTAGAACTAGATCTCAGTCGCCCGGGCGATCCGATGAATCTCGGCTCGCGCCACCCGCTGTCGATAGTAAGAAATGAAATAGTAAACATTTTCACAAAGATTGGTTTCAGCGTAAACGAAAGCCAAGAAATCGAGGACGATGCTCACTGCTTCGAGAAGATGAACTTCCCGCCCGACCATCCGGCTCGTGACATGCAGGATACTTTCTTCATTTCGTCCGACATGAATGTTCTGCTCCGCACCCACACCTCATCGGGACAATCGCGCGAAATGGAAACAATGACTCCGCCAATTCGCAGCCTTTCGCCGGGACGAGTTTTCCGCAACGAGGCTATTTCGGCACGCGCTCACTGCCAGTTCCATCAGATTGAAGGTCTGTATGTTGACAAGAATGTCTCCTTCGCCGACCTCAAGCAGACGCTCGACTACTTTGCAAAGGAATTCTTCGGCGAGAAGTCGCAGATTCGTATGCGTCCGTCGTATTTCCCGTTCACCGAGCCGTCGGCCGAAGTCGATGTTAGCTGTTCGCTCTGCGGCGGCAAGGGCTGCAATGTGTGCAAGGGTAGCGGCTGGCTCGAAATTCTCGGCTGCGGTATGGTTCACCCCAATGTCTTCAAGGCTGCTGGCATCGACCCGAAGGTTTATTCAGGCTTCGCATTCGGCATGGGCATCGAGCGTATCGCCATGTTGCGCTTCGGCGTCAAGGACCTGAGGCTGTTCTTCGAGAACGATATTAGGTTCTTGGAGCAGTTTACGGATGCATATTAATGTATAATGGGGCTAAAAGAAGAAAAGGCTAACAGGCTTGCAGGCAAACTTGTTTCTAGCTAACGGTTAGATGCAAAAAATGTATGAATGATAATCTGTAGCGGCGCAATGCATTGCGCCGCTACAAAATTGATATAAAATAATTTAAAACAATCATAAACATAGAAACCAAGAAACGCCGAAGGCATTAAAACTTAGAAACCATGAAACCTTATCCCATTTTCATTCTCCACGGCCTCTTCGACTGCACCCTCTCCTGGAACCCCATCGCCGACCTGCTTTCGTCCTCCTTCTCCGTCCACCTCCTTCCTCTCCGCAATCACCGCGATGCAAAGCGCTGCCCGACGATGTCATTCGACGAAATGGCCGACGATGTAAAGGCATATGCAGACGAGCACAACATTGAGAAATTTATCTTTGTGGGACATTCCTTGGGTGGAAAAACCGCCATGCAGTTTGCACTGAAATATCCGCAGATGCTCGAAAAAGTGGTTGTCATCGATATTTCTCCATGCAGGATGAGTTCGCTTATAGAACACAACTCAATTATAACCAACCTATTAAATCAGGTAATGGCGGTAAAAAACCTTCCGCTTTCCGACTTTCATTCATTTGCCGAATTTGCCAACGGAATTTCCTCTTTCGACGACGATACCAAGCGCGCAATTATCGGAAACATAAGATACGACGGCAAGGCATTTTTGTGGCAAATTGACATTGATGCCGTATTCAACAATTTCGACAAACTGACCGACGGTTTCGATGCGGATGATTTTATTGATAAAAAGATTGAAGTTCCAACCTTGTTTATCAGGGCGTTAGATTCAGAGTTTTTGCCTTCGTCCGACTACAAGACCACAAAATACATATTTCCAAACAGTGAAATCGTTGAAATTCCTGATTGCACTCATAGGATACATTTCGAGAAGCCAAAATTGTTAGCCGACGAAATCTCAAAATATCTGCTTCGCTAATTTTTTCTTCCACATTTCAATAATAAAGCATACTTTTGCGAAAATAATTGAAACTTATAATGGACAGAACTTACGCAGGAATTCCAGAAGAATATGCTGGCTACGAAAACGCCAAAGTAGTGGTGTTGCCAGTGCCTTACGACGAAACTTCAACATGGGTGAAAGGTGCCGACCAAGGTCCCGAAGCCTTCCTTGAAGCATCGGAAAACATGGAAATATACGACCTCGAATCGGATACCGAAGTCTATAAGCGCGGCGTTTGGCTCGATGACATCATGGACTGCGACAAAGACCCGGAAAAAATGGCAATGCAGGTGAAGGCAAAAGCCGACAAATTTTACGAGGACGGCAAGCTTTTCACAATGATTGGCGGCGAACATTCGGTGTCGATTGGCGCAATAATGTCAACCGTTGAGCATTTCGACAACCTGAGCGTGCTGCATCTCGATGCACATTCCGACCTTCGCAGCGAATACGAAGGTACACCGTTCAGCCACGCCTGTGCAATGCACTGGGCATCGAAGCATACCAATTTGATTCAGGTTGGAATCCGCAGTATGGACATTTCGGAGAAGCAATACTCGAAGCGCGAAAATGTTTTCCGCGCCGAGGACATTGCCGAGCGTACCGACGACTGGCAGCAGGAAGTAATCGACAAGCTCACCGACAATGTTTACCTCTCCATTGACCTCGACTACTTCGACCCGTCGGTACTGCCATCGACTGGCACACCCGAACCGGGCGGAATGACTTGGTATCCAACGCTCAAACTGCTCAAAAAATTGGCAAAGCAGAAGAAAATCGTCGGTTTCGACATCGTTGAACTTGCACCGAATCCGGCCGACAAGTCGTCGGATTTCCTTGCAGCAAAACTGTATTTCAAGATTTTAACTTACATATTTGAAGAACTTTAAAAACACAAAAGAAATGGAAAAAGGACCTATTTCACAATTCATCACACACCACTACCGTCATTTCAACTCGGCAGTTATCGTTGACGCTGCAAAGGCATACGACGAACACATCAAGGCAGGCGGCAAAATGATGCTTGCAATGGCTGGCGCTATGAGTACCGCAGAAATCGGACTTTCGCTAGCCGAAATGATCCGTCAGGACAAGGTTAGCATCGTGTGCTGCTCGGCAAACAACCTCGAAGAGGACATCATGAACCTCGTGGCTCACAACCACTACTACCGCGTTCCCAACTACCGCGACCTCACTCCGGAACAGGAACACGAACTCCTCAACAACCACTACAACCGTGTTACCGACACCTGTATCCCCGAAGAGGAAGCATTCCGTCGTCTCGAACACCATCTTGTAGATATTTGGAAGGACATGAAGGCTAAGGGCGAAAGACTTTTCGCATGGGAAGTTATCTACAGACTTCTCCGCAGCGGCGTTCTCGAACAGTACTACGAAATTGACCCGAAGGACAGCTGGGTTCTTGCAGCTTGCGAAAAGAATATTCCTATCATAGTTCCCGCTTGGGAAGACTGCACAACAGCAAACATCTACACCGCACACTGCATACGCGGCGAATTCGATCCGTCAATCTCGATGATTAAGAACGGTATCGAAACCATGATATTCCTCACCGAATGGTACAAGAAGAACAGCGGCGGCAAGGGCGTTGGCTTCTTCCAGATTGGTGGCGGTACAGCAGGCGACTTCCCGATCTGCGTAGTTCCTATGATGGAACAGGACCTCGAATGGCACGGCACTCCATTGTGGGCTTACTTCTGCCAGATAAGCGACTGTACAACATCGTACGGTTCGTACTCGGGCGCAGTTCCGAACGAAAAGATTACCTGGGGCAAGCTCTCGAAGGACACTCCTCGTTTCATCATCGAATCGGACGCAACCATCGTAGCTCCGTTGTTGTTCAGCTATGTTTTAGGTTGGTAACATTACCTAAATTCAATATAAAATGCCCATCGGTTGCGGTGGGCATTTTTTGTTTATGAGAATGGTACTGATGAAATAAACTTATTTCAAATAAAACTATTTCAAATAAAGTTATTTCAAATAGAATTATTTCAAATCTATTTATTTCAAATAAAATTATTACATTTGCAAAAAATATATGACGATGAAAGAAACGGATAATTTTGATTTGGAAATGCCATTTGCATACGGCAAAGTTGCTGAGAATAAAGATTTTGTTGGTAGAGAAAAAGACATTGAACATCTGCTGACAAATTTCAAAGGGCATATAAATACCACAATAATTTCGCCAAGAAGATGGGGAAAGACATCGCTTGTGCAACACGTTTTGTCTATGCTTTCAAAAGATAAGAGATATTATCTAGCTCAAGTTGACATATTCAATTGTCGTAACGAGGAGCAATTCTACGATTCTTATGTCAATGCCATAATGAAAGCAACGACAACCAAATTTGATGCTTTTTCGCTGGCCGTAAAGAAATATCTTGGCTCATTTGGGCCAAAATTTTCTGTTTCCGACGATGGGCAGCAAGTCGATTTTTCTGTCTCCTTGGATTTTCATGACAAGAATTATTCAGTCGATGAAATTCTTGATTTGCCACAGCGGATAGCAAAGGAAAAAGGCAAGAAATTTATCGTGTGCATCGATGAGTTCCAAACCATAAACGAGTACAACGACCCATTAGGATTTCAACGCAAATTACGAGCTCACTGGCAGTTGCATAACTCGGTAAGCTATTGCTTGTATGGTAGCAAACGACATATGCTGATGGATATTTTCGGCAACTACGAAATGCCATTCTACAGGTTTGGCGACATAATGTTTTTGGATAAGATTCCCGAGGATGTGATGTCGAAATTTGTCGTGAAGCGTTTCAAGGACACAGGTAAGAAGATTAGTATTGAATTGGCTACGAAACTTGTGCGGATGGTCTCCTTGCATCCTTATTATATACAGCAGTTGGCACAACAGTCGTGGCTTCGCACTGCCGATGTTTGCTCGGAGGAAATTGTAAACTCTGCACTTGAAAGCATTGTGGCACAACTTAGCCTTCTATTTAGCAATCTTTTGGATTCGCTTACGCCAAAGCAGATAAGTTTCTTGTACGCGATTATTGATGGTGTAGATAATTTTTCATCAACAGAAGTGCTGAAAAAATACAACCTTGGAACTTCTGCAAACATTAAGAATCTGCGTAATGCAATGGTTTCTCGCGACATTATTGACCTGATGCCAGGAAAGAAAATGGAAATTCAAGACCCTATGTTCGAGCATTGGCTTAAAGGATTGAGATAATTTTCCTATCTTCACAACCGAAAAATAAAAAACAAAATGATAACAGAAAGTACTAATATAGAAGCCTTTGCGATCCACATGGTGGGCAGCAAGGCCGAAGACGAGGGCTACAGCCTGTCGAAATCGGAGATGGAAGTTGATGACGAGATGAAGGAAATCCTGAGAGACTACTTCCTTTTGTCGTTCAAATCGGACGAATTGTACAATTTCTACCACGACAGCGAACTATCTTACAACGAGGTTTGCGACTATGTAGCCAAGATTTTTGATGACAGTTCGCAGCTTTTCGAGCAGTCGGTAAACCTTACCAAGCATCTGTACGAAAAAAGTTCGCATCCCAACATCAAGTCGGGCGAATTTTATGTGGTGCTCTTCCGCGACTGCGAGGTCGATGGCGAGATTGTTGATGCCGTAGGTTTATTCAAGTCCGAAAACAAGGACACATTCCTCAAGGTCAAGCGCGACGGCGAAAACTTCTGCGTCGAGTGCGACCGTGGCATCAATCCGCGAAAGATGGACAAAGGCTGCATAGTGTTCAACCACGAGCGCGAAAACGGCTTTGTGGTCAAGGTCATCGACAATACCAACCGCACCGAGGCGCACTACTGGACCGACGACTTCCTGCACATCAAACAGCGTCAGGACAAGTACTACAATACCCACAATGTGATGTCGATGTACAAGAACTTTGTCACCAAGGAAATGCCGCAGCAGTTTGAGATGTCGAAAGCCGACCAGGCCGACCTGCTCAACCGTTCGGTGAAGTTTTTCAAGGAAAACGAAAACTTCGAGATGCAGAACTTCGAGGATTCGGTAATCCAGCAGCCCGAAGTCATCCAGCAGTTCCAAACTTTCAAGGATACTTTTTCGCGCGAAAACGACTTCGAGATTCCCGAAAGTTTCGACATTTCCGATTCGGCAGTGAAGAAGCAGAGCCGTGCCTTCAAGAGCGTCATCAAGTTGGACAAGAATTTCCACATTTATGTCCACGGCAACCGCAACCTCATTGAGCAGGGCGAGGACGAAAAGGGAAAGTTCTACAAGGTGTATTACAAGGAGGAGGAATAATAAATGGTCATTTCGGAAGCCAGTCGTAGCATGCGATACGGAACGAGGAGCGTTGCGAAGACGGCTATCCGTAATCTACCAATTTCAGACAATGATAGTTTTTTCATAACTTTGCACAAAATTCTTTTCAGTTTTGCCAGACATTATCGACACATATAAAACCATCGTTTCCAGCTCGGAAGGCTTCTATTCCGAGAAGGGTAGCAAGTTCATCTCGCTGGCATTTCCGGTGCGAACCGAAGACGAGGTCAGGGAAAACCTGCAGGCTGTGAAGAAAAAATACTACGATGCCAGGCACCATGTGTATGCCTTTGTGATTGGCGACTATGGCGATAACTACCGTTGCAGCGATGACGGTGAACCTTCCAATAGTTCGGGGATGCCAGTGCTGGGACAGTTGCGTTCATTTGGGCTTACATATACGATGATTGTTGTCGTGAGGTATTTCGGTGGGACAAAACTTGGCATTCCAGGATTGATAAACGCCTATCGCACAGCCGCTGCCGATGCGTTGAACAATGCGCAGATTGTGGAGGAGACTATTGATGCATCGTATTCGCTGTCGTTCACTTACGACGAGGTTAATTTTGTGATGAAATGCCTTAAGGATTACGATGCCAAGATTGTTGCACAATATTTTACCGAGGATTGCCGTTTGAATTTTATGGTAAAACTGTCGATGGAAGCTCCGCTGGTGGAGGCACTGTCGAAGAATTACAAGGTTGGAATAAACAAAATGGACAATGGATAATTGACAATGGACAATTTGTAGCGGTGCAATGCATTGCGCCGCTACGGATTATCAAATAAAAACAAAAGGAAAATGGGAAGAAAATTTTCACGGTTCTTTATTCGCGGGTGGAATGTGGTGGAAGCCCCCGAAATGACCAAGGCCTTGGTTGTTATGGCTCCACACACCAGCATGATTGATTTCATTCATGGAAAGTTGTACTTTTCAAGCTGCGGCTACAAGCCAAAATTTTTGATGAAAGCCGAAATGTTCAAATGGCCGCTGTCGCCAATTTTGCGTGCTCTCGGCGCTGTTCCTATCGACCGTAGCAAGAAGGTGGGACAGAT
Source organism: uncultured Bacteroidia bacterium (assembly GCA_902776565.1). Classification (GTDB taxonomy): domain Bacteria; phylum Bacteroidota; class Bacteroidia; order Bacteroidales; family ML635J-15; genus Bact-19. The sequence goes on from CACYQN010000008.1 coordinate 58,055, forward strand.
TCGTCAGGTGGTGGAAGCATACGAGAAAAACGACAATTTCATTCTGGTGATGTGTCCCGAAGGCACGCGCAAGAAGGTGAAGAACTGGAAACGCGGTTTCATAAAGATGGCCAAGAACGCCAATGTGCCTGTGTATTGCGGTTTTATCGACTACAAGACTCACTCGATGGGCATAAAGTGCGAACTCGACATGTCGGGCGACGACAAGGAGATTATGAACCGCATGAAAGCCGTTTACGCCGATATGGAAGGTCGTCACAAAGGTTGTTTTGATGCTACACCCGATGAAAATTAGTCTGTTACAATTAGATACGCTCTGGAAGGACAAGCACGCCAACCTTGAGACCATCGCCTACCGCATCGACGAGAACCAAGGTTCCGACATCTATGTGCTTCCCGAAATGTTTGCCACCGGCTTTTGCAACGAGGTTGACGAACTTGGCGAAACCATTTACGGACAAATAGTTGACGAAATGAAGTCGCTGGCTGCAAAGTACGATGCCGCCGTTTGCGGGTCGCTTATCCTACACGATGGTGCAAAATATTATAATTCATTCCTTTTCGTGAAACCAGACGGTGAGATTTTGCGCTACGACAAACGGCATCTGTTCCGCTTTGGCGGTGAAGCCGATATGTTTTCGCAGGGAGAAAACAGAGTAGTGGTCGAGTACAAAGGATATAGGATTTTGCTTCAGGTGTGCTACGACCTTCGTTTCCCGGTGTGGAGCCGCAACCGCAACGACTACGATGTGATTTTCTATGTGGCAAACTGGCCAGACAGCCGTCGCAAGGTTTTCGACACTTTGCTCAAGGCAAGGGCTATTGAGAATCAGGCGTATGTGGTTGGCGTGAACCGCGTTGGCGATGATGGCAACGGCTTGCACTATGACGGTGGAAGCTGCATAATCGATTTCAAGGGCGAGTATGTGGGGCGTTGTCCCGAAAACGAGGAATTTGTCCTTACGGAAAAACTTGATATTGAGGCTTTACGGCAGTTCCGCGAGAAATTCCCCGCATGGAGCGATGCTGATGAAATCATGCTAAAAAACACTATTGGCATTTGATAAAAAAAGTATAGTTTTGCGGTTTCAATTAAAAAAGCGAAACAATTATGTCGAATAAAAAATTGGCGGTTGTGGCTTTCGGCGGAAACGCATTGCTCCGTGCAGGACAGAAAGGCACAATAGAAGAACAGGAATCAAATGTTTACAAGACTTGCGAGAGCCTTCTCGACCTCGTAAAGCGCGATTACAATATAGTTATAGGTCACGGCAACGGCCCACAGGTTGGCAATATCCTCCTGCAGAACAATGCCGGCGAAAAGGTTTACGGACTTCCCGAAATGCCACTGGCAGTATGCGGTGCATACTCGCAGGGTTTCATCGGTTACGTTATCGAACAGCAGTTCAAGAATGTACTCACGAGCAACAAGCTCAACAAGAACATCGTAACCTTGGTAACCGAAGTGGTTGTCGACAAGAACGACAAGGGATTCTCAAATCCGACCAAGCCCATCGGTCCATACTACACCGAAGAGGAAATGAACGCACTGAAGGCAAAGAATCCGCAGGACTCTTACGCAAAAGACCCGAAAGGCAAAGGATGGAGAAAGGTTGTGGCATCGCCTAAGCCTATCGAAATCAACAACAAGGACATCGTAAAGGACCTTGCCGAAAAGGGTAACATCGTTGTAACCGTCGGCGGTGGCGGAATCCCTGTTTATGTAAATGACAAGGGCGAATACCACGGAATAGATGCAGTAATTGACAAGGACTTGGCATCGTCGTTGCTTGCAATACAGATTGGTGCAGACGAGTTCTACATCCTCACCGACGTTCCGAAGGTTTGCCTCAACTTCCACACTCCGGAAGAAAAGCAGTTGGATACTATCACCGTCGAAGAAGCAAAGAAGTACCTCGCCGAAGGTCATTTTACCGAAGGTAGCATGGCTCCGAAGATTCGCGCAGCACTGTATTTCGTCGAAAACGGCGGTAAGTCGTGCATAATCACCGAAGCTGGTCAGCTCGGAAACCCGAATGCAGGAACAAGAATCGTGAAATAAATTTTTTAAAGTACTTTAAATAAAAATTAGTTATGGCTTTTAATTTAAGAAACAGAAGTTTCCTGAAGTTATTGGACTTCACACCAAAAGAGATTCAGTATATGCTCGACTTGGCTCGCGACCTTAAGAGAGCAAAATATGCTGGTACAGAACAACCGACAATGAAGGGCAAGAACATCGCTCTTATTTTCGAAAAGACCTCGACTCGTACTCGTTGCGCATTCGAAACCGCAGCTTACGACCAGGGTGCACACGTTACCTACCTCGGACCAACAGGTTCGCAGATTGGCGTTAAGGAATCGATGAAGGATACCGCTCGCGTTCTCGGTAGAATGTATGATGGTATCGAATACCGTGGTTTCAAGCAGGAAACTGTTGAAGAACTTGCTAAGTACGCTGGTGTACCAGTATGGAACGGCTTGACCAACGAATTCCACCCGACACAGATACTTGCCGACTTCCTCACTATGAGCGAACACGTTGACAAGCCTCTCAACCAGGTTACTTTCGCATACCTCGGCGATGCTCGTTTCAACATGGGTAACTCGTTGATGGTTGGTGGTGCAAAGATGGGTATGGATGTACGTATCGTTGCTCCTAAGAAATTGCAGCCGAGCAAGGAACTTATCGACACTTGCAAGAAGATTGCAAAGGAAACCGGCGCTAAGGTAACTGTTACCGACGACGTTGCAAAGGGCGTTAAAGGTTGTGACTTCCTCTATACCGACGTCTGGGTATCGATGGGCGAACCAGTAGAAGTTTGGAAAGAACGCATCAAACTCTTGAAGCCTTACCAGGTTAACAAGGAAACTATGAAGATGACAGGCAACCCGAAGTGCAAGTTCATGCACTGCTTGCCAGCATACCACAACCTCGAAACTCAGGTTGGCCGCGACGTTAACAAGCAGTTTGGTCTCGACGGCATCGAAGTTACCGAAGATGTATTCGAATCGGAAGCATCAATCGTATTCGACGAAGCTGAAAACCGTATGCATACCATCAAGGCTGTTATGGTAGCAACTTTGGGTGACTAATTAGCCCTCCTTTTTATTATTATACGTGGGTCATGCTCTCTCGGGTGTGACCTTTTTTGTTATGTTTGAATGGCTGCGGCGTTTCAATGGCTGATGCCGTTTGAAAGTCTCTGGTTTAACTTCGTTGAGGGCTTCGCCGTTCTATGTCTAACGTCCGTTTGAAAGTTTGATGGGCTTAGCGCGTTTGAATGTTCCACGTTTTAACCCCAATCGGCCATTAGAAAATAACAATTCCATAATTTCTAATGACAGATTTGGGAGACTATCAGTCTGCTTGACTGTTAGACTGGTCCTCTGTCAGCCTGTTAGCCTTTCATATAGTCCATCATGTCAAGGGTGAGTATAGTGTCAAGTTCTGCTTCGTGAGCCTTGTCGGTACGAGTGAAAGCAGTTGCGGCAACGCCTACGCTTGCTTCCTTAACTTTGCGGATTTCAAGCACATCGAAGAATGAATCCTTGAACTTCTTGCTGTCAAATACCGAGCCTTCTGGAGCCTTTGTCGGGCGTTCCAAAACAAGGAAGCTATAAGTGTCGTTTTCGCGGCCTTTCCACATTTCCTCCTTGCTGATGTGTATGTTTTCGAGGTAAGCCACAACTGGATGAATACCCGTGATGTGTGTCTGTAGTTCGTTGAGGCAGAAGCCAGCGAAACGCAACGGATTTATCTCAATCGGAATAGCCTTTCTGCCGTCGTAGCGGAATTCGATGTGCATCGGGAAGTTACGCAAACCAATCACCTTGTTGGTGTTGACAAGGAAATCTGTGAAAGTCTTTTCGTACGCATCGTAAAGAGCCTTGCTTGAGCAGTACAGTCTGTCGCTGGTGTCCGATTCCGATGCAAAACGGTGATGATATATGTTAAGGATTGCAGGAACGCCTTCGGCATCGAAATAGGCATCTACTGCATATTCTTCGCCGTGTATGTATTCTTCGATGAGGAATTTGGCAGTACCTACGACAAATTCAGGGAACTGTGCGCTCGACTTGGCAAAGTTCTTTTCAATGTCTGCAATCGCATTCTTCCATTCGGCATCGTCGTGGACGACATATACACCAACGCTCAGAAATCCGACTGACGGCTTAAGTACAAGCGGAAATTTAAGCCCTGTGGTGTCCATCTTCACAAGTTCCTTTATTTCTACTTCCTTGAAGAAGAAATCGGGGTACATGTCGCTACAAATACGGCGGAAGGTCGCCTTGTTTTTCAGAAGTTCTATCTTGTCGATAAGTTCCTTGTCCTTAAGGTGTTCCACTATCCAGCCAAGACCGTTTTCCGACATTGAGTACAGTCGGTGGCGCTTGTGGTACTCGGCTACGAACTCGTCGTCGTTGTAAAGGTTCAACTTGTAGCCACGGCTTGCAAGCAATTCCGACATGCTGTTGCGAAGTACGGGCAGATTATTCTTTATCGCTGTCTGTATCAGCGTTTCCGAAACGTATGGTTTTTCTAATATAAGCATTTGTATGTGTTTTTATAGGGCGCAAAGTTAGCAATTTATGGTGACTTGGAAAGAAATAAAAATCCGCCGTGCAAAACTTTACACGACGGACTTTATTTCTTTGTGTCGTTTTACATCACAACCAGTTTCTTGACAATTACATCTGGATTACAGAAAATCCTTACGAAATATGTTCCCGACGGAAGGTTCTCTACATTGATGCTAACCGATTCTTCGTTGACTTCGGTTTCGTGCAGAACCTGTCCGGTTGCCGATACTACTTCGATGCGGGTAATGTTCTGGGTTGCACTTATTTCAACAATGTCGGATGCTGGGTTCGGGAAAACTGAGATTTTTGGAACGCCATTGTCTTCAATGCCGACAACATCTGTAAATACAGCCATGTAGGTAACATCAGTAGAAACCACTATTGTACGAGGATTGTCGGTGTTGAAATCGCGCGACGGATTATCCACATCAACCCAATGGTCGAAACGATAACCTTCGTAAGGTACTGCAGTAATCTCAATTTCAGCACCTTCGGCATATTCGCCACTACCTATTACATAGCCCATTTCATTGTCGGAAGATTCTATTGTTACAGTACGAGCCGTAGCAAATATGGCGGTAAACGTTGTATCGCTTTCCACTATTATTGTACGCGGGGTTTCTGTATTGCCATCGTTCCACGATAGGAAGGCATATCCTGCTCTGGGATATGCTGCAATCTCTATTTCGCTTCCGTAATAATAACGTCCACTACCCCATGTCGTTCCCATTGTTTGGTTGTTTTCAACAAGTGTAACAGTATGCTGGTCGATTGCGAAATGCGCAGTATAAGTGGCATCGTGAGTAACGGTTATAGTGCGTGGATTGTTAGTATTTAAGTCGGTCCAGTGGACAAAGTGGTAATGCTCGTTTGCTGTTGCCAAAATTTGTATTTCTATCCCATAGTCGTATATACCACTTTCGCTTACGCTGCCCATAGTTTCATCTTCAGAAACAATCGTGATTGTATATTGGGCAATTGCAAATGTAGCGGTAATTATTGTGTCGCTTTCTACGACTATTGTACGAGGATTATCGGTATTGCCATCGTTCCACCGTACGAAACGAAAATGTTCTTCAGGAATAGCAGAAATAATAGCAATGCCATCATCGCAGTTTGGATGTTGCGTTATTTTCACCGTTCCCTTTTGTAGATTTGAGCTTTCTACATTTAACATATATGTCCTGTTTTCGCGTATATCGCTAAAGCCATTCCAGCCTGTTTCCGATGCGTATGTTTCGCTATAGCCACATGGCACCCACAATGTTGCCGAATAATTACTAAAACCATAATTTCTATATAGGTATGGAGGCGTTGTCACTTTCACATATATGTCAGTCAGTCCGCTACAATTATAAAATGCATAAGAGCCAATGTTTGTTGCTGATTTGCCAATAGTAACAGATGTCAACCTTGAGCATCCATAAAAACATTCATAGTCAATAATGGTTACAGAATCGGGGATTATTAAATCGCCAGCAAGTTTGTCGCAATTATAAAAAGCATTCTCTGGTATTCTTGTTACATTTTCCCCGATATTCAACGTGGAGAATGACGAACAGTCTGTAAATGTATTTCTACTCATAGTTGAGCAGGATGTTGCATTAAAGTTCATTGTAGTTAAGTTTCTACAGTTCCTAAAAGCATATTGACCAATGTTGTTAACCGATTTGCCTATCGTCAATGTAGTAAGACTACTGCATGCATTAAAAGCATATTCGCCTATAATCTCCACCGAATCGGGCACATTTACATTGGAAAGGCTTGTACAACCAGAAAAAGCGTACCCACCAATATTTTTAACTGATGGACCTATCGATATGGAATCAAGGCTTGTGCATCCTGTGAATGCATTATTTCCAATATTTCTCACAGACTGACCAATAGTCAGAGTGCGAAGGGCTGCACAACCATTGAAGGCATTTGGTTGAATGCTAACGACTGTGTTGGGAATGATAATAGAAACAAGCGTTCCTAATGCCGAGACAAGTGTATCTTTTGCCGTACTGGTATAAAATAATCCGTCTTCATAGTAGCCGTTTACCGACAATGCGCCCCATGGGCAACCCGTTGCTGTGCCATTATATACAATATTTGGCACCATATAAAAAGCAGAATCACCGATAGTCAGCACAGAATTAGGAATTTGTGGAGAATTTAACCCTTTGCATTTGTAGAATGAGTATGCTGGAATATTTACTACATTGTCACCTATGCTTAGATTGCAGAATTGCAAACAATTAAAGAAAGCCGGACTAGCAGAAGATCCCATTACCGTACAATTTGTTGCATTGAAATTAACTGTTTCAAGGTTGGTGCAGTCATAAAACGCAGATTCGCCAATGCTTGTATAGTCGTTTCCTATTGTTACCGACGTTAGCATTGAGCATCCGTAAAATGCTCCGTAAAACAAATTGCTGCCCGTCAGGGTTACCGACCTAAGGCCACTGGGAATGCAATATTGCTTTCGATAGTACAATCTATAGCATTGTATTACATTAATTCCTCCGTCATATCCCGTGTTGCCGAATATATATCCGAAAAGAGTTGAATCGGATGCCTCAGTTGCCGATGCATTAGCCCCTACAAAAGGCAAAGTCATCTCTACAAGTCCGCTACAGCCCGAAAAAGCATGAGTGCCGATGCTCGTAACAGAATTTGGTATTGTTACCGAAGTAAGGCTCTGGCAACCGGAAAATGCATAACTTCCAATACTAGTTACAGAATTAGGAATTGCTACCGAAGCAAGGTCATAGCAAGCGGCAAATGCGTAATCGCCAATGCTTGTAACAGAAGTGGGAATTACTGCTTCCGTTACATTTGGCCAGCAACTGACCAAATTGGTCTTGGTTTCATCTGTATATACAAAAGGTTCTTCAATATATCCATTTACCATGAGAGCACCCCAAGGACTACCGGTTGCTGTTCCGTGATACTGTATATTTCTGACTAAATAAAAGGCATTCGTTCCGATGCTTGTTACCGAGTTTGGAATAAAAACGGTTGACAGACTGCTACAATTACAAAATGTATATGCTGGAATACTGGTAACATTATCTCCAATGTTCAATGTTGTCAATGGTAAATTCGTAAATACCGATTCATAATGTAGGTAAGTATCATGATAAATATAAGAACAGTTTGTTGCATTGTAGTTAATAGTGTGCAAATTATTACACCCTTCAAAAACATTATTGCTAATACTAGTAACAGAATTGCCAATTGTAACCTCTCTTAATTCACTGCAATTTCGCAAGGCACCAGATCCGAGTCTAGTAACAGAATCGCCAATTATAACAGAGGTCAAACTGCTGCAATTATAAAACACCGTATTACCAATTTCCGCTGGACATGAAATTGTTAATGTGCCGGTAAGGCCTGTGCAATTTGCAAAAGCGCGTTCACCGATATTGGTAAGCGAACTGCCAAACTCAATAGAGGTTATTCCTGTGCAATCCATAAAAGCCTCTTGTTCAATTGTTCTTACAGAATTAGGTATTGTAAGCGTTCCTGTCAGTCCACTACATCCATAAAATACTTGAGAACTAATGTAACTGACCGAATTTCCGAGTGCAACGAATGTAAGATTGCTGCAATTCTCAAATGCACGATTATCAATTTGATATACGGAATTTCCTATCGTTACAGATGTGAGTTCAGTACAATCTTTAAATGCCTCAAACATAATATTCCGAATACTATATGTGATCGAGTGGTAAGTAACGGAATCTGGAATCACAAGGTCGCCAATTAAATTCTCGCCACCACATAACCGCACTACATGATCAAAATTGTCTGTAATCTCATAAATCAATGTCTGTCCGCTTTCGCACACTGCAGAAAAATCGTAGGCAAACGTTACTTTTCCAACAAGCAGTGACAAAAGGATAATTATAAGAAATCGTTTCATTGATGGCAAATATTCTAGTTATTCAAAATCAAAATACAAAAATGCAAAGATAATGCTTATCGTAGATAAAAGCAAAGATTTTTCAGGAATCCAAGTCTGTTTTTTTGGGGGGTTCGGGGTTCTTATAATGTGTATACATATCGCAGGGGCAGACTTGAAACCTGCCCCTGCAAATATTACACAAATATTTTCTTATTCCTTAACGAATTTCTTCTGGACAATAGCCGTGCCCTTCGACAGGCTCGCTTCTACAGGCTCAGTGTGCTGCAGGGTGTGGATTTTCACCACATACACTCCACTTGCCAATTCATTGACATCGCATACAGCATTGTCGCTATTCACTTCAACGCGATAAACAACTTGTCCCAAGGTGTTCACAATTTCAATTTCAGAAATTGTTTCCGAAGAAGTAATGTTAAGTATGTCATTTGCTGGGTTCGGGAAGATGTCAATGCTAGTTTCAACTCTGCTTATGTTTGTAACTATTGCTGTTGCCGTTTCTGATGCATCGGAAGTTCCACCGTTTGCGCAGTTGGTAATGATGTAGTATGTGTCGCCTTCGTGTCCCTGCAGGTCTATATAAGATGTTGCCGATGCTGTTGAAATCCTGTTACCGTTGCAGTATATGTCGTATGAAACGGCATTTTCGGCTGCTTCCCACGAAAGGACGATTCCGTATGATTCAACCCTTACTGTGAGGTTGGTGATGGCATTGCAAGTAGGTTCTGCCGTTGCTGTTATTGTTTCAGAAGCATCGGAAGCGCCGCCGTTTGCACAGTTGGTGATGATGTAGTATGTGTCGCCTTCGTGACCTTGCAGGTCGATTGCGGAAGTGTTTGTTTCCGTTGCGATTCTTTCACCATTGCGGTAGATGTCGTATGAAATTGCATTATCGGCAGAGTTCCACGCAAGGACGATTCCGTAATTTTCAACACTAGCAGTGAGATTTGTTACAGCATTACATTCTGGTACTACGATTATCTCGGTGAATGTAACTTCGATGCTATGACCTGCTTCGGTGACATTTTCGAATGTGTAGCTTGCGCTTGCACCTATAACAGCATAGCTTGCAATATCATTAATAGCACTTTGTCCGTCAACAATTACATCAGCAATTTCGTAGCCTTCGTTTGGTGTTATAACAAATTCCTTATTGTCACCGCAGTTAACTTCAACATTTCCCGATGGAGTTATTGTTCCGCCTTCGCTTGCACTTGCCGTAATTATGTACGACAATCGGTTGAATGTTGCGTTGATGCTTTGCGGTTCGGTTACATTGGCGATTGTATATGAGTTGTTTTCGTCAAGTGAAACTTCGTTTCCGTTGACGGTAACAATGCCGATTTCGTAGCAAGCATCGGGTGTTACGGTAAATGTGAAATCTTCGCCTTCGGTGATTGTCTGTGTGCCTGTCGGACTAACAGAACCACCTTCTGTATCGGCATTTACGACTATTACAACTTCACCTGCAGGTATAATTTCGAAAGTTGCCGAAATAGTGTGGTTTGCAATTACATTTGTGAAAGAGTACGAACTTATCGATCCAACGCTTTGTCCGTCAACGAGGACGTCGGAAATAATGTAGCCTTCGTCTGCTGCAATGACAAATTCCTTATTTTCACCGCAGTTTACATTAATATTACCGGATGGTGTAATCGTTCCGCCATTTCCTGTACTTGCAGTTATAGTGTAGCTGATTTGTGTGAATGTAGCGTTGATTGTTTGTTCGGTGGTTACATTCTGTATTGTGTAGGAATTGTTTGCATCGAGTGTAACTGCATTTCCATTGACTGTTACAGTTCCAATTTGGTAGCAGTCGTCTGGAATAACTGTAAATGTGTAGTCTTCGCCAAATGCTACCGTGTTTTCACCAATGATGCTGCCGTGTTCTGCATTTGAAATGTTTATGTCGATGTCGGGCAATGTAATGTTGGAGCACTCTGAAACAGAGCAATTGTTGTTGTCGGTTACCGTAACGCAGTAGTTTCCGTTCGAATCTATAGTTATGCTTTGTGCAGTTTCATTGGTTGACCATGCGTATTGGTAGTCGCCAGTTCCTGATGTGGCATTTGCTGTAAGAGTGTTGATGTTTTCGCTTATGGTTACCGATGGTACAGGATTGATTGTGACTACAATAGAGCCAGTAGATTCGCATTGTCCGTTGCTCGCGGTTACTGAGTATGTACCGCTTTGGCTTACCGTAATAATGCTTTGTGTTGTCTGTCCGTTGCTCCAAGTGTAGCTGTTGAATCCGTTTCCTGCATCAATTGTAGCAGTACCACCGCATTGTGTAATAGGTTCGCCAAGGTCTATGCTGCCCGATTCGGAGATAGTGGCGGTTACAGGTGTGCGCTCGCTTGTGCAGACGCTTTCTGTCTTTACTACCCAGTTGAAGAATGTGTAGTAGTAGCCTGTTCCGTATGTCGAGCCATACTGGCCTGTTATGCTAATGACATTGTCGACTGTGTATGGGAAATTCGGACTTTGCCTGTATGTGTAGCGGACATTACTAGCGTAGATGTTGTATGTTCCAGGTTCCAAGTCAACATTCAATGTCAAGGTGTTAAGTCCGGATGCAAGGGTGTGTGACCGTGAGTACACTTGTTGGTTCGAACTACTTGATATTGTTATTGTCTTGCTCTGGTTGTTCTGCGAGCAGTAGACATCTACCGAAACCAAGGTAAGAGCCTGCGAAACCGTAAATATAAGGCCTCTGTTTTGTCCGCTTTGTGTATATGCGGTAGCCGAAGAGTTGTTTGCGATACCTACGTTATAGGTCTCTTCAGTACCTACTTGTGATTCTACATAAACTGTTGTGGTTTGTGCGAATGTGTTTGTGTAGGAATTGCCGGTTCCAAGTTCGGTTCCGCCTGTCTGTGCATCGAACCAGTGCAATGTGCCGTTGCCTTGAGCCGAAAGTGTGAGAGTGGCATTGCCGCATCCGTTTGCATTGGTGACAGATGTTACTTCTGGAATTTCAACTTCGATTTGCTGGGTGGCGGTGCTGCTGCCGTTGGCATTTGAAGCCGTAAGTGTGATGGTGTATGTGCCGTTTTCGGTGTATGTATGCGTAGGCGCAGTTTCGGTTGATGTTGTGCCGTCGCCAAATGCCCAAAGGTACGAAGTCGCGTATTCCGATTCGTTTGTGGTTGCTATGTTGCGTGTGCAATTTTCGGAAATTTCAGCCGTGAATATTGCTTCCGGTTCTGGCATGTAGCAGCTAATTTCGGCTTCCCAACCTGCTGCGTTTGTCGTGTTGTTGGAGGTGAATACTATTGTCAACGCTCCGTCGGCATTTGTTGCAGTTACTGTGCCGGGGTTGTTGGTTCCGCATACGCCATTTACAAGAGCTGTAGCCGATGTCGATGTTCCATCGTAGATGTAGAATAAGTCGGAACAAGTTGAGTACCATCCGCTTGCTGCTTGCAAAGAGAATGATGTGAAATTCAGCCTTACATACGCTCCTTCGGTGCTCGGGTAGATTGTCTGTGTATAGTTGGCGTTGTTTGGATAGTTGCTGTCGCCTCCTGGGTCCTTGTATGTTCCGTTGCAGACATAAATTGCATCGTTGCTCATATTATATACGGCGGCAACGCTGATGTATGCGGTCTTAGTTTCTGTATCGGAACCAAATGTGTTCGATGCAACCAATGTTACTGTATATTCGCCTGGCTCGCTGTAGGTTACGGTCGGGTTCTGCTCGGTTGAAGTCGCTGGTGTTCCGCCTTCGAATGTCCACGACCACGATGTAGGAATATTTTCGGAAAGGTCGGTGAAAGTTACCGAGTTTCCTGCCGTAATTTGTGTTTCCGATGCCGAAAAGTCTGCGACTGGAGGTACGGCTTCATAAACGGTTATGTGTTCTGTTGCCGACGATGAACAGCCATTTGTATTAACTATGGTGAGTGTTGCATTGTAAGTGCCGTGTGTGTTGTAGGTTACCGATGGATTTGTGGCGGTGCTTGTTGCCGGCGAACCGCCATCGAAACTCCACGATGCAGAAACATAGTTGCCCGAAGTTGTATTCGCGAATTGAACGCTGTTTCCTTCGTATAATGTCGTTGGGTTTGCTGTAAAGGTTGGAATAACTGTTCCTTCGGGGTACAGGGTGACATCCAGTCGCTGGCAAGCCATATTCTGCGTGGTAATTTCGAAAGTCTGCGATGTGTAGCCTTCCTTCGAGAATGTAACGCTGTAGGTGCCTGCATATATCGGGCGGTGGTAGTCGCCCACAGGTGCTGCGGTATAGACTTCGGTACCGTCGGCATCGTGATTGTTGATGAAGACTTTTACATCGCTCAGAGGCTGATTGGTGCATCCGTCGGTTACTATTCCGCGGAAACCGTAGAGAACTTGCTCGGTATAGTTAAGAATCGATTTGCGGTAATATCCCCAGTAGGTGTTGAGAGATTCGCTGCCAAGCAGTTTTGTAGTTGTAAATTCAACGGTAGTTTCCTTGATGTGCTTGTAGTAGTTCATGTAGTCCTGACGACCGCCGTCAATAGAGTACCATTCGCTACCTTTGGTAACGCCGTTCGAACCGCTAACATCCGATGGTCCTGTGAATCTGTTGGCGTTTATTGCGTGTACGGTATCTACGAACATCCACGATACATATTCCCACCAGCTGTCGTCGGGATTCGGGTGTGCTGCGTGTGTCCAGCCGTCTTCGTCCCACGGGTAGTTCATACATTCGTCGCCGCCGTGGCAGTTTGCCGACATCACAAAGTTGTGTGCATCGGCGTAGGCTGTCATCATAGTGATTTCTGGTTCGTTTGGATATTGTGCCGTGTGGCTTGCCGTATTGGTTACGAACGGGAAGTTTCTGTTAAGGTCGACAGTGTTGTAGTTGTATCTGCGTGCACTGGCAATGCTTGTGCCGTCGTTCGAGCGGTAGAAAGTGCCGTCGGGGTTGGTGTTGGGCGAAATGTATATCTCCACATTGTTCACGAGGTTTGTAATCTGTGGGTCGGTGCCGTATTTTGTCAGCAGGTCGTCAACCAGACGAATCAGGAAGTACCATCCCGAAGTTTCGTCGCCGTGCATTGTACTGCTCCACCAGAATTCGGGTTCGTCCTCGTCAACGCCCACATTGTCCGAAATTGTCATATTTATAATCGGACGGCCGTAAACCGAATATCCTAGAGTGTCCATCTTGCACAAAGTAGGATAGTTCTGTGCGTAGTTCTGCATCATCTCCAGATATACGGCGTAGGTGGGGTAGCGGTCCCAGTTTGCCATCTGTGCGACACTTGTAGCCATATTCAATGCACGAGTCTGACGGTAATATTCGTAAACAGGCTCATATTCAATGCCGTATGTCTTGAACTGCTCGTATTCTGCGCGGTTTGCGTAGGCTTCCGCGTATGTGTCATTTACCTTGTCGATTGACATTATGTGGTTGAGTTCGCGTACAAGCTCACGATTTCCGTTGTGTGGGAATCTAAGCACCACTTCGCCACGATTTTCAAGAGTTTGCTCTATGAATTGGAGGTCGGACTTTGTCTGTCCAAAAACCATTGAAACTGCTAATAATAAGACAGTTATGATGTATAACTTTTTCATATAGTCAAAAGTTTAAATTCCAAAATTCAAATTTAATAAAAAGATGCTATCGGCAAAATGTTATTTGTTGTTTTTAGACAAAAACTATTTCTAAATGCAGAAAATGCCTATGTGCTATCCGAAATGGACAAATTCTTCAGCAAAGTAATGCTTTTTTGTTCAGTTCAAAAAATCTTTTGTACTTTTGTCCGATTCGTTTCCTAAAGGTTTAACAATGGATTTCAACGACTTAAAAAAGACTTTCAAGGGTGCTGTCTGCACCGACAACATACACAGGATAATCTACGCTACCGACGCTTCGGCATACCGCGAACTGCCTTTGGCGGTCTGCGTGCCCGAGGACAACGACGACATTCGCGCCGTAATCCGCTTTGTCCGCGAAAACGGTCTTAGCATCATTCCTCGCGCTTCGGGAACTTCAATTGCCGGTCAGGTGGTGGGAAACGGAATCGTGGTGGATGTGTCGAAAAACTTTGGCAAGGTGCTGGAACTCAACAAGGAAGAAAAGTGGATTCGCATTCAGCCCTGCATTGTGCTCGACGAACTGAACAAATACCTTGCTCCGCATAATCTTTTCTTCGGTCCCGAAACTTCCACTTCAAACCGCTGTATGATTTCGGGAATGGTGGGCAACAATTCCTGCGGTTCGCACTCGCTAATCTACGGCAGTACTCGCGACCATTTGTTAGAGGTAAGATGCATATTGTCAGATGGTTCCGATGTTACTTTCGGCGAACTTTCGCGCGAGGAGTTTAATGCTAAGTGCGAACTCAAATCGCTCGAAGGCGACATCTACCGCCATATCCGCGACTTGCTGTCCGACAAGGAAGTGGTCGATGAAATAAAAGCCAACTATCCCGACCCCGAAATCCGCCGCCGTAACACCGGCTATGCCCTCGATTGCCTTCTCGACAACGAGATTTTTGGCAATTCCGACAAGAAATTCAACTTCTGCAAGCTCATTGCCGGTTCGGAAGGAACCTTGGCGTTCATCACCGAAATAAAGTTGAACCTTGTCGATAAGCCTTCGAAAAACAAGGCCCTGATGTGCGTTCACACGGCAACCTTGGACGAGGTTTTCGAGGCTAACCTTGTTGCGCTGAAGTATTCGCCGTCGTCTATTGAACTGATGGACAAGAAGGTACTCGACCTTACAAAAGAGAACATCACCCAGCGTCAAAACCGCTTTTTTGTGGAAGGCGACCCCGAGGGCGTGCTGATTGTGGAGTGGGTGAACGATGACGAAAACTGGATTCAGCAGCAGATTACCGACCTCGAAGCCGACTTGCGCAGTCACAACTACGGCTATTGCTATCCCATTGTGCGTGGTGCCGATATTCCAAAGGTGTGGGCGTTGCGCAAGGCTGGACTTGGCGTGCTTGGCAATATGCCCGGCGACCGTAAACCAGCACCTGTAATCGAAGATACTGCCGTGAATCCCATGGATTTGCCAGCATATATGAAGGATTTCTGCGCTATGCTCGAAAGGTTGGGGCTTGAATGTGTGTTCTATGCCCACATCAGCACTGGCGAACTGCATCTGCGTCCGATTCTGAACCTGAAGGATGAGCACGATGTTGAACTTTTCCATACCGTTGCATTGGAAACCGCAAAACTGGTGAAAAAATATCACGGTTCGCTCAGTGGCGAACACGGCGATGGTCGCTTGCGTGGCGAGTTTATCCCGCTGATGCTTGGCGACAGGATTTACGAAATGTTTGTGCAGTTGAAAAAGGTCTGGGACAAGGACAATGTGTTCAACGCCAACAAGATAATCGGTACACCGAAGATGAACACCCACCTGCGCTACAAGCCCGGTCAGCAGACACGCGAGATTGAAACCTACTTTGACTTTTCGCGTACTGGCGGTTATCTGCGCACGGCCGAAAAGTGCAACGGTGCCGGCGATTGCCGCAAGTCGCACATCATTGGCGGAACGCTCTGCCCGAGTTTTCAGGCTACACGCAACGAGCAGAACTCCACACGCGCCCGAGCAAACATTCTCCGCGAACTGATTACAAATTCCACAAAGCCCGACCCGTTTATGGAGAAGGAAGCCTACGAGGTGCTCGACCAGTGCCTGCTGTGCAAGGCTTGCAAGTCGGAATGTCCATCGGGTGTGGATGTTGCCAAGCTGAAAATGGAATTTCTGCAGCATTACTACGACCATTATGGAGTTCCGTTGCGTAGTCGTGCTGTGGCTATGCAACCGCGATTGTACATGCTGGCGGCAATGGTTCCGCATATCTCGAATTTCTTCTTCAAGAACAAGTTTTTCGCGAAAATAATCCAGAAAACCATCAGTTTCAGCACCGAAAGGAACATTCCGCTGATGAGTACGGTAAATCTGAAGAAGCAGATGCGCAAAATAGGGGAGATGCGAGCCGAAAAACCGAAGAAGACCATTTATCTTTTCATTGACGAGTTTACACGCGACTTGGACACGCATATTGCCGTGGATGCGGTGTCGCTGTTTACAAAGCTTGGCTACGATGTAAGGCTTGCCAAGTCGAAGGAAAGTGCGCGAACTTGGCTCAGCAAGGGGCTTGTGCGCAAGGCGAAGAAGATTGCAAACGCCAATATCGCAATGCTCGGCGACATCATAAGCGACAAAACTCCGCTTGTCGGCATCGAACCGTCGGCAATTCTTGCTTTTCGCGACGAATATCCCGACCTTGTCACAAATGAAAACCGCGCCAAAGCCGAAAAACTTGCTAAAAATGCGCTTCTGTTCGACGAGTTTATCTGCCGTGAAATCGACTGTGGCAATATAAGTTCCGAAATGTTTACCGATGAGGCTGCAAATGTAATGTTTCACGGACATTGCCAGCAGAAGTCGCTAATCGGAACGAAATTCACCTTGAAGGCTTTGTCTCTGCCGAAGAATTTTACGGTTAAGGAAATTCCTAGCGGTTGCTGTGGTATGGCCGGTTCGTTCGGCTACGAGAAGGAGCACTACGAACTTTCGATGAAAATTGGCGAGCTGGTATTGTTTCCTGCTGTACGCAATGCCGAGCCTAACACTATAATTTCAGCCGTCGGCACAAGTTGCCGCTGTCAAATCAAGGACGGAACGGGGGTAGATGCGCTGCATCCGCTGGAGATATTGAACAGGGCGGTGAAAAAGTAGTCATTTCGGAAGCTAGTCGTAACACGCGATACGAAATGGGGAGCGTTGTGAAGACTGCTGTCCGTAATCTGCTAATGTTTCGCACAAGCGAACTTACATTTAGCGCCAATAGTTTTTACAGCACCTTTTCCAATTCTTTCAAATCATCTTCGGTAGTTGACCAGCTTGTAGCAAAGCGAACAATTGTGTGCGAATCGTCATATTTTTCCCAGAAACTGAAGCATACATTTTGTGCAAGTTTGCTCATCTGCTCGTTGTGGAGAATTATAAATTGCTGGTTAGTAGGTGATTCCATATAAAAGCGGTATCCTTTTTCTTTCAGCAGTGATTTTAGCTTTTCAGCCATTTTGATTGCATGACGGCTTATTTCCATATAAAGGTCGTTGGTGAAAAGCGTATCGAACTGTATGCCGAGCAGACGGCCTTTTGCTAGCAGTGCGCCACGTTGTTTCATCTTGGTAATGAAGTGCTTAGGAGTATTGTTGTGAGTGAAGACAACGGCTTCGCCACAAAGCGCACCGACTTTTGTTCCGCCAATGTAGAATACATCGCATAGTTCGGCAATGTCGGGCAAACTTACATCGGTTTGACGGCTTGCAAGTCCGTATCCGAGGCGTGCTCCGTCCAGAAACAGCGGAATGTTGTGCTTTTTGCAAACATTGGAAATTGCGGTAAGTTCGCTTTTGCTGTAAAGTGTTCCATATTCGGTGGGATGGGAGATATACACCATTCCCGGGAAAACCATGTGCTCGTGGTTGCCGTCGGCGTGGAAGGTGCTGACATATTCGTCAATGTATTGTGCATTCAGTTTTCCATCTTTTCCTTCGAGTGCAAGCACCTTGTGCCCGGTAAATTCTATTGCTCCGCCTTCGTGTACGCTTATATGTCCCGATGTGGCTGCTATTACGCCCTCGTAGTCGGCAAGCATCGAACTAATGACAACTTGGTTGGTCTGGGTGCCACCGACAAGGAAATGTACTTTTGCATCGGGGCGGTTGCAAGCCTTTTTGATTTTTTCTTCTGCCATCTGGCAATACTTGTCCTCGCCATATCCGGCTAGCGGTTCCATATTGGTTTCTGCCAGTCGCTCAAGCACTTTTGGGTGCGCACCAGCAATATAGTCGCTTTCAAACGAAATCATAGTATGTAAAGTGGGATTGTATATGGCAACTTTATTCCATCAGTTTACGTTTCATCTCCTCGAATTCCTTTTCGGTAATGATGCCTTCTTCCTTGAGGTTCTGCAACTTGAGGAGTTCGTCGGCTACGGAATAGTTTGTGCGCTCCTTTGTGCGTTGTATCGGGGTCTGCTTTTCTTCCTTGGGATTGTTCATCCTAATTGCCTTTACGAGATAAACGGCAATCACAACAACAAGAGCAAATATTACCAATAAAAATATGATTCGTGCCATAGTTTCTTAAAATTTGAATGCAAAAGTAATATAAATTTCCCGACTAGCAAGTTTTACTATTCTTGATGAGAGAGTATATGTTGTTTTTTCGCTCGTAGACCAAAGTGTTAGGTGTTTTTACTTCTTCTTTTTCTGGTTTTGGTTTTCGATTATCTTGAAAAGATATTTCTCGAAGTTTTCGGCAGGCGAAGGTGCCGGCGACAATGCAAGCATTCCGTATGGGTCGATGAGGTAATATGTTGGGAAAGCTTTCACCTTATAGTCTGACAGTACCTTGTCGTTGACTTCGGCGAATAGGAACGTCCAGTTCAGCGACTTGTCGGCGATGAATTTCTGTGCCTTGGCCTTGTCGGTGTCGGTAAGTATTGTGACGAATAGGCATAGTCCCTTGTAGCGGTCGTATATGCGTTTCAAAACGTCAAATTCGGCTGCCGACGAGTACGACTGCGTGTTTGCAAATTGCAGGTAGAGGTATTTTCCTCGGAAGTCGGCAAGCGACATCATGTTTCCCATTGAGTCGGGCAATTCGAACGGCAAGGCTACCGTTCCTTTTGCCATAGTCAGCGAATTGTCGGCAATATTTTGTGCAATCTGCTGATGGATAGGATATTCAGTAGTTATGTATAGCGAGTCGAGTGTGAGCAGTAATGGCAACCACTGCAAGTTGTCGTTGGCAAAGGCATCGTTAAGTCCCTTTAGTATTACGAGTTCGCGGAACTGCTTTTTTTTGTGCTTGGGATTTGAGCCTATCAGCCTATGTAGCAACGAAATGCTATGTCCGTAGGTTATTACCCTATATAGGTCGGCACCGCCTGCCGAAACCAGATAGTTGTCGAAGTAGTTGTGGTAAATGGAATTGAACAAGTCCATATAGGCGGGATTGTCATAGAGTATTTCCTTGTTGGAATAGTACGAATACACCAATGCCGATTCGTATTCCTGTTTCGTGGCCATATTTTTCAGTGCTGCAATCCGATAGCGGCGGTACTGCTGGAAATATGGATTGTCGTATTTCTTGTATCTCTCATTTATGTTGTTTATGAAGGTGTCAACATCCGTTTTAAGACCTTTTGCATACAATTCTTCAAGCCTGAGGTCGTAGTAACGGTTGTAGTAGTAGTCGAAGTCCATTATGAGGTAGTTGAGGTCGGTGTTTTTCATGTTTTTTATCCCTAGTTGCATTTCGGTAGGTTCGAAGTAGGGGTTCAGCAAATCGCCTTCAGTCCTTTCGTCATATTCTGGAAGTATAAGTTCGTAATTACCATCAGGTTCGGCATAGAAATAGACATAATATACACCAAATTCGGCGAAGATGTAGGTTATCCGGTCTATTCCGAAATTAGCCTCGAAGTTCCCGTTTTCATCAACTTTCAGGTGGAAAACCTCTTCTTTCATGTATGTAATACGTTCCTGATAATGGTAGAATATGATTTCACTACCAGCATATTCCTTTGCTGTGCCGAAAACTCTAGTTGCCAATGCTTTATGTGTGGAAAGACATATCATGCAACACACACACAGCAAAAACGTTTTTACATAACCTGCCATAGCATCTGTATTTTTAATTCTGCAAATATATTTTTTTAATGTGAATGTAAAAAAGGTAGATTTCTAAACTTATGAAACATTGGATGTTAAACCAAAACATTCAAGATTTCCAGATTGTTTG
Source organism: uncultured Bacteroidia bacterium (assembly GCA_902776565.1). Classification (GTDB taxonomy): domain Bacteria; phylum Bacteroidota; class Bacteroidia; order Bacteroidales; family ML635J-15; genus Bact-19. The sequence goes on from CACYQN010000008.1 coordinate 78,325, forward strand.
CTTCGCCTGTCCATTAACATTTCAGTGTTAAAAAATAACCGTTTCAAAACCTTGTTATAGAACATATTTCAACAAAAATTTACATACATTTGCAAATGTAACGAAGTTACGGTTTTATTATTGTATAACATATTACAAATAGCTAATAATTAAAACATTACAACTTATGATTTATTCACACGAAGTACAAAACATGTGTTGCGTGAAAAAAGGTCCGAACCATGGTCCCGCACCCATTCCCGAAGAAGGCAAATGGGTAAAGGTGAAGGAAGTAAAAGATATTTCGGGTTTAACACATGGTATCGGTTGGTGCGCTCCGCAGCAGGGGGCTTGCAAGCTTACACTCAATGTAAAAGATGGAATTATTGAGGAAGCATTGGTAGAAACTATCGGTTGCTCGGGAATGACGCATTCGGCAGCTATGGCTGGTGAAATACTCGTCGGAAAGACTTTGCTCGAAGCTCTCAACACCGACCTTGTTTGCGATGCCATCAATACTGCTATGCGCGAACTTTTCCTGCAGATTGTCTATGGTCGCACCCAGTCGGCATTCTCCGAAGGCGGACTTGTAATTGGTGCCGGTCTCGAAGATTTGGGCAAAGGTCTGCGTTCGCAGATAGCTACGATGTTTGCAACAAAGGAAAAAGGCGTTCGCTACCTTGAAATGGCAGAAGGCTATGTGACAAAAATCGCCCTCGACGAAGACGATGAAGTTTGCGGTTACGAATTTGTACGCCTCGGTGTCATGATGGACCTCATAAAGAAAGGTACCGATGCAAACGAAGCACTCAAGAAGGCAACTTCGAACTACGGACGCTTCACAAAGGAACAGGGTGCAGTGAAATTCATAGACCCGAGAATTGAATAGCAATGGACAATTGACAATGGACAATTGACAATGGACAATTGACAATGAGCAACGAGGCAAAAAATAGTTATCAGTATAGGGAAAATGTAATTCTTACCAAAAGCAAGGCTTTCGCTGTCAATATTGTACGTCTTTGCCAGTCTCTTCAAGGAGAAAAACGTGAATTCGTACTTTCAAAGCAAGTCCTTAGGAGTGGTACGAGTATTGGAGCTAATGCAAAAGAAGCAATAAATGGTGCCAGCAATAAGGATTTTGGAAACAAAATGACAATTGCACTTAAAGAAGCGGGAGAAACGGAATATTGGTTGGAGATTCTTTTCGAAACTGGCTATATATCAGTTGAACAATTTGATAATTTGATAGCCGAGTGCCGAGAACTGATAAAAATTCTAACTGCTATTTTAAATACCTTAAAGAAATCATTAACTAATTAGATTATCAATTGTCAATTATACATTATCAATTTAAATTAATTGTCCATTATCAATTATTAATTATCAATTAAAAAGATTATGATTAGAGAAGTAAAATTTGAGAGTCAAGAACGTCGTATAGCGAACATCACTAAGGTTCTGAATTCATACGGCATAGCTTCTATTGAAGAAGCAAACAAGATATGTGACAGCTACGGAATCGACCCGTACCTTGAATGCGAACAGACGCAGAATATCTGCTTCGAGAACGCAAAGTGGGCTTACGTTGTAGGCGCTGCAATAGCAATAAAGAAAGGCTGCAAGACTGCTGCCGAAGCCGCAGAGGCAATCGGAGAAGGCCTGCAGGCATTCTGCATAAACGGTTCTGTTGCCGACGACCGCAAGGTAGGTCGCGGACACGGCAACTTGGCAGCCCGTCTGCTTAGCGAAGAAACACAGTGCTTCGCTTTCCTCGCAGGACACGAGTCGTTCGCAGCCGCCGAAGGTGCAATTAAGATTGCTGAAATGGCAAACAAGGTTCGCAAGAATCCGCTTCGCGTTATCCTCAACGGTTTGGGCAAGGACGCTGCTATGATTATTTCGCGTATCAACGGTTTCACATACGTGCAGACCGAGTTCGACTACTACACTGGCGAACTTAAGGAAGTACGTCGCAAGGCATACTCAAACGGCCCGCGTGCAAAGGTCAACTGCTATGGTGCCGACGATGTTCGCGAAGGCGTTGCAATAATGTGGAAGGAAGATGTTGACGTGTCAATCACTGGCAACTCGACCAATCCTACACGTTTCCAGCATCCTGTTGCAGGAACATACAAGAAGGAACGCATCCTTGCAGGCAAGAAATATTTCTCGGTAGCATCGGGTGGTGGAACAGGTCGTACATTGCACCCCGACAATATGGCTGCCGGTCCCGCTTCGTACGGTATGACCGATACCATGGGACGTATGCACTCCGATGCTCAGTTTGCAGGTTCGTCGTCAGTTCCGGCACACGTCGAGATGATGGGATTCCTCGGAATGGGCAACAACCCGATGGTTGGTGCTACAGTAGCAGTAGCAGTGTCGGTTGAGGAAGCAATGAAGAAATAATTGCCGACATATCCATAAAAATGCAAATAAAAATACGAATGGAAGCCTATTGGCTTCCATTCGTATTTTTAATGTTGAACTTGAAAAGTTTGTTTGCTTATTTGTAAGCGAAATCAGTTGCAAATATATATCCTTTTTTTGTTCCGACAAGCAAAAATAAGCATTTTTTCGTGAAAAATATTGTGATAATCAATACCAAAATGCATAATGTATAATAAAAATTAATATTGAAATTTATTATGACCACATACATTCCGCAATTTTATAAAAAATGAAAAAAAATGAAAAATCGCATTTAGTTTGTTGGTTTACAATTAGTTGAGTTCATTTTTTTCTTGTGTGGGAATTTACAAAAAAAGGCTACCATAAAGGTAGCCTCTTAAAAGGTTATTTTAATTATATTCTAACGTGATTCAAGAACAATAGCGTTCGGATACTTATCCTTCATGGTTTCAAGAATTCTATTTGCCTCGGCATTTGAACTATAATCGCCAATGTAGTATTTGTACATTCCGTTTACTTCCCTAACTTTCAAGTTCGGAATGCCAAAGCTTTCTACTGGTTTGCTCTTTGACAGTGCAAATAGTTGAATCCTATATACCTTTTCGCCGTTTGCATTGTTTGCAGAGGTTGATTTTGCATTGTTGCTGACATTTTCTTCGACTACCTTCAGGTATTTTTCAGAACCTTGCTGGAGAACCTTGAATTCAACACGACGGTTGTATTTTCTTGTGTCGTTGGAGCCATTGCTTGCAATAGGACTGCCTTCGCCGTACTTCTTTTCAATGACCTTATCCTGCTTTACGCCCTTTGATACCAAGTAATCCTTTACGGCTCTTGCACGACGGCCAGAGAGCAACATATTGTATTCGTCGGTACCTACATTGTCGGTGTGACCACCAACTTCAATCTGGCATCCAGGATTGTCCTTCATGTATTCCGACAACTTATCCAAGTTTTCTTTGTACTTGTCCATGATGTCCGACTTGTCGAAGTCGAAATATACATTGCAAATTTCAACAGTATCTTGTACCTCTGCTATAGGACCAGGGGTAACTGTCTCTTCTGAACCTACCGATACCTTTACATTATATACGTTCTTGTCTGATGGTGCGTTGTTGTAAGTGATGTCATCCGGCTGAATTGCGCCCGAAGCAGTCAAGTAATCCACAACGTTCTTCATAGCCTGAGAATCCTTAGGAAGGTCATTTTCGTTGTGTTCGATATTGACAATCATTACTCTAGCTTCGTCCTTCATATCCTTTGCAGTCTTGGTTACGTTGTTGAGCGATGAGGTTCCCTGTGCGGTAATGTCGCCGTTCGGGAGAACTTCAACTTCAGCATTCTTGTTCAAGAGAGGAAGCACAACGTCGTCGAGAGCGATTGGAGCGCCCAGACGCTTGAAGTTATCTTCGTCGTCCTTGCTAGGAGTCTTTTTGCTTTCCTGCAAAGTTTCGCCATTCTTCGAATATGTCATCGAATAGTCGGCACCCGGCTGCAAGTCGCAGAAATATTCACCAGTATTTTCGTCAACATTGAACGAACCGAGGTCTTCGCCGGTAGTGTTGTTCTTCAACCATACTGTAGTACCCTTTGGAATGGCATTGTCGGCGTATCTTACCTTGCCGGTATATACGATAATGTTTTCGCCAGCCTTTTTGTCTTCAATTACATATATATCATACTCGCCGTAGGAATCTTCACGTATTCCTGCAACATAAGCAGTCTTACCGTCGCAACTCAACGAATAGCAGATATCGTTGTCGGGAGTGTTAATCGGGCTGCACATGTTTTCGGCCTTTGAGTATGTTCCGTCGTCGCTAATTTTCGAGTAGAAAACATCGTATCCGCCAACGTTTTCGTGACCTTTCGAGTTGAAATAGAGGATTGAGCCGTTCGGATGAACGAATGGATATTCTTCATCGCTTGCAGTGTTGACTTCTTCGGGCAGAAGCTGTGGGTCTGACCACTTGCCATTCGGAAGTTTCTTCTTCACATATATGTCGAGGCCACCGAAACCACCTGGGCGGTCGCTGGAGAAATACATGCTGTTGCCGTCGGGAGATATTGTGACGTGCGACTCCCTGTATTTAGTATTGATGTCGGATGAAAGTTGCTTTGGCTTGCCCCATCCGCCCTTGTCGTTCTGCTCAACAACATAAAGATTACCCTGAAGTGACGAACCAGAACGGAAGAAATATAACTGCTTTCCATCGTTAGATACTGCAACTACCGACTCATTCTTGCCCTTTGTGTTGATAGGTGATGGCAGAAGGTCTGGTGATGACCATTCGCCGTTGTCCTTTTTGTGAGCAACATAAATCTTCTCGTCGTCGTACGAGTTCATGGCATTGGGACGCTTAGATGTGAAGTACAGTGTGTTACCATCGCAGGTAATAACCGGCGAATGGTCGGAATATTCCGAGTTGATAACATCACCTACATTTGCCACGTCATTTTTGGTGCACGACTTCTGATTTACCAGATTCTTTGCATTGGCAGTAACTTCAAGTTCTTCATCAGCCCTTGTCACCAGGTCTTCACGACCGTTTGAGGAAGCTACCTCTTTTGCCTTGTTCAGCATTTCAACGCTTTCGTCGTACTTGCCGAGCATACGGAGTGCAGAACCGAGTTCCAAGTAGCAGTCTATAGGAACAGTACGCTCGGTGTGGTCGTTGGTAACATAATTAGGATTTGCGTAATCCAAGGTTTTGGTCAAGTACTCGACAGCCAGTTCCCTGTCCTTGGATGAGTTTTTGTAGCAAATGCCCATGTTATACCATACATTGGGGTTTTCTCTGTCTTTGTCTTCTGCTTTTTTCCAGTATTCTAGCGCTGCACCGTAGTTGTTTTCGTACATATAGGCGGATGCATCGTAAAATAGTTTCATAAAAGACTTGCTGGATTTCTGTGAATAAGCTCCCACACAGAAAATCACGCTTAAAATCAACAATATTAGTTTTTTCATCACTTAAAAATATAATTAACTAAATAACCTTTGTTTTATCCAACCATATACGGAATCGGCATCATAGCCACATTCCCTTATCAATTCGTCCTGTGTTCCGTGCATTACAAAGTAATCGGGAATACCAAAACGTTTAACTTTCACATCATAGTCGTTGTCGGAAACGAACTCGAGCACTTCGCTTCCGAATCCGCCCATCAGGGTGTTGTCCTCTATTGTCACTATGTACTTGTGGCTTTCGCAGGCTTCGCGGAGCAAATCCTCGTCGAGCGGTTTTACGAATACCATATTATATATAGAGACGCTTATGTTGTCATCATTTTGAAGTCTGTCGGCAACCTTGATTGCAATCTGGCCTGTCGTACCTATTGTTACAATTGCAAGGGTATCACCATGTCGCAGGCATTTGCCTTTGCCTATTTCTATTTCGGAAAAGTTAATTTCCGACTTGGGGTTGAAGGACTTTCCTCGTGGGTAACGAATTATAAACGGGAAATCGTTCTTCTCGAGCTGTGCAGTATAAAGCAGGTTGCGGAACTCGTATTCGTCGATTGGCGCCGAAATAACAAGGTTCGGGATGCATCTGAGGAAGGAAATGTCGAATGCTCCGTGGTGGGTTGCACCGTCCTTGCCAACAAGGCCAGCCCTGTCGAGGCACATTACAACATGCAGATTCTGCAATGCCACATCGTGGACTATCTGGTCGAAAGCTCTCTGCGAGAATGTGCTGTAGATGCTGCAATAAGGAATCATCCCTTTCGTTGCAAGTCCGGCAGCGAAAGTTACTGCATGTTGTTCCGAAATGCCGACGTCGAAGCATCTGTCGGGAAATTCCTCGAACATCTTCGTAAGACCGCTTCCCGATACCATTGCAGGCGATATTGCAACAATATTCTCGTTGTCGTGAGCCAGTTTCAGCAATGCTTCGCCGAATATGTCCTGGAATTTCTGAGCCGACATCGGATTTTTTTCTGTCTCGATAAGTTTGCCAGTCTCGACTTCAAACTTTCCTGGTGCGGCGTGCCATTCGCGTGGATTATCTTCGGCAGGCTTGAATCCTTTGCCTTTCTGGGTGATAAGGTGCAGGAGCAGAGGTCCGTTGATGTTCTTCAGGTCGGAGAACAGCTTTACAAGCGATATTACATCGTGACCGTCAACAGGACCGAAATATCTGATGTTCATCGACTCGAAGACATTGCTTTGTCTCATTACTATTGACTTTACGGCATTGTCGATTCGTTGGGTGAAATGTCTTATATCCGGCCCCAGTTTGTTGACTTTGCCTAGGAAATTCCAGACATCGCTCTTTACCTTGTTGTAGGTTTTGGAAGTGGATATGTCGGTAAGGTATTCGCGAAGAGAGCCCGGAGTTTCATCTATTGCTATCTTGTTGTCGTTCAGAATGATAAGTAGGTTTGGGTTGCGTACTGCCGCATTGTTCAGAGCTTCGAATGCTTCGCCGCCCGAAAGTGCGCCGTCGCCAATTACTGCTATTGTCCTTTCGTTGCTTCCGTGCATCTTGGCGGCGACAGCCATTCCTAATGCTGCAGAAATGCTTGTGGATGAGTGACCTACGCCAAAACAATCGTATTTGCTTTCGGCTGGCGACGGGAAACCGCTTATGCCTTTGTATGTTCTGTTTGTCTTGAACGAATCGCGGCGACCTGTAAGGATTTTATGTCCGTATGCCTGATGTCCTACATCCCAGATTAGGTTGTCGTTGGGTACGTCAAACACATAATGCAGTGCGACAGTAAGTTCAATAACGCCAAGATTTGCACCAAAATGTGCAGGATTAATGGCTTCCGACTCTATGATGAAGCGTCTTAGCTCATCACAGACCATAGGTAAATCTGCTAGATTTACCTGCTTTAAGTCGGCAGGAGAGTCTATTTCGTCTAAAAACTTATACGACATACCATTAATCCAATTCCAATATTTTATGAGGCGACAAAAATACAAAAAATAATATAATACACACAAACAAATATTAACATAAAATTGTAAATAAAATTGATAGATTAAGCAGTTGTAGTATTTCTTGCGTATGTATATTTGCAATCTAATTGTTATATAATCTTATTTGTATGAAAATCAAGGCATTAATTAAGACAATAGCATTATTGGCCGTGGTATCTGGCTTTTTGTTCTCGTGTGTGCCCTCGCGTAAATTTGAAGACATGAAGGCCGAAAAGGAAAATTGTGAGAGGGAACGTACTGAAATGAAGAAGCAGAACGAAAGTCTTGTTACTGAAAATAATGAGCTTAAGGCGTTGTTAAAGAGGAAAGAACATGAAGTGGCATCTTTGGAGGCCGACACTGCCATAAAGAGCAACTCGTACAGGATACTGACACAGCAGTACGACAAGATAAGCATGCTTTACAACCAGCTTCTCGAGAATCAGGAGAAACTTCGTGCCAGTGCCGACAGCGAGCAACAGAAGGCTATGGCTGCGTTGCAGAAGTCGCGCGAAGAACTTCAGACCAAGGAAGACGAACTGAGAAAACTTGAACTGAGTCTCGTGCAGGAGAAGGCAAGCCTCGAAGCTATGAAGACCATCACCGAGCAGAAGGAACGCGAACTGAACGAGAAGAATGCTCTCCTCGAGTCGCAGCGCAACGAACTTAGCAGCAAGAACTCGGAGCTCGATTCAAAGACAGCCAAAGTTGCTGAACTTCAGGCAATCTTGAATGCCAAGGATTCGGCAATGAATGCGCTTAAGAGCAAAGTGTCGGAGGCTCTGTCCGGATTCGAGGGCAACGGATTGTCGGTGACACAGAAGGAAGGCAAGGTTTATGTTTCGCTCGACGAGAAACTTCTCTTCAAGTCGGGAAAGTGGGATGTTGACCCCAAGGGACAGGAAGCCTTGAAAAATTTGGCGTCAGTCCTCGAAAATAACCAGGATGTCAACATTACAATCGAAGGTCACACCGACGACCTTGCATACAGCGGAAACGGCAACATACAGGACAACTGGGACCTAAGTACAAAGCGTGCAACTTCCATAGTGAAGATAATATTGGCAAATTCGCAAATCAATCCCGCCCGTCTTATCGCTTCTGGACGTAGCTGCTATCTGCCTGTAGATGATGCAAAGACCGCCGAAGCACGTGCAAAGAACCGCAGAACTGAAATTATCCTTACCCCAAAGTTGGATATACTCTACGAAATAACAAAGTAAAAAGCCATGACAGGATATAAGAAAGCCCGGCAAATGTCGGGCTTTTCTTTTGTGTTTCGTCAGTATTTACTCGTGCTTTTTCTCTTTCTTTTCCAACGGCAAAACGCCAGCCATTTCACCAATTACATTAACCAAATCGGAGTCTGACGGGACAACAATCTTGGCGTTGTTCTTGAGAGAGTTCTCCAAAGCCTCTATCTTTCTTAATATCTGAGCGTTACCTATGAAATACTTTTCTGCAGCCTCGTTTACAAGTCTTATCGCTTCGGCTTCACCTTCGGCGTTCAGAATCTTAGCTTGACGGAAACCTTCTGCTTCCTTTATTTTTGCACGCTTAACACCGTCGGCTTCGGTTTCGGCAGCAGTTGCATAGTCTATTGCGGCAATCTTCTCGTTTTCTGCCTTTACGACCTTGTTCATTGTTGCCTGAACATCCTGTGGCGGGTCAATTTGCTTCAGTTCGGCGCGTACAATCGAGATACCCCAGTCGTTGGTTTCTTCCGACAAAATCTGGTGCAACTCGGTGTTGATGCGGCCACGTTCACTGTTTGCCGACTTAAGTGTAAGAGTACCAATGATGTTACGCAAAGTTGTACGTGCAAGGTTTACAATCTGCACCTGATAATTGTAAACGTTATACAACGAGTTCTTTACGCTTTGCTCGTCTTCGCGCACGCGGAAATAAATCTGTGCATCTACGGTAGCGTTCAGGTTATCGTTGGTGATGATTTCTTGAGGGTCGGCATCGACCATCTGTTCGGTTACATTCACGCGGTAGATGCGGTCGATGAATGGAATTATCCAGTGTAGGCCAGGATTTGCAAAATGGTGATACTTACCAAGTCTTTCGACAAGTGCCCTGTGTGTAGGACGTACAACCTTGAAGCCAGCCAAAAACAATATGACTACAACAATTGATACAATAGTAATTATTAATACTTCCATGACAATTTGAGTTTAAAATTTTCATCAAAAGTAATCATTTTTTTGATTTGTAATACACAAAATGCAAAAAATGTGATAAAGTATAATTCCTATTTGTTTTTTGCTTTCGTCTCTTCGTACAGTTTCCTGTATTTTTCGGCAAGTTCCTTTTTGCCACGGCGGTCGTACGATTTGCTTGCGTAGTCGTAGTACGACAGTTCCGCTTCGCTGATGTCTTTCTGCTGTGCGTTATATACACGGACGAGCTGGCGAGCCGCCTGTTCGTCGTAAATGTCGTAGTCAACAAGCGAGAGGACTATGTTTTCGGCTTCGTCGTAACGTTTTTGCAAGGTGTAAACAGTTGAAAGGAACATATACGCAAGACTGAATCGCGGGTTGTAGTCGATAATTTCCTTGCTGATGCGTTCTGCTTCATCGTTGTTGCCTGTAATGTTGTGGTAATAAGCATTATAGTAGTTGCCAACATCGTCGCGAGGAGCAATTTCGAGGAAACGGTCAATCCATTTTTTCATTGCGTCCTTGTTGTTTATGCGCAGGTTGGCATCGATGAGGTTTATCATTGCCGATTCGTTGGTCGGGTCGTTGTAAACTGCTGTTTCGAGCAGTTCTATGGCGTGCTGTACGTCATTGTTTGCAAGGTATCCGCGTCCGTAGAGGTCGCAGGTGTCGGTGCGTTGAAGCACAAGGCAAATCGGAACATTGTCGATGCTTATTGTGTCAACGGTGTTTTTCGGTGGGAAATACTGGCTTGTAAGTATTTCTGGCTCAATTCCTGTGACGGGGAAGATGGCGTAGTCCCAGATGTGGTTTGCACGTTCCGCCCAGCGCGTTTCAACGATGGAAACTTCGTACTTGTACTTACCAAAATAATGCTTTCCTGCTTTTTCGCTTCGTGCAGCAACAAAAAGTTGGTCGCCAGACAGGTTGTACTTGCCGTTGTCGATTATCCATTGTGCGGCTTCAAGGTTGCTTACGCCGTAGTTTTCAAGTTCGTAGCGACCGAAAGTATGGTTTAATCCGCCAGTAAATTCGTTGTAGTAGATATGGCTGTACGGATGGCTACGGAAAATATGTACCGCCGGCATTATCATCAGCAGTAGGGGTATTGCGATGCCTGCAATCTGTGTGGCTGTTGAGCGCGACGATTCGGCAAGCATGTCGAAGCCAATGGCCGCAACTATGTATAGCGGGATTTCGGCGTAAAGCAGGTGCTGCCAGATGCCGTTTGTGTCGGATTTCAGTGAGAAAATCAGGATTGAAACTGCTGAAATGCAAACAAGCGTGATTATTTCTGCGCGGTTGGACTTTTTTACAAAGCACAAGCCGAGGGCTAGAAGCATTCCGACAAATACTGCGGCAGGAATTGTCATCACAAGCATTTTGGTGTTGTAGTACCACGGCAGAAGGTCGGTCCATACAAGTTTGCCTTCGAAGAGTATTCTTGTTGGTAAGTTAGGCGAGAACGAGTTGAGCCATTCGCCAAATCCTTGGGGTATAAGCAGTATGACAATTCCGAAAATCACGGCTAACGAGCCTACTGCAAATATTGGATAGCGTATAGCAGCCTTCTTGATTTCATTGTGTTTGCGTTGTGCGATAAGTCCGATAATGCAAAGGATTAGTGCAATTGCTACAATTAGCGAGCAGTCGGGATTTGCCGTGATGCACAGGGCTGACGACAGTGCAAAAAATACAGCATCAACGATTTTGGGTTTTGGGAAATGGTCGGCAAGGCGTTTTACGAAGAATAAAGATGCTGCGAAAGTTGCAAAAACGGGAATGTCGTCGAGGTTGAACATCGAATGTCCGAAAATTACTGGCGAAAGTCCGAGTAACAGCATTGTGAAGCTTGCCGTGCGCCAGTTGCGGCAGCGTTTTGCAAGCAGGGCGGCGAAAAGTATTCCCACAAAGCCGAATATTGCGTTAGTGGCATGGCGTACACTGCGGATTTCAAATTTTGCAAACACATCGGACAGCGTGACTGTGAGCGCGTTGAACCATCCGCTATACATCGGTCGGGTGTTTTCGAGTATGCTGGTGTCGTTGCCGAAACTTTTGTAGTAGCGGTCGAGCTGGATGGCGTTGTTTATCTGGTATTCGTCTTCGGCGGTGCTGCTACCGTAGTCGCTGACGAGCGAAAACATTGTCGCTGCAATTGCTATTGCAATGATTATGAATATTATCCTATGGAATTTTTCGTTCATTTCGTATGTGTTTCAAAAGTGGTGCAAAGATAGAATTAATTTACGATTTGGGATTTACGAATGTAGATTATACGATTTAATTTGGCTCTAGTTTTATAAACAACTGAAATTATTCTGATTTTTTTTGCCAACCCTTTGCCGTCATTCCGTAAAGTAGAACGAACAGCATAAGGAACGTTGCTTGTGAGTTCACTTATACGGAATCTCCCATTAGTACACAAAGGAGATTCCGCATAGTCGAACATTACAACGCTCCCCGTTCCGTATCGCGTGTATGTTCTGACTTGTGGAATGACGGTCTCTATTTATAACTTAATGATAATCCATTTATTACGACAACTGCAAAAAAATCAGTTAAATGTCGAACTAGAGCCTTTAATTTTCAATCAGAAGCAATCCAAAATATTTTTCCCTTCCACTGGCAACCTTTTTCATTTTCTTTCGTTAGGCATACAGAAACATTAAAAATTTAGTGACATGAAAAAGTTAGTGATGCTATTATGTGCCGTGGTAATAAGTATATTTTCATATTCGCAACAACCACCTTGTCAGGATTTTACTGTAGTGCCTGACATCAATGCGCGGTGGAACGAAGAAGAAAACCGTTACGAGGCTTGTGCCGATTCGTATATTACACTATCTGCGCATGGCGTATTTCCCAATAATGATGCCCCCAATGGTTATCATCAGTCGGACGAGAATCTTATATATTGTTGGAGTTGGTATGCTGAGGATGGTTTTCAAGGTGCCAACAATGTCTATTCGGTTGGAACAACTTTTGCACACGGTGGATATTACATAATGCTTCAAGCTACCGACCAGAATGGATGTAGATATGTTTATCCGGAACCGATTGTTTTGGTAGTTTCTGCTCCGCCTACTTTTGAAGGAACTGCTGTCACTCCGGAGATTTGTCCAGGCGAAGCGGCATTGCTCGACGGTCGTGTACAACCTCCCGACCCTTGGGAGATGGAAATTCCCGAGCAAATCGTTGAACAGCACTGCTTTGTTGACGAGACTGGCTATGTGCAGTCGATGTGCTTTGAGCATAACGCATTTGCGCCCGGACAGTTAATACAAAGTGCAAACGACATTGAGTCCATTGCCATTGATATGGAGCATTCGTATCTGGGCGACCTTGAGGTATGGATTACTTGTCCTTCGGGAAATAGGCTTACGCTTTTCGACGGCTATAACGGAGGTTCCGACTTGCAGTTTCTTGGTGAGCCTATTGACGATGATTATGACCCGTGTAATCCGGGCACGCCGTACCACTATACTTGGAGCCATAATGCAACGAGCACTATTGAACAGGTTGCAAATAATGCACCTACATATAGTTACACAGATAATGCAGGAAATCATTATTACGGAGAAGAGTACATACCTGCCGGCGACTATCGTCCCACTGGCGACTGGTCGAGTCTTGTGGGGTGCCCTGTGAATGGAGAATGGTGCATTAATATTCAAGACCATAGGCATTGGGACGACGGGGTTGTGTTTTCTGTCGAACTGCATTTTGCCGACTATCTTATTCCTATCGAGTCGCTTATCCGGTTTCAGACCGAATTTGCTTCTTCGGATATGACTTGGGACGGAGGCAATATAATTGGCGGTGTGGCGGCAAATACGACGGCTTTGCCAAATGTTCCAGGACAGCACGAATATGTGTTTTCGGCAACTGACGATTTCGGTTGCACCTACGATACCACTTTGGTCGTTACTGTCCGCGACTACGACGACCCGAGATGCTGCATCACGCCTTCGACCACCATCCTGACTTCGACTGGAAATGTATGTTCAAACAGGACAAGTCTTTCGGCTCGGCCATTGGCAAACGGAAATACTGGCGAATGGTCGGTGGTGGCATATCCCAATGGCGACAATGTGAACAATTCGGTAACTTTCACCAGTCCTAATGCTCCTAATACACAAGTTGTTGTAAATGGCTGGGGTACATATACTTTCCGTTGGATCGAACATTATATGGGACTGGCAGACTGCATCGATTTCGCAGATGTTGCGATAACTTTCAACCAGCAGCCGAATGCAAACTTTACCTATACGCCAATTTCTTGCTTTGGTGGTGAAACTTCTATTGCCTACACTGGAAATATGAGTGCCGATGCCGAATTTTCGTGGAACTTCGATGGCGGTTTTGTGCAGTATGGTGCTACTCCGTTGGGTCCTCATATAGTTTCTTGGCCGGAATCCGGTACTCATGGGGTAACGCTTCGTGTCAACAATCACGGCTGTGTTTCAAACGATACGCTTGTTTCGATTTTTGTGCCCGACAAACTTGTGATTGACTCGATTTCTGTCGTAAACGACCCCTGTTATCACAGTAACGCTGGTTCTGCCGTTGTTGCCCATCACGGTGGGACGCTTCCTGTGTCGTATTCGTGGGCTGCTCCTGGCAACGAACTTTTGAATCTCGGCGTGGGAAACTACACGCTTTCGGTAACCGATGCCAACGGCTGTGTGGCGCAAAGGTCATTTGTAGTCACCGAACCTGCCGAACTTGTAATCCAGTCGGTTGAATCGGCCAACCTTTCGTGTTATGCTTCGCACGACGGCACAATTTCGGTGTACGCAGGTGGTGGAACCGGTGAATTGCAATATATGTGGTCTGATGTAGGTGTTGCTTCTGCCGATAGGCGGAATTTGCCTGCTGGCGAATATTCGGTGACGGTGTCCGATGTAAATGGTTGTAGCCAAAGTGCGTATGTTGCTATAACTCAACCGGAAAGGTTTCTGTTGCAACTTACATCCGACTATGCCGTGTGTGAAGGCGAACCTACTCCCGTATATGCCAATGCCTTTGGCGGAACTTCTCCCTACCGTTATTTCTGGAATGCTGGGGACGAAACTTTTGAAGCGGGCAATGGCCTTTCTGTCGGCCTTGATGTCACAACGCATTACTCGGTCTTTGCACGCGATGCCCACAATTGTGTCAGCGAGACACAAACTATGACCGTGACAGTAAGTCCAAAGTTGTCAATCGACAGTATTATTTTGCAGCAAATCAAGTGTTACGGGCATTGCGACGGCAGGGCGGAACTTATGGTCAGCGGTGGTCTTGCTCCTTTGCAATATAGTTGGCCGTCAGACAATTATGTTTACGATGGAATTTGCAGTGGCTATTATGCTGTAACCGTCACCGACCGAATTGGATGTTCGGCGATTGGCACATTTGTAATCACTCAGCCAAACGATTTTGTGGTTTCAACTTCGGTAGAGCCCGTAACCTGCAATGCTGGCGACGATGGTCGTGCAAGGATATTCGTTTCGGGTGCAACTCCGCCATATTCATACCTTTGGCCAGATGGAACAACTTCCGAAACACTTATCGCGTCGGCTGGTTCATATACGGTTACCGTCCTCGACGACTATGGATGCCGCTATACTGAAAATTTGAATATTGAGGAGCCTCTGCCAATAATGTATCTGCCGATGAATAATGTTACTATTTGTAAGGGGCAGTCGGCAACCTTGACTACGCAGGTGTCTGGCGGAACGCCGTTCTACGACTATGCTTGGTCGGGTTCCGATGGCACTCAGTATTTCGGCTCAATCTGCACGGTTTCTCCGACCACAAATTCTACTTATTCGCTGACTATTACCGATTCGCAGGGATGTTCGGTGCAGGTGCCGTCGGTTACGGTGTCAATAAATCCCGACTTGCGCATTGCATCGGTCCTTACCAATCACGACACAGTCTGTGCTGGCGATGAGGCTCTGATTTATGTCGAGGCTGATGGCGGCAATGGAGGACCTTATACGCTTATGCTTCAGGATGGTAGGGTAGTTGCGTCGCCATTCTCGGTTCGTCCCGACACTACCACGATGTACTACATTACGCTTTCGGATATGTGCGGAACGCCGTCGGTTGCCGATTCCATTGTAATAAATGTTTATCCGTCACCCGATGAACTATTTGTAGCAGAAGGTGTTAGCGGATGCGTTCCGCTGTCGGTTGCATTTTCTCCGTTGAAAGCAAATGGTACAAATTACTTGTGGCGGTTTGGCGATAACGATTTTTCCGAAGATGTCACACCTGTCCATATTTACCGAAAGTCTGGCGACTTTGATGTAACAATGTCGGTTACAAACGAATACGGCTGCCGTGTTGAGCGGACTATTCCCAATATGATTCATGCTTATCCGCATCCGAAGGCTTTGTTCGATGCTGAGGTTCAGTCGGTGTCGGCGGTTTCTGCCGAGGTGCTTTTTACAAACAGGTCGGTCGATGCGGTTAGGTATTTCTGGTTTTTTGGCGACAGCGACAGTTCAATGTTCGAAAATCCGCGTCATCTTTATCCGAGTGCTGGCGAGTACGATGTAACGCTTGTTGCCGAGAATGAGCATTATTGTACTGACACGACAACGCGTAGAATAATGGTTTACAACGAGTTCTCGTTTTATGCACCGACATCTTTCACACCCAATGGCGATGGCATAAACGACTGCTTCAGGATTTGCGGAAGCGGTATTTCGAAGAACAATTTTCTGCTTATGGTTTACGACCGCTGGGGAGAACTGATATTCAGGACTACGGAGTACGACCCCGATGCACATTGTGATGCTTGTTCCGAAGGTTCGTGGGATGGCACCGATATGGGGAGCAAGCGCAAAGGCGACAAGGTTTTGCCAAATGGGGTTTACCAGTGGTACTGCCAGTTTGAGGATGTGTTTGGAATAGAGCACAGGGAACAGGGAACGGTGAATTTGGCAAGATAAGGCTAAAAGGCAAACAGAAGACCAGTTGGTCAGACCGCCAGATTGTAAGACTGTTAGCCTGCAAGACCGTTAGCCTGTTGGCCTGTTAGCCTTTCTTCTTCGGCATCATTTTTGTTTTATACCTCGCATTGTTCAAAAGTTAAGTTTTTTTTATAAGTTTTAATGGCAGCCGTAAAAATATAATGACTATCTTTGCGAACATTTTTTATATAGGTAGAATTTTAATTAAATTAGTAACAACAAATAAATTTATTTTGAATATGAAGACTTTAGTTAAAGTATTATGCGTTGCAATGGCACTGTTGGTGTCGTTCTCGGTTAGCGCACAGAAGAAGGAAAAGACTTTCGCAGGAATTATCAAGTATGCAATTACTTACGAAGACCTTGACCCGCAGTACAAGGGACAGGTTCCTACCGAAATGATAACATACGTTAAGGACGGCAAGTTTAGAATGGACCAGGTTTCTCCAATGTACACTATGGGTTCGGTTGTCCTCGAAGACGGTAGCGCAATCGTTCTTATTGATGTTATGGGCCAGAAGCTTGCTACACAGCAGTCTAAGGAAGACATCGAAAAGGCTAAGACTGAAGCAAAGGAATCGGGCGACCTGAAGGACTCGGAACCTGTAGTTGAGAAGACCGACGAAACCAAGACAATCGCTGGTTACAAGTGTACCAAGTACAATGTTACAACCGATGGCGAGACTATGGAAGTTTTCGTAACAGAAGACATCGCTATGCCGGCAAGCTACTATGAAAATTCACAGGTTAAGGGTGTAAAGGGTGTTCCGATGCAGTACACTATGAGCACTCAGGGCATGAACATGACAATGACCGCAAAGGAAGTTAAGAAGGGTGGCGTAAACAACTCGATGTTTATGATTACCGACGACTACCAGAAGCTCTCGGCAGAAGAATTTGCTAAGATGCTCGGCGGTGGCATGTAGAAAATATTTTAATGCAGAAAATCCTCGTAAGGGGATTTTCTGTTTTTTTACAATATGATTAAATGAAATAAATGTTCGGAAAATCAAAAGGAAAGAAAAAGGGAAAGCCCGAGGACAATGCGCCAAAGGAAGATTCCAAAGCAAAAAAGCCAGACTCCAAGAAAAAAGGTAAGGATGGCGATGCTGTCGTTGACGACGAATCGAAAGTAAAGCGTTCCGACCAGATTAAAATCTGTATCGGATTTTTGCTTTTGGCGTTTGTCATATTGATGATTGTGTCGTTCATTTCCTACTTCTTTACGTGGAAGAGCGACCAGTCGCTGTCGAACTACGGCTTCTTCGAGGCTATGTTCAACTCCGACATACAGGTCGAGAACAAGGCTGGCAAGATTGGTGCAGTTGTGGCCAACTTCTTTATCCGCGACACATTCGGTATCGCTTCGTTCGCAATAGTGGCAATGCTGACCGTAATAAGCCTTAGGCTGTTGAGGATAAGGAAGATTCGCATATTGTCGTTCATAATAAAGAGCACGGTCATAATGCTGTGGTTCAGCCTTGCATTGGCTTCCATTTTCAAGGACAGCCTGTTTATGCTGGGCGGAAAGCACGGTTATTTTATGTTCAATGGAATGTGCAATTTGGTGGGGGCTGTGGGGGCTTACTCCATAATAATTGTACTTGCACTGGTTATAGTTATTTTCTGCTTCGAAAATTCCGTTCTTGGCATAAAGAAGATTCTGGAGAAAATAGCGGCATTTAGAGTTAAGGACATTAAGACGAAACTCACAAACGAGGAGGATGAAATAGATAAACCCGCAGAGCCGACGGATGGCGAAGGTGGCGATGTGGACACCATACTTCCGATTGAACATGCTGGCGAAGAAAATACCGACGAGCCGACCGAACCGGAAGAAACAGAAACTCCAACGGTTATCGACCTTTACCAGAATCCCGATGGAAAGGAGGAAGATGCTGGCGGAATTGACTTGGAAATAACTCCTGTAAATGTGGAAAATCCCGATGAGGCATCAGATTCGGAACAGCCTCAAGACGAAGAAAATCAGCCTGTTGACGAAGAACCAGCGCAAGAGGACGAAGCCAATGAGGAGGATATGAGCCTTGAGATAAACAAACCGCAGGAGGAGGAGATTGTTGATGAGAACGACCCCGACGAATGGCTGAAGAAAGTAGGTCCTTACGACCCACGTGCAGAACTTGAGGACTACAAGTTCCCGTCGCTCGACTTGTTGAAGACTTACGACAACGAGAACGCGCCTATCATCAATCAGGAGGAACAGCGCGAAAACGCCAACCGCATTGTCACTACCCTTCGCAACTACGGTGTGGAGATTGACTCCATCAAGGCTACTGTGGGACCAACTGTAACTCTGTATGAGGTTGTGCCGAAGGCTGGTGTACGTATCAGCAAGATACAGAGCCTCGAGAGCGACATTATGCTTTCACTTTCCGCTGCAGGAATACGTATTATTGCCCCGATGCCCGGCAAGGGAACTGTCGGTATAGAGGTGCCTAACGAAAAGCCGCAGATGGTATCGATGCACTCGGTAATCGCTTCCAAGCGTTTTCAGGAGGAGAAAAAGATGCGTCTGCCGATTGCTTACGGCCGAACAATTACCAACGAAATCTTTATGTTCGACCTTGCCAAGACTCCTCACTTGCTTGTGGCTGGTGCTACTGGAACAGGTAAGTCCGTGGCTATCAATGCGATTA
Source organism: uncultured Bacteroidia bacterium (assembly GCA_902776565.1). Lineage (GTDB taxonomy): Bacteria > Bacteroidota > Bacteroidia > Bacteroidales > ML635J-15 > Bact-19. Next base: position 97,433 of record CACYQN010000008.1, read on the forward strand.
TCACATCGTTGCTGTACAAGAAACATCCTGCCGAACTAAAACTCGTGATGGTTGACCCGAAGATGGTTGAGTTCGCTCCGTACAAGCCACTTATCCGTCATTTCCTCGCTGCACAGCCCGATACCGACCCTCAGCAGGTTGTCATTACCGACTGCGACAAGGTCATCAACACACTCAATTCGCTCGTAGTGGAGATGGAAGAACGCTACAAACTGCTGATGGACGCAGGTGTACGTAACTTGGAGGAATACAACGAAAAATTCATCAACCGCCGTCTCAATCCGCAGAAAACTGTGCCGAATACCGCTATGCACCATCAGTTTTTGCCATATATCGTCATAATAATTGACGAGTACGGTGATTTCATTATGCAGGCGGGCAAGCAGGTTGAAACTCCTATAGCGCGAATCACGCAGAAAGCGCGTGCCGTAGGTATGCACATGATTCTTGCTACCCAGCGTCCGTCGGTAAACATCGTAACTGGTGTCATCAAGGCCAATATTCCTACTCGTATAGCACTTCGTACTCAGTCGGTTATCGATTCACGAACCGTGCTTGATGCCAAAGGTGCCGAACAGCTTATCGGTCGCGGCGACTCGCTTTATGCCGGCAATGCAAGCGTAACACGTATCCAGTGCGCATTTGTTGACACCCCCGAAGTTGATGCCATTGTTGACCATATCGAGCACCAGCAACATTATATAGGTCCGTACGAACTTCCAGAAGTCAAGACCGAAGGCGGTGAAGATGCTGGCGGTGGAGCATCCCTCGACCCAAATAACCGCGACCCTCTGTTCGAGGAGGCAGCTCGTCTTGTGTGCAGTACACAGCAGGGCTCCACATCGATGTTGCAGCGTAAGTTTGGAATAGGCTACAACAGGGCAGGACGAATTGTTGACCAGCTCGAGGCAATGGGCATTGTCGGACCGTACGAAGGCAGTAAGGCTCGTCAGGTTATGTACGACGAAACATCTTTGGAACGATATTTGGAGTCATTGCGTGAAATTAAATAGTTGAATGTAAAAATTTTTGAATATGAAAAAAGTTATATTGTTGATAATCGCTTCGATAGCATCGTTAATGATGTTGGCACAGGGTTCTGTTCCGCAGATGGAAATACTCGACCAAGTAGCAGCCAAGACCGAAAAATACGTCGGTCTGAAGATTGATTTTACTATGTATGTAGAAAATTTGCACAATGCAAAGCGCGACTCGTACAAGGGTAATGCCATTTACAAGCAGGGCCTCTATAAGATGGACATCATGGGTCAGGTAGTTTATTCCGATGGAAAGACAAATTGGACCTATCTGAAGGATGCCGACGAAATCAATATTACTAACAACAGCGACAACGAGGCTTTCATGACAAATCCTCAGGCTATCCTCAAGGACTACAAGTCGAAGTTCAAAGTAAACTTTATTTCTGACAAGTTCGAGAAAAACCGTGCTTTGCTTGAGTTTGACTTCTATCCGAAGCAAATCGAGAACAAGAAGTACTCGAAGATTACTATCCGCATCGACAAGACCAAGAAGCAGATTTTCTCGGTTCGTTATGTTGGCAAGGACGGCGTAAACTATCTTGTTGAAATTGACAAGATGCTTGAAAATCCGACAATCACCGATGCCGAAGTCAAGTTCAACAAGGCATCGTATCCAAATGCCGAACTTATTGACATGCGATAGCGATGAGGTTGAATCACATAAACATCAAAGGTTCGCTTTACGACTTTTCAAATCCCCGCATTATGGGGATTTTGAATTTTACGCCCGACTCGTTCAATCCCGCAAGCCGTGTGGTTGACAACGGCGAAATCAAGGAGCGCATCGAAAAGATGTTTGCCGATGGAGCCGATATGGTTGACATAGGTGGAATGTCAACCCGTCCCGGAAGCAGAATCATTGATGCTGACGAGGAATGGAGTAGGTTGGAGCCAGCATTGGAGATAGTAGCAAAACATTTTTCCAATCGAATTTTCTCGCTCGATACTTTTCGCGCAGAGATTGCCCGCCGTGCTGTGTCCGATTATGGCATATCAATAGTAAACGACATCAGTGCTGGTGATGCCGACCCGTTGATGTTCGAAACGGTTGCAAGTCTGCACGTACCTTATATTATTATGCACGGAGCATCCAATCCGTTGACAATGCATAATGGCACGGAATACACATCTTTCCCTGGTGACATACTGAATTTCTTTTCCGAGAAAGTCAATAAGTTGCATTCATTGGGTGTTTCCGACATCATCATCGACCCGGGCTTTGGCTTTTCCAAGACCGTTGACCAGAACTACGAGCTGATGGAGCATCTTGGCGATTTCGGAATGTTTGAACAGCCTTTGCTGGTGGGTATTTCGCGCAAGTCGATGCTTTGGAAATATCTGGGTATTACTGTCGAAAATGCGCTAAACGGCACTACCGTTCTAAATACAATCGCCTTGCAAAAAGGTGCTGATATTCTTCGTGTCCACGATGTGAAGGAGGCCGTTGAGGTGGTGAAGATTTGCAATAAGTTGCGAATCATACAGTAGAGACGTTGCGAGCAACGTCTCACAATAATCAAAAATATTCAATGTTGTTTTTATATTTTAACCCAACTGGCTTGCAATAACCTTATACCACCAGTCCCAAGAGTATCCTCTTGATGTTGACGGATGATATACTGCTATCACGCGAGATTTCTTTCCGTTTTTCAATTGATAATAGCCGTTTCTCACATTGTAGCCGTCAACAACCAATGGCTCACCCTTAATCCAACCTTCGTTGGGCAAATTATCGTACAGGCGACCAACACCCCAGACGATTATCAAATCAGGTTGCAATTCATTGATTACCTCAAGAAATGCCGTTTGTCCTTCCATGTAGTCTTCGCCTGAGCCTGCTGTTCTTGTTTTTGTCATTGCAACCTGCAGGAAGTTGAAGAAAGCCAAAGACTGCCATATTTCATTTGAATCTTCAAGTGTAGTTTCCTTGTTGACAAGCGAACGTTCAAACTTTTTGAATGTATTCGCCCAACCGCCAGTACTGCCATCCAACAATGATTCAATTATTTTAGTGGTGTTTAAATCATTACATTCTGGTGCATATTTTATCCCACATTTATCACATCCTCCGCAGTAATGGCTTTCGCCCAACACAAGGATTTTCTTCTTAAATATACCGCCATTCTGATAGTTTTTGCCAATCCAAGGCTTGAAAAATACATGTTCCATAGTAAAATTACTTTATATTGTTAATCTTGTCACTCCATTTCCCAATATTTTGGGCAATATCGTCATCTGTTGTGTTTTTTGGCAATGTTTCCAATAGTGCCATCTTATATCCGTCAACATCTTCAATTTCAGAAGCACTTGCTTTCTGTTGCAGAACTTTGAGTTTTTCAATGTCGTTGTTGTTTACAGCAAGCATTATTCTTGTGGTGTTGTCGTTGTTTTTATAGTCGCCATCCTTGTAGGCAAAAATGTAAGGATTGTTGTCTGTGTCATCTTTAATTTCGCATACAGTACCCCAGTGCCAAGTATAGACATTGTCGCCATATTTTCCCTTTAGCATCTTTTCCCACGAACTGGCTTTTGCCTGACGCTCGCAAGCATCCACCAGATATGTGAACCAGTCAGCAAGACATTCTTGCAATTCCTTCGAGGTCGGGAAATACTTTGTCGCGTCGTTTTCTTTAAGGTCATAGAATTTGTCCAAATGCCACCACCATAAGCCGTATTGTCTTCGTCCGCAACCTTCTTTCTCCTTTAAAAATTTTGAAAAATAAACTTCTGAACCATATTCTGCTTGAACGTAGTAATGCCCGTCGTAGAATCCGTATTTTACTTTTGCATCGCCTTTTGTGATTTCCTTGTATTCAAAACTATCGTCTGTTATATTCCAGCCTTTCGCTTCCCATTCCTTGCGGGCGTTATCCCAGATTTCAACTTTAGCGTTGTCAGAATTTGCTGCAGACTCTTGCAAACTTTCTATTGAAATAACAGAATCTGTATTAACTCTTTCTGTGCTGGATTCAAAAGCAGCAAATGCTTGCGAGAAAATTTTTGCGGCTTCATTCCTGCATTTGTCATTAGGTGTTTTGTCCTCGTAGATTTCTTCCTGAAAGTTTTTTACAACATTGAACAGTTCCTTTTGCAGTTTTTCTACATCGTATGGTTTATTTGGATACAGACAGACGCATTTTAGGATTTCCTCAACGCTTTTGCTTATTGATTCTATGTGCTCGTCCGTTGTGTGCATTGTAATGTACGAAGTTTGGAATTGCAGGCGAATCTTTTCATCGTCGGACAGTTGCCTGTCCTCAATGGCATTGCATAGGGTTTGCAAGTACTCTTGGTATATACGCAGTTTTTCTTCGTAAATCTTCGACTTTGCAGTGCGCGAAAGTTCACTCTTGTCTTGGCTTCTCAGCAATATGAATGTTATAAGAATCGTGATTGCCGCTCCGAGAATTGCGGATAGAAACTGATATGGAACATCTGTCACCGTGAATAGTCGGCAGATATATGCGATGGCACATATTAACAGCACCGAAATTGCTGATATTAATATGCCGGTTGAGTTTTTAATTTTCTCTTTCATTTTTGTTTGTGTTTAAAAAGACGTTAATTTATTTTATGCCATTGATGGAAAGTCCCCTTTATACAGTATGAAAGAGTCGGTGTTTTTTTGCTTTTAAGAACAAGTCCACAATTTTTGCATTTATATGTATCAGTCCCAACTTCACCAAAGTCATACCATTGGTGGAAAGTTCCCTTTATACAACCTGATAAATTTGGTGTTCTCTCACTTTGAATCAAAGTGTCACATTTTTTACACAGAAAATTTTTCATTGTATTATTCCTTTTTATTTAAATTTTGCCTACTTGTTTCAGGCATCGGCATTCCTTATTTTTTGATAATTAGTTATCCTTAATGCAGCGAATGGAATAAAAAGCGTCATTTTCAAAATGAGTTTTAGAAACTTCATCTTTAGTAATGTATGGCTTATCGATATTCATTTCTATATAATATTGATAAACACTGAAATCGTGCTTGCTCTCTGTTGACGTCCAGAATCTTGTGGCTTCACCATCTTTTTTCCAACTATAATAGTAATATCCGCATCCTTGTGCAGAAAATCCGGAAGCATTATTTGTCGTCAATGGATTGTACCCAATATTAATAGAATCTTCAGGTCGTGGGTTAAGATAGTATTTCCATTCAACAGAATCTGCCAATGCCTTTGCGATATGTGTGTTGCTAATTCCGCAAATATATTTTTTCTGGCTCATCATATAATGTTCCAATTCTTCCCATTCCGATATAGAGGGAACGTGCCATCCTTCGGGACAAATATGTTCTGAAGAAGCGGTATTCTTGTCGTAAAAGATTCTACCATAGTCATCTACCTTATAACATAAGGTTGAGTTACGTTTAACAGAGTCGTAGTCATAACGAAATTTATTAGTTGGTTTATAGTAATCATCAGGATTGTACTCCGTGAGATTTGACGTTGTCTGCAAGTTGCTTTTCATCCACACTTGATTTCCCAACTTTACGGCATCGTAGGTGTTTCCGTCAATGTCTTTTACCACATTCTCGATAACTCTGTCGCCTTCTTTTGTCATGGCCTTCTCTGGAGAATTTCCATCGCAACTATTAAGTGAAAAGGCAAACATAAGCGCAATTAACATCAAATTGGCACTAAACACTTTTTTTGTACTAAATCTATTCATATATCCATTATTAAATTTAACATCTGCAAATTTATTCCTATTATATTCTCTGCGCGTAATTTGCCGCCTACAGTTACTTTGCGTTCTGCACATAATTACTTTGCATATTTTCGTTTTGTCAGTCATTCTTTGAATTTTTGCTGCAATAATAGGCGGTAGGTACGCCAAAGCGTGTCGTAGGAGGGAAAAAATGTATAACCCATCATAAAGTTAATGTTGTGCGCCTTTTGTGTAAATTATATGATAGGTTGAATGTTTACTTTGGTCTTGACTTGTGCGACCCTTTCCTGAAAAGTTATGTTTTTAGATTGATGTTTTAACTTTACTTCTCTTTATACCAGCGACTTAAATCGTCAAAAAAGTCGTGCTGTAATATTTGCGAGATTTTCATTAGAGTATCAGTGTCAATCCATGGGCGCGAGAATATGAGATAGATATTGTTGCGATGACAGCCCAACTGCTGTGCCAGCCACGAAACCTTTATGCCTTTCCGTGTCATCTGCTCCCTGATGAGCGAACCGATATGTAGCGTTGAAATGTCCTGCATCTGCCGTCGTTTGCCGATAACATACAAAAAGCGTGGAACTAATTTCTTGCCTGACTCTCGGGTTACCACGCCCAACATCTCTTACAAGTAATTCCACGCCGTAGCAATTACGGCGTTCGGCAACTTCCTTGAGATGTTGTCCTCTAAAAAAGAGGACTTTGTGGTAAATGAGAGCCAAGGGATAGTCACAAACGCTATCTGTCGTTATATGAGTTTTTTTAGTATCTCTGTTTCGTAGTCTTTATGTTTTTAGTTAAAAATATTGTGTGTCATTTATCTCTTACGATATGCTGCGCCCATTCGGGTAAATCGGAGACATATTGCTTCATAATTTTACCTTCGTAAAATCGTATGAGCAGTTTCGCCTCCTTGTTTTCTGCTGAATTGTCATAAAGGTAAAGTCTGTCAACTTTATCAGCTATATGTTTGCAGTTCAATATTGATTTTTGGTAGCGCGAGATTACTTTTGATATAGGCACATCATGTCCGCCTTCCATAACTCTACGAGCAATCCTCGATGCATTGATTATTGGTGTTTCAGTACAAACGAAAAAAATTCTGACAAAAAATCCAGAATTTAATGCTCTCAAAATGAAATCAACTTTGTCTTGGGCGGATAGAACCGTTTCAAAGATTAAGCTCTGTTTGTCGTTTAGGCATTGTTCTCGCCATTTTTCGCAGTATTCTACAGACTGCAATATGGCATCCTTTGAGTTCCAGTCGCCAAAGCGTTCCTGTGCAACAATGTCGGGATTGATGTACACGCAATTCTCAATCCATTCGTGATTAAGGATTTTGCTTGTCACCGAAGTCTTGCCACTTCCATTTGGTCCTGCGATTACAATCAGTACAGGTTTTTTATTGTTGGAGTTCTCCATTACCATATTGTTTTCGATACATTTCAGTCATTTCTGAAAAATATTTTTCAATGGCGATATTGTATTGGTTCTTGGCTTCCTCAGCGACTTCGTGCATAATGTATTCTAACATTTCATCACTTGGTTCTTCCATATCGGTGAGCCTATACTTATTAATTTCATCTTTAGACATAATTATTTGTTTTTTGCATTGCAAAGGTACAAAATATTCCGATATATGTTGAATATGTGTTATATGATTTCCACAAACGTGGAAATTATTGTATAGATACCTAACAGTATTATTATCGAGCCACCTACACGGTTGATTACTAGGAAGTGGCGAGGTCTTATCTTTTTTCGGAAGAAACTGAGCGACATTGTGAGGAAGGTCCACCACGAGAACGAACCAAGGATGAAGCCAAGCATTATGAATACGCCCTTTATCAGTTCGTTGCTGTCGGAAACACCATCGCCAACTCCAACGTTGAACATTGCAAAGAAGGCAAAGATGTAGGTCATTGCCCCGATGAAGTTCGAAAGCGTGAGCCCAACCACCGATATGAAATCCTGCCATAACGAGTTGCGGTTGTCCTTGCTTTGCCTGATGTCCTTAATGACATTGCGCTTGAACATGAACACGCCGAAAATGATGACAATGATTCCACCGACAACGCCAAGTATTGGTTTGTATTCCTGTATTGTGTTGAAAATTAATGAATAAAGGAAGTAGGAGAGTGCAGCCATCAGCGTGTCGGCAAACACAACGCCAACTCCCGAAATGAACGACGATATGCGCGGACGCGTGAGCGCACGCTGTATGCACAATACAGCTACTGGCCCCACTGTTATGGAAGCCGTAAGCCCTACCATTGCCCCGTCACATATCTCAGAAATCATACTGCAAAGAAACAAACTTTTTTTTAAAGTAGGTGTTTTTTTATTTTATTCGTTTAAAGAAGTTGTTTGAGGTTGTTTGAAATTGTTTCATATTGTTAGTTTTTAACTTTCAAACCATCTTAAACTCATAAACTTATAAACCATTTAACTTACTTTTCGTTTCCATCAAGCATAATAAACGCCGCCCAGAATCTTGGATTCTCGAAGCCAGCGGTAGTTTTCAAGGTGCGTTGTGCCTTCAGGAAGGCTTCACGCTTGGTCATGCCTTTTATAAGATTCGAGTAAAACTCGTCCGCGCTGAAGTCCGAAAACGCCTTCACCTGTGATTTCTCCAAGAGCGGTCTGGCAAGCGGACAGTACAACCAAATCGGTCTTGCGCAAGTCCATGAAACTTATTTCCTTGGCGGTGAGAATACCATCTTCGATGCCTTCGGGCAGAGGTTTGTTCTGCCAAGCGTAGTTTGCACCCGACAGCAATAATCCCGACTGGATGAGCGACTGGTCGCCCGACATTTTTTCGTCGGTGGGGAGGAAGAATCCGTGGGTTGCAATGTGCAATACTGAAATATCGCTACCCGACAATGCTTTGAACGATTCCTCGTTTGCTTGAGAACCTTCGTAGAGGATTGTGGAAATCTTTTTTTTCTTCATCTTGGCGGCAATGTCCTCAACTTCGTTTTTTGTGCCTTGCAGATATAATAATGGCGACCGGCTTTCGCCCTTGTTGAGGTCGGAGAATGAATTTACTTCGGCACTGCGGGTTGTAAATCTTTCGCTTTCGAACTTCATAGTGGTCGTGTCGCTGTCGTAGAAAACGCCGCCGTATAGCACCGAGTTTTTCATCGGTTTTTGCTTGTAGTCCATTGCGAGGAATCGAGTTGACGAAACGCGGTAAATCTCGTACTTGTCCGAAATGGTCTTGCCGTTGCCGACAGGTGCGTACTCTACTGCAATTCGGTGCAACATTCCCGATGGAGCAAAGAAAATTCGCGGATTTTCAGGAAAATATTTTTCCAAAGGCTTCCAAATCAGGTCGTACATTTCGGGTGTGTCGTATATGTTGCGCAAATGCTTCTGCATTTCTGACTGCTCGAAAAGCGGTACGCAAACTGGTGCTTCCATGTCTTTTGTAAGAACAAGTGCGACATATTTTGTCGTATCTTCCTCGGTGAATCCTGAAAATTCTATTGCAACATCGTTAGCCTTCAACGAGTTCTGTACCTCTTTCCAGTCGATTTTTATGAAATGAGTAACATCTCCGAACTCCTTGCAACTTTCCATCATGTGACGTTCCGTCTTCTGTATTTCGTTTTCGAGCGAATCGCAGTTGTATATGCGTTCTGTAATAGGTTTTTCGAGTTCCTTGTTAAGTTGCAGGTGCAAGGTCTTCATGTTTTCGTATTCGGCTATCAAAGCAGTGTCGCCGCTTTCCATTATAGTGTTTGCTATGCTTATTTCCGATGCAAGCAGCAAACCTTTGGTAATCAGTTCGGTGTCGTATGATGTTTTTGTGCCAAGCGTATCATCGGAAGCATGGTATAAGTATTTAATATTTAGACGCAAGTAACCGCCATTTTCGTTCCTATATGCTTCTCGCTCATGCGCCGTCATATATGAGAAATTTCTTATAAGGTTATTTTTATATATATCAGTTGCATGTTTTGTCGTCTTTATTGCATTATGGTAATCGCCCATTCCGTAATATGCAATCGCAGTATTAATAATATTGCCCAGCGATTTTGTATTATCAGAATTTAACTCACCATATGCTTCTTTTGTTATTTCTGCCGAGCGAATCAGGTATTTCAAAGCACTCTGATAGTCGCCCATGCTATTATATACAACACCAATATTGTTTAGCGATTCGGCGTAATAATAATTTTTCCCTTCCCAAATTTTTTCCCTTATTTCCATCGCCTGCAAATGATATTTCAAAGCATTCTGATAGTCGTCCAAGCTGTAATATAAACTCCCTATATTGTTTAATGATGCTGCATAGGCAGGATGGTCATCTCCATAGAACTTTTTTCTTAATTCCATTGATTTTAAATAATATTTCATTGCATTCTCGTAGTCTTCCATTCCTTTATATGCTGCGCCTACATTATTTAGAGATGCCGCACAATCGGGGTGGTCTTCGCCTAATATTTTCCTTTGTATTTCTACCGTCCGCAAAAAACATTTCAAGGCATTATCCCAGTCTCCCATATAGGAATATGTATTACCGATATTATTTATCAAACTGGCAACTCCTACATGTTCTTCGCCATAAATATTTTTGAATATTTCCATTGCCTGATGTTGACATTTCAGCGCATTTTGGAAGTCGCCTATATCCGAATATATTATACCGATATTAGTTAAGGAGTATGCATATTTCGGGTGATTCTCTCCATAAATTTTTTTATATATTTCCATTGCTTGTGTGTAAAATGTCATAGCATTCTGTAAATCACCTAAATCAGAATATATGTTACCTGCATTATTTAGCGAAGCGGCAAGGAGTTTTTCATCGGAAAATCTTTTGTTTAATTCGATTGCCAGCAATTGATATTTCAAGGCATTATCCCAGTCGCCCATTTTTATATATGAGATAACAATGTTGTTAAATGATGCTGCGTATTTAGAGTGCTCGTTTCCATATATTTTTTTTGTTAACTCCATTGATTTGAAGAAATATTCCAAAGCTATTTTGTATTCTCCTAAACCATTATATGCAAGACCTACACCGCTTAGCACTTCTGCATAATTTGGATGATCTTCTCCGAAAACTTCCTTAAAAACCTCCATTGCTTTTTGTCCGTATATCAAAGCGTTCTTATAGTCGCCCATATTTTCATAAACGGAAGCAATGCCATATAGCGAGATTGCATAATCTGGATGTCCTTCTCCGAGGACTTTTTTTCTTATTTCCAATGCTTGCGAATAGTATCTCAAGGCGTTTTGCTGGTCATCAATATAAGAATATGTGCCACCTATGCCATTTAGCGTTTTTGCATATTTAGGGTGTTCTGCTCCCAAAATTACTTTTTGAATTTCTGCCGTCTGAATGAAATACTCAAGGGCGTTCTCGTAATTTCCAATGCTAGAATATACCCAAGCAATATTGTACAATGAGGTAGCGTAATGGATATTGTTTCCTTTTTCAACATCTTTGGTCATTTCAGCCGCTTGGTTGTACAGTTCAAAAGCTTCATTGTATTTTTGGGCATCATAAAAGGTGTCACCAAGGGTATTCAGTGAATCCGCCTTATGGAATATGGCGGTTGTGTCGGCTTGGGAGAAAGCGGTGGCGCACAGGAGTGCGAGGATGGTTAGGGAAAATATATTCTTCATAGCGTTTAAGTTTCTAGGTTTAACTTCGTTGAGGGCTTCGCCGTTCTATGCCTTCGGCGTTTCTGGTTTTGAAAGTTTCTGTGTTTCACGTTTTTGGTTTCTATTGTTGGGTCGCAAAATTTTGCGACCTTACTTTAATGTTTGATGTTGTTTCTAGTGTCATTCGTAAATCCCTTTGCATCTTGTTGTCCAATCTAAAATCGTCAATCGTACTTCGTAAATCTAAAATTACCTTTCGTTTCCGTCCAGCATTATAAACGCCGCCCAGAACCTTGGATTCTCGAAGCCAGCGGTAGTTTTCAAGGTGCGTTGTGCCTTCAGGAAGGCTTCACGCTTGGTCATGCCTTTTATAAGATTCGAGTAAAACTCGAGGCTCATGATAATGGTATGTACGCCAGCCTTCTTGAATCCGCGCTGCAAACCGAAAACCCCTTCGTCGGTAATTTCGCCAAGACCAGTCTGGCAGGCCGAAAGCACGACCATGTCGGTGCTGCGCAAGTCCATTCCGCTGATTTCCTTGGCAGTGAGAATGCCGTCCTCGATGCCTTCGGGGATACTGCGGTTTTGCCAGATATTGTTGGCACCTGCAAGCATAAGTCCCGACAAGTTGAGCGACTGGCTCGAATTCAGCTTTTCGTCGGTAGGCAGGAAGAAACCATGTGTGGCAATATGCAAGAGCGAAACTTTCTTGCCCGACAAGTCCTTGAACGATTCCTCGTTGGCCTGTTCGCCTTCGCGAAGGTCGGTATTCCACTTGCCCGACTTCATCATCGATGCAATGGCTTCAACTTCTGACTTCGTTCCCGGCAGGTAGTTGAGCGACGAACGGTCTTCGTCCTTGTTGATTTCGGCAAACGAGTTGTACGAGACAGCTCGCGTTCCAAAACGTTCGTTCTCACGCTTCATGGCGGCGGTGTCGGAATCGTACTTTATGCCTCCGTATAGCACAGCATCCTCGAATGGTCGCGGTGAATAGTCGGTTGCAAGGAATCGGGTGGAGGATATGCGGTACATTTCGTACTTGTCGGAAATGCTTGTCTTTGCATCGACTGGCGCGTATTCGATTGCCACCTGATGCAGAATCCCTGCCGGAGCAAAATATATGCGGGCATTCTTGCCGAAATATTTTTCCATCGGTTTCCAGATGGCTGTGTAGAGGTCGGTGGAAGTGTATAAGCCCATACGCTTGTCGCGCAAGACGGTTGCACCTCTGCCGTCGTCTTGCTTGTCGGGAAGCGAGCCTGTACGCATCAGCTTTTGCAGGTCGCTGGCGGTGCATAATGTCACGAGCACTGGCGATTTCATTTCCTTTGTGAGCACAAGTGCGGCATATTGGGTTTTGGTGGAGTCAACCTCGAACTTTGTAAATTCAATTGCAACGTCGCCGCTTTTCATTGCCGACTGCACATCTTTCCAAGTGAGTTCAACCGAACCTGCAATGTTGCCGTATTTTGCAGTTCTTGCAACCAAATCGCGTTCGGCATTGTTTATTTTTTCCTTCAGTTCGCGGGTGTCGATATATCTTTCCTCTACGGGCATTTCGTAAGCCTTGTTGAGCGTCTCGTTAAGCGAAACCAGTCTCATGTAGTCGGAGATGAGGGAAGAGTCGCCGCTTTCGTAGATTGTGCGTGTGAATTCAATGTCGGAAGTGAGCAGAAGTCCTTTGGTGATGAGTTCGGCATCGTAGGCACCGCCCGAAATCAAGTCGTTGTTGGGCAATTTGCTTCCGCAACGAAGGATGCGCTGGCACATCGAGCCGTTGTTTTCCCAGTACATTTCGCGTTCGGCTGCGGTGAGGAACGAAAAATCGGAAACAAGATGCTTGCGGTTAATCGTGAGTGCCGAAATGTAGCATTCGGCGGCTTTCTGGTAGTCGCCCGAGGCGAAATACACGTCGCCCTTGTTGTTGGTCATGTCGGCGTAGCGGGCATGGTCGGTGCCATAGACTTCGGCTGCAATTTTCAGTGCATTATCGAAGTACGAAAGTGCTTTCGTATGTTCGCCCTGCGCATTGTAGGCAAGGGCAATGTTGGCGATGGTATTTGCGTAGTCGCCAGTGTTTTCCATCTTGCTGGCGGAAATTATCGAGCGGCATTTCTCGTACGAAGTCAGTGCCTCATCGTATTTGCCCGTGTCATAATATACATTGCCGATATTGTTGTAGCTGGCGGCGCAGTTTATGTCGTTGTCGCCAAAATTCCGCTTGTAAATTGCAAGCGATTCGTTGTAGAAGTCGAGGGCAACCTTGTCGTTTTTCGTCTTGCGGTTCAGATTGCCGAGGTTGTTGAGCGTATTGGCAACCGACGGCGAAGTTTCGTCGAGGCTGGTTCTTGCACATTCTTGTGCAATATTGAAACAGATAGACGACTTTTCGTAGTTTCCGAGGTGCAGGTAAGCATTTCCGAGAAGGTTGTAGATGTCAACATATAGTTCAGCATCAATCAGTCCGCAGAAAACCTTGTCCATTTTTGGCTCGAGGCATCCTATTGCCGAAGCGTAGTCGTCCGTAAGGCAGTAGGTCGATGCAATTGAGTGTATCAGGAGGTAATAGATGTCGCTGTTGTCGGTTTCGTCGAAAAGCGCGAGCATGCCATTGTAGTATTTGAAAGCCTTGTCGAAGTTGTGCGAGTTGGCATACAGGTCGGCGGCATTTATAAGATTCGAAAATTCGGGATATGAAAATTGGTAGTACCTGTCGAGAGCCATGTAATATTCGAAAAGTTCGTCGTATGTTTTCGTTAGGGATGCCATGTCTTGTTTCTCCTTGAATATTGTAATCCGATAGTCGAGGTATGGAAGATATATGCTAACGGATTTTTCGTCTTTTCTATCGCCGAGACGAATAAAATTGTCGAGTTCATCAAGATATTTGGCGGCGGAATCGTAGTTGGCGAAAACGATTTCGATGAATGCGGTGTGTAAAAGCGATACAGAATAAATCACGCTGTCGTTTTCGCTTGTATATCCATTGGTCGTGAAGTATTTTTTCAAATCGTTGAAAGCTTTTATGCCCGAATTGCGGTCGTTTTCGTCATTACTGCCGGACATCTCAATGTACGACGAAACGTTGTACAGCGACTGATACAGCGAGTCGAGTTCGCTCATCGGCACCATTCCGTAAATATCTAGGTCGTCAATGCCCTCTATGGTGTCGGGACCGTCCCACAATGTCATTTCTTCATCTTCGTCGGGCATGAAGTTTTTCGACATCTTTTCGTATTTCTTGCGGTACTTTTTTGCATTTTTTGTGTCGCCAGCGAATTCGTATGTCTTGTAAAGATTTTTCAAAGTTTGGCAGTACCTATATGATGTCTTGGTATTCTTGTCTTTTTCCATCTCCGACAAGGACTTTTGGTAGCAGTTGGCTGCATTCAGAAAATTAGCCATATAGTTATATATTTCAGCCTTCGTCTCATAGATGGAAACTTTGTATTCGCTGATTTCGTAGTCTTCGAGAATGCCACCCGACTTGTCAAGAAGTGCCAGATATTCGTCACATATTTCCAACATCAATTTGCTGTCATTCAAATTGGTATATTGGTTCATCAGTTCGTTTAGTAAACTTTTGCATCTCTTTATGGTGAAGCTATTTACAGGCAAATTGTTGTAAATGTTGTATGCAAGTTTGCAATATTTTATTGTTTCGTCACTTTCGTTCAGATTGCTCTTGTTTTCAGCTATTTCGTAAAGAGTGTTGGCATAGTTGCGGGTGTTTGTGAGCGACAACTTTTCAAAGATAGCCTTTGCCTCGTCCAAGTATTCCAAAGCCTTGTTTGCACCTGTGGTTTCGCCGTAGAAACGTCCAACGTTGTAGAGTGAATAAGCGTAGTAAAGGCTGTCGGTGGCTGTTGCTTTGCCGGTTGCAATGTATTCGCGGAAAGCGACCATTGGTGTGCGTGCCTTGTTTAGGCGTTGGCTGGGGTTGCTTTCTTGCGACTTGTACAGGGCGCAGACGACATCGTAGCGTAGCGAGTCGCTGTGTGAGCCTGTCGGGCGGAAAGTGCCGTCGTAAAGTGGTTGCACTTCCTCGTCGTCAACGGCAATGTCCATATAATCAAAAACCGTCATGTATGAAGTTGGGATTTCCGCTCCGTCGAAATCATTTACCTCATTTTCAATTATATAGTTGTACTCCTTGCGGTATTTTTCGGCTTCCTTGTGGTTGCCAGCCTTTTCGTAGGCATCGGCCAACTTCAGTATCACATTTGCATTTCCTCCGTTTGTGCTGTCGTCGCTGCTGTAGGCTTGCTGGTAGTACTCGATGGCCTTGTCGGTGTTGCCTTTTTGCATGTAGCAGTTGCCGATGTTAGTGAGTGCATAGATGTACTGGTCAATGTCGTTGTCACGGCTGAATTCTGCCATTTTTTCGTAGTACAGGATTGCGTTGTCGTAGTCGTGAAGGGCATCGCTGCTATAATGGTCGCCGAGGGCTGTCAGAATGTTAATGATGCTTTGGTAGCGATAGTCGTTGCTTGGCAGTTTGGTGAAGATGTCGAGGGCAGATTCGGCATACTTCATTGCAGTTTGCTGGTCGTTGTATAGGTTGTTGTACGTGATTGCAAGTTCGTAAAGAATATCGGCGTGGTTTTCTGTGGTTGCATTTTGAGGTGACGAGCAGGCGGCATCGGCAAGCTTGAAATAGTGTAGTGCGCGGGCTTTCATAAGGTTACGACCTTCGTCACCATCTTCGTACAATAGTTGCTGTTTACTAAAGTCGCCCATATTGTAGAGCGCATTGGCATACAGAAGGCTGTCGGCGGAATTTTTCATACCGCCTTTCTCGAACATCGTTTGAAGCGTATCGAACAGGGCAAATACATTGTCTCCGTAGCCGAAATCGCCATCAACGACTATGTTGTAGAGCGAATCGCGGCGAGTTGCGGGCTTTTCAATCAAAGTACGGACGTCTGGCCGGTAGGTTTCTGGAATTTCGTATTCCTTTTCCCATCCGATGAGGTCTTTTTTTTGCAGAAGATTTTCGTATGTTCCAGGTTCGTCGCCTTTCTTGGCATACATTATAGCCTCATCAATAGCTTTTTCTGCATTGTCGTACTCTTTTAGCGATACATAAGCATCAGAAACCATTTCCATGGCGGATGCAAGCTCGTTATATTGCACCTTGAGGTATTTCTTTGTTAAATCGGCGTTCAGCAGGGCATATTGCAGATGTTTTTTGTCGTAACTGTAGTAGGCATTCAGCACATCAAGCATCTCGAAGCATCGCCAGACGTCGTTGTTGTCGAGTTTGTCAAATTTTGCAAACACGTTCATCGCCGAATCGTAGTACGGGATGTTTTTATAGATGTTTTCGTTTAAATAAATGTAATAGCCAACGTGGAACATCATTCGTGCATAGTCGAGGTCGCTGATTTTCTCACGCAAGTGTGGGTTGGCAAGGAACTCGCTGTATGCGGTCTTGTACATTTCGTTGGCTTCGCCGAGGCATTCGGCATATATGTCGGCATTGCTCGAAAGACATTTCGAGGCAAGCGAGTTGGCCTTTTGCAAGGTATTTTCAATCTGCGAAAACGATTGCAGGCATATTGTAATGGATGCAAGCAGGAGGATAATCTTTCTCATATAAAAACACAAAAATTTTTAGGCAAAGATATGCAAATTTATGAATTATAAAACTTTAGAAGAAAAATATTTGGTTAGTTTTTGATTTGCCGATAATAAATTGGCAGATGCATAACAAAAAAGGTATGCTATGAGGCATACCTTATAATATAAATAATAGTTTGTTTTCTTTTAGTGTGCAACAACAACCTTTACGGTCTTTTCTGCCTTTCCGTCCTTGTAGAGGCGGCAAACATAATATCCGTTCTTCCAATCGCTACAGTTAACCGATATGCTATTGGTGTTGTCTGACGGAATGCGTCTTACAATTTGTCCCAGAACGTTGTAGATTTCAACATAGCTGTTCTTGCCAAAACCGTTCTCGATGGTGAATGATTCGTCAGCTGGACTTGGGTAAACGTTGAAAGTATTTGCTGAAATGTTTGAAATGCCAGTTGTTACAGCGTGAATATTGAAGTTTGCTTCTGGTGAACCGCCTGTAGGATAAACTGTTATTTTGAAATCGTTGGCAGCAAGAGTCGTGATAGTAAGGTGAATTGTCTGTTCTCCGTTTGCTTCGAGACTAAACTTAGGACTTGCTGCACCTACACCACATTGACCTCCAGGCTCAGTACACAATTGGAATTGTGCGTCTGTGCCGTTTACTGCGTTTTCGTCGTTTACTCTAAGGTATGCTTTTAGGTTTTCTATTGTAGAAGAACCTGTATTTTTTACTTTAAAGTAGTAGCTTGTTTCAACTCCAGCCTGTATGTTTATCGTTGTTCCTGTTATTTCAGCGCCTTGTTCACTTAATATCGATAATTGTGCGAACATCTGTGATGCACAAGCAATTAAGGCGACGATGAGTACAAATACACGTTTCATTTGTCTAAAATTTTTTGCAAAAATAAAAAAATATTCTCGTCTGAACAAAGTTTTTTTTGAAAAAAATAGCATGGTGTGGAATAGTTTTTGAAAAAGTATTATTTTTGTTTTCGTAAAATTTTACAGATATGAAGAAAATTGTTTTTGCAATGTTGCTTGCGTTTGTAGTGTCGGCAGTGGCATACTCGCAGGAAGTTCCACAGGTACAACTGAAAAACCTGAAGGGAAAGGTTGTCAATTCACAGGAGATAATCGAAAATGACGGCAAGCCGGTAATGGTATGCTTCTTTGCTACTTGGTGCAAACCCTGTATCAAGGAGTTGACTGCTTTCAGCGAGGCCTACGAGGACTGGGCTGACGAAACCGGTGTAAAGATAATTGCTGTGTCGATTGACGATGCCCGCAGTACCAATTCGGTCGGTCCGTTTGTAAATGCCCGTGGCTGGGATTTCGATGTTTACCTTGATGCCAACGGCGACTTCAAGCGTGCGATGAACGTGAACAATGTTCCCCATTCGTTCCTGCTCGACGGCAAGGGCAATGTGGCTTGGCAGCACACTTCGTACCTCGAGGGCGACGAAGCCGAAACTTTCGAGATGATAAAGAAAGTTGCAGCTGGCGAATCGCTGAAGGACGAGAAGAAAGAAAAGGAAGAGGAATAGTATTCCTACTTCCATTTTCCCCTAAAAAGGAATCATTTTGCAACTAATAATGCGAACATTATAGTATATGAAGAGATTTTTATTTCTGCTTGTTGCCTTTTTGTCTGCAATTCAACTCTTTGCACAGAAGGACGGCAAGAACGAGAACAAGTTTAATGTCTCGGGTAATTTCCAGAGCGATTTGCAATATTATTTTGAAGACCAGAAGATTGGCGCAGTAGCCGTTGATGAACGATTGCTGTCGAACTCGTATGCCAACTTTATGATTTCATACGGAAAATTTTCTGCTGGCGTGCGTTTCGAAGGTTACTACAACACCTTGCTCGGTTTCCCGAATTCGGGTGGCAAGAACGATGGTTTCGGAGTTCCGTCGTATTGGGCTAACTTTACCAACGACAAGCTAGAAGTCACAGTAGGGCATTTCTACGAGCAGTTCGGCAACGGCCTTACCCTGCGTTCGTACGAGGAAAAGTCGCTCGGTATCGACAATGCGATTCTCGGTGCGCGTGTGAAATATACGATTGTACCTGGTGTAAACATCAAGGGCTTGGTCGGCAAACAGCGCTACTACTGGGAACTTTCCGATGGTATCCTTCGTGGCGTTGACGGTGAAATCCAGTTCAACGAGATGATAAAGTCGCTCAACGAAAGCCAGTTCCGTTTCGGAATCGGCGGTAGTTTCGTAAGCAAGTACCAGAAGGAGGACAATCCTATCTACAACCTGCCCAACAACGTGGCAACAGGCGCCGGTCGAATCAACATCGGCTATTCTGACTTCAACCTGATTTCGGAATACGCCTACAAGATAAACGACCCTTCGGCCGACAACAACTACATCTACCGTCCCGGACAGGCTTTCCTCATCAATGCTACATATTCGCAGAAGGGTTTGGGCGTGATACTTTCTACCAAGTGGGTTGACAACATGTCGCTTCGTAGCGACCGCAATGCAACGCTTTCGGACCTTACCGTCAGCTATCTGCCCGAAATCACACGCAACTACACCTATGTCTTGCAGGCTTTCTATCCTTACGCAAGCCAGCCGATGGGCGAATGGGGCGTGAAGGGAGAATTCTTCTACAAGTTCAAGAAGGGCACTAAGTTGGGCGGAAAATACGGAACGACAATCACCTTGAACTATTCGCGTGTCCACAACATAAAGAAGACCGCAATCAACGATTCCACACCTATAGGCACCACTGGAACCTACGGCTACAACACCTCGTTGTTCGCCATCGGCAAGGAGCTGTACTATCAGGACATCAATGTGGAAATCTCGAAGAAATGGTCGAAGAAGTGGTACACCAACATTGCATACATGAACTTGTACTACAACTACAATGTGCTTATGGGTACGGCTGGTCACGACAATGTGAAGGCGAACATCGCTGTTGTGGAGGCTACCTACAAGATTACCGACAAATATGCTTTGAAGGGTGAAGTTCAGGCAATGTTCACCAAGCAGGACAAGGGCAATTGGATTCTCGGACAGCTTGAGTTCACAATGCCAAACTGGTTCTTTACCGTGTTCGACAACTGGAACTACGGCAATCCCGATAAGAGCGCACGAGTCCACTATTTCAATGTTGGCTTTGGCTATGTGAAGGGTGGCAACCGCATTCAGCTTACCTACGGCAAGCAGCGCGAAGGCGTGATGTGCGTGGGTGGTGTGTGCAGACATGTTCCTGCATCCAACGGATTTGCACTTTCAATTTCGAGTACATTCTAAAAACTGCACAGCTCCCTGAGCTTGTCGAAGGGGCGGTGTATTTAACGATAACGAAAACAAAATGATTATGAAGAAGATAGCATTTTTATTAATATTTGTAGTAGCAGGGCTTTTCCTTGCTTCGTGCGACAAGATTGAAGAAGGCGAATATGTAAAGGAAGGTTCGGCTATTTGGTACGGACGCAAGATTGTAATTTTCGACTTTACCGGGCACAAGTGCGGCAACTGCCCCAAAGGGCACAAGGCTATTAATGCACTTGAGGAAAAGTTTGGCGAGGCAGTTGTGCCGATTGCAGTTCATTGCACATACTATGGAAATACAAATCCCAATGCATCGCCTCATACAACCGACACTTCTTTCAACTACGATTTCCGTTGCGAGGAAGGCATATTTCTTGGCGGTGGCGATGCCGATGGCGGTTATTTGGACCTTGATGCTGTGCCTGCTGGATTAATCAATACTTTTGAACCTGCATTGCTAAATGCTTCCACAAACGGCTGGGCAACCGATTTTGCAAAATATTACTCCACATATCCCGAATTTTCGTTCGATGTGACCGCTTCGTTTGCCGACAGCACAATTACCGCCGACATTAAGATGACATCGGAAGTGGTGGTTTCGCGCAAGCTTTCGCTTGTGGCGTATGTTATCGAGGACGGCATTGTCGGCTGGCAGTTCGACTACGAGTCCAATCCGCAGGAAATAGGCAACTATGTACACAACCACGTCCTTCGCACCAGCTTCAATGGAGTTTTTGGCGAGGAGGTCAAGACCGACAATGCTCAGTTGTCTGCTGGCGATGTTATCGAAAAGAGCTATTCGAAGGCAGTCAAGTCCGACTGGGACATTGCCAACTGCAAGGTTGTGGCGTTTGTTTACGATACCGATACCAAGGAAATTCTGCAGGCGGAAGTGGTTGAAGTTGCTGAATAGGCACAAAGTTGTTGGAAGTTGTTTTCAGATAGTTTGAGATAGTTTCAGATTGTTTGAAGTTGTTTGAAATGGTTTCGGATGGTTTTAACCTCCTAAACTTAGGAACATTCAAACTTATAAACGTGCGTAGCACATCAAACGGCGTACTTCGACAACACTTCGATTTCACTCAGTGACGGTTCAGCAACCGCCAGCCCTTAAACGCCGCAGGCATTCAAACCCAGAAACGGCGAAGCCATTGAACGGCGTCAGCCCTCAACAATATTTCCCCTTAATTTCCGTTATTTCAGCAGATTTTTTTATTGAAAAATAAATTATTGCGAATAACTATTTTACTTATCTTTGCAAGATGTTTAATTGGAAAGGTATATATTGTTTTTTAGTAGGTCTAATCGCCTTGTTTTCAGTGTCTTGTGGTGAATATTCCAAGATAATGAAAAGTGCCGACAGCGACATGAAATACCAGAAAGTCTTCGAATACTACGAAGCCGAGGACTATTACAAGGCTCTCGGTCTCATCGAGGACATAAGGGCTGTCTATAAGGGAACCGACAAGTACGAGACCCTCTGCTTCTACAATGCCTACTGCAACTACCATCAGAAGGAGTACTCGCTGGCTGGCTATCTTTTCAAGGAATACGCAAGGCTTTACTCCAATACCGAGCGTACCGAGGAAGCTGAATATATGGCGGCATACTGCTACTATCTGATTTCACCGAGCGTTTCGCTTGAGCAGACTTATACCGAACTGGGACTTAGGGAGTTGCAGGCTTTCTTGGACAAATATCCCGAATCGAAGTACCGCGAACAGGTCGAAGGCTACATAAAGGATTTGGATTTCAAGCTTGAGACAAAAGCCTACAACAATGCAATGCTCTATTACAAGATAAGCGACTACAAGGCTGCGATAGTTGCTCTGCGCAATATGCTCTACGACTATCCGACGACAACTTATCGCGAAGAAATTATGTTTACCATGGTGAAGGCGTCGTACATTCTTGCTACAAAGAGCGTTGAGAGCAAAAAACTCGAACGCCACAAGAACACCGTTCAGGCATATTACGCCTTTGTGGACAAATTCCCGAACTCAAAGAAACTAAAGGAAGCTGAAAGATATTTTACAAATTCACATAATTATATAGAAAACAAAGATGGATTACAAAAAGACTAATGCACCGACAAACTGCATCACCCGCGATGTGGTAGAAATGGCCGACAAGACCGGAAACGTTTACGAATCGGTAGTCATCTGCTCGAAGATGGCAGACCAGGTTAATGCCGACATCAGGAAGGAACTATACAAGAAACTCGAAGAATTTTCAAGTTTCAACGACAATCTTGAGGAAATCCACGAGAACCGCGAGCAGATAGAGGTGTCGAAGTATTATGAGAAGCTCCCGAAGCCGACTAACATCGCAATTGAGGAGTTTATGAACGATAACGTTTACTACACCAACCAGGAAATCAACCTTAAGAAGGCTGAAGCTGAAGAAGAACCAGAACCTGTGGTTGTTGCAGAAGCTAAGGTCGAAAGCGTTGAATAATATCACGATGCTTGGCGGAAAACACATATTGCTTGGCGTTACGGGAAGTATCGCGGCATACAAGGCTGCGAACATCGTCCGTCTGCTCGTTACGCAGGGCGCCGAAGTCAAGATTGTGATGACTCCGCTAGCAAAGCAGTTTATTACTCCGCTGACACTTGCAACGTTGGCGAAGAATCCAATCTACGTCGATTTCTTCAATCCCGAAAACGGCGAGTGGAATTCGCATGTGAGCCTTGGAATGTGGGCAGATGCCTACCTAATCGCACCTGCAACAGCCAACACCATCGGCAAGATGGCAAACGGAATAGCCGACAACCTTTTGCTCACCTCCTACCTTTCGGCAAAATGCCCGGTTTTCGTTGCTCCGGCAATGGACTTGGATATGTACGTCCACCCTGCAGTGCAGAAAAACATCGAGACACTGAAGTCGTACGGCGTGCATTTCATTGATGCCGAGGACGGCGAACTGGCAAGCGGACTTGTCGGTAAAGGTCGTCTGGCAGCTCCGGAACGCATTGTCGAAAACCTTGATACTTTCTTCAACGGGCAGATGTCGCTGACAGGAAAGAAGGTAATGGTGACCGCTGGCCCGACCTACGAGAAGATTGACGCAGTGCGCTTTATCGGCAACTACTCGTCAGGGAAGATGGGCTACGCCATAGCCGAGGAATGTGCAAATCGTGGGGCTGAGGTCGTTCTGGTGTCGGGACCTACATCGCTGAATGTCCACAACAGCAATATAAAGTTGGTTAGGGTTAACTCGGCACGCGAAATGTACGAGGCTTGCAATCAGGAATTTCCGCAATGCAATGCTGCCGTGCTTTCGGCTGCTGTTGCCGACTTTACACCGCAGAATGTTTCGGACACCAAAATCAAGCGCAAGGACAATAACCTTGAAATCACGCTCAAGCCTACCGACGATATTGCTGCAAGCCTCGGAAAGCAAAAGGGCGACCGCGTTCTGGTCGGTTTCGCTCTCGAAAAGGAAAACGAACTTGAAAACGCCATCGGCAAGCTCGAACGGAAAAACTTCGATTTCATCGTGCTCAACTCGATGAACGACAAGGGCGCAGGATTCAACCACGACACCAATAAGATTACAATCATCAACCGTAGCAAGGAAGTGAAAAACTACGACCTGAAGTCAAAAGTTATGGTTGCAAAGGATATTGTTGATGAGATAGAAAAACTTTTAAAGCCTTGATTATGAAAAAGATTGTTTCCATTATCGTCGCAATGCTCGTGGCTGTGGCTGCTATGGCGCAGGAGTTTGAATGCCAGATTCAGATTACGCACCAACAGCTTCAAGGAACCAACTACGAGAAGATTTTTCAGGAGATGCGCAAGGACTTGTACGAGTTCATCAACAATACAAAATGGACTAACAATGTGTTCTCGAAGAATGAGCGTATCGAGTGCAACATTTCAATAACGGTTGAAAAGGAAGTCGCTTCCGACGAATATTCTGGCAAACTCCAAGTGACATCTTCGCGACCGGTTTATGGCACTTCGTATATGTCGCCGCTTTTCAACTATCTTGACGACAAGTTTCAGTTCAAATATGTCGAAATGGAACCTATTGAGTTCAATCCCAATGTGTTTACAAGTAATTTGTCGGCTGTGATTGCCTACTATTGCTACATAATGCTCGGCTTGGACTACGACAGTTTCGGTTCGCAGGCTGGCACGCAATACTACCAGATGGCTGAAAAGATTGTACAAAACGCACAGAGTGCGCAGGAGCCTGGGTGGAAGCAGTACGAAAGCACAAAGAACCGCTACTGGCTCACCGAAAATCTGCTCAACGACCAGTATTCTGGCTTCCGCGACTTTATGTACACCTACCATCGCCAAGGTCTCGACCGCCTTGCCGACAAGCCAAGCGATGCACGCGCATCGGTCGAAGAATCGCTCGAAAGCCTCAGGTCGATGCACCGCCGTCGTCCAGGTTCGTTCCTGATGTCGATTGTTAGCACCGTAAAGAGTGATGAAATCATAAATATATTCTCGGACGGCTTCTCCGACGAGAAGGCGCGCGTTGCCAACCTGATGAAAGAAATAGATGCTGCAAACTCAAGCAAGTACGACAAGATAACCCGTTCGGAATAATGATTAGGAACCTTTCAGTCAGAAATTATATTCTAATTGAAAAACTCGACATTGACTTCAATTCGGGTTTTTCCGTTATTACTGGCGAGACCGGTTCCGGAAAATCTATGATAATAGGTGCTATTTCGCTACTTCTGGGCAAACGCGCCGACACCGATGTGCTTCTCTTTAAGGACAAGAAATGTGTAATCGAAGCCACTTTTGACATTAAAAACCTCGGCTTGAAGGACTTGTTTGCCGAAAACGAGGTTGACTATTCCGACCAGACCATTGTTAGGCGCGAGATTATGCCCGAAGGAAAGTCGCGTGCTTTCGTGAACGATATGCCAGTGACATTGACCGTGTTAAAGGCACTTACCGACAATTTCCTCGACTTGCATTCACAGCACGAAAACCTTTCGCTCACGACCTTGCCCTACCGTCTGCGCATTGTTGATTCGGCTGCTGGAACATTGGCACTTTTCGAGGAATACAAGCAAAAATATGCAGAGTACCAATCGGTTGCGCAATTACTAAAAAGCAAGAAGGACGCTCTCGCAAAGGCTCAGAAGGATTTAGATTATTATAGGTATCAGGCACTGGAGATTGAAAATGCAAAACTTTCGTCCGACGATGAGCTTGAAGAACTTGAAGCCCGCGCCTCGATGCTCGAAAATGCCGAGGAGATAAAATCGGCCTTGTACGAGACTACCAACCTGTACGACGGTGGCGAATACTCGGCTTCGGCCTTGCTGAAACAGATGCGCAGCAACCTTGCAAAAATCGGCAAGAACTACAAGCCAGCGCAGGAACTTGAACAGCGCTTAGAATCCTCAATTATAGAACTATCAGACATCAACGATACCATTTCGCAGCAGTTGTCGCAGGTGGAAGTAAACCCACAGCAACTGCAACTCACCAACGAGCGCATCGACCTACTGATGAGCCTATTGGCAAAGCACCGCGCTGCCGACATTGCCGAACTCAAGCAGAAGTACGAGGAATACAAGGGCTATGTTGACAACAGCGGAAACCTTGAAGACGAAATCGCCGACCTCGAGAAGCAACATTCAGCCAAGGCGAAGGAAGTGAAAACCGCTGCCGAGAATCTGAGCAAGAAGCGTTCGGCTTCGTTCAAGAAGACGCAGGAATACATAAACTCTATGCTTCACGACTTGGGAATGCCGCACGGAGTGTTTGAGATTGGCAACGAAATCTCGGAAATTTCGGCAAACGGCATCGACAATATTTCCTTCCTTTTCAGTGCCAACAAGGCAGTAGCAGTGGAGCCAATCGAGAAGGTTGCATCGGGAGGTGAGTTGTCGCGTCTTATGCTTGCACTGAAGTCGCTTATGGCAAATTCGATGAATATTCCTACCATACTTTTCGATGAGATTGACACTGGCGTTTCGGGCGAAATTGCAGCCCGTATGGGCAAGATTATGCAGCGCATTGCCGAGAATGTGCAGGTGTTGAGCATAACGCATCTTCCGCAGGTTGCAGCGATGGGCAGTGAGCATTTTAAGGTTTACAAGCATACCGACGACCAACGCACAATTTCCAGCATCAAAAAGCTCTCTGCCGACGAGCGCATTACCGAAATCGCCTTGATGATGAGCGGCGAAAAACTTACGCCCGAGGCATTGGAGAATGCGAAGGTGTTGCTGGGGAAATAATTATACCCCATCGGGTATAAAATCATAAGAATATAGCATAATTATACCTTATCGGGTATAGTAGAACGTCATTCCGCAAGACAAAACAATAATGCGATACGGAACGGGGAGCATAGTATTGTTTGTCTATGCGGAATCTCATGCTTGGTATCTAATTAATACACATTGGAGATTCCGCATAGACAGGCTCACAAGGCTCGTGCCTGCGCCTGTTCGCTTTGTCTTGCGGAATGACGGTAAAAAAAAGGGACTTGCAAGTCCCTTTTCTCAGTTTATCTAAACCATTGCTTTCTTTAATAAGAATGTAAAGTCCTCGGTTGGAGCAATTTCGCGGGTTTCTTCGCCATACTTGAAAAGACGGAGGTTGCGCTGTCCGATGATTTTCATCGTGTCGCCTTCTACAACGAACATACAGCCTTCGCGGAGACCTGCTACGTAAACGTCGCGGTTAACTTCGATGAATTCCAATATCCTGTCTTCGCGCGATTCGCCACCGTGACCTTCAACTTTCTTGTCGAGGTAGTGGGGGTTAATCTGGAACGGGATGAGGTTGAGAGCATCGAATCCCAGCGGGTCGATGATAGGCATATCGTTGGTTGTCATAAGGGTAGGGCAGGTTACGTTTGAACCGGCACTCCATCCTATATATGGTGTTCCGCCAAGAACTTTCTTCCGGATAGGCTCGATGAGCTTGTTGGCGTGCATATCGTGCAGAAGTTTCCAGGTGTTTCCGCCACCGATTACTATGCAGTCGGCTTCCTCAACGGCCTTTACAGGGTCATCGAAATGGTGTATCGAAACAATGTCGTGACCAACTTCGTTGAAACGGTTCTTAACCTTCTTCTCGTAGTCGTCCCAAGTTACTGTTACGCCTGCGTAGGGAATAAAGAGGCATTTAACGCATTTTTCGCCAAGGAAATCGTGGATGTTGTGCTTAGGATAGTCGAGATATGCTTCGCCGGCATTCGTCGAATTGCTGATAAGTAATAGTCTCATAGTCATATTCTTATAAAATTGTTTGTGCAAAGATAAAATTAATTTACGATTTAGGATTTACGATTTACGATTATTTTTTGATTTTTTGGTTGTGTCGTACGTTTCTTTCTTTTGGACAATGTTATTATTTATGATACAAGCAATTAGCATAAAAAAAATCCGCTGACTGAGCTTGTCGAAGTCAAGATGGCGAAATGATATAATGCACATTAACCAGATCCTTGCCCCTTCGACAGGCTCAGGGAGCTAAAGGAGGCGGGGATTAGTTTTCAAATGAAAGAGCTGTGGTTGTGCTGCTCATACTTTTATTCCTTTTTTTGCGGCGTATTCCTTCCAACTCTTGCAGGGACTTTCGCCCGACACTATGCTGCCCTTCTGATAATAATGGCACATTGCGATTGCAATGGCATCGGTGGCATCAAGTTTTTCGGGAAGTTCCTCTATTTTCAGCAGTTTCTGCAACATTGCGGCTACCTGTTCCTTCGAGGCGGCACCATTGCCAGTGATTGCCAGCTTTACCTTTCGCGGTGCATATTCAAATATAGGTATTGTGCGTTGAAGTCCCGCTGCGATGGCTGCACCCTGAGCTCGTCCCAATTTCAGCATCGACTGCACGTTTTTACCTTGGAACGGTGCCTCAATTGCAATTTCGTCGGGATGAAATTCGTCAATCAGTTGTGTCGTGCGTTCGAAGATGTATTTCAGTTTGGTGAAATGGTCGTCCATCTTGCGCATATCGACAATACCGAAGGCTACTAAATTTATGGTTTTCCCTTTCTCGTGGATTATGCCGTAGCCCATAATGTTGCTTCCCGGGTCGATGCCGAGAATAATCCTGTCCTTTTCACTCGTCTGTGCCATTGCGCAATGCCCTCATTCTTTTTCTTGCCTCCACGGTATAGATGCTTCCCGCGTAGTCGGAAATGATTTTGAAATATGAATTTTCGGCTTCCTCCCTGTTGTTTTGCCTTTCGCAAATCTGCGCATAGCGGAAAAGTGCATTGTCGGCAAGCACATCGTACTGGTATTTTGTGAAAACCTCCTTGTACAGCGAAGCTGCCTTTGTAAGGTCGTTGGAATTTTCGTAAATCTGCGCCTTGCGGAACAGCACGTCGTCGATGAGCGAATGGCTTGGGTACTTCTGCTCGATACTGTCTAGGCATTGCAAAGCCTTGGTGTATTGTTTCGAGAATGTGAAGAAGTCGGCACGGGCAAAGGTCTGCATTGTGCTTTCGGTGGTGTCCATATCGTAGTTTTCGGTTATGAACAGACTGAGTTCCAGTGCATCGTTTGATATAAGTTTGGAAGTTCCAGCCTTCAGTACGTCTAATTGTGCCTGCGCCCACTCGAACTGTCCCGTATAGTATGCCAGTTTTGCCTTGCGGAAACGTGCCTCGTTTGTAATGTCGGCGCTGGCGTTCGACTTTTCAATCTGCGCGTACAGCAAGGTTGCATCCCACGGATTGTTGTTGAGCATATATATGTCGCCCAAAAGCATTTTCATTTCGGGGTTTTTGTTCTTGTAGTAGTTGCTTGCAATGGCTTCGTTTATGACCTCGATGGCCTCGTCGCACTTGTTCAGGTAAAAAGCTTTAAGTTGTGCCGATGTTATTATTATATCGTAAGCCTTAGCGATTGCCACATCCTTTAGAGCCAAGTTGATAGTTGAATCAAGTGCTTTGAGTTCATTGATGTCGGGGTTAAGTTTTGAGACGGCTTTCTTGTACGAAACGTTGAGCAGACCGATGTATGCCTCGTTGTGCAAGACGGAGCGAGTTTTCCGTTTTACAAGGTAATTGAAGGCTCTTATGGAGGTTTCGTATTCTCCTATTTCAGCCATTTCGTTTCCAAATTCCACAATTTCCTTGTCGTTGCTTTGTGCTGCGCGCTTGTTGTAGGCAATAAGCTGGTTTAGAGCCATTTCGTTGCGTCCTGTCTGTGTGTACAGCCAGATTGTCAGAGAGTTCAACGATGCGCTATTGGGCTTTTTCTGTGCCTGTGCGATGAGAGCCTTTTCAATTATTGGTTCTGCCTTGTCTTCGCTGTCGTTGGCAAGCACATACGACAGTCGCGATTCGATGGTGGCAAGAGTTTCTCCGTTCAGATAGTCGAGGTAATGCTCCATCATTTGCTCGTAGTTCTTTTCGACGCTGTAGATGTTGCCTATTTCGAGTCCGTATTTTTTGTTTGGAAATTTTTTTTCTGCCCGTTCGTAAATGTCGATTGCGTGCTGGAACTGGCGGTACATCTGGAATGCGCTGGCGGCATTTGCCACCGAACTTTCGTTGGCTAGGGCAATTTCCTTTGCCTTGGCAAATTGTTCTTCACTTTCGCTTGTACGGTTGAGGTTATAGTAAACCATGCCGAGGTCGATGAGAATGTAGAAGTCGTTTTTCTTCTTTTTGGCTTCTTTTTTCAAGAATTTCTCGGCGGCATCGAATTGTTTCAGCAGCGTGAGGCACGACAGGTACATGTCGCGGTAACTCTTGTATTCGGTCTGTGCATAAAGGTCCTGATATATTGTAAGAGCCTTCTCGTACTCGCCGTTCTGGTAGTATTTGCTGGCAAGCTGCACGTTGTTTGTCTCGTCCTGGGACATCGATGGCAATGAAATTGCCATGCAGACAGCGGTGAGTATGATAAGCCAAAAGTGTTTCATCAAGTTCCGATTTAGAAATTGCAAAAATATTTCATTAGGCGCATTTTTCAAAAATAATTTTGCAAGCAATCAAAATATATATATTTTTGCAGTCCCAAAATCAATGGGAAATGATTGTCCCTTTGCATAATGGTAGTGCACCAGATTTTGGTTCTGGCTGTGGAGGTTCGATTCCTCCAGGGACAACGACGGAAAAATGCAAGTGCTTAATTTTAAGTTGCTTGCATTTTTTTGTTGACTATATTTATTTGCCTAAGGATTGTTTTTTGTTCTGCAAATAGCAGAATTCGTTTATCTGGAGTTACCTGAAATTATAATTCATTATACTTTTTTGCCGTTCCCTTGGCTTTCTCGACTGGGTATTTCTCTGCATTCTTTTTCAACTTGTCCCTTACAATCTGTTCTACATCCAGATTGTATTTTGTTGCTATTTGCATCGCATAGTTAATCACATCGGCAAGTTCTTCCTTCACTTTCTCAACATTCACATCTTCAGGTTGTTTCCATAGATATGCCTCTAGCAATTCATTTGCCTCTATCGATAAGGCAATAGCCAAATCCTTTCCATTGTGGAATTGTTCCCAGTCGCGTTCTTCACTAAACTTTTGTATGTCCCGCTGAAGTTCTTCTATCTGTGTCATAGGCATTTTTATGCAAACTTACATAAAAATTGTTGATTTTTATACTAGTAAATAAAGAAAATTTATCATTGATAGTCAATGTGTTATAATTTTTCTTTAGAGGAAAAATAGTAAAACTTTTTTAAAAATCAAAAAAGTATAGAAGTCTTGCTTATGACTGTGTATGTTTGCGAGCCTGCTAGTCTGTCAAAAACTATATCCCAACTTTATTGCAAATGTCATTGCAATGTTTTTGCAGTATGTGCCGAAGCATTTCCAAAGAATAAATCCGTGATGGTAGTTTGTTTCGGATTCGTGACCAAATGAATTCCCAATGCCTACATAGCCGTCGATAATGAATCTTTTCCGTGCCCATTGGTAACCTGTGCAAGCAAAAAGAGCACCCATATTCGACTTTGTGCGGAAATCTTCGTCACGCTTGTCGTAGTCGAAGTTAGACCACACAAGCTCTGGTTTTACGTAGAAACCATTCAGCGCATAGTTGGTATGATTTATAAGTATGAACTTGTGCGCATATCTTATGGTAAATCCTTTGGGATGATTCTTGAACCTGTCGTAGCCGGCACAGATTACGCCTACTGTCAGTTCGCCTGTATGTATGGGAGTGAAAGAGCGTTCGTAACTTATTTTTGTAGAACCTGTGAGCCACGATAGGAATGTGATTTTTATCGCATTACGCCGTTCCATAAGTTCCTGTGCCCTGCTGTTGCTAAACGGTACAGAAAGCAAGGCTATCAAAAGGATTTTTACGATTTTTCCCATCATATCAAAAAAAGAAAGAAGCCTCGCATACAAGGCTTCTTTCGTATCACAAATTAAATGTTAGAATCGGTGTTTGGTGCTTCGCCAGCGTTTTCTTCCTTCTTGTTGTGGTGAGGCTTTTCGGGCTTTGGAAGCAGTGCCTTGCGGCTGAGCTTTATCTTGTTCGACTTGGTGTCGATTTCGATAATCTTAACTTCCACTTCCTGACCTTCCTTCAGCACTTCCTCAACGGTCTTGATGCGTTTCCAGTCAATTTCTGAAATGTGCAACAATCCCTGGCAGTTTGGAAGAATCTCAACAAAAGCTCCGAAAGTTGTGATGCCCTTTACAACACCAGTGTAAACTTCGCCTACTTCGGGACGCTTAACGATTGCGTTAATCTTTGCGCGTGCAGCCTTCATGTCGGCAGCATTGCTTGCAGAAATCTCAACATAACCCTTTTCGTTCTCTTCGGTTATTGCGATAATAGTGTTGGTAGTAGCCTGGATTTCCTGGATAATCTTTCCGCCCGGGCCAATTACAGCACCAATCAAATCCTTCGGGATTACCATAGTTTCGATTTGTGGAGCGTAGTCCTTGTAGGTAGGACGTGGACCTGGCAATGTTTCAAGCATCTTGCCGAGGATGTGTTCTCTACCGCGCTTAGCCTGATTGAGGGCTTCCTCGAGGGTTGCGTACGAAAGTCCGTCAACCTTTATATCCATCTGGGTTGCAGTAATACCCTTTTCGGTACCGCAAACCTTGAAGTCCATGTCACCAAGGTGGTCTTCGTCACCAAGAATATCGCTCAAGATTGCATATTTGCCAGTCTTGGGGTCGGCAATAAGTCCCATTGCAATACCCGAAACTGGACGGGAAATCGGAACACCAGCGTCCATAAGAGCAAGACAGCCAGCGCAAACGGTAGCCATTGACGACGAACCGTTCGATTCGAGGATGTCGGAAACAACTCTTGTTGTGTAAGGATAATTTTCGCCCTTAACAGGCATTACCTTCTGCAATGCACGGTGAGCGAGGTTTCCGTGACCTATTTCGCGACGGCCAACGCCTCTGTAAGCCTTTGCTTCGCCAGTTGCGAATGGTGGGAAGTTGTAGTGAAGCAGGAACGATTCCGAACCAGCTATCATAGCACCGTCGATTGTCTGTTCGTCGAGCTTGTTGCCGAGGGTAACTGTCGAGAGCGACTGTGTTTCGCCACGGGTGAAGATTGCCGAACCGTGTACTGTCGGCAAGTAATCAACTTCGCACCAAATAGGACGGATTTCGTCGGTCTTACGACCATCGAGACGAACTCTCTCGTTGAGAACCATCTGACGGACAGCTTCCTTCTGAACATCGTGGTAGTAACGGTCAACCATTTTTTCTACCGTTTCGAGTTCTTCTTCGGTGTACTGTGCGAGGAAGTTTTCCTTAACCTCGTTGAAGAGTCTTTCGCGTTCGTGCTTGTTGGCAGTCTGAGTCATAGCTGCTGCGTATGCCTTGTCGTAAGTTTCGTCCCAAACCTTCTTGCGGAGGTCTTCGTCGTTAACTTCGTGGCAGTAAGGAGCAGGTTCGGTAACACCGCACATTTCGCGGAGTTCCTTCTGTGCCAAGCACATAGGTTTAATTGCTTCGTGAGCAAACTTTATTGCATCAAGCATTTCGGCTTCGCTGACCTCATTGAGTTCGCCTTCTACCATCATAATGTTTTCGTAGGTAGCAGCCACAATCATGTCGATGTCGGCTCTCTGGCACTCGTCGTAAGGCGGATTAATCTTGAACTGACCGTCGATGCGGGCTACGCGCACTTCCGAAATCGGGCCTTCGAACGGAAGGTCGGTGATTGTGAGCGCTGCCGAAGCTGCAAGACCTGCAAGTGCATCGGGAGTGTCGTTCTTGTCTGCCGAAAGCAAGTTTACATTTACGAATACTTCTGCGTGGAAATCGCTCGGGAACAACGGACGCAATGCACGGTCAATCAGACGTGAAACGAGAATTTCGTAGTCCGAAAGACGACCTTCCCTCTTGTTGAATCCGCCTGGGAAACGGCCTACTGCCGAATATTTCTCCTTGTATTCAACCGAAAGAGGCATGAAGTCAACGTCTTCCTTCGCATCATCTGCAGCAACAACTGTTGCCAATAACATGGTTTTACCCATCTTCACCACTACCGAACCAGTTGCCTGCTTCGCCAGTTTACCGGTGGAAATTTCAATTTCTCTGCCATCAGCCAAAGTGATGACTTTCTTAATTTCGTTGTACATTATCTATTGTGTTTAATTAATTTGCAAATAAAAAAGGAAAGCAAAACATTTGTCTTGCTTTCCGAATGTCTTAACGACGTAAGCCTAATTCTTTAACTATCGCCCTGTATCTTTCGATATCCTTGGTCTTTAGATAGTCGAGTAATTTTCTTCTCTTACCTACAAGACCAGTCAAGGCACGCTGAGTACTGAAATCCTTGCGATTCGACTTCAAGTGCTCGGTTAAGTGACTGATACGGTAGGAAAATAAGGCTATTTGTGACTCAGCTGAGCCAGTGTCTGTATTAGACTTCCCGTGTTTTGAAAAGATTTCTTTCTTCTTTTCTGAATCTAAATAATTCTTCATCACTTATAATTTATAATTAAAAAACGGCGCGAAATTACTGCTTTATTTTTGAACAGCAAAATTTATTTTAAATGATTCTTGCATTACAATCGCCAAAAGTCTCTTATATAGGTTTTCCTTGATTTATAGACATTTAATTATTCATTGCCCATTTCTAAATGTCAATTAGAAATTATCCATTGTTCATTATTAAAATTTCTTTAACTTTGTGGCTTTCAAAAATTTGATAACAATGAATAAATTAGATATGTGTTTTTCTACAAAAAACAATACAAATATGGACAAAATCCACAGGAACTCTCTTGCTGCAGCCTTATGTGCTGCTTTTTTGTTTTTAATGTCGTTCTCTTCGTTTGGGCAGATGGTTACTACTATAGCCGTTGACGAAGGTGACCTGACTTCCACCTCGGCAGTCCTGAAAGGTCATTTCGAGAACAACGAGGGAATAGCGGTTACAAGCTACGGTTTCAAGTACAGCGACAATGCAATGAGCCTTAGCAATGACTTGCCTGCCGATTATACGGGAGACCCATTCTCGGCTACGCTTACTGGCCTTACTCCAGGCACCACATACTACTACAGAGCCTATGTATATACCGACGCTCAAGGTCAAATCAATGGTAGCGTGGAAAGTTTCACCACTCCTACTGGAAGTTCTAATCCCACCGCAGGTGGCAGTGTCAATTGGATAACCATAGGTGGTGGTCCTGGTAATAACACGAATCTGCCAGTCAACATCTATTACAAATATTCTCTCTCGCAGCAGATTTATACTCCCGCAGAAATAGGGCGCGCAGGAACTATTGAGCGCATTGCGTTCTACAACAATACGGATAATATTGCTCGTACAATCGACTTGTATATGTTTACTTCCGACAGGCAATCTTTTACCAGTACAACCGATTGGGAAACTGTAAGTTCAAGCGACCGTGTATTTTCGGGTGAAGTTACATTTTTATCTGGCGAGTGGACAGAAATAGCACTTACTACTCCTTTTGAATACGATGGCGTAAGCAACCTTATCGTTGTAACCGACGATAATACCGCGTATGACGCCACCACTCAGAGATTCCTTACATTCGAGGCTTCTGGTCAGTCCATATATGTCAACGGTGATGATACCGACTTCGACCCGACTGATCTTAGTAGCACTACCGCCATCGGCTTAGAGGACGTCAAGAACCAGATTAAACTTGGGTTTACCTCTACCAACCCGACTTTCGAATATGTTGACCTTGGTTTGCCGAGTGGCACCAAGTGGGCAACAATGAATATTGGAGCCGAAAGACCCGAAGATTTCGGAACTTATTTCGCTTGGGGCGAAACATCGCCTAAGACTGTATACGATTGGGAGAGTTATATATACGCCGATGGCGACAGCGACTCCGACCCGCAACTTACAAAATACTGCAATGATTCTGGATTAGGCATTACCGACGCCCTTACCGAATTGGAGACTGGTGACGATGCCGCTACCGCTATCTTGGGCAGCAACTGGAGAATGCCGACCTACGATGAAGTGATAGAATTGAGAGAATATTGCGAACATGTATTTACTACGCAAAACGGAGTAGCCGGCACTCTTGTTACAGGACCAAACAACCAATCCATTTTTATACCTGCTGCTGCAGGTCGC
Source organism: uncultured Bacteroidia bacterium (assembly GCA_902776565.1). Taxonomy (GTDB): domain Bacteria; phylum Bacteroidota; class Bacteroidia; order Bacteroidales; family ML635J-15; genus Bact-19. The sequence continues at coordinate 133,150 of CACYQN010000008.1, forward strand.
TACTACAATAATCTAATATTGTCGGAGGGCACTGGTTCCTACTGGTCAAGTTCGCTCGACACGGACGATCCGACCAAAGCACAGGGTCTTTCCTTAGGATCTGACGGTTTCGGTACTATCACCTCCCCGCGTTATTTTGGTCTTCCAATCCGTCCGGTATATGATCCGTCGCAAACCGCTAACAACAACTCCGAAGACGTTATCTATGAGTGCGACTTCGAGGACGATACCGAAATCGCCAACTGGACACTTAATACTGGCGGTCAGACAAACCACTGGGAGATTGGTATTCCATCAATGACAAATGCTGAAAAATCTCTTTACATTACCAACGGAAACGGCAACGAATACACCAACACATCGGCATCTTACGCCTACGCATACCGCGAAGTAGAAATAACCGAAGCAGGCAACTACCAGTTCGAATTCGACTGGATGGCAAATGGCGAAAGCAATTACGACAACCTTAGGGCGTTCTTTATTCCTACAACAGCTAGCCCTAATTTAACCGATGGAGAATCCAACGGAATGACGAGTAGTAACAATGATGCGCCTACCGGCTGGATCGACCTCTATAGTCAATCGGGAATAATGGCGGGACAATCGGACTGGCAGCATAACACAAAGTCGCTCTCAATTGATGTAACAGGAACATATTATCTTGTCTTCTTCTGGAAAAATGATAGTGGGGATGGCAACAATCCACCAGCAGCAGTCGATAACATTGTGGTAAGTAGGGAACAACAGACTAACGCCAATACATTTACCGATAACCGCGATGGAAAAACATACTCGTATGTTACCATTGGCAATCAAACATGGATGGCGGAAAACCTGAGATACGAAGGCAACATACCGTTAGGGAGCTCGACAAGCACGACAGAAGCCTACCGCTACAATCCTAACGACGATGCCGACAATGTTGCCACCTACGGCTACTTGTACAACTGGACGGCTGCAATGAACAGCGAGAGCAGTAGTGCTTCTAACCCGAGCGGCGTGCAGGGTATTTGTCCTAATGGCTGGCATTTGCCGAGCATTGACGAATGGTTAGAATTGGCAGATGCTCTTGATGGTGACACAGATAAGGGTTCGCAATTGGCTGGACATTCTGACTTGTGGACTGCACAAGCACTTACCAACTCCACTTATTTTGGCGCTAGCGGTTTCGATGCATTACCTGCTGGATATTATGGTGGTGCTTACCAAGGTATAGGAAGAAATACCTACTTTTGGTGTGCTACCGAAAGTGCACTCAATAATAGCAGCGCGTTTTATCAGGGTATCAGCTATGACTACACTACTCTGTCTAATAGCGGTGGTCAAGCATATAGCGGCAAGGATTATGCATATAGTGTCCGCTGTGTAAAGGATGCTGACCAGACCGCAGATAATTATCAATGCGGTTTCGATGACGACACCGAAATCGCTAACTGGACAATACAAGGTGTAAACAGTGGGCAGACAAACTACTGGACAATAGGAATGACCGAGCAGGGCGAAGCAAACCTTAACAGCCTATTTGTTACAAACGATGGAGGAAGTTATTCATATACAAACACTTCCACATCGGCAGTATATGCTTACCGTAGTTTGAGTTTTACAGAACGACTCAACTACAACATATCCTTCGACTGGCAGTGCAACGGTGAATCGAATTACGACTACCTGCGCGCATTCTTGATTCCGACATCGGCAGAACCCAATCTTTCTGCCGGAAACGAAATAGCAAATGGCCACACCGAAACGCCAAATGGTTGGATTGATATCAACAATGGACGTATGAATCAGGCTGGTCGCGAATGGATGCATGCAGACAAGACTATGATTATCGAACCAGGAGACTATTACCTGGTGTTCTACTGGCGAAACGATGATGGCGCAGGTGATAATCCCCCCGCAGCCGTCGATAACATCAGAATAGTCAAGCTTTCATGTCCGCCGGTGACCGACATAACAGCATCCGAAATTACAACCGAATCGGCAACATTGACCTGGACAGAAATCGGTTCGGCAGGAAGCTGGGAAGTTATTGTTTCCGAAACAGAACTTACCGATACCGAACTCGAAACAAACAATAACGTCACAACTGTATCATCGCCATCTTATTCCGCAACAGGATTGGAACAGGCGCACACATATTATATATATGTACGCGCCGCTTGTTCGTCCGACGAGAAAAGCCGATGGGCATCAGGAGAATTCTCTTCTGCTTTTTGTGCTGCCGAAGATATGTGCGAAATACGTTACGAACTTGAAGATAGTTACGGCGACGGATGGAACGACAACACTCTCAATGTAGTTGATGCTTCAACTGGCGATGTGTTGGCATCGTGGACAATACAGGATGGGTCGTCGGCATCAGGAACACTCGCTGTTTGCGACGGCAGGGACATCCGCTTCGAATATGTTGGTGATAATTTTACCAATGAAACTTCGTACAAGGTATATGATGTCAACGGCGATTTGATATTTGAAGGAAGCGATAAATTTACAGACCCCATACACTATATGATGTCTTGTTCGTCTTGCTTGTCCGTAAATAACTTAATGGCAACAGGAGTTAATGACGAATCGGCAACAATAAGTTGGGGAGATAGAAATTCTACAGGAACTTGGGAATTTATTGTTTCCGACCAGAATCTATCCGGCCTGGAACTCGACGGTGCAACGGTGCAGACATTGACCGACTCTACCTATTCATTATCAGGTCTTACTCCTACGACAATATATTATGTATATGTACGCTCGGTTTGTTCGGCAGAAGAAAAGAGCGGCTGGAAATCGTTGACATTCCGCACAACACAGGTACCTGCACAAATACCTTACAGTTATGGCTTCGAGGATGAGTCCGAAAACGCTATATGGACACTTAATGTGGGAGCAAGCAACGGATGGTCCGTTGGCGAGGCTGCTTACAATGATGGTAGCAAGGGACTTTATGTTTCCAATGACAATGGTGCAAGCAACTCATACGATACCGGTTCAGAAACAAGCATATATGCTTACCGTACATTGAATGTTCCTGAACTGTGCTACTATTCTGTAAGTTTCGACTGGATGGCAAAAGGTGAATCTGGATATGACTACTTGCGCGCATTTATGGTTCCTACTTCGCTCAATGCTGATTTGTCGTCAGGCGTACAAAACGAGATTAATGTATCATCGACTCCTGCAAACTGGATTGAACTATATTCTAATGGTGGCAAAATGAATGATTCGGATTCGTGGCAGACCAACACTATTGAAGTTGCTCTCGAACAAGGTTTGTATAATCTTGTGTTCTACTGGAGAAACGACAATGGAGGTGGCGAAATTCCTCCCGCAGCAATCGACAATATATCGGTAACCAAACTGGTACCGTTCAGGTTATCGGCTCAGGTTCAGCCCGGTTGGGGTTCAACTGCTGCAACTCTCGAAGGTAATATTGATTTCCTAGGTGAAGTGCAGACACTTACGGCTGGTTTCGAGTTTGGTGTTGATAATACACACTTTGCCGATTCTGTACCTGTTGTTTCAAGCGATGGAACATTCTCCCACGAATTTACTGGACTTGATGCACAGACAATATATTACTACAGAGCCTTTGTAATATATAATGACGAACCAGTTTACTCCGACATTGCACAATTCAAGACCAGAAACAACGATAACGGAACCGAATCGAGTCCGCTCATCATCGAAAGTGAAACTGACTGGGGCGAATTTGTTGCTGCAATACAGAACGGAGCTGGTTCTGGTGCCGATGCGGCAGGCGACTACAAGGGCAGTGAAATAGTTGACGGCGCATTGGGAATGTACTTCAAGATTGGTAACGATTTTACTCTTACTTCAAGCAACATAACGGTCAATGGGTTCAAGGGAATATTGCTGGGCGATGGAAAAACAATAACTCTTGATAACTCCGCCGGCTACGGTACCGATTTCAAGGGTTTGTTCAGTACTATCTACAATGCTACTATCGACAGCCTTAATGTTTTGGTGGCACAGTCGATAACAATACCTTCGCCGGAAACATCCGACAACAATGGTTTTGGTCTATTATGCAGCGAAGCTTATTCTTCGTCTGTAATTTCTAACTGTACGCTTTCCGGTGGTGAAAACATATTGCTTAATTGCAATGAGGCAAGATTTGGAGTTGGTGCACTTGTCGGAAGCGTAAACGATGCTACAATAACCAATTGTACCAACAATTTGGATGTAGATGGCTACTATGTAGCAGGTATTGCTGGACTAATGAAAGGCGGAACGATAAGCAAATGTACCAATAATGCGGCAATAAAATCGGAAACCGAAGGCTACTATGTTGGCGGAATAGTTTACTCCATAGAAGGCAATGTACAGTCAACCATAACCGAATGTCTCAACACTGGTGCTCTGACTAGCGGAGGTATAGCTGGTGGTATTGTGGCACGTATTAATGGCAGCAATTCTACCATCAGTAAATGTATGAATATTGGCCAGATAACTACAAATTACACTGATTGGAGTACTGGAGAATATGCAGGTGGTATAGTTGGAGGAAGTAGGATGAGTTCTACAATCACCAACAATGCAAACTATGGTTCGTTCGGTAGGTTGTCATCTAATATAGGTGGCATTGCTGGAAACAACATGACATCACTGAGCAAGAATGTATCGGCACCAGTATATTTGAGCGAAAGTATTGCAGGAAATTCGTCGTACAATATTTTTGCGACTATGTCTGTATCTGTGGATAATTACGAAACAGCCAACGAAGAGGACGATGATTTCTTCGACGAGCAGATAGGTGACATAAAGGTCGATTCGCTTCGTCTGAGATTTGCATCTCATGCTACGGCAATGCCGACAAGCGATATGGTAGGTTCGGCACTTAGCAGTTCGCTTTCGAGTGAAAACTGGATTTTCACAAACGGTCTTTACCCGATGCCCGCTGGCATTCCCGAATCACCGAAGACAACCGTAGCCAGAATACCTATGTATTTAGCCGAGAACGAAACTGTTTTCGGTGTGATGAGCAACTTCACTGTTCCAACCACCATTTCGGGACAGACGGTAGAATGGACATCTAGCAGTCCCGATGTCATAGCAATAAGCGATGGCTCGGCAACTGTCACCCGACCAGCCAGTGGCGAAGCAGATGTAGATGTAACATTGACTGCAACTTGTCAGGGAGAAACCAAGTCATTCATAGTAAGAGTAATAGGACCGAAACAAGTTCCTGTGCTCACCGAGGGGGCAACTGTTGGTACAAGTGTAATTTTAAACGGTGAGTTCGGTTCTGAGGCAGAAGGAATTATTACATACACCAAGGAGTATGGCTTTAAGTATGGAAAGGAGAGTGACCTTTCTGATGCTGTAAATCTTGTAAGTACTAACCTTGGTATTGACCTTCACGAATCAACACGCTTCACGGCCGTAATCAATGATTTTGACGATAGCAAATACTATTATGCAGCATACGCCACTACCGCCGACGCCACAACGCTCGGTGAAATTAAGAGTTTCAAGAAATCAACCGCACCAGAGGTAATTGCAAAGTACCCGATGTGGCGTACCAACTCAGAGGCCACTATTGAATTTGACATTACACTTAACGATGGCGAGGAGTTCTATGGGGTGGAAAGTGCATTTCACTATGGTACAGAACGCACCAACCTGAACTTAACCGGAATTATCAACTACGATGACGACTACGGCTATTATTCTACAGACCTTTCCAACCTTACCGCCGACACCAAGTACTACTATATGGCTGAGGTTTCCAATGACTTAGGTACAACCCGCAGCGACACCCTTGAGTTCCTGACCTGTGGCACAATGACAGACAGCCGTGATGGCACCCAGTACTATACAATAAGGATTGGAAATCAGACTTGGATGGCGCAAAACTTGAAGTATGCAGGGAATATTCCCCAAGGTTCAGAAACAAGTTCCACCGATGCATACCGCTACAATCCAGATGACTTTTCTGATGCTGTTGATGAGTACGGTTACTTGTACAACTGGGCAGCCACGATGAATGGGGAAAATCCCACTAACGAAAATCCGAGCAGTGTGCAAGGAATTTGTCCTAGTGGATGGCATTTGCCAAGTGATGCAGAATGGACTCAGTTGACAGATTATTTAGGTGGAACAGGAAATGCAGGTGTTATGCTTGCAGGACAGCCAGCCGCACAAGACCGATACTGGCAAACTAGTGATATGACAATGTCGGTAACCTTTGGCAAAAGCGGTTTCAATGCTTTGCCTGCCGGTTACTATGTCGGCACCAATTATAGCAGTTTCGGCAGCGGCACTGGTTTCTGGAGTGCTACCGAGAACACCAGTGAATACGCATACGTCCGCAGCATTTACTACGAATCCACTAGCATGGATAGGAATTACGACAACAAGGTCAAAGGCAATAGTGTCCGCTGTGTAAAGGGATCGGTAGTATATGCCTACGATACATTACCATATTGTGGTGAATCGTATACTTACCACGATACTGTCATCACTGCAAGTGGCGACTATACAGTCCGTATTCAGAACGGGGAAACCGAAAACATCTACAAGTTACACCTTACATTATACCCCGCGCTTGTGCCAACAATAAGCAGTTATAGCAACGGTTGCTACGGAGAAAATAACGGCTATGTGGAAGTAGGCGTAAGCGGTGGTGCAGGCACATACACATACAACTGGAGCACTCCCGATATGCAGACTGATGCCCGATTGAGCAATCTTGCCGATGGCGAATATACCGTGACCGTAACCGATGCGGCTGGCTGTACTGCTACTATTTCGCAGACACTCATCACCCCCGGAGAACTTACGGCATCGGTAAGCGGAAACAATCCTAACTGCTACGGCGACCAGACAACATTGACAGCAAATGCAAACGGTGGTACGACAGACTATTCCTACGCTTGGAGCAGCGGTGAAAGCACATCCTCAATCACAGTTTCGCCTACCGCAACCACTACCTACACCGTTACCGTAACCGATGCAAACAATTGTACTGTCGTAGCTTCGAAGAACATAGTTGTAAATACAGAACTCACGGTTTCAATTTCGGGCGATACCGAAGTACAGTGCTTTGGCGATATTACAGCATCCCTTACAGCCACAGCAAATGGCGGTTCAATGGCAATGGGCTACACCTACGCTTGGAGCAACTCACAAAGCGGTCAGATTATTTCGACTCTTGGCGCAGGAAACTACAGCGTAACCGTAACCGATGGCAATAGTTGTACGGCAAGCGCAAGCACAACGATAACAGGTCCGAGCGCAGCACTTTCGATAAACATTTCGGCTACAAATAATACTCTTACTTGTAGCAATTTATCAGCAACAATTACTGCAACCGTAACTGGCGGAACTGAAGGTTATACTTATAATTGGAGCAATAGTGGGACAAATAACACATCTGAGGTTACAGCCCCAGGTTCATATACGGTAACCGTTACCGATGCAAACGGATGTTCTGTAGAGGCTGCACAGACTATAACGGAAGATAAGACTGCACCAACCGTTACAATTGATAACAACGAAACTGAACTCAACTGCAACCGCACATCGATAACACTTACGGCAACTGGCAGTGACGCTTCGTATGTTTGGTCAAATGGCGGAACCAATGCTGCAAATACAGTGACAGCACCTGCTACCTACACAGTAACGGCAACCGGCGCAAACGGCTGTACCAGCGATGCAAGCACAACAATAACCCAGGTTGATAACCCGACAGTTTCGGTTACGTCTGCCGAAATCCAATGCTACGGCGAAAGCACTACTTTCACAGCCAATGCAAATGGCGGAGCAGCACCATACACATACAGTTGGCAAGACGATTTGGGGAGCGGACAGACCCTTGAAGCCCAAGCAGGAACATACGCAGTTACCGTAACTGATAACAACGGATGTACAGCAAGCGCAAATGGAACTGCAAGCCAGCCCACCCAGTTGACGGCAAGCATAACCGACACCGACTTCACTCTTACATGTAGCAATACATCAGTAACCCTTACCGCAAGCGTGACCGGTGGAACATCGGGATATACTTACAACTGGAGCAATAATGAGAGCAACGGTTCTTTGGTAGTTACCGAGCCGGGAACATACGTTGTAACCGTCACCGATGCAAACGGCTGTACAACAATGGCATCACAGTCCGTAATGCAGGATGTTGCAGTTCCGACCGTTTCAATAAGTAGCGATGCAACCGAACTCAACTGCAACCGCACATCGATAACGCTTACCGCATCTGCCGAAGGTACAGGAGTCACCTACCAATGGTCAAATGGAGGAAATACTGCAGTAAACAATGTAACAGCTCCTGCGACCTACACAGTAACGGCAACTGGTTCAAATGGCTGTACCAGCGATGCAAGCACAACAATCACCCAGGTTGATAACCCGACAGTTTCGGTTACGTCTTCCGAAATCCAATGCTACGGCGAAAGCACTACTTTCACAGCCAATGCAAATGGCGGAGCAGCACCATACACATACAGTTGGCAAGACGATTTGGGAAGCGGACAGACCCTTGAAGCCCAAGCAGGAACATACGCAGTTACCGTAACTGATAACAACGGCTGTACAGCAAGCGCAAATGGAACTGCAAGCCAGCCCACCCAGTTGACGGCAAGCATAAGCAGTCCTACCAATGTATCCTGCAACGGAGCAAGCGACGGCTCTGCAACCGTAACGGCTAACGGTGGAACGACAGACTACACTTATCTGTGGAGCAATGCTGCAACCACACCAACCGTCAACGGCCTTGCAGCAGGAACATACAATGTAACTATAACCGATGCAAATAGTTGTGTTGCTACAGCAAGCATAACCGTCAACGAGCCGGAAGAACTTATATCGGAACTTTCGGCTGGCACAATCGCTTGCAACGGCAGTACAACCGACATTACAAATGCTGTTAGTGGAGGAACAACACCTATTACTTACAACTGGAGCAACGGAGCAAACACACAGAATCTTACTGGCGTTGTAGCAGGAACCTACAGCGTAACCGTAAGGGACAACAACAGCTGTTCTGTTGTAAGGGAAATAACAATCACCCAGCCCAATGTGCTCACGGTTTCTGTTAATGCAGGTTCAGTAGCCTGCAATGGCTCCACGACGACAGCGAGCGCAGTAGTAAGCGGTGGTACTGAACCTTACGAGTACCAATGGAGCAATAGTGCTACCACTCAGACCATCACAGACATTATTGCAGGAACTTACAGCGTAACCGTAACTGATGACAATGGCTGTTCTACGAATGCGTTTACCACAATTACACAGCCCGATGCACTTGCCGTAACGATTTCCGGTTCTACATCGGTTTGCGAAGGAACAACTACAACCCTCACCGCAAATGTTCAGGGCGGAACGGCTGATTTCACTTATTCGTGGAGCAACGGAGAAACAACCAACGCCATCACAACTCCACAACTCACAGTGGCAACAGAATACTCTGTTACCGTAACCGATGCAAACAACTGCATAGTTTCTACAAATGTAAATGTTGAAATCGGCGATACCCCAGGAATTGAAATCTCTCAAGTATCGGCAATCTGCGTAGGCAACGAAGTCATGTTGCAGGCAAATGTTTCCAATGCAGGAAGCGATTACACGGTTCAATGGTCAAGTTCGGACACTGGCGCAGGCTTGCCCGACATAACTTATACCGAAACTATCACCGTAACCCCCACCGCAGCAGGAATCTACACCTATACGGCAAGCCTCACGGCAACATCGTGTAGCGATGGTCAGCCTTTCAATAGTTCGGCGAATGTACAGCTCACGGTAAATGAATTGCCAGACGCAGCAATCACCAACAACACCAACGAAACGACAATCACTTGTAGCACAACCGAAATTTCGCTTACTGCAACTGGCGGAACAAACTACGTTTGGTCAAATGGTGTTGAAACCGCAGATAACAATATTACTGCAGCTGGAAACTATACCGTCACCGTTACCGATGCGAACGGTTGTTCCAACACAGAAAGCATTGTTATAACCGAAGATGTTGTAGCACCGACTGTAAGCATAATCAACTCGACAGGAACAACCTTGCTTACCTGTACAACGACTGCAATAAATGTTGAGGCGCAAGGAACTGGCACATCATACCTGTGGTCAAATGATACAATTACTGCAACAAACACCTTTACAGAAGCAGGAACTTACTTTGTTACCGCAACTGCTGAAAATGGGTGTTCTTCAAGTGCTTCATTGGCAATTACTCAACCTGAAACGCTCACAGCAACCGCATCGGCTGAGCCTTTGGGAAATGACAATACAACAAGTGCAAGCGTGACTGTCAATGGTGGAACTGCTCCGTATAACTACTTGTGGAGCAACGGAGAGACATCGCAGACAATTAATAATATTTCTGTTGGAACATATAGCGTAACGGTTACTGACGCTAACGATTGCAGCGTGACAAGTTCAGTAGCAATTTCGCTGTCCGAAGTCACTGCTTATTATCCTGCGCGTACAACAACATCGGCAGAACTTAAAGCCAAAATTGTTGGTTCTGAAGATTTGGAATCATATAAGTTCTATTTTGGCACAGCAAGAAACAATCTTGCAGAAGTAAATGAATCAATGACAAGTTTCAACAATGAGGACAGCACAATTATTGCTTATGTCAGCGACCTTACCGCTGAAACCAGATATTATTATGTTGCCGAAGTAACCAACAGTTATGGTACATCATATAGCGACACAATTTCGTTCTACACTTATGGACAAATAACCGATGACCGTGATGGCAATCAGTACTACACAATACAGATTGGCGAACAAAAATGGATGGCAGAAAACTTGAGAGCTACGCGTTTTGCCAACGGCATAGAAATTTCTCTTGGTACAAGCATAAGTTCAACAGAACCATACCGCTACTATCCAAATGGTGACGAAGCAAATGCAGCAGGATACGGCTATCTATACAACTGGACGGCAGTAATGAACGGAGAAAACAGCAGCAATGCTAATCCGAGCGGCGTACAAGGTATCTGTCCTAATGGATGGCATGTACCATCCAATGCAGAGTGGACGCAGTTGACAAATTATGTAGGTAGCGAATATGCTTGTGGTGGCGATAGCAACCAAATTACCAAGGCTTTGTCTGCCAATACAGGATGGATAACATATTCTAATCCTTGTGCACCTGGTGACAACCAAAATCTAAACAATGCATCTGGTTTCAATGCTCTTACTGCTGGACACTTTAGCGGCAGCTATGGCGCATTCGGTGAAGGTCCGTATTTCTGGACTGCCACCGAAAACGATGAATCCAGGGCCCAATGTCTTACATGGAATTATAGTACTAGGGAAGTGCAGGTAAGTGGCGGAAATGACAAATATAGCAGTTTCTCAATCCGTTGCGTAAAGGGTTCGATGACATACGTCTACGACACAGTTAACTTCTGCGGTGAAGAATATGCTTACCACGATACAACCTATACGGAAAGCGGCGACTATGTGCGCCAGATAAACATAAGTGAGGATGTTGACAGCACATTCTACCTGCACTTGACAATGTTCGATGAACTTGTTGCAACCATCAGCGACTACAACAACGGTTGCTACGGACAGGATAATGGTTTCGCAACAGTAAGCGCAGAAGGTGGTTCCGAACCTTACAACTACGCATGGAACAATGGTGCTACCACACAAACTGCCAATGGCCTTGGTTCTGGGACTTACAACATAACCATTACCGATGCAAATGGTTGTATTGCAATAAGTTCGGTCGAAATAACCCAACCCGATGCTATAACATCTTCATTTGCAGAAACCGCTTGCGATTCATACGAATGGAATGGAACTACTTACACCGAAACTGACGACTACACACAGACATTCCTTGCTGCTAATGGATGCGACAGCATTGTTACATTGCATTTGACAATCAACAACGCCACAACGGGCATTGATACGCAGGTTGCTTGCGATAGTTACACTTGGATTGACGGCGTAACCTACACCGAAAGCACAGATGTTCCGACATTCACACTTAGCAATGCAGAAGGCTGCGACTCGGTAGTAACCTTGCACCTGACTATTAATCATAGCAACACAGGCATTGATGAGCAGACCGCTTGCGACAGCTACGAGTGGATTGACGGTGTAACCTATACCGAAAGCACCGATGCTCCGACATTTACATTGACGAATGCCGAAGGTTGCGACAGCATTGTAACCCTGCACCTGACAATCAATAACAGCAATACTGGCGAATTTGCCGACCAGATGTGTTCGGGTGTGCCGTATGTATATGAAGGCGAAACTTTCACCGAGGCAGGTACATACACGGTAACACTTGTCAACTCGCACGGTTGCGATAGCATTGTAACACTTACACTTACTTATTCCAACACTTGTGGTGGAATAGTAAGCGGTATAGTTACCGACGAGAATACAGGCGATGCAATTCCTAATGCAAAGGTTACCATTGGAAACAGAGTTACACGCACCAATGCCGAAGGTCAGTACTCGCTTGAAGTTATCCGTGGACTTAAAGCATTGAGGGTATCGGCAACAGGCTATATTTCGTATAGCAGAACAGTTGATATTCAGTCGGATACCACTTTCAATGCATCGCTCAATTCGCCTCAAATTCATACCGATACCGATAGTATAATAGTGTCGTCGTATCCATATCTTGAACAGAGCGATTCCATTACACTCAGCAACAACGGCAATGGCACATTAGTATGGAGTTCTATCACCGAGTACGACAACCTTGAACTTATCGAGGATTCAACAATACAGCGCCGTAACACACGCAGCCTATGGGACAGCATACAGACCTTCGCAACACGCGAGAACGCCGAGCAGGCAATCGCTACCGATGGCTTCTTCATCTACACTGCTTCGTGGATGCGTCCGGGCGAGTTCAACAGATATACTCCGAATGGCGAATATGTTGAAACATTCTATGTGGAAAATGTAGGTTCAATCAGGAACTTGTCCTACGACGGAACTTATTTCTACGGAACGGAAGCAACTAATATCATTTTCAAGATTGACCTTGACAACCAAATGCTTGTCGATAGCATAGAAACCGACATTCCAGAAATCCGCCACTGCTCGTTCAACCGTCAGGACGGTAGCCTGCTCGCTGGTAGCTGGAACTCGCTGTACAGGATTGACACAGCCAGCGGTACTTCTCAGCAAATAAGAGACGACCTTGCAAATGTATATAGCTCTGCATTCGACAACCTATCGGCTGGCGGGCCTTATCTGTGGCTGTTCTCGCAGACTTCGCAGAACAATGGACCATCGGCTTGTATCAGGCAGTTTAATATCAGCACTGGCGAATACACCAGCAAGACGCATTATCTTGACGACATAAATCTTACAAATTCGTCGCTGGCAGGTGGTATCTGTGCTTCGGAATATGTTTGCGAAGGCAGGTTTGTACTTCTCGCCGATGTTCAGAACCCGGCAGGGAGCAATACAATCGCAACATACGAAATAGGCCGTACCAGCAATGTAGTGAAGACTGGAAAGAAGAGCGGCATGATAGAGCCTAACGGCAGCGAAAGCATATCGGTTAAGGCTAACGCAACCGCAACCGGCGACTACACCGCAACCATAAAGTACCGTGCCGCAGTTATGGGACGGCAGTCTAACGACATAAATGTAAGCATATCGGCTGTTGCTCCCGAATGTGAGGCTGTACAGCAAATCAGCATTGTAACCGACACATTCCACACCGTAACATTGGATTGGCAGCCGGTAGAACTCGGTGACTACGAAAATATTTCGTACTTTGTTTACAACGCTGCATCGCAGTATCCGATTGATACGCTGAGCGGTACGACAGTAACATACGACGGACTTCCAGTAGGTGAACATTGCTTCTATGTACGCGCACTTTCGTCGTCGAACTACACCTGTCTGTCGGAAGCTTCCGATACGGTTTGTGCCGAAATCCAGAACATTCCTTGCAATGTTTCGCTGATTGTAGAAGCAAGGAACGACGGCGAAGCGATAACAATTTCGTGGAATATGCCAGTCGGTGTTGACTACTTTAATATATATAGGTATAGCGAACCGCTTGCAGAGCATCTCACATCTACGACATTTGTCGATACTGATGTTGAGCCGGAAACCGACTACTGCTACATTATCATTGCCCATTTCGAAAACGGAATATGCGGTGAAATATCGGCAACTGTATGCACAAGGATTACCGGTGACGGATGCGCCGAAGCACCTGTCCTGACAGCCGAAGCGCTTGGTGCTTATGTTGCCCTTGAGTGGACAGGAAATGGAGCACTCAGCTATAGTGTATTCAGGGATAATGAATTTGTCGGAACAACCGATGGTTTATCTTATATGGATAATGTCCCCGAATCTGGCAATTACTGCTACCGCGTTGAAAGCACTTGCGAATATGGAATGTACAACTCGTCGAACGAAGCCTGCGTATCGGCCGAAGTTAGCGAAGAAGGTGATGCAATCGACGAATGGTCTGCCGACAACCTGACCCTTTATCCGAACCCGACCTACGGTCAGTTCTTCATCGAGGGACAGCGTATTGCAGTAGTACAGATTTTCAACGCAGCAGGAATGCTTGTTACTGAAATAGAAAATACCGAAGTCGAACGCATTACCATCAACTGCGATGGTTGGAATCCGGGAATATACAATGTCCGCATTATCTCGGCAGAAGGCGAATCGGCAACACGGAAGGTGACGATATTTAGATAGGCGAAAAGTCGAAAAGGCTAACAGGCTTGCAGTCTGACAGATTGACTGGTTTTCTGCAAGACTGTTAGCCTTTTTATCGTGCAAAAAAATGTAAAAATCATCGCTTTGTTCGTGCAAAAAAATGTATTTTAATATGAAGCGATTATTATTCAACGACTTATCAAAATGGAAAAATAGTAACAACAGAAAGCCTTTGATTTTGAATGGATCGCGTCAGGTTGGAAAGACTTGGTTGCTTCAAAATTTGAAAGGTATTAGATTCTCAATGAAACCACACATCGACCAAGGCTGGATGGAAAATGTACCATTGTATGCACTTGAGACGGTAATGTAGGGAGACGAAATGTCTAAAAGGCGAACAGGCTTGCAGTCCAACAGACCGACAGTCTGACTGGTCTTCTGCAAGACTTTTAGCCTTTTCATTATGCAGAAAATTCCATACAACCCGCTTTTTTTTGTCCCTAAAAATACAATTTCGTCACAATTGTCATCCAATAAAATACAAACAAAATCCCATAACTACATCTTTCTCAATATTTTAGCACCCCACAAATTATCAATTGTCAATTATCCATTGTCAATTTATAAAAAAATCCACTTTTTGTTAAATGTTAATTCAAAAATCTTTTTATATTTGTGGCTTCACCGTGGACAAATATACACTTTAATACAATGAATAACTCATATATGAGGTTTCTTAACCAAAACAACAATAGTATGGACAATATCCAAAAGCATTTTTCTGCTGCAGCATTGTGTGCTGCTTTTTTGTTTTTTACCGCATTTGCATCGTTCGGGCAGAATGTGATTTATTCCTGCGACTTCGAGGATGCAACCGAAAACGCCAACTGGATTCTCGCAAATGGTGACCAGACAAACCAGTGGTACATTGGCACGGCGGCAAACAACGGAGGTAGCAACGGATTGTACATATCTAACGACGGAGGTACAAGCAATGCCTACGACAATACCTCAACTTCCTATGTATATGCCTACCGCGAAATAAATTTCACGGAGAACGCATGGTATAACTTTGAACTAGACTGGCGTGGATATGGACAATACTACTACGACATTATGAATATGTTTTTAATCCCCACTTCTGTCAATCCCGACCTGTCGGCTGGTAATGCCAATGGTATGGAATACTCTCCATATTCCACACCATCGGAATGGATAGTGATATTGGGAGCACAGTCTGAATATCAAGAATGGCAACACGCCTTTATTGAACAGGAAATCGAAGCTGGAACATACTATCTTGTCCTATTCTGGAAAAACAATAATTCATACGGCGATAACCCGCCAGCGGCTATCGACAACATCAGCATTGCTAAGAACAATTGTGTGTCTATATCCAATGTGTGGGTAGAAGACGTTGAGGCAGAATCGGCTACAATAGTCTGGGAAGAACGCGGAACGGCTACAAGCTGGGATATTGTCATTTCTCTCGATTATCTTGAAGATGCTGACCTCGAATCAGCAGATTTCATAACAGTTACCGATATGACATATTCGCTTACAGGACTTGAACCACTGACCTACTATTATATATATGTCCGTGCGGCCTGTTCCAACAACGAACACAGCCTGTGGAAAAGTACAAGTTTCGAAACACCTCGCATTCCAGCCACATTGCCCTATTCATTCGGTTTTGAGGATGACACAGAAAATGCCAACTGGGAACTTTCCGACGAAGCAGACAACTTGTGGGCTATAGGCACGGCAGTAAGCAACGGCGGAGAAAAAGGCTTGTACATTTCCGAAAACCGTGGCATAAGCAATACTTATAACAATTCAAAGCAATCATACGCGTATGCATTCCGAACTATTAATATAACCGAACCCGACGAATATCAGTTCGACTTCGACTGGCGAGCAAACGGCGGTGATTCTGGATACGACCTTCTGAGAGCCTTTGTCATTCCTACCTCGCTCGACCCAAGCATAAGTTATGGTTACCACAATGATATGTATTCCAATTATAACGATGCACCTTCGGGCTGGATAGATGCAAGCGCGGACGGACTGATGAGCGGACAGCCGAGATGGCAACACAGTTCAAAAGTCCTTGACCTCGATGCTGGGACATATTATTTCGTGTTTTTCTGGAAAAACAGTGATGGAGGCGATGGAAACAATCCGCCTGCCGCCATCGACAACATTAGCATACAGAGAGTTATAAATCCTGCTGTTGCCACATTTTCTGTTACTGGCCTAAACTCTACTTCGGCGACTTTGCACGGCAACATATTAAGTCAGGGAACTTCTTATATTACGGCGCGTGGATTCGAGTATGGCACCGACAGCGAAAACCTTTCTGAAAACACACAAAGCACCGACGACACAGATGAATTCTCTTCTACAATTACTGGACTTGCACCCAACACAACCTACTACTACCGGGCATACGCAACCAACAGCGAAGGTACTGGCTACGGAACAATAAAATCGTTCACAACCAATGGCTCGTATAGTGGATTCGATTTTGTTGACCTCGGCTTGCCGAGCAAAACATACTGGGCGACAATGAATATAGGAGCAACCTCTACCGAAGATATGGGCGACTATTTTGCTTGGGGCGAAACAACGCCAAAGGATACATACGAGTGGAGCACATACCAATATTGTAACGGAAGTGATGAGTCTATGACCAAGTATTGCAACAACCCAGACTTCGGCGACAACGGTTTCACCGACAACTTGACAACCCTCGAAGCAAGCGACGATGCCGCAACAGCCAACTGGGGCAGTGGATGGCGTATGCCTATAGCCGACGAAGCGGAAGAATTGTACACATATTGTTCTCATGTATGGACAACTCAGAATGGTGTTACAGGCCGCCTGTTTACAGGACCTAACGGGAGAAGCATTTTCTTGCCTGGCATATATAATGGTATGTCGAACCACTACTGGACGAATTCTCTATATTCGAGCTATCCAAGCGAAGCAACTACTCTTCTTTTCGGTTCTGGCACTAGAGCGGAGTTAGGTGATTATTACCGATACGATGGGTTACCAGTGCGGGCAGTTTACAGGGTGGCACCTTACTTGGCAACTGTTTCACAATCCAATGTAACACTATCTTCGGCAACCTTGAGCGGATTCTTCTACGACAACGGAAATTCGGATGTTATTGAACGCGGATTCCAATATGGTACCAATCCCGATAACCTCACCGAAACCATACAGAGCGAACTGGGGGCAAACGAATTTACCGCTACGCTTACAGGTCTTGCCCCCAATACGACCTACTACTACCGTGCATACGCAACAAACAGCGACGATACCGGCTATGGCGAAATAAAATCTTTTAGGACACCGAGCGGTCAATTGGGCGACCACTACTATGTTAACCTTGGCTTGCCAAGCGGCACAATGTGGGCTACTTGTAATGTAGGTGGAACAAATTTCGAAGATTTAGGAAACGAATATGCTTGGGGCGAAACAACAACTAAGGATGAATATACCCAGAACAATTACACATATTCCGACAATCCAGCAACGCTTCCTGCCGATGCCGATGCCGCTGCAGTAAACTGGAACGAAGACTGGGTTATGCCAACTCAGGCAGATATGCAGGAACTGATTGATTATTGCGACACTACTTGGACTATAATTAACGGAATAGTAGGATTGTTGTTTACAAGTGGAAACGGAAATAGCATTTTTATACCTACCGAGTATGATGGATATACCTTGTATGCATACTATTGGACAAGTTCTCTAAACACAGATAATCCTACATCAGCAGTGTACATGAATCTTTATCCAGGAGATTACGAATCTGATCCAGGATTAGGAATAGGAAATATTGATAGAAGTTACCCTGCTCGTGTGCGTCCGGTTTACAAGGTAGCGCCAACTGCTTTTGAATTAGGCGACGAACCATACAGCTGTGATTTCGAGAATGCCGACGAGAATGCCCAGTGGGTACTTGCCAACGGCAGACAGCCAAGCAAGTGGTATATTGGCACGGCTGCCAGCAACGGCGGAGCAAACGGACTGTACATTTCCGCAGACGATGGTGCGCACAATTCATACAACTTCGCCGAGCCATCATCCACATACGCCTATCGCCTAATAAACATAACCACCGCCGACCTATACCAATTCGATTTCGACTGGCGAGCAGCCGGAAACGAAGATTACGACTACCTTAGGGCATTCCTCATTCCTGCCTCTATCGACCCCGACCTTACCCTGGGTGCAGGCTACGATCCAGACTGGATAAATATATGCAGTACGGAAATAATGTCGGAACAACCGGAATGGCAGCACAGCAGAACGGCTGTGAACATTGAGGAAACAGGCATGTACTACCTTGCTTTCTTCTGGGAAAATGATGATTACTATTATGGTAATAACCCGTCTGCCGCAATCGACAACATAAGTATATGCAAGGCAACCAACTTCTTCATTGACAATCGCGACGGCAACATATATTCGTTTGTAACCATCGGCGACCAGACTTGGCTGGCCGAAAACCTGCGCTACGCAGGCAACATACAGTTGGGAACGGAAATAAGCGAAACCGTGCCTTACCTCTACTATCCCGACGGAAACGAATATAATGTTTCGACTTACGGCTACCTCTACAACTGGCCTGCTGCAATGAACGGCGAAGAAAGCAGCTACGAAACCCCAAGCGGAGTACAGGGCATTTGTCCCGAAGGATGGCACTTGCCAAGCGAACAGGAGTGGGTGCAACTTGATGATTATCTGGGACGCAACAATACAGGCTCAATGCTTGCTGGATATGCCGACTCTTGGTTCTACGGAAGTTTGAAACAATCGGAATATTTCGGGGCAACAGGCTTCAATGCATTGCCAGCAGGTGTTTACAGTGGCACAAGCATAGAATTTGGTCACATAACTCGTTTCTGGACAACAACTACAAGTGTGAACAATAGTGATTTAATATACCACAAAGATATTATAAGCACATATACCACACTTTATTCAGACCTTAATAGCAAGGACTTCGGCAACTCTGTGCGCTGTGTCCGCAACATAGGAAGCATCACAGCTACTCTGCCCTACGACTGCGACTTCGAAGATGACAACGAAAACGCCAACTGGGTACTAGCAAACGGTGACGAGACAAACAAATGGTACATTGGTTCAGCAACAAACAACGGCGGGAACAATGGACTTTACATATCGAACGATGGCGGAACAACCAACGCATACACAAGCACATCAGAATCAGTTGTGTACGCATATCGTTCCATAGACATTGACGAAAACGCCTTTTATGAAATAAGTTTTGACTGGCGGTCGTTTGGTGATGTCGATAATTTTGATGGTATTCTTGGTGTATTCATGGCTCCAGTATCGTCTGATTTCGATTTGTCGGGTGGAAACAATCTGACTGTTTTGCCCGACGGCTGGATAGTTATAGCCGAAGAACCATTGGCAGGAGCACCTTTCTGGCTAAACTTCAGCAATACAATTTATATTGACGAAGGAAACTACAATCTCATATTCTACTGGGCAAACGAAGATAATGGTGGCGACTTTAATCCACCTGCCGCAATCGACAATGTTAGCGTAACCAAAGTTGCTAATCCTATTGTTGCCACATCCTCTGTTTCTGACATAAGCACTACTTCGGCAACTTTGCACGGAAGCATATTAAGTCATGGTACTTCTGACATTACGGTGCGTGGATTCGAGTATGGTACCGACGAGGGAAATCTTACCGAAATAGTACAGAGCACCGATGAAACAAACGATTTTTCTGTTTCGCTCACCAACCTTGCCTCAAATACGACATATTACTATCAAGCCTACGCAACCAACAGTAACGGCACTGGTTACGGTGAAATAGTAGCATTCAATACAAAATGTTCTGATGAAGATATGTGTGAAATAAGCTACTCGCTTGCCGACAGCTATGGCGACGGATGGAATGGTTGTGCTATCAATGTTGTTGATGTGGAAACAGAAATAGTTATTGCAACTTTGACAATTGATGATGGCTTTTCGGCAACTGGAACATTGGAAGTTTGCGATGGCAGGGAAATAAGATTTGAATGGGTTGAAGGCGAATATCCCGAAGAATCTTCATATCAGATTTTTGATGTTAATGGAGATGAAATATTCTTTGGCTCAGGAGCTATGTATTCGCCGGTGTCATATACAATGTCTTGTTCTTCTTGTCGGGTTGTTGCCGACTTTACAATTGCCGACATTACTAACGAATCGGCTACAATAAGCTGGACGGAACAAGGTCAGGCTACAAGTTGGGAACTGATTTTTTCGGAAACAGAACTTGATAATAATACACTCGAAAGTTACAATAACATAATAACTTTGACAGAACCTTCTTATTCCGCAACAGGACTAACTATCGGTACACAATACTATGTATATGTTCGCTCAGTATGCTCGGATGATGACAAAGGCAGATGGGAAAAAAGAACATTTAATACAACATTTTGTGCTCCCGAAGATATGTGTGGAATAAGCTACGAACTTGCAAGTGAAATTAGTATCGGTTGGAGTGGTGGTGCTATAAATATAGTTGATGTGGAATCGGAAATTGCCATTGCAACCTTGACAATTAATCAAGGTTATTCGGCGACAGGAATTGTGGATGTCTGCGACGGCAAGGAAATCAGGATAGATTATACTGCAGGGCAATACCCCGATTTTGTTTCTTATCATATATTCGATGCCAATGGCGATGTAATAGATTCTTATTATGGACTTGATTCTCC
Source organism: uncultured Bacteroidia bacterium (assembly GCA_902776565.1). GTDB lineage: Bacteria > Bacteroidota > Bacteroidia > Bacteroidales > ML635J-15 > Bact-19. The sequence goes on from CACYQN010000008.1 coordinate 154,572, forward strand.
TACCTCACATTCTCAATTGTACACAGTTTCCTGTCCAACCTGCAGACCGGTAAAGAACATTCGCGCTACAGAAATTACAACAGAATCGGCAACAATAAGGTGGGCTGACTATGGCTCTGCCGAAAGCTGGGAAATAATCGTTTCGGATGAAGAAATTGACAATACCGCTCTCGTTGGTAACGGTGCTATCGTACAGAGTGCCGATTCTTCGTATGTCGCTACAGGCTTGACATCTTCAACCAATTATTATGTGTATGTACACGCTTTGTGTTTGGGAAGCGACGAAAGCCAATGGAGAAGCTATTCCTTCACAACCACCCAGATTCCTGCCACTATACCATATACCTGCGATTTCGAGGATGCCGACGAAAACACCAACTGGGTTCTCGCAAACGGTAACCAGACAAACCAATGGCACATAGGTGAAGCTGCCAGCAACGGTGGCGACAACGGTCTGTTTATTTCAAACGATGGTGGTACAAGCAACGAATACGACTTTAACTCAGGTTCTGTAGTTTATGCCTATCGTACCATAGATATTGATGAGGATGGCATTTATGAAATAAGTTTCGATTGGAGGTCGTACCCCGATGTACAGGAATATTCTGCTTTATTAGATGTATTCTTGGCTCCAGTATCATCAGATTTCGATTTGTCTGGCGGAAACAACCTGAACAATCTTCCATCTGGCTGGATTATGATAACAGAAGAACCGTTGTCAGATGTAACTTCGTGGCAAAACTTTACCAAAATAATAAATATTGACGAAGGAAGCTATAACCTCATATTCTATTGGGTAAACTATGATGGCGACGGTGAAAATCCTCCTGCAGCAATCGACAACATAAGCATAAATAGCTTAACGCTGGATATAAGTGTTGACTACCCGATGGATAGAAGCACAACTTCTGCTGATATAAAAATCCATTATACAAATTTAACATTAACCGAAAATTCCTTGTTCTTCTATTATGGCACCAACAGGAATAACATTAACTATAGAGTCGTGCCTCACTACAATAGCACAAATGAGTATTTTTATGCAGAAATCACAAACCTTGAGCCAGATACCAAATACTACTATTATGCCGAAGAAATAAGCGAATTTGGTACATTACTAAGCGATACACTTTCGTTCTACACCTACGGTTCTTTCATCGATGACCGCGATAACCATCAATATTCTACTATCCGAATTGGCAACCAAATCTGGATGGCCGAGGATTTGGATTATGCTGGCGATATCCCACAAGGAACAACCGAAACAAGTTCTACAGAGCCTTATCGCTACCCTACAGAGTATTGTACAGAATATTCGACCAAACTGTACAACTGGCCGGCAGCGATGAATCTAGCAGGCAGTAGCAATGAAAATCCTAGCGGAGTGCAAGGCGTATGCCCCAATGGCTGGCATTTGCCAAGCGAAGCCGAATGGCAGGAACTTTACGATACGCTTGGTGGAAGCGAAAGAGATGCTGGTTCACAGATGGTACACAGTTGGATTAATGTTGAACCTATTTCTGAATCGGAATATACATATGCAAGCGGATTTAATGTATATTACTCAAACTGGTACTCAGGTAGTTACGAAGGAAATTATGAAAATGCAGCTTTCTGGTCGGCTACCGCAAGCAATACCGACGAAGCCTACTACCACAGAATTTATTCGGGAACAACCGACCTTTTGAGTGGCAGCATAGGAAAGGGATACGGCTTCAATGTCCGCTGTGTGAAGGGAAGCACATATTATGTTTACGATACATTACCATACTGCGGAGAATCATACACATTTGGCACACAGATAATTACAGAAAGCGGTGACTATACACGCATTGTCAATTTGGGTGAAGATACCGACAGCATTTACAAGTTGCATATCACATTCGTCGAAATACCTGTTGCAACTATCAGCGATTTCAGCAACGGTTGCTTCGGACAGAATAACGGTCACGCAACTGTAAGTGTGGAAGGCGGCACCGCACCATACAGCTATGCGTGGAATACTCCTGAAGCACAGACCGGTGCAACTTTGAGCAACCTTGCAGAAGGTGAATACACAGTTATCGTTACCGATGCAAACGGATGTAGTGCAACAAGTTCGATTGAAATCACAACGCCCGATGAAATCGCAGTTTCAATTGCCGACACTGCTTGCAACTCCTACGAATGGAATGGCACTACCTACACCGAAACAGGCGAATACACACAGACATTGCATACCGCCGAAGGCTGCGACTCGGTTGTAACCTTGCGCCTCACCATAAACCACAGCAGTACTGGCGAGTTTGCCGACCTTATGTGCGCCGGAGTTCCTTACACATACGGAAATGAGACATTCAACGAGGCTGGCACTTACACAGTAACATTGATAAACTCGGTTGGTTGCGACAGCGTTGTAACGCTTACCCTTACCTACGCCGACAACTGCAACGGCATAATAAGCGGTGTAATCACCGACGACTATACCGGCGATTTCATTCCTAACGCAAGGGTTACAATTGGAAATAATGTTACCTACACTAATGCGGAAGGTCAGTATTCGCTCGAAGTCCTTCGCGGACGAAAGACTTTGCGAGTATCGGCAGTGGAATACATTTCACATAGCGAGATTATTGATATTCAAGGAGATACTACTATCAACATCGCACTCAACTCACCGCGAATCATTACCTCCGACAACATCAGCCTGACCACATACCCGTATCTGGAACAGACCGACACTATCACCATTACCAATACTGGCAACGGCACATTGGTTTGGAGCTCTATAACTGAATACGAAGGGCTTGCGCTTGTAGAAGATTCGACAATACAGCGTCGCAACACACGCAGTCTCTGGGACAGCATACAGACCTTCGCAACCCGCGATAACGCCGAGCAGGCAGTAGCTACCGATGGATTCTTCATCTACACATCGTCGTGGATGCGTCCGGGCGAGTTCAACAGATACACCCCAAGTGGCGAGTATGTCGAAACATTCTTCATTGAGAATGTCGGTATGATTAGGAATTTGTCATACAACGGAAACTACTTCTACGGAACGGATGCTACAAATGTTATCTTAAAGCTCGACCTTGACAACCAGACTTTGCTTGGCAGCATCGAAACCGACATTCCTGAAATCCGCCACTGCTCGTTCAACCGTCAGGACGGAAGTCTGCTTGCAGGTGACTGGAACTCGCTGTACAGGATTGACACCACAAGCGGAACTTCGCAACAAATAAGGAGCGACCTTGCCAATGTCTATAGCTCGGCATTCGACAATCTCTCGGCAGGAGGACCCTACCTGTGGCTATTCTCGCAGACTTCGCAGGACAATGGTCCGTCGGCTTGCATAAGGCAGTTCGACATCAGCGCAAACGACTTTACCGACAAGAGTCACTACCTCGACGACATTGAAATAAGCGATGCATCGCTGGCAGGTGGCATCTGTGCTTCGGAATATGTCTGCGAAGGCAAGTTCGTGCTTCTCGCCAATGTACAGAACCCATCGGGAAGCAACACCATCGCGACCTACGAAATTGGTCGTACCAACAGCGTTGCAAGGGCAGAAAGGAAGAGCGGTTCAATAGCACCTAGCGAAAGCGAAAGCATACCGGTAAGAGCGTCCGCAACCGAAACTGGCGAATACGCATCTACCATCAGGTATCGTGCAGCCGTTATGGGAAGGCAGTCGAACGATGTAATTGTCAACATTTCGGCAATTGCTCCCGAATGCGATGCCGTACAGCGGATTACCGCCACAACCGACAATAGCACAATCACCTTGGAATGGTCGCCTGTGGAACTTGGCGAATACGAAAGTGTTTCGTACTTGGTTTACAACACTTCATCGCAATACGCAATAGACACGCTTAGCGATACATCTGTAACTTACAGAGGACTTCCTCTCGGCGAACATTGCTTCTATGTACGCGCACAGTCCTTGCGACATTCCACTGTTTGTCGAAGCAAGAAGCGATGGCGAAACGATAACCGTTTCGTGGAATCCGCCCGCCGATGTTGACCACTTCAGCATCTACAGGGATAGTGAATCACTTGCCGAGAACCTCACCACGACAAACTTTGTTGACACAGATGTCGTTGCCGAAACCGACTACTGCTATACCGTAGTTGCCCATCTAAACAATGCTTTATGCGATGAGATTTCGGAAACAACTTGTATGAGAATCCTAACTGGCGTATGCACCGAAGCCCCAGTTCTGACAGCCGATGCCATTGGCAACTCGGTAATCCTTAAATGGACAGAATGTGAAGGTGCTGTCAGCTACAGGATTTTCAGGGACGACGAATTTTTAGGCTCAACCAATGGTACTTCCTACTCTGATAGTCCAAAATTTGCTGGCAACTACTGCTATGTGGTAGAAAGCGACTGCGAACATAGAATGTACGAAGTTTCAAACGAGGAGTGTGTATCTGCCGATGCAATCGACGAATGGTCTGCCGACAACCTGACCCTTTATCCGAACCCGACCTACGGTCAGTTCTTCATCGAGGGACAGCATATTGCAGTCGTACAGATTTTCAACGCAACCGGACAGCTTGTCACCGAAATCGAAAATACCGAAGCCGAACGCATTACCATCAACTGCGATGGCTGGAATCCTGGAATATACAATGTCCGCATTGTCTCGGCAGAAGGCGAATCGGCAACACGGAAGGTTACGATATTTAGGTAGGCAAAAAGGCTTGCTGACTAAAAGTCTAACAGTCTTGCAGTCCAACAGACATACAGTCTGACAGGTCTTCTGCAAGGCTGTTAGACTTTATATTTAAAAATTTTTAACATAAAACCTTGTGTTGTTTACAATTTTATTACATTTGCGTGTTTAAAATCGCAAAATTTTTCTACGATGAGGAAATTATATAAGAGGGAACTTGGGAAATATATCTCCCACAAATTATTTTCAAGAGTAGCATTTAGTGCTATATTGTTGTTTTTCAATGTGTTTGTTTCGTTTGGGCAGAATGTAATTTACTCCTGCAACTTCGAGGATGCCGACGAGAATGCCAGTTGGACGCTTGCCAATGGCAACCAGACCAACAAGTGGTATATTGGTACGGCAGCAAGCAACGGCGGAGAAAAGGGTCTATATATATCTAGTAATGGTGGCACAAGCAACACTTACAACATATCTTCTACATCTTTTGTGTATGCCTACCATGAAATAGATATTGAAGAAACCGCCGAGTATTATGTCGAGTTTGACTGGAGGGTAAACGGAGAAGATGGCTATGACCTTCTGAAGGCATTTCTTGTTCCGACTTCGCTCAATCCCGACTTGTCGGCAGGCACAGACAATGGTATGTATGGAAGCGCACCATCAGGATGGATGGACGCGGGAAACATGTCATCGTATAGTGGTTCTTCGGATTGGCAGAATAGTTCTGTTGAGAAGGTACTCGAAGCAGGTTCATACTATCTTGTTTTCTTCTGGGAAAACGATAATTCTGTTGGTTCAAATCCACCAGCAGCTATCGATAACATAAACATTGTGAAAATTACCTGCCCATTGATAGCCAATCTAAGCGTAACAGATATTACTAACGAATCGGCAACAATAAGTTGGAGAGAACTAGGCTCTGCCCAGACATGGAATATTGTTGTTTCGACAAGAGAACTTGAGCAAGATGCCCTCAACATTTCGGAAAATATTATAACTGTAACCGATTCTACCTATTATTTAACGGGGCTAAGTTCATCTACAGACTATTATGTATATGTACGTGCATTCTGCTCGAATGATGACCAAAGCTTGTGGAAAACTATATTTTTCAGTACTAGACAGAATCCTGTAATATTGCCATATACATGCGATTTCGAGGATGCCACCGAAAATAGCAACTGGGGGATTCTAAATGGCAACCAGGTAAACAAATGGTACATTGGCACTGCTGAAAACAATGGTGGGGAGAATGGATTGTATATTTCAAACAATGGGGGCGCTTTCAACACTTATGGCGGTACCGAATCCCGTGTTTATGCATATCGTGATGTCTTGGTGCCAGATGGTGTCACCGATTTGGTGCTTTCCTTCGATTGGAAAGCTCAGGGCGGTTCGAGCAGGAATGAGTTTTTGCGTGTCTATTGGCTCGACCCTGATGTGGTGACAGTCACGGCAGGTAGCAATCCTCCTACTGTGGGTGGCGTGAACTACGATGCTGCAGGTCAGCCGGGCAACTATGGTTCATCTGCTCATGAGCATTGGCTCTCTATGCAAAACACTTGGCAACACGAGGTAATGATTATCTCCGCCGACCAGTTTACCGACATGGGCAATGGCGACAAAATCTATCGCCTATACTTCCACTGGAGAAACGTAAATTATTCCGACCAGCCCCCTGCTGCAGTGGATAATATACACATAGAACAACTTATAAATCCTGTTGTTACTACATCATCGGTTTCAAATATTGGAGGAACTTCAGTAACCTTGAACGGTAAGATATTAAATCGGGGGGCTTCTGATGTTATAGAACGCGGATTCGAGTATGGCACCGACCCAGAAAACCTTACAGAAAATATTACAAGCGACGATGAATCCAACGATTTTTCTGTTGATGTCATTGGTCTTGACCCTAACACAATCTACTACTACCGCGCATACGCATACAATAGTGATGGCTCTGGTCGTGGTGAAATACAGTCGTTCAAAACCCACAAATTATTAAACGGCTATACATACGTTGACCTTGGACTGCCAAGCAAAACATACTGGGCTTATGCAAATGTGGGTGCAACCAACCCCGAAGACTACGGCAACTACTATGCTTGGGGTGAAACAGAACAGAAAGACACCTACGACTGGAACACATACCAATATTGTAACGGAAGTGAAAATACTCTTACAAAGTATTGTAGCAATTCTGAATATGGTGACAATGGTTTTACCGACGACTTGACAATCCTCGAAGCAAGTGATGATGCTGCAAATGTCAATATGGGTTCGTTTTGGCGTATGCCTACACACGAGGAAATGCAGGAACTGTATGATAACTGCACTTATGAATGGACAACCCATAACGGCATAAACGGACGTTTGTTCACCGGGCCAAATGGTAATACCATCTTCCTGCCAGCTGCTGGCAGCCACTACGACAGTAGTTTCGGTGATACTGGCACAAATGGCTTCTACGCTACAAGTTCGCTTGACTCTAGGATTCCCTACCAATCGTGGTACCTCAACTTCTATTCGGGCAATTGTAGCATAGACAGCGACGACCGCTACTTCGGAATATCTGTTCGCGCTGTTTACCGCCCCTCGCCTACAGTGGCAACCAACTCAACAACCAATATAACACTCACATCGGCAACACTCAACGGAAACATTTTCAACATTGGAAGTTCTGAAATTATTGAACGTGGATTCGAGTATGGCACCAGCCGTTCAAACCTTACCGAAACGGTATTGAGTGAAACAGGAACAACCGATTTTTCTGTTTCACTAACTGGGCTTGCCCAGGGTACAACCTACTACTACCGTGCCTACGCAACCAACAGCGACGATACAGGCTATGGCGAAATAAAATCCTTCACCACACCAAGCGGAATGCTGGGCGACCACTACTATGTTGACCTCGGTCTGCCAAGCGGAACGAAATGGGCAAGCACCAACATTGGTGCAACAAGTTCCGAAGACTATGGCGATTATTTTGCTTGGGGCGAAATAGAACCAAAGGACGAATATAATTGGGATACATATACTTATGCCAATGGAGCAACAGATGAAGACCATCCGTTGCTTACCAGATACTGCAACAATTCTGAATATGGTGATAATGGCTTTACCGATAGCTTGACCACATTGGAGGCAATGGACGATGTTGTCGCTGTCAACTGGGGTGAAGAATGGCGTATGCCTACAAAGGATGACTTTGATGAGTTGTTTAATAACACTACACAACAATGGACTATGCAGAACGGAGTTGCTGGTTATCTTGTAACGGGAGCTAACGGAAATTCAATCTTTATGCCAGCCGCTGGTACCTACGGAACAAGTGGTCTTCGCGATGTTGGTTCTTACGGTAGCTATTGGTCATCGTCACTTGACTCCGATGGTCCGTACCGCTCTGGGCGCCTAATCTTCAATTCTGGCGATTTCACCACAGACTACAACTATCGCTACGAAGGACAATCTGTCCGTGCCGTTTACCAAGTGGAACCGACTGCTATGGATATAGGCTACGAACCTTACAACTGCGACTTCGAGAATGCAGAGGAAAATGCGAACTGGATACTCAACAACGGCAGACAGACAAACAAGTGGCACATAGGCTCGGCAGTAAACAACGGTGGAGAAAAATCACTTTACCTTTCCGACGACGGCGGCGAAAACTATTCGTACAACAATAGAGCGACTTCATACATCTATGCCTACCGCAGGATAAACATAACCGTTGCCGACAAATACCAGTTCGATTTCGACAGGCGTGTAAGAGGAGAAGGCAACTACGACCTTCTGAGGGCATTCCTAGTCCCTGATTCTCTTTCACAAAACCTTACTGCAGGTGCAGACAACGGCATGAATAGTAACAACAATACTGCACCAGCAGGCTGGATAGACATAAGCAATGTGGGAATAATGTCGGAACAGATGGGGTGGAAGCACAACTCGAGCAAGTTGTTTATTAATGAGCCGGGATTGTACTACCTGACCTTTTTCTGGAAAAACGATGGAAGCGATGGAGACAATCCGCCGGCAGCAGTCGATAACGTTATGGTAAGGAAATTGCCACCATTCGAGATTACTACGCTTGCTGCACCGCATACATCTACGACTGCAACTTTGACTGCTGAAATAGTTATTGACAGGGAAGTTGAAATCACACAGGTGGGATTTGTATTCGGCGAAAGCGAAAGCCAGCTTCTTGATACTCTGCGCATGACATATAGCGAAAATACTTTCACAAGGCAGATTACCGAACTTACTCCGCAGACAATCTACTACTATCAGGCGTTTGCAAAATACGACGACAGAACCGTCATTGGCGATGTAGTTTCGTTCCGAACAAAGTCAAACGACACCGACGGCACTATCGACAATCCGCTCACAATTGAGAATGCCGAGGAATGGAGAACATTTGCAGAAGCAATGCAACAGTCGGAAAACCAATCGGTATCGACCTACAAGGGATTCGAGATTTATAACTGCGGAGAAGATACCTATTTTGAACTTGCCGCCGACATTGACCTTGCCGACTGCGACAATACTATAGTAAGCAAGTTCGGCGGACACTTCAATGGCGCTGGAAATACGGTAACCATCCGCCTCAATGAACAACTTGGTGTGGCAACAGCATTCAGCAACCTCGAAAATGCCTTTGTAGATAGCCTTAACATCTTAGTTCCCGCTTCGTTTGGAGTAAGAGAAGATGTGGAAGCTTACGGTGCTTTGTGCCTAAATGCAAAGTCATCAGCAATATCTAACTGCACGACTTTGGTTGCAAGTGAAAATGTAAGAGTGATAGCATTTGGCGGCGGGAAATTTGGTGGATTTGCAGGCAATTCTATAAACAGCACCATAGTAAACTGTATTAATAACTTGTCGATGGAACTTTCTGCTACTTCGTATTTGTGGGGAGGCGGTATAGTTGGCAACATCGAAGGCGGTTCGGTGTCGGGATGTACCAACAATGCTGTAATAACCGGTGTATATGCTGGTGGTATTGCCGGACAGATTATGGATGCAACCTTGTCGTCCAACCTTAATGTAGGAAATATAATAGGACAGGAAATGGCAGGTGGAATTGTTGCAAGCATTACGGACGGAATTGTTTTGGTGGACAAATGCATGAACATTGCTGAAATATTCGCTACAAACCAAGGTTGCCGTTTTGTTTCGATTGGCGGAATTGTAGGATTCAATTCAATTACAAATTATATAAATATAATCCCTAGTCGAACCAACTCTGAGTCTCAGAGAAACAGTCAAATTGCAAATCTTACAATCAGCAACTGTGCAAACTACGGCTCTTTCTCCGACCTTTCGATGCAGCTCGGCGGTTTATTTGGCAATGGACTTGCAAATATGAGCAATAATGTTTCGGTTCCACAGTTTTCGGGTGTAAATGCCGAAGGCAACCTTTTCAACTACATATATGCAACAGTAGCTACGAGCGAAGACGAATACTCAGAACTTAATATTACCGAAACCGATGATTTCTTCGACGAGCAGGTCACAGACTTGAGGGTTGACTCGTTGAGGCTGAAGTATAGTTCGCGCGGTACAGGAAAGCCAACTACTGAAATGGTCGGTTCGGCACTCGAATCGTCATTGTCGGCAAACTGGAACTATAGTGCAGGACTTTACCCTATGCCTGCGGGAATACCGGAAAACAACAGGACAATAGCCGCACGAATCCCAATCTATTTTGCACAGGACGAATCATCGGCAAGCATAATGAGCGACTTTACACTGCCGACATCAATATTGGGACATAATGTATCATGGGTATCAAGCAATCCGAATGTAATATCAATATCGGGAGGCAGGGCCACTGTAACTCGTCCCGGCTGGGGCGAACCCGACGAGGAAGTAACGCTTACCGCAACCTACGAGGGTGTAACAAAGACTTTCGTAGTGCTGGTAATATCTCCGAAAATAGTACCAGTAAACACAGATTATGTCAATGTTGAATCGGACTCTATATCTATATATGGTTCTTTCAATCTGTATGCCAGTGGCATTTCATATATCAAGGAATACGGTTTCTTATATAGTTCTAAACCTAATTTTTCCGATTCGACAAAGGTAGTATCCACGAATCTCAGCGAAGAATATGATGAAGGAGTGTCCTCAGGAATGTATTTCTCCTATGAAACTGCAACTGAAGACTTTGAACCAGGAAAATTTTACTACACCACGGCTTTTGCAACTACTGCGGATACCACTATGTACGGTGAAGTCAAGAGATTCAGGACTACAGGTCCGCCTGATGTCATAATCAAATACCCAACTTATCGTGATACAACATCAATGGAAATTTCGGTGGATGTAGAGTCTGATGCAGAAGACGAACTAGAAATAAATATGTTCTGGGGAACCGACAAAAACAATCTGACAGGGCAGGAATACGTTGGCTACGATAGCGACTACCATTATTATTCCGCATATTTCTCCGACCTTCAGCCCGAAACACGGTACTGGTTCGTTGCAGAGGCAACCGACAGTTACGGAACCAGACGAAGCGACACAGTTGCGTTCTATACCTACGGTACTTTCATCGATGACCGCGATAGTACCGAATACAAGTCGATAATAATCGGCAACCAGACTTGGATGGCCGAAAACTTGAGGTACGAAGGTAATGTTCCATTGGGACAAACGTCAAGTTTAACAAATCCTTACCGTTATTACCCGGATGGAGAAGAAGGCAATGTGGAAGGTTATGGTTACCTGTATAACTGGCCTGCTGCAATGAACGGAGAAAGTACAAGCAAAATGAATCCAAGCGGTGTGCAGGGCATCTGTCCAAACGGCTGGCATTTGCCAAGCGAAGCAGAATGGGAAAAACTTAACAATGAGCTTGGCAGTGGTGTGTTGGATGGTGCAGGAGCACAAATGGCTGGTAATGAAAGTTTGTGGGGAAGTTGCAAACTTAATAATTCGTATTATTTCGGCACCAGCGGTTTCAATGCAGTGCCAGCAGGAGGGTGGTTTTATGGTACTTCAGACTATTTCGGTGAAGAAGCTTCATTTTGGTCAACAACAGAGACAAATTTTTTAACTACAGATGGAATGGTAAACGCAGTAACAAATTGTAGCATTGAGTATTCCAGCACTAATTCGAATAAGTACTGGGCACTTAAGGAAGTCGGCAAAAGTGTTCGCTGTATAAAAGGAACAACCATATATGCCTCCTTGGATACCGTAATCATCTGTGCCGACCATTACACCTATCTTGATACAACCTTTACGGAAAGCGGTGACTATCTCCGCCGATTCTTCTACGAAGAGTTTGCCGACACCGCATACAGTTTGCACCTCAATATCGACGATTGTTACAGGATGGCTTCGGGTGTAGTTACCGATGCTAGCACAAGTACTGCAATTCCAAATGCAAGGGTTGTCATAGGTAACGCGGTTGCTTGGACAAACGACAATGGTGAATATTCACTGATGGCACCGAAGGGAAACCAGACATTGTGGGTATCGGCAGTAGATTATGCAACATATAGCGAAGATGTTTTTATTATGCAGGATACGGCACTTAGCTTTGAACTCTACTCGGCACAGATTTCAATAGATGCCGAGGATATTACGATAACTACATATCCGTATATGACGCATTACGATTCCATAACAATTAGCAACACAGGTACAACACCGCTAATTTGGAGTTCCGTTGCCGACTACGAAGGCATTGAACTTTTGCCCGAATCGGAAGAAACCCGCCACAGCAGAAATTCGCGGGCTCTCTGGGACAGCATACAGACTTTCACAACAAGGTTCAATGCCGAACAGGCAGTCGCTACCGACGGATTCTTCATCTACACTTCGTCGTGGCAGCGTCCGGGTGAGTTCAACCGCTATACACCAGACGGCGAGTACGTCGAAACATTCTTCATCGAGAATGTAGGTATGATTAGGAACCTGTCGTACGACGGAACATACTTCTATGGAACAGAGGCAACCAACGTCATCCTAAAGCTTGACCTTTACAACCAGATAGTAGTCGATAGTATCATTACCGACCTGAACAGCATCCGCCATTGTTCGTTCAACAGGCAGAACGGAAAACTGCTTGCCGGCGACTGGAACTCGCTCTACAGCATCGACACTGCAACTGGCGTATCGACACGCATCCGCAACGACCTTGAAAATATTTATGGTTCAGCATTCGACAACCTATCACCTGGCGGTCCATATCTGTGGCTGTTCTCGCAGACTTCGCAGGACAACGGTCCGTCGGCATACATAAGGCAGTTCAGCCTTAGCGACGGCGATTACACCGACAAGGCGCACTATCTCGACGACATTGAAATAAGTGATGTGTCATTGGCTGGTGGTATCTGTGCATCGGCACAGATACTGGACGGCAAATACGTATTGCTTGCCAACGTCCAGAATCCGTCGGGACATAATACCATAGCCGTTTACGAAATCGGTCGTATCAACAGCATGGTCGCTACCGACAGGAAGCACGGTGAAATCCAGCCTAACGAAAGCGTGACGATTGTAATAGGCGAATACGTAACCGAAACTGGCGACTTCAATGCAACGGTTAAATACCATATCGCCAATGTTTTGGGCGACCAGTCGGACGGCTTGGATATTGCAATTTCTGCCGTTGTTCCGGAATGCGAAGCCGTACAGCAGCTTACAGCTACAACCGACAACTACACTAAGGTAATCTTGGAATGGCAGCCTGTGGAGCTTGGCATCTATGATTCGGTTAAATACCTTGTTTTCTGTGACAATTCACAATATGCAATCGACACCACTACGGAGACTTCAATTACATTTGAAAGTTTGCCTGTCGGGGAACATTGCTTCAATGTCAGAGCATTGAATATTGGCGATTACACCTGCATATCGCATCCGTCCGAAACGGTATGCGTAGAGATTCTAGAGATTCCTTGCAACATTCCGCTGGTTTTGGAAGTAAAGAGCGAAGGGGAAGTCATAACAATTTCGTGGAACTCGCCGGTAGGTGTTGATTACTTTAGTCTTTACAAGTACAGCGAACCGCTTGACGAGCATCTCATAACAACGTCTTTCGTTGATACTGATGTAGTTCCCGAAAGCGAGTACTGCTACGTTCTTATTGCACACTTCGGGGATGGTGTCTGCAGCGAGGTTTCGGCTTCTGAATGCTTCAGGATTGTATCTGGTTTCTGCACCGAAGCACCTGTACTGACAGCCGAAGCTATTGGAAATACTGTTGCGCTCGAATGGACAGAATGCTATGGTGCAATCAACTATAGGATTTTCAGGAATGATGTATTTTTAGGCACAACCAATGGTACTTCTTACTCTGATAGTCCAAAATATGCTGGTACCTACTGCTATGTGGTTGAAAGTGACTGCGAGTACGGAATGTTCAAACTGTCTAACGAGGAATGTGTATTTACTGATGATATTGACGAATGGTCAGCCGATGAATTGAGCATCTACCCGAACCCGACAGATGGCCAGTTCTTTGTCGAAGGGCAACGCATTGCAACAATCCAGATTTTCAACGCAATTGGACAGCTTGTTTCCGAAATCGAAAACATAGAAGATGAACGCATAACCATTAACTGTGAAGGCTGGACTCCTGGCATCTACAATGTCCGTATAATTTCGGCAGATGGCGAAACGGCAACACGGAAGGTGACTATTTTCAGATAGAATTCTGATGTTTGTAGCGGTGCAATACATTGCACCGCTACAAATTATCCATTATCCATTATCCATTATCCATTATCCATTATCCATTATCCATTGTCAATTATTAATTATCAATTGTCTATTATCCATTGTCCATTCCCTATTGTTCATTACATTTGCATTCGAAAAAAGATGTAAATTTATGAACAGACTATTTTTTGTCATATTCTCCGTATTGCTGTCATTATCAGCATTCGCACAGCACGATTACGAAGGTCTTATTGATGTAAAACACTACACGATTAACCTTGACATCAGCGACTTCACAGGAAAGACCATTTCTGGATATACGATTCTGAATCTCGCCACAACCGAGGACAATGTTTCAACAATTTACCTTTATCTGCTTAGGCTGAATATTGATTCGATCGTATGCCACGACTACGGTATTTCATCGTTTTCGTACAACGATTCCATAATAACCATAAATTTTGAAACTGCACCAATAGCCGACCAGCCATTCGACCTGGATGTATATTATCACGGTGCTCCGCAGAAAGACCCGTCGGGGTGGGGCGGATTCTATTTTTCGGGCAGCTATGCCTTCAATATGGGTTGTGGTTTTCAGGATGTTCCCCACAACTACGGTCGCGTGTGGTTCCCATGCAACGACAATTTTACCGACAAGGCAAAATATACTACCATCATAACAACACAGTCGGAAAATACAGCTATTTCGAGTGGCGAACTTAATGAAATACAAATAGATGAAGAGTCTGGCAAAAAAACCTACACTTGGAATCTAACTCAGGAAGTACCAACTTACTTGCAGTCGGTGGCTGTAGGTCCTTACTACCATCACCATAGTGTATATCACGGCATTTCTCGTGATATTCCGATTGACATCTACGGCTATCCGACCGATAGTGCTAAGATTGCAGGCTCGTTCTACCGCTTGGACACAACCTTGCGCGTTTATGAAAACCTGTTTGGCGAATATCCGTGGCAACGCATTGGTTATGTTTTGGTTAACTTCTCTGCTGGAGCGATGGAACACGTTGGGAACATTTCCATTGGCCGTGCTTTTGTCACTTCTGGTCCTGGCATTTACGAAACCTTGTACTACCACGAACTTTCACATCACTGGTTTGGCGACCTTGTTACCTGTGCTACAGCCGAGGATATGTGGCTCAACGAAGGCTGGGCAACCTACTGCGAAACAATATGGAAGGAATTTGTCTGTGGTCCTACCGATGGCAGAAACTATCGGCACAATGCTCATTACAAGGTGCTTACAAAGACTTACCGTGACGACGGCTATCATCCTCTTACTCCTTTCCCTGTTGACAACACCTATTCGTCAACTGTTTACGACAAGGGTGCCTCTGTAGTTCACACTTTGCGCCACTATCTTGGCGATGAGGTTTTCTTTGAGGCGATAAGAGCCTACCTTGCCGAATTTTCGTACAAAAATGCTACCTCGTACCAGTTCCGCGACTTCCTTACCCAGCATACAGGCATCGATATGACTCCATTCTTCGATTCGTGGGTGTTTACAAAGGGATTCCCGCAATATTCAATCGATTCGACAAGCATTGAGGCGAACGGCGAAAACTACGATGTCACTGTGTATGTTAAGCAGAAACTACTTGAGCGTGAAATGTTTACCGATGACAATAGGATAGAGGTTGCATTCATGAAGCCCGACTTTTCGGTTGAGACGCGAGTCCTCGAATTTTCTGGGGAGACAGGCAATCAAACCTTTACCTTGCCGTTCGAACCTGCACTTGTGATGTGTGACTATTACGAGCATACTTCCGATGCAACCATCGATGATGTTGTATTTGTAGATACCACAAAAGCTTTAAGTTTTCTAAAGACGGATTGTGATATGAATGTTCAGGAAATCGAAGGCGAAGCTATGATTCGTGTGACTTGCAACTATGTTGCTCCCGATGATTTTTTGGAACCGGTTGATGGTCTGGAGATTGTTCCGAGTAGGTATTGGCTTGTGGAAAGTCTGCGTCCCGAAGTTTTTTCTGGTAAACTGATTATTACATTCAATACATCGACATCGGGTTGGGAAAATCCTTATATAGAATTATCGATGCTTGATTCCGTTGCTTTGCTGCATCGTAGCAACAGGTCGGAAAATTGGAGTGTTGTACCAGCGAGATATGTCAAGGCGGGACGTCAATTTACCGTTGAAAATTTTGCCGATGGCGAATATGCACTTGCAATCCGCAATGGTTACGTTGGTACTTCAAAGCTTACTGAATCGTCGTTTTCCGTATATCCGAATCCATCGTCGGGAATTGTTAATCTGACATTCGAATCGGCATTCAGCGGCGATGTCAATGTAATCGATATGAGTGGTAAGGTGTTGGTTCATAAGAAAATAAGAAATTCCGAAATGGAATTGAACCTGAAACATCTTTCGGCAGGAACATACGTTGTTACGGTTAGTGGCAAGTCGGGAATGGCTAGCAGAAAAATCGAAATAAGGTAGGACGCATTGAAACGCTACAGGCATAGAACGGCGTCAGCCATTCAAACCCTTGAACATTGAAACGTTGAATACCGACGCAAAGCATTGCGTCGCTACAAACATTGAAATCTTGAACTGTTGAACCTTTGAACCCCTAAACGCCGTAGGCAATCAAACGGCGTCAGCCATTCAAACTCATAAACAATTTGAAACGGGCTTTAGCCCATCAAACGCCATAGGCATTCAAACTCATAAACAACTTCAAACGGCGTCAGCCATATAAACTTTTTTCCTCTTGTATTTCCAAAATTAAATTTGTACTTTTGCGTTTCCGAATTTATAATGGGTAAATAGCGGACTTTTTTAAGTAACAGATTGGTTTATAACAAGTAAAACAAATGAAGTTATCTCAATTCAAATTCAACTTGCCGGAGGAACTCATTGCTCAGTATCCTTCGAAGTTCCGTGACGAATGCCGTCTTATGGTTCTCAACAGAAAAACTGGCGAAATAGAGCATAGGGTATTCAAGGATTTAAAGGACTATTTCAGCGACAAGGACTTTATGATTTTCAACGATACCAAGGTTTTCCCTGCTCGTCTGTATGGCAACAAGGAAAAGACTGGCGCAAGAATCGAAGTTTTCCTTCTTCGCGAACTCAATCACGACCAGCGTCTGTGGGACATACTTGTCGACCCGGCACGTAAGATTAGAATTGGTAACAAACTATATTTCGGCGAGGACGGCAACGAACTTGTAGCCGAAGTCATCGACAACACAACTTCACGCGGACGTACTTTGCGTTTCCTTATCGACGGCGACTATGACCAGTTCAAGAAAACCCTCTATTCGCTTGGCGAAACTCCGTTGCCAATGCATATCATCAAGCGTCCGACCGAACCCGAAGACGCTGAACGCTACCAGACAATCTACGCAAAGAACGAAGGCGCAGTTGCAGCACCGACCGCAGGTTTGCATTTCAGCCGCGAACTTTTCAAGAGATTGGAGCTTGTTGGTGTGGAATTTGGCTTCCTGACCTTGCACGTAGGACTTGGCAATTTCCGCAGTGTAGATGTCGAAGACCTCACCAAGCACAAGATGGATTCGGAACAGATGTTTATCTCCCCAGAACTTGCCGACACGGTAAACCGCAAGAAGGAAGAAAATCGTCGCATCTGTGCAGTAGGAACAACCGTTCTCCGCGCTTTGGAATCGTCAATCACAACTACTGGTTTGCTTAAGCCATACGACGGCTGGACAAACAAGTTCCTCTTCCCGCCATACGAGTGTATGGTTCCTAACTGCATGATTTCAAACTTCCATCTGCCAAAGTCAACACTGATGATGTCGGTGGCAACCTTTGCAGGATACGAAAACCTGATGAACGCATACGAGGTGGCAGTAAAGGAAAAGTACCAGTTTGCAACCTATGGCGACGCAATGCTGATTATTTAATGGCTAACAGTCTAACAGGCTGACAGAAGACAAGTCGACTGCAAGACTGTTAGACTGCGAGCACAGAAAACCAGAAAAGTACGGTCGCGGCGCGCCACGACACAACAAGAAACTTGAAACTAAAAACTTTTTCGCTATGACCAAAATGACATCAAAGTACGTGGGTGGACTTCGCACCGAAAACACTCACCTTCAGTCGGGCAACAGAATCATAACCGACGCTCCGCTCGACAACCACGGCAAAGGCGAGGCTTTTTCGCCAACCGACTTGCTTGCAACTGCCTTGTGCGACTGCATTTTCACAATCACTGGCATAACTGCACAGACCTACAATTTCTCAATCGACGGAGCAACCGCACAGATTGAAAAGATTATGAACGAGTCGCCACGCCGCGTTGCCGAGGTAAAAATCGACTTCGACTACTCGATGTGTAACCTCAACGAAAAGCAGCAGACAATCATCAGGCGCATTCCCGAAACTTGTCCTGTTTCGCGTTCGCTAAGCCCGGAGGTAAAGCAGACGATAACGTTTAAATTCTAAGGAATTTGATAATTTGAAGATTTGATAATTCGACAATTTGTAGTGACGTTGCGTCCTCTGAATAGTATTCAAAAAAAATAGACAAATCCCGCCCCCTGAGCCTGTCGAAGGGAAGGCAAAATAAACGCCGTTTCGACAAGCTCAACGAGCGGATAATCGTAAATAACATTATGGATTTAAATCTTGGTATCAAAGGTGAAGAAAGCGAAGTTGTCCGCCACGACAACACCGCAGCTGCATACGGCAGTGGACTAGTAGAGGTTTATGCAACTCCCGCTATGATTGCGCTTATGGAAAAGACTTGCTATCGTTCCGTAATGCCTTACCTTTCGGAAGGAGAGGGGACTGTCGGCACTCATATCGATGTGGCGCACAAGAAAGCAAGTCCGCTTGGCACGGTAATAACCTGCCATTCCGAAATCATCGAAATCGACCGCCGTCGTGTAGTCTTCAAGGTGGAGGCATTTGACGACAAGGGCGATGTTATTGGTGACGGCACTCACGAGCGCTTTGTCATCAACGTCGAAAAGTTTATGAGCAAGTAGTATGTGGACATTTGCGGTAGCGGTAGTTCCTGCAATAGTGCTTATCGTGTACATAATGATACGCGACAAGTACGAGCGCGAGCCAATCAGAAAAATATTGCTTACATTCTTTGCCGGAATGCTGGCAATCCCTCTTGACTTGCTCATAATAGGCATTTTCGGGCTTGACGAATTGCCCTATCTCTTCGACGGAGATATTCTTCAGCAGATTGGAACGGCATTCTTCTCGGCGGCAATCCCCGAAGAAATATCAAAGTTCATAATTCTCTTCCTGCTCGTCTGGTGGAGCAAGGATTTCAACGAGCGTATGGACGGGATAGTGTATGCAGTGTGCGTGTCGATGGGTTTTGCTACCGTCGAGAACGTAATGTACGTATTCGAAGACCCCTCGTGCGCATGGGGACGTGCCTTGTTTGCCGTTCCCGGGCATTTCCTTTTCGCTGTACTTATGGGGTTCTTCCTTTCGTTGGCGAAGTTCACCGTTAAGCACAAGTTCCGCAACTGGACAATGACTTTGCTGGCTCCAATTTTGGCGCACGGCATATACGATGCCATACTGATGGTTTCCGATGTGGCATCTGAAGGCTGGTCGTTGCTGCTGACGATTGTTTTCTATGTGTTCATATTCCTGCTCTGGCGCTTGGGTCTGAAGAAGATTTCACAGCACGTCGAGTCGTCACCTTTCCGCTATTGGCGCGAATTCAAGGACAAGCAACAGGACGTAAACGACATTTCCGACGACCAGCAGATTGACAATATGAAGGATTTCTTTGATAGGTAAATGCTTGATAATTAATATTGCGCGGGCGAGAAGCTTTGACCTTGCAGACAATTTATTCTCTTCCGTGAATTTTATTAAATCTCTGTTTTTGCTAAACGAAAAAATATATATATTTGCAGATTGGTAAATTTCTTTAAGGACATTGCTATGAGATTTAAAATTGCCATACTGATTGCGTTTGCATTGATTTCGGCAAACATTTATTCGCAAGAGGACGAAAAACTCCTTCAGGACGGACTATTTGCTTTCAAGAATGATAATTTCACAAAGGCTATTGCCGACCTTTCAAGATATGTTGAAACAAATACCGACAACGCCATTGCATACAATACACTCGGCCGTGCCTATTCGTATATGGGCAACCTCGACAAGGCAATGCTTAATTTCCAGATGGCAATAAAGCTCAATCCCAATTACTACGAGGCTGTAAAGAATCTCGGATACGTTTACTACGACGAGGGTGACTTCGACAAGGCAATAAGCCTGTTCCAAAATGCAATAAAGATTAACTCGAAATACGACACCGCCTACAATGCTCTCGGCAATGCCTACGACGAACTTAAGAACTACAAGAAGGCAATATCGTACTACACCAAGGCTGTTTCGCTTTGCGACTACTACGATGGTGCCTACAACAACCTCGGACTTGCATATTCGCACAACGGCAACTACGAAAAGGCCATAGAAAGTTGTAAAAAGGCTCTTGAGATTAATCCTCGCAACGACGATGCCTACAACGCAATAGGCGTAATCTACGAGGACCAGGGCGAATACATTGAAGCAATAGAATGGTTCAAGAAAGCCATCGAGGTAAACAAGGACAATGCCGATGCCTACAACAACCTCGGCGTTGCATACTACTATTCCGACGACGTAAAGGGCGAAAACAAGGCTGTGAAAAACTACCTTAAGGCTCTCGAACTTAACCCAGACAACATCGATTCGTACAACAACCTCGGTGCTGCATACTTCTCTACCAATCCGGCAAAGGCTATGGAATACTACAACAAGGCATTGGGCATTAATCCTAACCACGTTGACACCAACTACAACATCGGTAAACTTTATATGTCGATGGGACAGGAAGCCGATGCCATTGCACATTTCCGCCGTGCTGCACGCGCAGGACAGGAACTCAGCCGCAAAGAACTGAAACAGAGAGGTCTCGACTGGTAGTCAGCAATGGACGAAATTTTTATGAGACGTTGCATCGAACTCGCAAAATGCGGGTTTGGAACGGCATCGCCCAATCCGATGGTTGGCGCGGTAATAGTGTGCGACGGCAAGATAATTGGTGAGGGCTGGCACAGGAAATGTGGCGAAGCCCACGCGGAAGTTAATGCTGTAAACTCTGTTGCCGACAAGTCATTGCTCAAGAAATCAACGATTTATGTTTCGCTTGAACCTTGTGCTCACGTTGGACGCACTCCTGCCTGTGCCGATATGCTTATCCGTGAAGGAATTCCAAACATCGTGGTCGGTAGCATCGACCCGTTTGAAAAGGTGGCTGGCAAGGGCATAGAAAAATTGAGAAATGCAGGTCGTAACGTGAAAATAGGTGTACTCCGCGACGAGTGCGACTGGCTAAACCGCCGTTTTTTTACATTCCACACAAAGCGTCGTCCCTACGTTATTCTGAAATGGGCGCAGACTGCCGACGGCTTCATAGACAACATTCGCAACGACTGCCAAACGTCACCACTGAAAATAACCGACCAGCATTTCAGTACGCTTGTGCACAAGTGGCGCACCGAAGAAGATGCAATCCTTGTCGGCACACGCACCGCACTGCTTGATAATCCGCAACTTACAGCAAGGCTTTGGTCGGGACGAAATCCTGTGCGAGTTTGCATCGACAGGGAAATGAAAGTTCCCACTTCAAGTAAAATGTTTGATTGTCAGGCAAAAACAATAATAATTAATGGTAACAAAGAAGGTTCAAATGACAATTTGATTTTCTGCAAGGCTGATTTCAATGAGAACATTGTTCCCCAAATCCTTGACATCCTTTACCGCAACGAAATCCAGTCGGTAATTGTAGAAGGCGGTGCGCAGACATTAAATACATTCATTTCGCTTGGTCTTTGGGACGAGGCTAGGGTTTTCACCAACAACCGCCTGAACATAGGAAACGGCGTAAAGGCACCAGAATTCCGCTTCGAATGTGCTAATGACGAAGCAAATGACGGCATTTCGCTAAGGTACTTCTACAACAACGATTTTTACACTAGGAAAATTTTATAAACCACCTTCAAATGTCAGCATCGAAACAGTTATTTATAATCATTCTATGTTTTTGCGTAGGATTTCTGCTTAATACGGCAATGGTTGTGCTATTGTATTTTTTCATGCAGGGCGAAACTTCATACAAGATTCTGCTTATGCTGTCGTCAGTAATATCGTTTGCACTTCCTGCTCTGATTGCTACCAAATTCATTGAAAAGGATGAGCCTGTATTTCGGCAACTTGGCTTGACAGAAAGTCCCAGATTTGCAAAATATCTACTTGCCATAGCCTTTATGCTTGCGATAATGCCGGCAATAGAATTTATTTCGAGTTTAAATGCCTCATACTCGTTCCCCGAATCGATGAAAGGTTTGGAAGATTATTTCCGTGCCGCCGATACAAGTGCTATGGAAGCCACACAACGTGCATTGGCAGGAAGCGGAATCGGAGCATTTGTATTAAACCTTATCGTACTGGCGATAACACCTGCCGTATGCGAGGAATTGTTTTTCCGTGGCGTACTTCAGAAATTTTTTGTCAGGAGCATCAGCAACAAGCACATAGCCATCCTGCTCACTGCGTTTATCTTTTCGGCTATACACATGCAGTTTTCGGGATTGTTGCCACGATTTATACTTGGTGCGGTTTTAGGATATTTGTTTTACACGTCGGGTTCGCTGTGGCTGTCGATTGTTGCCCACGCGACAAACAACGCGCTTGTGGTATGTGTCGCCTATTTTGGTGATGTTTCTGCAGCGGAAATCCCCGACATCAGCATTTTTGCAAACATCTGGTGGATAACGGCGATTGTTGTCGGACTTGCTGTTGCGGTGCTTATTGGTAGAAAACTTTTTAGAAATGTAGTATTTATTGAAAAAAACTAATTAAATGGCTATAAATTTTAAAACAACGGGGCTGGTTAGGGCAGTTGCAGTCGTATTTTCAATGTTCTTTTTGTGTGGATGCTCAGAAAAAACGTTTTATGAATATACATTGGAAATTCCGGCAGAAGATGTGCTTATGTCGTTGACTGTGCAAAAGGACAATCCATATTTGCTGGAGGCTGTCGGAAAGGCGAAGGAATCGGAGCAGACAGGCATCGGTTTTATCGAGTCGTTTGGCAAGGCGTACAATGAGATAGAAGATTCATTGAAGCCTGCAATGTCCGACTTGTTTGCAACGGCGCAGAATCAGGCAGTTTCAACCGACGATAAGGTTATAGAATATCTTGCCAAGGAATACGATGCGGCAATAGAAAATGCGTGCAATGTTATCCTCTGCCGTATGGAATTGTTTGGTGTAAAAAATCCGACAATCCAGAAAGATTCTGTGACCAAAGGCTGTCTGCATCTCAAGCTTCCTGGTTTAAAGGAGCCTGAACGCATTGACAAGCTTCTTACACAGTCGGGGGCTTTTGAATTCTGGGAAACCTACAACAACGATGAAATCCATTCGTCCCTTATTGCCGCCGACCAGATAATAATTGCCAAGAAAAGTGCAGAAGTTGCTGATAATGACGGAGATGTTGTCGAAACCACAGTACCCGAGGACGATACTGTAAAAGTTAGTTCCGACAGCAAGTATTCAATATTCAACCGTCTGTTAGCCCACCTCGGCACCTGTGAACCTTTTGGTCCTGTTGTAGGTTTTGCAAGGAAAGCCGATATGGAATCAATTATGAGCGACCTGAATAGCAAGGATGTAATGATGATGTTTCCCAAAGACCTTGTATTTGCGTGGGGAATTAAAGAGGTGGAGTTTTATGATGAATATTATGATGAGTTTGGAGAAGAAAGGGAACAATCTGTCTTTTATGAACTTTTAGCTCTGAAAGCCACAATGTTCGGCAAGGCTGCCTTGAATGGTGATGTCATTACAGATGCCAGTTCGGAACGTGGTGTAGTTTCTATAACAATGGACAGTGTCGGTTCGGCCCAATGGGAAATGATAACGAGGAATAACATTGGCAGGTCGATTGCTATGGTTTTCGACAACAAGGTTTATTCGTATCCTACTGTATATGATGAAATTACTGGTGGTCGCTCTCAAATTTCTGGAAACTTTACGGATGAGGAAGCCGAGGATTTTGCAACCATACTCAAGTCGGGTCGGATGCCTGTTCCTGCAAAAATTATTTCTCGGCAGTTTGTTGATTTGTCATCGAAATAGGAATTCCATCTTCACATATTCTGTCCCGAAAGCAAACATTTCTTCCTTTGGTCGGAAACCGAGGCGGGAGTAATATTCGGCAAGCTGTTTATGCGACTTCTCCACTAAAAGGGTAAAACGGGTGTGTCCCAGACTTTTCCCAAGTTCTATTGCGGACTTCATCAACCGATGACCGATACCTTTGCCACGGAATTCGTGCTTTATTGCCATGCAATCCAGATAATATTCACTCGCGCCAGTTTCCATTGGATTTCCGCGTAGGTCGAGACTGCTTTCCTCGTATAGGATGTCGAAAGTCCGTTTGCGCAAAGCGGAATATCTGTCGCCACTATATGAGATAAGGCAACCGATGGCTTCTCCTGCTATTTCTGCAATAAGGCTGTTGCGACAGCTGTAAAGGCGAGCATCGTCAAGGGAGGCGGCTTCAAGGTTTTTCACCGCAGTGAGCATTTCTGACGGGACATTTGCGTCAATGTCAATAATTTCCATTGCTGCCAGTACGCACCGTGCTATAATTGGTGCGTCGTGTTCGGTTGCTGGGCGTATTGTTATGTCTGTCATTGGTCTGTTAGTAAAGAGGCTATCCGCTGACTGAGCCTGTCGAAGTCAAGGATTATCGTTCATCCTTCCCTTCGATACTTCGACAGGCTCAGTAAGCGAAGCTCAGGGGGCGGGATTTATTGTTTCACTACCTTCTTATTCAACACAAATTCCTTCGCACTTATCCTTACATTGTAGGTGCCATCCGACAGACCTGCAAGGCGAAGTACAACCTCGTAGTCGTTCTGCGAGCAGTTGATTTTCTGAGTGTGAACCATCCTGCCGAGCATATCGTAAACCTCGACGGTTGCCTGTATGTTGCCGAAGTTCTCGAAGCGGAGCGTAAGGTCGTCGCCGAATGGGTTAGGATAAGCCAGCACTTCGGGTTCGCCGTCGGTACCGAGGCAGTTTGCCACGATGATTTCCGATGTGGTGCTTGTGCCGTCGTAGTCAAATTGTACGAGGCGGTAGTAGTTGTCGCCGTTACG
The DNA here is from genome assembly GCA_902776565.1 of uncultured Bacteroidia bacterium. Taxonomy (GTDB): domain Bacteria; phylum Bacteroidota; class Bacteroidia; order Bacteroidales; family ML635J-15; genus Bact-19. The sequence goes on from CACYQN010000008.1 coordinate 180,116, forward strand.
AACGCCGAAGTCGGTGTATGCGTAGTTGATTGGCTCAATTGAGTTGCCGGCACCTGCCACGCGTGCAATTTCCTTGAAATTTACTGCATCGTGCGAGCGTTCAAGCACAAAGTAGTCGTTGTTCTTTTCGGTGGCGGTAGTCCATTCGATGAGAGCAGAACGACCGTTGCAGTTGGCGGTGAAGGAAACGAGTTCGATAGGAAGGACAGTGCTCTTCGACTTTGAACCGAATGTGGTGTAGTTGCCCGATATGCCTCTTGTTGCGCTTGCAGGAATTTCTGCACCATTTATTGAAAGCGTATTGCCATCAATAGAAGCCGAGCCACCTACATTTGTCCAGCGGTTGTTGTCGTAGAATGCCATCTGTATGTTGGCAGGAATTCTGTCTTCTTCTGCCGTTTCGCTGTTGAAGTGCATATCTGTGCTAGCCTCTGCAACAAAGTTTGCGGTAATGGCTTCGTTTGACGAAATCTTCCAGTATTCCACATTCGACACATGGTTGAACGGATTTTCACCGCTCATATCGGCTGCATTCCACCAGCGTGGCAAATCGTTTGTGCCGAAGCCTGCGGGATTGCAGAAATACTGCACGGAAACATTTGTTGCCGTACCATCCGTTACCACAACCTTGCCGAGATTTCCGTTGCTACCAGTAGGGAATGTAAAGTCGTTTGCGGTACCGCTCTTTGTAACAACACCATCTACATGACTGCTTGCACTTGCACCGCTTACCGTTGCACTCGGACCGAAGATTACATTACCGTTTATTACGCCGTTGGTAAATGTTGCAGTGCCGTTGATTGTAAGGGTTTGGTTTTCGGCGATGTCGATGCCAAGACCGTTAAACATTGTAAGGTTGTTGCAAGTCGTGTTTTCAGATATGTCAGGAATTGCTGTTATTCCGCAGTCTGCTTTTTGAACGATAAACACATTGTTTTCGGTTGATGGAGATTCTGTTGCAAGGTGGTACTTGCTGTCGCTTGTGCGGTAAACAGTCCAGTTGTCTGTTGAAGACCAATCGTTCAGAGGAGCTTCTGCATTTTTGCCTGCCCATATAAAGTTGTTATCGCCTTCTATTTCGTCTATTTCAAAAACGCAGGGACAGAAGGTGGTGTAGGCTGTTGCTCCTGCAGAAATTTGAATTACCTTCAATTCTATATCATCAATACGAGCATTAGTTTCACTACCATTATTATTAGTAAGAGTCAAATTAAAAGTTTCAACATTATCGGGATTTGTAATTGTCCAATTCTTTCCTGTTCCAGAAACATCAATACTGGCAGGTTCGCCTGTCAAAATGAAACTTTCATGGTTTGACTTAAATGTAAAAGACATTTGATATGCTCCACCTGTTGGAATGCCAGATATTGTCCATGTTCCACCATTCTTAGACAATAACAATTCTGGAGAGGCACCTTGGGCAAGATTTTCTTCTTTTAATTTAGTCACAGTACCTCCTGAACTTGTTTCTGTATATGTCAAGATCGCATCTCCATAAACAAAAGTTCCTTCAAACTCGTAATCACTAGGTGATTCTTCTGCAGTACCACCAGACCATGTCTCTGTCCACAGAATAGTATTCATAGGTACATCATCTTGATTTGTTTCTGCATATACCGCATAATATTTCTTGTCGCCAGTAACGGCTAATCCGACAATTTGCTTCCTTGTTATAATTGCAGGTCTGTCATCGGTGTCTTCAAAAGGAAACTCAGACCATCCTATAAAATGCTTACCAGGACATTTATGTTCTTCAGCTACTACATCTGTAGGAACTTCTTCTCCTATATTTGTACCATAATTATATTTGCTGTTTACCACTGCCAAACCATTAGCTAACCATACTATTGATGCTTTCCATATAGCATATAGCCTTACATTGGCAACTGTTATTTCAATTTCATCTCCTTCCTGATAATCTGTTCCACTACCATCTGCAGATGTGTTCCAACTATAAAAATGGAATCCTTCTACATTAAGATTTCCAATTCCCAAAATTATCGCATTGTCTCCAGTATCATATCCATGACCATCTATTGGCACATCACCAGTTGCCCCATTTGCATCATAAAATACAGAATAGTAATCTGAATGAGAGCAATCGGTTGTATAATTGGAGTATGCATAAACAGGAGCCATTACATAAATCTTTACTTGTGAAATACGAACACCAGAAACAGTACCAGTTGCAGTTCCCGAATTGGATATAATCCTCAAACTACCAGTTCCCGGCAAAGCAGTACCATCTGTATATATATTTTCTCCAGTTTCAGATTTTCCAGAAACAGTAACATCTTTCCATGTATTGGTTCCATCACCAATGGTTAAACTATTATATTGAGAACCGCCAAATGTGCCTCCATATACAATTACCTTTGTAAGTGTGCTTAAATCAAATTCAGCGGACTGTATATAAGATCCAGTATGAAACATTCTATATGTACTTTTATCTGTAGTACTCCCACTATATGACCAACTATCATATTGTAATGTTTGAGATAAAGTTTCTTCATAACCAGTAATGTCTCTAATTGCAAATACAGCATAATATGTTGTATTGGTAGTTACTGTAATACTAGGAGTTTGTGTTAAATCGTCTGGAGCTTCTGAATGACTATAGTAGTCGGAATGTGTTGTCCACCCAACAAAAACCTTTCCATTACAATCATAATCCTCAAGAATAGAAGAAACAGACGAAGGTATTATAAGCTCATAGCTCAAATCTATTGGATATTCCTGCTCCGTTTCTGCTCCATCTATTGACCAAATTACTTTGCGAATGTCCGCCCATTTAGCATAAAGAATTGTATTTGAAGTTATTATAAATGAATCTCCAGCCAAGTATGTTGTTCCTGAACCATCTGCTCTTGTATTCCATCCAGCAAACACAAACCCATCTTTTGCAAGGTTTGTATTGTTTGGTATATTTACATTTGTTCCAGAATCATATAAATTGTTATCTGTTGGTGCCGAACCACTATCTGCGCCATTGGCATCGTATGTAACACCATATTGGTTAATCCATTTAGCATATAAAGTAGTGTTTGCTGTTATTGCAAATGTATTTCCAGCCGTATATGTTGTTCCTGTGCCAGCCGCATTTGTACACCACCCTGCAAACCTACAACCTGCCTTCGTTAGACTACCGGTATTGTCTAATACTATTACAGATGTTCCCGAATCGTATATAGTTGCATCCGTTGGCACTGAGCCTCCATCTGCGCCATTGGCATTGTATGTAACACTATATTGGTTAATCCATTTAGCATAAAGTGTGGTGTTTGCTGTTATTGTAAATGTATTTCCTGCCGTATATGTTGTTCCTGTTCCAGCCGCATTTGTACACCACCCTGCAAATCTACAGCCAGTCTTGGCAAGGCTACCTGTATTGCCCAGTACTGTTACTGATGCATTATATGCATACTCGTTATTATCTGTCGGCACAGAACCAGATGTTTCACCGTTGCCATCGTATATAACTGTTAACGATGATAGGGTGGAACAAGAAGTAACGTATCCAGAACATATAAAATTAGACTTATATAGCGACAATGCTCCACCCGTACCTGTACCATAACAAGCAAAACCATAAGAGCCATTGTTTCGAAGATTAGCATTTACGTTATTTGCTGTATTCTTTTTGTTTACAAATTCGTATGTTGATGTTCCTGTTATCGTCCATAGCGACTTATCATCGGTTCCACTTCCTAGCATTTGGGCTTCATTTTTTGTGCCAGTTGATGCGGCATATTTATTTTCAGACTCATTATATATTGTCCAATAATTTCCACTTGGTGCTATATGCCAAATAATGGCAGTATTAGTTGTTGTGATTTTATTGCTTGATGGCGTTACAGATTCATACCGCAATCTACTTGAAGATACAGTTGTATTCATTGCTTTCCCATCGTAATAAATAATATAGTTGCCTTCGGTAATAGCGCCACTATATAAAGAATACTCATTTAATGTGCCACTTATATTTGCAAATACCGCATAATATGTTTTGTCTTCAGTTACATTTGTTCCAATAAGGCTACTACGTGAATACAAATAAGTAGGTGCGGTATTTTGTACTCCGTCAATCTCGGTTGTTGTCCAACCAACGAAAACTTTGCCACTGCAATCAATTGATGGATCTGCGGGGATATTTAAGTTAGTTAATGAATTTGTACTTATATCTGTTGTCGTACCATCTACCGACCAAGTAACATTATGGGTTGCTGATTCGTATGTTATTACAATTTCATCAAAATAACACGCGTTGCCAGGTGTATTCATAGAGAAATATGTATAATTATACCCTGAAAAATCAAAAGTCATTGTTGCGGCAGTTGCAGGTGATGTTATTTGATTTGTTGGTTGAGAAGATGTGCCGCCATATACAGTTATTGCTCTCGCATCACCTGTTTGCTTAAATGTTATACTTAAAATTTTTCCAGGAAATGCTGTAACATTATATAGCGAATTTGTTGTACTTTTTTTTGCTTGAATATTTGTGCTTTTCATCCATTGCGTATACCCGAAAGTAAATCCGTCTTGAATAAATGTAGTTGATTGATAGGTACCTGTCACTCCTGATGTTGTAACATTTATTGTTACCGTCTCCCCTATAACAACATTCACAATCATCATAACCATCATCATCATCATCATCAAGGAGCGGAATGAGAAACTGTTGCGTACTGCAACTGCTTCGCTGCTACGCATGAGCGAAGTGTTTGATACTGAATGCATTGTATTCATAAAAATATACTTATTCAAAAGTCAAATTCAAAGGTCGCAAAGTTAGGAAATATTCGCACCCGAATGCCTACAAAAATGCGATTATATATCTAACCGCAAAAACACCAATAAGAATGGTTCCATAGATGCTAAAATACGATAAATTAACAAGTTTTTTGCTAAGAACCATTGAACATTACTACAGTCGCGGCGCGCCACGACTCAACAAGCTCAGGGGCGGAGAACCTTGAACGGCGAAACTCTCAGTGAAGCCAACCTTTAGCTCAGCGTAAGCTAAACGGCGCAGCCATTGAAACGTGCGAAGCACATAGAACGGCGTAGCCCTCAACGAAGTTAAACTTGAAACGCCGAAGGCATTTAAACCTTCAAACGGCGTACTTCGACAACACTTCGATTTCACTCAGTGCGACGGTTCAGCAACCGCCAGCCATTGAACCGGCGTAGCCCCCCCTAAGTTCAACTTAGAAGTGCAAGTTTAGTTTGTCATTTGCCTGCAGGCAAATGACAAACTAAACAAAGATTCAAAAGCAAACAAAAAAAGGGAGGT
>CACYQN010000009.1:0-13016 GCA_902776565.1 uncultured Bacteroidia bacterium
CAACAGGAGGCCTAGAAAAAAATTGGACTTTTTAACTCCTAAAGAGGTGTTCTTTAATCTTATTATTTAATTTTGCACTTGCTTGTTGAATCTGCATTAGCGCAAAGGATGAACTTTTGTGTTGTGATTTGCTTTAAAATTTGTATCTTTGACGCTCTTTAAACAACTTTTACCCAAAATGTAACAATAAATCAGTCGTTGTGATTTGCTTTAAAATTTGTATCTTTGACGCTCTTTAAACAACTGTCCGAGAAGGATGCCGACTATTTGCGAAGTTGTGATTTGCTTTAAAATTTGTATCTTTGACGCTCTTTAAACAACACTTTTACCGCTCTCCCCGCTAGGGGGGGTGTTGTGATTTGCTTTAAAATTTGTATCTTTGACGCTCTTTAAACAACATTTGTGTCAATCCTATGAATTGCGATCACGTTGTGATTTGCTTTAAAATTTGTATCTTTGACGCTCTTTAAACAACTGAATAGTGTGAACACAATAGCGGTAGCCAGTTGTGATTTGCTTTAAAATTTGTATCTTTGACGCTCTTTAAACAACACGGCTATGCTTGCCGCTACGGGCGCAATGGTTGTGATTTGCTTTAAAATTTGTATCTTTGACGCTCTTTAAACAACAAGGTGTCATTTTCGACAACGGCTCGGTAGTTGTGATTTGCTTTAAAATTTGTATCTTTGACGCTCTTTAAACAACGGTTTGTGAGCAATACTTTGATAACAACGGGTTGTGATTTGCTTTAAAATTTGTATCTTTGACGCTCTTTAAACAACCCTGTTCCGTTGCAATTTCCTGCGAAACCTGTTGTGATTTGCTTTAAAATTTGTATCTTTGACGCTCTTTAAACAACTTTGAATGCGCAAAGAATTTTTGCAATTTTGTTGTGATTTGCTTTAAAATTTGTATCTTTGACGCTCTTTAAACAACTGCTCCGCACAACCACCGTCAACGACATTGGTTGTGATTTGCTTTAAAATTTGTATCTTTGACGCTCTTTAAACAACCCGATTGAATTTCGCCATATATTTGTCTTAGTTGTGATTTGCTTTAAAATTTGTATCTTTGACGCTCTTTAAACAACTGCTAACATACACTTTGTCGTATCGTTTCGGTTGTGATTTGCTTTAAAATTTGTATCTTTGACGCTCTTTAAACAACCTCGGTTAAATCAACGATGTAAGTGTCTGGTTGTGATTTGCTTTAAAATTTGTATCTTTGACGCTCTTTAAACAACCGTAGTCTTGACGAGTTGTTCTCCGTAATGTTGTGATTTGCTTTAAAATTTGTATCTTTGACGCTCTTTAAACAACACCGACAATAGTGTGTTGTTCAGGTCGCGGGTTGTGATTTGCTTTAAAATTTGTATCTTTGACGCTCTTTAAACAACTTTTTTCCGTTTATGCTGAAAATTCCGAGCGTTGTGATTTGCTTTAAAATTTGTATCTTTGACGCTCTTTAAACAACCCAATAAGGCTGTCGTTTTCAATCTTTGCAGTTGTGATTTGCTTTAAAATTTGTATCTTTGACGCTCTTTAAACAACAATACAACATAAAAATCAGTCGTAACGAAAGTTGTGATTTGCTTTAAAATTTGTATCTTTGACGCTCTTTAAACAACCTTTCAAGATTGAATTCGTGAAGAACGCAGGTTGTGATTTGCTTTAAAATTTGTATCTTTGACGCTCTTTAAACAACTTTTCGCCCAATTCAGAAGCAATGTGGCGAGTTGTGATTTGCTTTAAAATTTGTATCTTTGACGCTCTTTAAACAACAAAACACAAGTTATTCGCAAAACCATCAGCGTTGTGATTTGCTTTAAAATTTGTATCTTTGACGCTCTTTAAACAACCCATTCATAACACGTTGGATGTCAAGGTGAGTTGTGATTTGCTTTAAAATTTGTATCTTTGACGCTCTTTAAACAACCGCCATTGGGTAAATTACACCTTGACTGGCGTTGTGATTTGCTTTAAAATTTGTATCTTTGACGCTCTTTAAACAACTGAGCAGACGGTTTTGCAGAATGTACTTTCGTTGTGATTTGCTTTAAAATTTGTATCTTTGACGCTCTTTAAACAACTGAGGTCGCAAAGTTCAATTCCGAGTTAAAGTTGTGATTTGCTTTAAAATTTGTATCTTTGACGCTCTTTAAACAACAGGTGATGCAAGATGGTATCAACTTTTGCCGTTGTGATTTGCTTTAAAATTTGTATCTTTGACGCTCTTTAAACAACTAGTTTATCTTATCTAGACACCAAGATTTAGTTGTGATTTGCTTTAAAATTTGTATCTTTGACGCTCTTTAAACAACACTTTGGTATATTCAAAGAAGAAGTTACAGGTTGTGATTTGCTTTAAAATTTGTATCTTTGACGCTCTTTAAACAACACTACAAATCCTTGACGAAAACCTATTCCGGTTGTGATTTGCTTTAAAATTTGTATCTTTGACGCTCTTTAAACAACACTCATTTGCATCTCTGCAACTCCATCAGGGTTGTGATTTGCTTTAAAATTTGTATCTTTGACGCTCTTTAAACAACAATATTTTCCTTATCAAATCGCATAACGCCGTTGTGATTTGCTTTAAAATTTGTATCTTTGACGCTCTTTAAACAACTCACGATAATGGTCGGAATGGTTTTCTCGGGTTGTGATTTGCTTTAAAATTTGTATCTTTGACGCTCTTTAAACAACGCAAGGTCATTGCCGTTGAACTCCAGCAGGGTTGTGATTTGCTTTAAAATTTGTATCTTTGACGCTCTTTAAACAACCGTAACTCCAATACCCTGCACACATCAGCGTTGTGATTTGCTTTAAAATTTGTATCTTTGACGCTCTTTAAACAACTGAATAATGGTACTGGTATAAGTTTGACAAGTTGTGATTTGCTTTAAAATTTGTATCTTTGACGCTCTTTAAACAACTCGGGACAATCACACCTTACTTCACAAGCCGTTGTGATTTGCTTTAAAATTTGTATCTTTGACGCTCTTTAAACAACACGATACTGAAAAACGATTGAGACTCAAAGAGTTAAAGGGCGCAATAGAATTGAAAAAAGGTTGTTGTTTAGAGTTGAAATCCTCCCCAAAAGGGAGGATTTTTTGTTTGTAATGGGGGGGAGGTTTTGTGGCTGGAGTCGGTGATTTTTGTGTCGTAGTTTGACGTTTTGTTCCTTCTGTTGACGATTATGAAGGATTTTTTGTTTCGTAATGTGGTGATTTTTGATGGCTGGAGCCATCGATATTTTTGTCGTAGGCAAGAGCCAACGACAAAGCAGTGCTGTTGGGGGGGGAATTTATGGCTGGAGTCTGTGTTTGCCCATCAAACGCCGTCAGGCATTCAAACGGCGCCAGCCATTAGAACAATTCCAATTGCTGAACCACAGGATTGTTGCTTTCCTGCTTCTGACCGAAGAAAATTTCCATACTGCCGAACTGCTTGTCGGTGATGCATAGGATTCCGACCTTGCCAAGTTCGGGCAGATGCAGTTTTACGCGCTTGATGTGTACGTCGGCATTCTCGCTGCTGGGGCAGTGCCTGATGTAGATTGAGAACTGGAACATAGTGAATCCGTCGCTGATGAGCTGCTTGCGGAATGCTGCGGCAACCTTGCGTTCTTTCTTTGTCTCGGTAGGAAGGTCGAAGAATACTAGCACCCACATTATTCGGTATTCGCTGAATCGTTCCATTACATCTCGGGATAGCTTACCTTGCGGATTTCGCCTGCATAACATCGTGCCAGCGATGCGCTTGTCTGCGAGGCGGCAATCATCAGCGGACTGCGCTTGCCGTCAATCACCACATCAACGGTTGGCAGGGTGAGGAGTTTCGCCTTTATGTCGCGGTTCATCTTTTCGGGCATCCCGAACTCGTCGAGAATGTCGCAAACCATAAGGTCGACGTATGGACGGTAGGGTTCCATTATGTCGTCGGCAAGGCAGTAGGCGTTGTAGCGGTTGCGGTGGAAAACGCCGAGGGTGGGGAGGAGTCCGCTTCCTACCAGTGCTCGTGCAATTATCGCCCGCAGTATTGCGTAGCCGTAGTTGAGGATGGCGTTTGGCATATCGCCGTCGGGGTCGCGACGGAACTTGTCTATTTCTACAGCAAACAGGTTGTCCCAGTAGAATACTGCTGCACGTGCTTCGAGGTTGTCGCTGTCGCCACTGCGCACATCGTCGGCCCAGGCGAGCATATTGCCGAAACTTTTGCCGCGCCGTTTCTCGAGTGCTGCCGCCTGATTGCGGATTTTTGCCTGCACAGTCTGCTGCCAAATTTGCTTGCGCAGTGGGAGCGAGGCTTCAATCTGGTTGCGGTAGCGTTCGCTCTGCGTGGTATTACCTTCGGTCGGCAGAAGCAGACCTGCCGGCATATGTCGGCTGTCGCAGGTAACTACGGCGGTGTTGTTTTCGACAAGCGCACCCAATGCACCGTGTGTTATTGTAATCTGCGGATTGTCGAGCATCACGAAGCCTAAATCTTCTATAGGTATGGTTCGTTCTGTGGCTTCCTCGCCGTCCTTTGGCGGAATAGACACCACAAGCTGCTGGTTTCTAAGCGAAAGGTAGGCTGGATTGCCGAAATATAGGGTGCGCTTTATCATAGTTTAAATGGTTCTGCCTTGGGAGAAGGGATTGACTGAATTATACGAAAAATGCCTTTTACATTAGCGCAGTCGGTAGCATATTTTTTGCCATCGGCACTTGGCATTTTCAGTTGTACCCCAAATGGGTACGACTCATATTCCTTTAAATCACGGTCTTTCATTTTCCGCCAGTACTGGCGAGGATTTGGCGAGTCGGTCAATGCTTCTACTACATCAACCACCGAGAAGTACCATTGTTCTTCCTCTTCATTCCACGCGGAACGGATTTTCTTGTCCTGAAATAGTTTGATGTTGGTCATAGTAACGTCCTTTTAATATTCCCCAACCGAAACAATTTTGCCTATATGGTTAACACGAACTTTAACAATGTTTTCTATTCCATTCAAACCAAAACGTTTCCACGTAGTACCTTTTAGAACTGATATATCTTGAACTGTTGTTTCCAGATGATGCCTAAAGAAATAATCTTTTGTTGTCATTTTCTGTACTCTATACAGATTTGGACTTATTTCTGCATAATTTTCTGGATTTAAGAACCACGATTCATCGTAATCCTTAGGATTAAAAATTATATTGCCATCAGCATCGTAGCGAGGGAAAACAAAATATTCATTCTGTTTCATTGTAAACAGGAATTGCCAGCCTTCTTCCTGCTTATAGGTTTTGTCTATTATTGGCAAATTCTGCATTGCTCGAGAAGTCGCTTCGTAGAATGATACAATTTGCTCGTCAAGTTCGTATTGAATATTGCCGTTCTCATCGCGAAGAGGCTCGTTATTCTTGTCCAACTTAGGCTTGCGGTATATTGCAACGTGATGGTTGTTGCCTGTATTTACAAAATCAACTGGTTGAGGATTGCCATTTCCGTCAAGAATCAGATTGCCTTCCTTGTCACGCTTGTCGTGTAATGCTTCGGCATTGTTAATACCAGTGATTGTTACTCGTTTAATTGAAATGCCTTTTGCTTTGTTGAGCCAAATAGGATTTTCATCAAGGTTTGAGAAGGCTTTCTTTGCATCGCCACCAAATTCATCCAGACGTGCTTGCAAGATGCGACGGATTTGAGCATCAACAACTTTGTCAATCTTTAAGTCTGGTGATATTTCCTTGCGGATAGTGTAGATTGTTTCAAATTCGACTGTTGTTACTTTCTCGGGAACTTTTTCCGTATGCTGCTCGTTTAGCCATTCCGGAAGTTTCTCAAGAGTGTTTTTGCCTGTAAAGGCTTTCTTCGGGTCTCCTCCAAATATCTTGAGTCGAGCTAACAATGCCTCACGATAACGAGGACTTGCGACTGTCATTATTTTTTCGACATCGAATGAGGCGTTAACCTTTTCTTCCTTGGTTACATAGCGTTTGCTGCTTCCGTAAACAGTTTCAAGATGCAGTTGTCCGCGTGGCGTAAGTTGAACTTTCTTGTTTTTGCCAATTTTTTTCTTGCTTGTGTTGATGTTCTGTGTTACAACCTTGTTCTTGGCTTTGTTGGATATGATGATATTTTCCAACTGTCGTTTTGCCTCGGCGCGGAATTCGTCCAATGGCATTGGCGGTTTGAAGCGAAGTTTTCCGTGTTCATCGCGTTCAAGTTCTTTTCGTTCGATTCCATAAATTGCGGAAGAACGCTGTTCTTTGCTAAGGTCGCTCAGTTCAACCATATCTAGGTCGAAATATTCATCAACACCTTTTTGTACACGAGCATTCAAGTTGTTGAGATACTGAATGTAGCTATGTTTTGTAAATGCAATTGTCAGTGCATCCATAGCGTGATGGCGATGGTCGTTTCGTTTGGTCCAATCCTTGATTCTTGGAATTTGTCTGCCGTCACGGTCTTGTTCATAGTAAGTCAATCCCAACTTATTGTATTTGTCCCAGTTGAGTTCCTGCATAACATTTACCAATTGCCAGTCGTCGCGTAAACGGTCTGTAATGCTTCCTGTTGTCGGCACAACAAATTTTACAATACCTTCGAGCATTTCACGTGCTTGTTTGGCAATGTATTGTGAGTCGCGCAAATCTCGGTTGATGAATCCGCTAGGAATATCAGCTTCCTTCATTAGAAGTTTATCGCGTTTTGTTTTGCTTATTGCTTTGTCTGCATACAAATCTTCAATTCTGTTTTTGTATTCTTCAGCCTTTTCTTTTCCATATTCAGCCAAAACAAAATCGTATGCAGTAGCATTGCTCTTTTTTAGGTTTACATTTCTTGCCTCCAGCGTCTTGTTGGAGAATGAATCGTCGAAAAGTTTTGCCTGTGGAATTATGTGTTCAATGTCGAATTCCTTTGAGAATACTTTTTCCTTAGGAATGTATGTGTTCGAATACAGAGTCTTGAAGCCATTCTTTTCGAGTTCAAGATATAGTTTGTACCTTATAATATCATTTCTGCTGACATGTTCAAGATTGAATGGTGGAGCCTGAAGTTTTTTGACATACTCTTCGTGCAGTTTAGTTGTCTGGTTTATAGAGGTTGTAAGTTCTTCACGTTCCTTGGCAGATTTTTTCAGTTCACGGGCAAGTTCAATGCGTACTTCGTCTGGCTTTCCATACTCGTCAATGACTCCATTCACAACATTAATCATTTGGTTCAGAATCTTTTCAACAACTGGATTGCGTAGGCTATTTCTTGGTAATAGTTCGAGTTTGTCCTTAAGTACTTTTTGCTCAAGTTCTTCTTTCGTAAGTGAGCGTTTCGAGTGGCGATAACCTGCATATTCGCAAGCAACACTGTAATCAAGGCCATCTTTTAGATGTGGCAATATCTTTTTAATTGCTTTTGTGCTTAAACTTCCATAATCGGGTTGGAAAACTACACCAGCAAGAACTTCTGCATATTCTTTGGCAAAACCATAATGTTCAGAAAGTTTATTAATCAGTTTATCGTTCCCTGTAACAGAATTATCACCTTCGAAAGAGTACAAGAGATGCCATAATTTGAACATCGGCTGTGTTTCCTCATCTTTGTTTGAATCAAATATTAGTATTTGTGAGGAAATGCCTAATTTGTTAAAAATTTCTGTTGTTTTGGCTATTGCTTTTTCTGCAGACAGTTTGGCAAAATTGAATTCACCATTACCGCTCATTTCAATAATAGTCTGATAAACTTTGAATAGAGCGGCTTGTGTCTTATTCCCTTCAAGTTCTTTATAGTTTAAATCGTAATCCTTTGTTTTGCCAAATAATAAATCAAGAGCATCTGATTTTGTCAGTTTTTCCTTGTAGTTTAGTTCTGCAAATAACAATTCTTTTTCTTCTTGGGTTAGGAATCGTTTGCTATGTTCTTGTTTTGTTGATACTTGTATGTTATTCAGTATTTGCCAAATCTTAAATTCTTGGAATAGGGGCGATGATTTTGGACATACACGGCTACCTGTAATTTTCTTTATTTTTTTGCCATCGATTTCTATTTCAATCTGTTTGCTCTCAAACTCGCAAAAAGAGATTAATCCCTTTTGCGATTTTAGTGGACGCTGGTAGAATATTACAACATCGCGGATTTCCTTTTTGAGTTCGGGCGTAAGTTCCTTGTGGTATTTTGCTTGTGTTTCCCAAATGGTTTCAAATTCGTTGAGATAATCCTGACGATAGAAAACTTCGTTTTTTAGTCTGTGGTTCGGGTCTTTTGCCAATTCCGACATTTGATATTGACCAACTGTCTGGTGGTTGAAATACAATGCTTTGCTTCGGTCACTTATATCACCCAAATATCCGCTTGCGCTGTTACTCTGGCCGTTTATTTCGCTAAGAACAACTGCAAGTTCTTCAAGCCCAAGTTTTTCCGATAGGGCATTGGCTCTCCATTGGTAGTTTTCTATTTTTTGCTCGGCGGCTTTTCCTGTACGTTTAAAACCAACAATGTTAAAGGGTTTTGCACAAATTGCCCACGATTGTGTTTTGTTTTTGCCTCGTAATTCTTCTTTTAATGTATCAGTCAGAATGTCAGGATAATATTGTTTTTGGAAATTCCATACCTTGTCAAATTCTGCCTGTAAGTCGGAACGATAAAAGTCAGGCAAATATTTCTTGCCTTGCTTCAACAGGTTTAGGGAGAATTGTCCGGGAGTTAGATTGTTGTCGTAAAGTTGTCTTGCAATTTCCATTCCGTCAATCAATTGCCCTTCTTCTGTAGATTTTGCCTTACGGCTGCTCTTGTAACCACGTTTCTTATTAATCATAAGGAGAACACGGGCAAATTCCTGCAATGAGATTTCATCGGTAGCGGCTTTTGCTCTCAGCCTATAAGTTTCGAATGTGGTTCTGTTGCCATTCTCCGACAAAATGGTCTCATCGTTGATAAAACCGTGTGCTTTCAAAATTTCAATCAGGTTTTCTCGACGAAGTTTGTAGCGTTGCAGATTACGACGCATACTGCGTTTTAGGGTTCTGTCTGCATTTGTCGTAATGCTTTTTCCTTTTTCGAAATTTGTCAACTCATCAACTGTAAGCGGATTCACCCTTACACCTAATTTTACTATTGATGATTTTTCGTTTGTGTTTTCTGCTTCATTCACTACAGCCCAGCCTATGCTACTGGTTCCCAAGTCTAAACCTAGAATTTTCTTCATATATTATATCTGTTTAGTTACTAGTTAAAAATTGGTTTAAAAATTACATCCGCAAATTTAATGAAATTTTTCTTTGTGGATAAATATGTTTTGCATATTTTTGTCGAACAAATTTTAAGCAAATCACAATAAGGATTATTCCGTTGTGAAAACATTAAAGGTGGCACTTTCGGGTGTCGCTTTTTTTTGTGCCTCGGATATGTTTAAGGGGTTCAATGTTTAACGTTCAATGGGTTCTGTTGTAGTGTCGTTGCGCGCAACTACACTACAGATTCAATGGTTTTGCCGTTTTGGGATTGAGACGCAAAATTTTGCGTCCGTACATTATTGCTGTTGCTGTTGTTCTCTTTTGGCTTCTCGTCCGTCAGCCTTTCATCCTTTTCGTCCGTCAGTCTGTTAGACCGTTAGACTGTTAGTCATCTAATCCCCCGTCGTTTCTTTTCCTGCGCTCATCCATTCCTTGATTCCGCCGTCGAGGTTGAGGATGCAGAAGCCGTTGTCGGAGAGGAGGGAAGCGGCTTTTCTGCTACGCACTCCGCCGTGGCAATATACGGCAATGGTCTTGTCCTTGGGCAGTCGCTCGTCGGCTTCGTAGAGGAAACCAGCGCGGTTCACGTCGATGTTTATGGCGTTGGGGATGTGTCCGCCGGCATATTCGTCGGCACTGCGCACATCGAGGACTATGGTTGCGCTGTCGGAGATTGCTTTTTCAAAGTCGTTGGCATTCAACGTGGTAAACTTGCTGTTCATGTTGCTGAAGTAAATTATTGCGGTCACGCCCACCGCAACGATGGCGATGACGATTAATATTATTACGGTTCGTTTCATACATTTTACCTTTCCGTTGCCTTGCCAGCCTTTTTCCATTCCGATATTCCACCGTTTAGGTAAACGATGTCGAATCCTTGGTTGGAGAGGAGGGTGGCTGCCATTTTGCTACGGACACCGCTTTTGCAGTAAACGGCAATTTGATTCTCCCTATGCAGTCTTGCATTGGCTTCGTAAATGAAATCGGGACTGCTCACGTCAATGTTTATTGCATTGCGGATGTGCTCCTCGGCGAAATCTTTTGCTGAGCGTGCATCAAGAATTGTGGTATGGCTGTCGGCAATTGCGCTGTCGAACTCGTTTGCGTTTAATGTTCTATATTTATTTCTCATATTACAGATAAATTTGTGGCTGTCACAGCGTTGTTATCCAGACAACTGCAATAGCCGATGTTTGTTAATTTTCGGGTGCAAATTTAATTATTATTTGCAAGCATCTATGCCGTTAGGCTAATTTTTCAAAAAAATAATTCTATCTTCGGAAAAGGGTGTAAATTTGTTGCGTCGCGGTGTGCCACGACTGAACGTTGAGATTGTTGAAGATTTGAAAATTTGATGATTTTGTAATTGTCAATTGTTAATTATAAATTGTTAATTGTTAATTATTTATGCTATGGACTGGATTATATTTTTGACGTTGGGAGCATCGGTTTTGGCTCTCCTGTTTGCTTTCATCTTTTTCAAGCAGATGATGAAGGAGGATGAAGGTACCGATTTGATGAAAAAGATTGCCAGACACGTCCGCAACGGTGCAATGGCTTACCTGAAGCAGCAGTATAAGGTCGTGGGCATTGTGTTCGCTGTGCTGGCTGTAGTTTTCGGCGTAATGGCTTATTTCCACCTGCAGAACGGCATAGTGTGGTTTGCTTTCCTCACTGGCGGTTTCTTCTCGGCTCTTGCCGGTTTCTTCGGTATGAAGACTGCAACCTACGCTTCTGCCCGTACCGCCAATGCCGCCCGCAACTCGCTGAACAGCGGTCTGAAAGTGGCTTTCCGTTCTGGTGCGGTGATGGGTTTGGTCGTCGTGGGACTTGCTCTCCTTGATGTTTCGGTGTGGTTTCTCGTGCTGAAATACACCAAGTTGCTCGAACTGGTCGGTGCTCAGGGCGACCTTATAACGATAACCACCACAATGCTAACTTTCGGTATGGGCGCTTCTACTCAGGCTCTGTTTGCACGTGTCGGCGGAGGTATCTACACCAAGGCTGCCGATGTTGGTGCCGACCTTGTAGGCAAGACCGAGTTCAACATTCCCGAGGACGACCCACGCAATCCTGCGACAATTGCCGATAACGTTGGCGACAATGTAGGTGATGTGGCAGGTATGGGGGCTGACTTGTACGAATCGTACGCAGGTTCTATCCTTGCGACGATGGCTCTCGGTGCTTCGGCATTTGCCACAGCTGCTTCCGAAAGTGCTGCCGGCGCCGATATGCAGGTTAAGGCTGTGCTTGCGCCTATGCTTATTGCGTCGGTCGGAGTGCTATTATCTATTATAGGTATATTCCTTGTCCGCACTAAGGAAAACGCCAATATGAAGAATCTTCTCGGAGCTTTGTCGCGCGGTACTAATGTGGCTTCTGTCCTTATCGCAGTGGCGACATTTGGAATCTTCGCTTGGCTGTTCGGCACCGAGACAAACCAGTGGTGGCAGACTTCGCTTTCGGTGGTAGTCGGTTTGCTTGCTGGTGTAATAATTGGAAAATCAACAGAATACTATACTTCACAAAGTTTCAGGCCTACACAGAAGGTTGCCGAAAGTTCGAAGACAGGTCCTGCTACGGTGATAATTTCGGGCTTGGGACTCGGTATGCTTTCCACGGCAATTCCAGTTGTGACGGTCGGCGTAGCAATTGTCCTTGCATATCTTTGTGCAAATGGTTTCAATATTGAATTTACTGCAATGAACTTGCAGACAGGGCTTTACGGAATCGGAATTGCAGCCGTGGGAATGCTTTCGACGCTTGGAATCACCCTTGCTACCGATGCCTACGGACCTATAGCCGACAATGCCGGTGGCAATGCCGAGATGAGCGGTCTTGACCCCGAAGTCCGCAAGCGTACCGATGCCCTTGATGCTCTTGGAAATACCACAGCCGCTACAGGCAAGGGCTTTGCAATTGGCTCGGCGGCACTGACGGCACTTGCACTTCTGGCATCGTACATCGAGGAAATCAAGATTGCGCTTGTGCGTGTGGGCGAGAACCTGCCTAATGGTGTTGAGGCGGCAAAGGCTACTTTGGTTGACTTTATGGATGCCTACAATGTGAACCTTATGAACCCGATAGTGCTTGTCGGCGTGTTCATTGGTGCTATGATGGCGTTTGTTTTCTGCGGTATGACAATGAACGCGGTAGGTCGTGCCGCCCAGAAGATGGTTGAGGAGGTGCGCCGACAGTTTGCCACCATCAAGGGCATATTGGAAGGCAAGGCCGAACCCGACTACGAGCGTTGCGTGGCTATTTCGACACGCGGTGCCCAGAGGGAAATGCTGTTGCCGTCGATTCTGGCGATAGTAGTGCCGATTCTCACTGGTCTGTTCCTTGGCGTTCCCGGTGTGATTGGACTTCTTGTAGGCGGATTGTCGTGCGGATTTGTGCTTGCCGTGTTTATGGCTAATGCAGGTGGCGCGTGGGACAATGCCAAGAAGTATGTCGAGGAAGGGAACTTCGGCGGTAAAGGTTCTGAAAATCATAAGGCAACAGTGGTCGGGGATACAGTCGGCGACCCGTTCAAGGATACGTCGGGACCGTCGTTGAACATCCTTATCAAGCTGATGAGTATGGTCAGCATTGTGATGGCGGGACTGACGGCTAGTTTTCATCTGCTGTAATAAAAAAAGCGACGAAAGTCGCTTTTTTTTATGGGAACTATATACAAGTTGACTAAAAATTATGTCACTCTTCTGTCATTCCGCAAGTTAGAATGCTTTAACAGCCAAAGGCAGAGGAAACTTGTTTACTATGCTGAGGCGCAAAAGCATCTGCTAAGCAAACAATAACGCGATACG
>CACYQN010000009.1:13035-199127 GCA_902776565.1 uncultured Bacteroidia bacterium
ACGAACTCACAAGCAACGTTCCTTATGCTGTTCGTTCTGTTTTACGGACCCTTTAGTGCACGAAGCTTGCGAGTAATGACTCAGAGGGCATAGGAAAAATCACATTGTGTCAACACGTATATAGTTTTTTTTTGAGATAACTATTTGTTTTTCTTGTGATTTCTGCTTTATAACCACGGTTCTTTCATTTGGACAGTGTTGTTGCTTGTGATACAGACAGTTAGCGTTTGAATAAATCCGCTGGCTGAGCTTGTCGAAGTCAAGGTAACGAAATGATATAATGCTACTAACCTTACCCTTCGACAGGCTCAGGGGGCGGTCAAATGAAAGAGCCGTGCTATATAACACCAAATAAATTTTATCGGAACCCATAAATTCCGAAAATTGTCTTATCTTTGCACCCGAGTGGAATTGTTGTCGTGAAACGGCTTTTCTGCTTGACGGAGAATGTTTTGGCTGATGTTCTCCGTGACCTAAAAAATAATTTATGGATAACAAGGTTAGACTTTATTCTGAAATAGGAAAACTCAATGCGGTTCTGCTGCATCGTCCGGGAATCGAGATCGAGCGTATGACTCCCGAAAATGCACACGAAGCATTGTACAGCGATATTTTAAACAAAAAGTTAGTCGATGGCGAATATGCCAATTTCGAGGGCGTGCTCTCGCGTTGGACAAAGACTTATCAGGTAGTCGATTTGCTTGCCGAAGTGCTTAAGAATGAGAATGTAAAGAAAAATCTCGTGGAAACTTCCTGCCGTCTTGACGACTGCGGTTTCCTTTGTGACGAACTCCTGTCGCACGATGAGAAGACATTGGCTCGCGAACTTGTCGAAGGCTTTGAATACAGGAGAGGGGTTGACCCTGCAAAATACGAGGACGAGCGCTTCATTCTCAAGCCGTTGTACAATTTGTTCTTTACCCGCGATGCTGCATCGTCGATGTACAATATGCTTCTTATGAACACAATGTCGTTCAAGGTGCGTATGCGCGAAAACATCATCTACCGTGCTATTTTCGAGAACTATTTCGGTTGCGAGTCGATAAATGCTGGCGAATGGGAGCCGACTGCCCGTACCGAGGGCGGCGATGTGCTGATAGTCCGCGACGATACTTTGTTCATCGGTAACGGCATCAGAACCAACAAGAAAGGAATTGAGTTTCTTGCCGAATATTTCAAGGCTCGCAAGCCCAAGTTCAACATTCTTGTTCAGGAATTGCCCGAAACGCCCGAGTCGTTCATTCATCTCGATATGGTGTTCACCTTCCTCGACAAGGACCGTTGCATGATGTTTGAACCAATCATCCGCAAGAATGCCAAGTATTCGCACTTGCAGACCACTCATATTGAGATAGATAACGGGAAAATTACATATCACCAGAAACCGAATTTCCTGCAGGGCGCACGCGATTTGGGCTTCGACCTTAATCCTGTCGTCTGCGGTGGCGACGATGCCTGGGTTCAGCAACGCGAACAGTGGCACAGCGGAGCAAACTTCTTTGCTTTGGGCGAAGGCAAGGTCATAGGTTACGAGCGCAACTGGAAGACCATCGAGGCTCTCGACAAGGCCGGTTTTGCCGTACTGAAGGCTGCTGATGTCTGCAAGGGCTCGGTTGATATGCACAACTACGAAAAGTTTGTCGTAACCTTTGCCGGCAGCGAACTTCCCCGTGGCGGTGGTGGTGCAAGGTGCATGACCATGCCGATAAATAGGGAAGAAGTGAAGTGGTAAAGGGATTTACGATTTACGAATTACGATTGAGAATTTTAGATTTTTGGATTGACGATTGGGTTCGCTCCGATTGCATTTCCTATACGCCAAAAATCGTCTGAGTTTCCATTTTTTTACCGCTGCAAAAACTCTGCTACTAGCAAAACTCCCGTCCGCATCCATATATTCCATTATTTTGCATTGAAATCAAAGTAAGGAAATATGGAAATAGAGAAAAGGATTAAGGAATTTGCATTGTATCCACAGGACATCCAGAGGGCATTTTACGATGAAAAACTGGAAATGCTACTTGCACAACATAACCAGAAACAGACACCGGACATAAAGGAAATGCTCACAAGTTGCAATGTCGAGACAATAGAAAGTTTTTTCCCGGATGCGACAATAAAAAAAATCGGACATTACTATGACGATTTGCTGGTAAAACTTAAAAATGTGGATTTTCATGTAAGTGCGCATATCAAGAATAAAATCGTTGAAATAAAAAAGAATATCCATTGGTCTCCGCTGTATGTTGACAAAATTCCTAACTTTATTGAATACATAAAGGAGGTTGACCGCAGGATGCCCGAATGGGAAAAGGAGTTTGCCGACCTGATAGATACGCTCGGCGACAAAATAAAGGAAAGGCAGCGCAATTGGGTGTTGAAAGGGAAATGTTCTGTGGCTCGCATTCTGGAATACAGGATAGAGTCGTTTCTTCTGGAAAACCGCGAAAATACAGGAACAGGTGCCTCGCTTAACAAAACCTTGGAAGAGGCAAACATATCATTTGAAAACTTCTCGGTAATAGCAAAAGACAACTGTATCATAATCCGTGTATCCGATAATTGTATGAAGAAATTTTACTATAAGGAGATTGGTGTGGAGCAACTGAAGCAACTGGACAAGATGTTCCCTGTTTGGAATGACGAGTTGGACGGATGGAACATAGAGAATAAAAAGCTGGAAATGTCGAAGGAAGTTGGGGATTTGGGCGTTACGGCACTGGTAAAGAAGAAAATGAAGTCGCTTGGGTGCGAATACCACATAAAACGAAACCTCAAGTCGATGTCGCTCTACATAAAAATCGACAGGACTTGTGTGCTGAAACTTTTTTTGCCATACGACTCAATTGATAAAATTAGGAATAGGCTTGACAGCATTGACAATGTAATCAATGGCGGGAGGAAGTACGATATGTTCAGAATGAGCTACTGGGTGGAAAGTATAAACTGGACAATGGAACAGATGGAAATATAGTTTTCTCGTACGGACTTTCTAATGAGATAGTTTTTGATAATCATTCTTAATTTTGATATTTCAGCAATAATATGTAATTTTGTGATGCCTATGGTTTAAAGACATTGTAGAAAAATATAGAACTAAACAAAAATATAACAGGATGATTTTCGACTATACAACCACCTCGCTTCCAAGCCCAGTGCCGCTTCGCTACGACACAATTTACTATGTGGAAAGTCTCGCCAACGAGGCTCTGAATGACACAATGCGCCAGTTGCAACAGGATGGTCCGCTGTTCAGAGATAGGGATATGTTGCCGTTCGCGATAAAGTTGCAGTATGTGTCGCAGAAGGAACTTGATGGCGACTATTTGCGCTCGCAGTTGGGCGACAAATACGATGCCGAAGAAGTTGACGAAGTTGTAGAAAATATGCGCGAATGTCTTTGCGCCGACAAAGGCGGAAGTCTTACCGCCCGTTGCGTGCCCAAATTCACCATTGGCAATGTGATGGAAGACGATTACGCGGTTTGTTACTATCAGGATTTTGACTCAATTTCCGCGGAAAATGCTTTTGGAAAAGCAAAATCGTTTGCCCGTTATGTGGCAGAGAAGGATTTCGGACGGCTGATGGGTAAATCGTATGCTGAATATCAGCACGAAAAAGAATATGATAGGTTTGACCAGTATCCAGGTCCGTCGTCAAGTGGCTTTGGGCTGATGATGGGTTTTCAGGTTACTAATCTGCCAGAGCCTAGGAGAGTAACTAGAGCTATGCAACAGGGATTATCGGAGATTGATGAAAAATTGGAACGAATTGCACACAATATCGGCATTACTCCTGAAGAACTTATGTCAACATATCTGAACGAGAAACAGAGAAAGGGCAAGTTGAGAAAGGTATGTCCGATTTTCATCAAGGACAATAACATTTACCTTAAAATCTCCGAAAAAGAAAACAAAAAGGTGTCGTTCGGTAGAGGCAATGTATCCAAAGTGTTATACATTTTTTATCTGCAGCAGATAGAACTTTTGGGATATAACTCGCCAAGATTTGTTTCTCAGGTCGAGCTGGAGAATTACAAGGAAGTTTTGCTGTCAATTTATTGGGATATAAGTGGCTCCGGCAGTAAGAGTGAAGCAGATATTATGTCATGGTGGGACAAGGGGGTGAACACATTTTTGCCTGCTGTTACCGCAATAAATAAATTTTTCAAAGAAGAATTTGATGTAGAGACACTAAAAGAAGAGTATAAAATATCATATCTTTTGGAAATTAAGGGCAAGGATTCATACGGCAATTCAAGCTATGGCATCGGTCTTTCCCAGGAATACATAGATTTAGGCAAGTTCAGTGCGAGAAACGAGTCGTATCTTAGATTGTACAGAAAAATAGAATCGGAAAGTTTTTCCAGATAATATTTTACACTAACTTTAAAACAAGGCTCTAGTTTTACAAACAACTGAAATTATTCTGATTTTTTTGCCAACCCTTTGCCGTCATTCCGTAAAGTTGAACGAACAGCATAAGGAACGTTGCTTGTGAGTTCACTTATACGGAATCCCCATTAAGTACACAAATGAGATTCCGCATAGTCGAACATTACAACGCTCCCCGTTCCGTATCGCGTGTATGTTCTGACTTGTGGAATGACGGTCTCTTTTCTTAACATAATGATAATCTATCTGTTATAAAAACCACAAAAAATCAGTTCAATATCGAACTAGAGCCAATATTTTACACTAGCTTTAAAACAAAACAATTGGACGGTCACAAGCCGTCCTTTTTTTATGTGTTGATAATCAGCAACAAGTGTTCTGCTACTAGCAAAAACCAAAGGTGCGTAAAAATGCCCTTTACCTTTGTCTCGTGAATGAACACCGAAAATAGTACCATGAAAAAATGAAAAAATGCCTTGCTGTTTTCCCTTCCGCTTCCGGTCTATTTTGGGGATTGACCGAAGCGGTTAGGGGGCAAGAGGAATGATGAATTGAAAATTAATTAAAAATAAATGTATATGAAAGACTTAGAAAAAGCATTAAAGATTGAAGATGGCGTACTTGTAGAGTGCGATTGTGATTTCAGCGGAGAACTGGTAATTCCTGATTCCGTGAAAAAGATTGACAACCAAGCGTTTTACGCCTGCGATAATTTGACATCGGTTGTAATTCCAGATTCTGTAATGGAAATTGACAGTTATGCCTTTGATAGTTGCAAAGGTCTAGTAGAAGTGACAATTGGCAAATCTGTTACAACAATCGGTACAGGTGCATTTGACCAATGTAGCAGTCTGAAAACCATCAACTACAATGCAACTGATTGTATGTCAATAGGATTTGACGACGAGGAGGGTTGTAATTATAGCATATTCGATGGTTGCACATCGCTTACGACCATAAATATTGGTAGCAATGTAAAAGGTATTCCTGATTCTGCTTTTTGGGACTGTGACAGTTTGACTGCTGTGCATTTTGGCGGTGATATTGCCGGCTGGTGCAAAATATTTTTTGGTGACCTGCACTCGAATCCGCTTAATA
Source organism: uncultured Bacteroidia bacterium (assembly GCA_902776565.1). Classification (GTDB taxonomy): domain Bacteria; phylum Bacteroidota; class Bacteroidia; order Bacteroidales; family ML635J-15; genus Bact-19. The sequence continues at coordinate 18,528 of CACYQN010000009.1, forward strand.
AAGCACATAACCTATACATTAATAACGAGCTGGTCACCGACTTGGTTATTCCCGATTCCATAACGGAAATAAACGCTTTTGCCTTTTCGTATGCGACTTGCTTGAAATCGGTAAAAATCCCCGATTCCGTAACTAGCATAGGATGGAGTGCATTCCTAGGTTGCACAGGGCTTACAATGCTGACAGTCCCAAGTTCGGTAACTCGCATTATGCCACACGCTTTTTCGGGCTGTAGCGGACTTGCGGGCATTACAATTCCCGAATCACTTACAAGCATAGCCAATAGTACATTCTTCGGCACCGCGTGGTACAACAGCCAGCCCGACGGAGTCCTGTATCTTGATGGATGGTGTCTCGGATGCAAGGGTAACTCACTTTCAGGCTCTTTGACAATAGCGGAAGGCACAAGGGGTATCGCTCGCAACGCATTTGGCGACTGCAACGAACTAACATCGGTTGTCGTTCCCGATTCGGTTGCATATATCGGTGATTTTGCATTTTCAGGTTGCAAGAAGCTCAAGTCGGCAACACTTGGTAAATCACTAACAAAAATTGGCAACGCTGTATTTTCTGATTGTAGCAGCCTGACTGGAATTGTGCTTCCCGACTCGGTGACAGAAATTGGCAAGGATGCATTTGGCAGTTGCAAAAAGCTGAAATCGGTAGCATTGGGGAAATCTCTCACAAAAATTGGCAATTCGGCTTTTGACGATTGTGTGAAACTGACAGACTTTACGATTCCCGATTCGGTGACAGAAATAGGAATATATGCGTTTAGGAATTGCGAGAAATTAAAGATGAAGATTCCCGCATCAGTGACGATATTTGGCGATTGTACACTTTCGGGTTGCCATAGAGATAGCACCGACATCGAATGCAAATATAATGTAGTCAAAAGCGACTTGTTGTGGAGTTGTAGATATGGAGTCCATATAACATTTAGCCTCGCCGAACAACCGGGCAAATGCCTTATATTGCTTCCCCGCCAGGACAATTATAATTATTTGCACGTTGGCAATGAAACATCAGAACCGTTTGCCGAGGAAGAATTGGACAGACTGATACGAAGTGTTGCCGAATATATGCAGGTCGGTGAAAAATTAACAACTCGTGGCGGTGTCACTCCGGGCGGACTGAACCTAATCAAGCGTTTCGCGAATTATGGTTTCGACAAGGTCGGCGAATATTGTGATGAATTTATGCTAATGTGGTCAGGGAAATCCTTATGCAAGGAGTTTAAACTCCCACTGATTTTAGATTATGAAAAGTTTGCAGAATGGCTGAACAATCCAGCACACAAAGACGACTTCAAGATATTGAAGGACAAAGCCAAATTAAGCGAGAAAAACACTTGTCCGATAGTGTGGGAGCTTGAAAAGAGAAATAATTTGTAGAAAGCCGTTGTTTCAAGAAGGCATATTGGATGAAAGACTTCAGTATGCCTTTCTGTTTGTCTGTCCTTCGGGATTTGTACTCCCGAAGGCTAGAATATAAGGATTTGCAATCCTGTGAAATAACATCTATAAAGCCAACAATATCTCTATCCTTCGGGATTTGTACTCCCGAAGGCTAGAATATAAGGATTTGCAATCCTGAAAATAACATTTATAATGCCAACAATATTCATAATGTTTGCAGTACATGAGCTAAAGGTTCGATATCCAGACAGTCAACATTGAGGAATGCACGAATTGCATTCCTTTTTCGTTTTCAAGCCTTTTCGCCTTCGAGCCATCAAACCTTTTTTTGTCAACTTTTCCCATCCAAAACGGTTAATAACTATCTTTAAAAACTTCGTTTTTCCGATGGAAAATTGTTACCTTTGCGCACGTTTTTAGAAAATAAATAATTTTTATGGCAGAAGATAAAGACTTGGAACAGAACGGCGCTGTAAATGCCCAGCAATCGGGCGCAGACTATTCTGCGAATAGCATTCAGGTTCTGGAAGGTTTGGAGGCTGTGCGTAAGCGTCCGGCCATGTACATTGGTGATATTAGTGAAAAAGGTCTGCACCATCTCGTATATGAGGTTGTTGATAACTCTATCGACGAGGCTATGGCAGGCTACTGCAACGAGATATATGTCCGCATCGGAAAGGACAATTCGATACTTGTCAGGGATAACGGCCGTGGTATTCCTGTCGGAATGCACGAGAAGGAACACAAGTCGGCTCTCGAAGTCGTTATGACGGTTCTTCACGCAGGCGGTAAGTTCGACAAGGGGTCGTACAAGGTTTCCGGCGGTCTGCACGGCGTAGGTGTTTCCTGCGTCAACGCATTGTCGAAGAAACTCATCGCTACCGTTTGCCGCGAAGGCAAGATGTACCGTCAGGAATACGCCTACGGAAAGCCTATGACTCAGGTTGAAGTTATCGGCGACTCGGACAAGACTGGTACTCAGGTGGAATTCTGGCCAGATGATACAATTTTCACCGTCACCGAATACAAGTACGATATCCTTGAAACCCGTATCCGCGACTTGTCGTACCTGAACAAGGGCATAAGGCTTGTTCTCGAGGACGAAAGGACAAAGGACGAGAACGGCGAAAATCTCCGCAAGGAATTCTATTCGGAACACGGCTTGAGCGAATTCGTTGAATACCTCGACGAAGGCCGCGAAAAGCTTACTGGCAGCGTTATCCACACTTCGACCGTAAAGAATGGCGTTCCTGTTGAAATCGCACTTCAGTACAACAACGAATACACCGAAAACCTTCACTCGTTTGTAAACAACATCAACACGATAGAGGGTGGAACTCACTTGACAGGTTTCCGCCGTGGTTTGACAAGAACCTTGAAGAACTACGCCGAAACTTCGGGAATGCTGGCAAAGGCAAAGGTCGAAATCAACGGCGATGACTTCCGCGAAGGTCTTACCGCTGTTATTTCGGTCAAGGTTGCAGAACCGCAGTTCGAAGGACAGACAAAGACCAAACTCGGTAACAGTGATATTATAGGTGTAGTTGACCAGGCTGTAAGCGAGATGCTTAGCATTTACCTCGAGGAGAATCCCAACGAGGCAAAGGCAATCGTCGATAAGGTAGTTCTTGCAGCACAGGCGCGTATTGCGGCACGCAAGGCTCGTGAGCAGGTTCAGCGCAAGAATGTTATGACAGGTGCTGGACTTCCCGGCAAGTTGGCCGACTGCTCCGACCGCGACCCCGAAAAGTGCGAGCTTTTCCTCGTCGAGGGTGATTCTGCAGGCGGTACGGCAAAGCAGGGTAGGGACAAGAACTTCCAGGCAATACTTCCGTTGCGCGGTAAGATTCTGAATGTGGAAAAGGCAATGCCTCACCGCGTTCTCGACAGCGAGGAAATAAAGAACATATATTCGGCTCTCGGCGTGACAATCGGAACCTCGGAAGACAGCAAGGCTCTGAACCTCGAAAAGCTTCGTTATCACAAGATTATCATCATGGCCGATGCCGATGTCGATGGTCGCCATATTGCAACGCTGATTATGACTTTCTTCTTCCGCTACATGCGTCCGATTATCGAAAAGGGATACCTATATATAGCTATGCCTCCGCTGTACTTGGTTAAGAAGGGCAATGTAGGCAAGTATGCTTGGACTGAGGAAGAACGAATCGCCTTGGTCAACGAGATGGGCAAGGGCAGCGAGTCGGGCTTGAAGGTTCAGCGCTACAAAGGTCTTGGTGAAATGAACGACGACCAGCTTTGGGAGACCACTATGGACCCGAACGGCAGAACCGTAAAGCAGGTGTCGATAGAAAACGCCAGCGAAGCCGACAGAATTTTCTCGATGCTAATGGGCGACGAAGTCGGTCCGCGTCGTGAGTTCATTGAGGCACATGCAACATACGCCAATATCGATGCTTAAAAACATGTGTTATATAACAATTAAAAAAGCGATTGTAATTGATATAAAAGAAATAAATTTGCGGTAAAATTTTAAAATACACAGCAATGAGTGATAAACAAAAGAAAATAGTAGAACTTGAAGAAGTTGTAATAAAGTTCGCCGGTGACTCTGGCGACGGAATGCAGCTTACAGGCACTCAGTTTTCAGATGCTTCAGCTTCATTTGGAAACGAATTATTAACTTTCCCGGATTATCCTGCTGAAATCAGGGCTCCTCAAGGAACCGTAGCAGGCGTATCGGGATTCCAGGTACATATCGGTGCAAAGGAAGTACAGACTCCTGGCGACCTTGCAGATGTTCTCATCGCAATGAACCCTGCAGCCTTGAAGACCAATATGAAGTGGGTAAAGCCGGGCGCAACAATCATAGTGGATGTTGACAGCTTCGACCAGAAGCACTGCGAAAAGGCAGGTTACGACTACGACCCGCTACAGAGCAACGACCTCGACGACTACACAGTAATCAAGGCTCCGATAACCTCGTTGTCGCGTTCTACAGTGAACGACCTCAACCTCGGAATCGATGTCAAGACTGCCGACAAGACTCGTAACCAGTTCGTTATGGGTATGCTTATCTGGTTGTTCAACCGCGATATGAAGGTTGAAGAAGAGTTCATCGAGAAGAAGTTCGCAAAGAAGCCCGCTTTGATTGCTCCGAATGTTGCAGTTCTTCACGCAGGTTACAACTACGCCGACACTCTCGAGGCTATTGCAACCCAGTTCTATGTAAAGCCAGTTGCTGGAAAGAAGGGTATGTTCCGTCAGATTACAGGTAACACTGCAACCGCTTGGGGTTTGATGGCTGGTGCTGAAAAGGCTGGTTTGAAGCTCTTCCTCGGTTCTTATCCTATTACTCCTGCTTCGGATATTTTGCACGAATTGTGCAAGCACAAGCACTTGGGTGTTAAGACTTTCCAGGCAGAAGACGAAATTGCTGGTATTTGTACTGCAATAGGTGCAAGCTTCGGTGGAAATCTTGGTGTTACCTCGACATCGGGTCCTGGTCTTGCACTTAAGACCGAAGCTGCAGGTTTGGCTGTTATCACCGAATTGCCATTGGTAATCGTTGATGTTCAGCGTGGTGGTCCTTCAACAGGTTTGCCAACCAAGACCGAACAGAGCGACTTGCTTCAGGCAATCCACGGTCGTCACGGCGAATCTCCAATGCCGGTTATCGCTGCTTCGACTCCAGGCAACTGCTTCAACTTCGCATACGAAGCCTGCAAGATTGCTGTTGAACACATGACTCCGGTTATCCTCCTTACCGACGGTTACTTGGCTAACGGTACCGAATTGTGGGAAATCCCCAACTACGAAGCTATACCAAAGATTGTTCCTCCTTTCGTAAAGGACAACGACCCCGAATATCAGCCTTATAAGCGTGATGCTGAAAAGTTGAACCGTATGTGGGCTTTGCCGGGTCAGAAGGGCTTGGAACACAGAATCGGCGGTCTTGAAAAGTCGGATGTTTACGGTGATGTTTCACACGACCCGATGAACCACCAGGTTATGACAAACTACCGTGCCGAAAAGGTACAGCGCATTGCCAACTACATTCCACAGCAGGAAATCATCGGTAGCCAGAACGGTGGCGAACTACTCGTAATAGGCTGGGGCGGTACTTTCGGTGCATTGAACATGGCTGTAAAGGAAATGAGAGAAGAAGGCTACGATGTCAGCTTGGCACACTTCAACTACATCTTCCCGTTGCCAAAGAACACCGAGGATGTCTTGAAGAAGTTCAAGAAGCGTGTTGTTTGCGAATTGAACCTTGGTCAGTTTGCAGATTACCTGCGCACCCAGTATCCGCAGTATCCGTACGAACAGTACAACAAGGTACAGGGCTTGCCGTTCTTTATTAGTGAATTGAAAGAGAAGTTTAAACAAATGTTACAAAAATAATAGTTATGGAAGAAGTACAGAAACTTACAAGAGAAGACTTTCAGACCGCAGGACCGGTAAAATGGTGTGCAGGTTGTGGTAGTTATTCAATTTTGGCTGCAGTGCAGAATGCTCTTCCGCAGATTGGCGTTCCAAAGGAAAAGATAGTGTTCGTATCAGGTATTGGCTGTTCGTCACGATTCCCGTACTACATGAAGACTTACGGCTTCCATACATTGCACGGAAGAGGTGCTGCTATTGCATCTGGTCTTAAGTCGGCTCGTCCAGACCTCAATGTTTGGCTTGCTACCGGCGACGGCGACTCGATGGCTATCGGTGGAAACCATTTCATTCACCTGATTCGCAGAAACATCGACATCAATGTGTTGGTATTCAACAATAAGATTTACGGTCTTACAAAGGGACAGTATTCTCCTACAACTCCTTACGGTTCGATTACAAAGTCGTCACCCGATGGAACAATCGAGAATCCTTTCAAGCCGGGCGAACTTGTGATTGGTGCAGAAGGCAACTTCTTCGCAAGGGTTATCGACAAGGAGCCGCGCAACCTCGAAAAGACCTTTATCGCAGCAAATGCTCACAAGGGTGCTTCGATTGTTGAAGTTTTGCAGAACTGCGTGATTTTCAACGATAAGATTCACGAAAGCATTATTGGTAAGGATGTTCGCGACGACAATGTAGTAATGCTCGAACACGGCAAGCCAATGATTTTCGGCAAGGAACGCGACAAAGGTCTTGTTCTTGACGGTGCTGACCTCAAGGTTGTTAAGATTGGAGAAAACGGCATAACCGAAAAGGATATCCTCGTTCACGATATGACAACCAAGAATCCGAGCATCCACTACTTGCTCGCCAAGATGACTTACCCGCTGGCAATCGGTGTTATCCGTTGCGTTGACGATGCAACCTACGAAACCAAGTTGCAGGAGCAGGTTGACAATGCAGTTGCAACCACCAAAATCAAGACTGTTGACCAGTTGCTTCACAGCGGACAGATTTTCGAGATAAAATAAATTTTTCATAATTAGTTTTTAGCCCGGGACTGATGTTTCGGGCTTTTTTTTGTTTCTCCTTTTTTTGTCATTCTGAACTTGTTTCAGAATCTAAAAAAAAGGAGTCTGTCTAATTGTCTATATTTCTGTTAATAACTTTTTCGCAACATTTTTTCCATCCGTCCGAAAAATCACTTATTTTTGTATCGCTTTTTTGCAAAAGTTCTTTGACATTCTGACCAAAATCCGCGCCTATTTTAGGTGTGGTTTCAAGGGAAAAAGGTACACTTTTTGGGAGAAAATTTCATAACGAAATGTTAAAATTGATATCTAAAGTCTTATTGCACAACTACTTACAAATTTTGCCCTCGCAGTGCATCTTCCATTAAAACAAGGATTAAGACTTTTGCGAATTCAAAACTCATGAACTTATAGTCTATTAGCTCGCAGTGCATCTTCCATTAAAACAAGGATTAAGACTACTCATAGATTAATCGTTTAATGATTTGAGCATTCCTCGCAGCGCATCTTCCACTAAAACAAGGATTAAGACGAAAGGTCTTGTTCCAGTTAGACGTTCGGCAATGTTCTCGCAGCGCATCTTCCACTAAAACAAGGATTAAGACAACTTAATAGGGAGTCCCGGATGGAAAGTAAAAACCTCGCAGTGCATCTTCCATTAAAACAAGGATTAAGACAACTCCATATCAGATAAAACTACCAGGAATTCTGGCAGTTCACTCGCAGTGCATCTTCCACTAAAACAAGGATTAAGACCTCTTGAATCCCCGATCATTCACATAATATGGACGACTCGCAGTGCATCTTAGCAATGCTGATTTTCTGTTAGAGAATGTTGGCATCACCTCAGCAATAATTGAACAAGTTCACCATTGCTTTCGGTTCGCACAACATTTTATTGCATTCGGTTTGCACTAAAATTCCACTAAAACAAGGATTAAGACATTTATTTGTTTGTATTTAAAATTATTTTATCTCGCAGCGCATCTTCCACTAAAACAAGGATTAAGACTGCTATAAGTGCAATAATTACATTCTTTTTCATTACTCGCAGTGCATCTTCCACTAAAACAAGGATTAAGACACAAATGAGTTAAGCCCATTCACATTGATTGATACTATTCTCGCAGCGCATCTTCCACTAAAACAAGGATTTTACAAAGGCTTAAAGGCTTGCAGGCTCACAGGCTTGAAGTCTTTTGGCTGTTAGCCTTTTAGCCTTTTCGACTGTTAGCCTCTTTTGCATCTTAGCAATGCTGATTTTCTGTTAGAGAATGTTGGCATCACCTCAGCAATAATTGAACAAGTTCACCATTGCTTTCGGTTCGCACAACATTTTATTTAGGCTGCACCTCAGCAAATCAAGTTCGCTTGTTTGCATTCGGTTTGCACTAAAATTCCACTAAAACAAGGATTAAGACTCATGCTTACAGTTATCGATATAAAATTTTTCTTTAATTCTCGCAGTGCATCTTCCACTAAAACAAGGATTAAGACCCCCACACATATTCAGTGCCTTCCTTAACTTCATTTTCGCTCGCAGCGCATCTTCCACTAAAACAAGGATTAAGACTTTACGTAAACTTTCATTTTTAAAAATATTAAAATTATTCAACTCGCAGTGCATCTTCCATTAAAACAAGGATTAAGACCTCTCGAAGATTCTATCATCAGCTTCTTGTAGTAGTTTACTCGCAGTGCATCTTCCACTAAAACAAGGATTAAGACAATAATACCCCAAGTGTACGAATAACATCCGCTAAAATCTCGCAGTGCATCTTCCACTAAAACAAGGATTAAGACCTTTCTAAATGTGCTTTTGTGTAAGCCATAACTATCTCGCAGTGCATCTTCCACTAAAACAAGGATTAAGACTTCATTAGGACTCTGTTAACCCTGTCTTTACTAGAACTCGCAGTGCATCTTCCACTAAAACAAGGATTAAGACTTCTTTGAATCGAGAGTGTAGTACTTTTGATACTGAACTCGCAGCGCATCTTCCACTAAAACAAGGATTAAGACTTTTCTTTACCTATGATAAGGTAAGTAGTATCCTCGGTCTCGCAGTGCATCTTCCACTAAAACAAGGATTAAGACGTATCATCTGACGGATTTAACAATATGTATGGATCCAGGCTCGCAGTGCATCTTAGCTTCTCTGATTTTCTGTTAGAGAATGTTGGCATCACCTCAGCAATAATTGAACAAGTTCACCATTACTTTCGGTTTGCTCAAAAATCCCACTAAAACAAGGATTTTAAAAGGCTTGAAGCCTTTTGGCTTTTAGCCTTTTAGCCTTTTCGACAGCTAGCCCCTTTAAAGGCGAACAGTCTTACTGTCGTTTGGGCTGTTAGACTGACAGACTGGTCTTCCGCTAGGCTTTTAGCCCTGTTGGCGGAATATTGTCAGAATGAAAGAGTTGAGTGTGCTAACAAAAATTCTCTGTAATATTAATTCTTTATCACAAGCTTATTGATTGTAGTTCCGTTGGCACTTATGCGAACGCTATATGCGGACTTGGGGAATCCGTCAAGATTTAGTGTGGTTTCGTAGTAGTTGCTGGGGTTTGCTATTGTTTTGGTCGCTATTGTCTTGCCAAGCATGTCGAATATTTCAATGGTTGTATTTTGTCCATCGAAGTTATATAGGCTTATTGTGAGTTCATCGTTGAATGGGTTGGGGTAGGCTTCTACCTGCATGTCGTCGGGTTTGTTGTCGCGACATTTGGCAACAATAATTTCCGATTGCGTGCGTGTGCCGTCGGTGTCGATTTGTACGAGACGGTAGTAGTTGTCTCCGCTATTGGGATTCTCGTCGGTGTACTGGTAGTTTATGGTTTCGATAGAATTGACAGAGCCGCTAATGCGGGCAATTTCCGTGAAATCAATGGCATTATGTGAGCGTTCGACAATGAAAGCCTCGTTGTTCTTTTCGCTTTCGGTACTCCAAGTAATGTCAACTCTGTTGTTGTTGCAATCTGCTTCAAATCTTGAGAGTTCGATAGGAAGTATGATTGTGCTTGCATCCTGGCAGAATTTGATGTCGGCACGGTACATGCTGGCAGAGCCATCGAATGACGGCAGTTTTGTGGTTGGATTGAGTGGTATTTCTGTAGCACCGCCAATTTCGCTTGACTGTTTGCCGACATATCTGGCAAGTTGGTCGGAATTTCGGGTGCAGAACTGGCAAGTTGGAGGAAGGTCTGTTTCATATGTGTTTATGGCTACGAGAATGTTGCTTGTCCCGTCCCAGTCGAAGCCATCGGTAAGTTCAATGTATATCCAAGAATCTGGAACAAAACTTTTCTCGCCGTCAAATTTCTTTACAAATTCTGAAGATGGGGTTGCCCAGTTGTCATATAGGCTTGTTGCCGATGTAGGAGCAATGAACAATCTGAATTTCTGGCTAAAGTTTGGGTCTCCAGTCGGTCGTCCATAATAATGGAATGCAATCTTGTTCATTTTTCCTGTGCTTAGTCCCGATGCGCGGAGTTCTTCTGCTGGATATAGCATCTGTACGTAAGATTGTGTGTAGTAGTTGTTTGTATAGAATGGCGATTCGCAATGGTCGGGAAGGTGTACACTGCAATTTCCTGATGTGAACGGCATGCAGTTTTCGTCGGGGGATACATATACAACGAATGTGGCAGTTTTCTGGCAGTAGTTTCCGCTCGAAGCCAGTTGTGCGGTAATTGTCGTGTAGCCTTCCGATACGCCGGTTACAGCGCCAGAGCTTGGATTTACGGTGGCAATTGCTTCGTTTCCAGAACTGTATGTTATGTAGGATGAAGTGGAATTTGTCGTGTATGCAGGTGCCGAAACCGAATTTCCGATTGTGCAGAAAACGCCATGCTGAGAGAATTCGAAGCTTGGTTCGGTACAGGTTACGGTAAGCGTGGCTGTGGCATCGGCTTCGCAGTTTCCGTTGTATGCGTCAATGTGAGCCGTTATTGTTATTTCGCCGCCGACATGTGGAGTTATGGTAGTGCCAGAGATTGTTGCTTCGGTAGGATTGCAAGTGTAGGTTACAGGACGACTTGTCGGGTTGCTGAGTGAGAATAGTGTGGTAAGGTCGTAGCTGCTGCCCAAAGCACAGGAGGCGGAGGCTGTTGTGAATAGAAATGTGGGAGGTTCGCAGTAGGGAGCCATGCAGAGTTTGAGAAGGGGAAGAGTGTTTTTTGTGCTACCGGAATCATAACTGCTGCCATTACCTTCGGGTATATGTGTACTATTGTTGAGATATATTTCATGACTACTAAGACTTGCTACTCTAACCATATTTGAGTTTGTTGTATAGTAAAATTTACGGTCATAGTTGTTTTGTGGTTTAGTACTTGTATGCATTGTAATCACTAGGTTTTTCGTGTGGTCCCATACGAATCCGTCCCCATCAAGAGGTATTTCTATCCAGCTTTCTCTTCTGAATTCAATTGTTTTGTCATCGGCGACAAGTTGCAGACCGCTATTTACCCATCCGTCACTTAGGTCTGTTTTTGTTGTATTGGCCATATAGAGGTCAAATGTCATATTTTGGTTTGTTGTTCCATAGTATTTAAAATAAACTTTTTTAATCATCATGTTGTCGTCACAATCGCTGCATATATTATTCTTTAGGTATATTTGTTGAGTATATGAGTAATGCGTATTGTATGAATAGAAAGGAGCATATTCTCCTCCAGTGTTAGTTCCGTCGTTAATAGTCTTTACTTCACACATTGTGTATTGTGCGTACAATGTAATGTCGTTGTTTAGCAGGGATATGTTTTCTCCTGCATTGTAATTCAAACCACTACCGTCTTCTTCTGTATTCCACGCGAGGAAAATTGGAGCAGACGAGCATGTTGGAATCGTACTTGTAATTATAGTTCCGCTTGCTGTTGTTCCAGAGGGGGCTATGGTGGATGAACCAGAACATGTTGCTGATGTGTTATATGTTAATGTATGTGTTGAACATATATTAGAGCCTGAACATGTAACTTCGGCTATCCAACCTGAATATGTTGATGAAACATCGGATTCCCAGTTGATTATCAGTTTGCCAGACGTTGCTGTGTATGTTTCTGGTGACGACGATGTGAATCCATATCCTTTTATTGTTGCCAATAGTGTTGATAGATTTCCGTCGTAAATATATAATTTGTCAGAGCTAAAGTCTGCCCCAAATTCTGTAATTGTTATAGTGACTGGATTACACGATTCAAATGTATATGTATAATTCTCGTTGTTGCTATACTTTCCACCATCTCCGCCAGAATCATAAAAATAATAAGTTGTGCCACATTGAACGTATGTATTTTTTCCATTGCTAGTTTCATTCAAAATTATTGTCGTACTTTGTCCGTATGCGCCTACAAAGGAAAATGCAATCAGAAATGCAATTGCACATCTGCGCATAAATACACCTATATTTAATATATTAATGATGCTCGTATTTGTAATGTCTGCTTTAGTATTCATAGTTGTAAGTGCTTAAAATAACATACTATGCAAAGATAATCAAATTTTAGAGAAATAAAACTCATTTCTGAAAAAAAAGAATGTAAAAAATTATCTTCAAAACCAATAATTCATATTACCTTTGTCCTTTAAAATTTAAATATTTAGAACATGAAGAACATAATTCACTCAGACAATGCGCCTGCAGCAATCGGTCCTTATAGCCAGGCTGTCGAGGCTAACGGTATGATTTTTATTTCTGGTCAGTTGCCAATCGACCCCAAAACGGGAACTATGCCCGAAGGCATTACAGCACAGACCGAACAGAGCATGAAGAACTTGGAAGCTATCCTTAAGGCTGCCGGCTGTACTTTCGACAACGTTGTAAAGTCAACCTGTCTGCTAGCCGACATGAGCTATTTCGCCGACATGAACGCTGTTTACGGAAAGTATTTCACTGCAAATCCTCCCGCAAGAGCAGCTTTCGCTGTAAAGGAACTCCCCAAGAAGGCTCTTGTAGAAATTGAAATGATTGCTGCAAAGTAGTCGATTGTAGAACTTAAATTTACAGCTTTGAAAATATTTTTAGCATCATCGGGTGACGACAGCGACATCCCTCCGTCGTCCGTCGTCACCGATTTTCTTGGACGTTTCAACCTTACGTCCGACGTTTTCGTACAGTCGAATCCTGATGTAATATGGTTCCTCTCGGGTGGAACCGAGCACAAGGTGCTTAGCAGGATTGAATCAAAGAACCGATATTGTTTCCTCGCATCACGCAACTGCAACTCGTGGGCTGCCGCTACCGAGGTGAAGGCTTATCTTAACGAAAAAGGCATCAATACCAAGCTTTTCGATGTGGATAAGCTCCAAAGTCTGCGGGAACTGGAGAATTATCTTACACCTCCGGCTCCGTCACCAACGACTAGGCTAGGGGTGGTCGGCGGAGTTTCCGACTGGCTGGTGTCGAGTACGCCAGACGAGGATTTGCTTGACGAAGTGCTTGACATTGAACTCGTTAATTTTTCGTGGGACGAATTGCTTGAATTGCCAGAAGGAGAAGATTTTTGCAATTTTGCTGAAACTTTCGGCAGGTTCGGACACGAAAGCTTTGGTTCGGAACTGTCGCTCGTGAAGAAATTCGATACGCTTATCAAGCAGAATAACCTTGATGCCATTACGGTAGGTTGTTTCGGACTTATCGGTAAGGTCGGCAATACGATTTGTCTGCCTGTGTCGGCAATGAACAACTGCGGTTTCCCTGCTGCCTGCGAAGGTGACTTGTGCTCTGCCGCCGGTATGATGGCTGTTAAGCGTCTGACAGGCAAGATTCCGTGGATGGCAAACCTCAGTTTTGCCGACCGCGAGGCTGCTATATTCTCGCACTGCACGGTGCAGCAGAATCTGCTAGAAAAAATGGACGTTACAACTCATTATGAGTCTGGCAAATACGCCGCAGTCAAGGGCGAAATGAAACCTACAGATGTGACAATTTTCCGCATAGACAGGAATCTCGAACATTGCTTCTTGTCGCTTGGCGAGATTGTCGGCAACTGCGATTCGCCTACGGCTTGCCGCACGCAGGTAAAGGTGAAGATGTCGTCGAAAGGATTGTTCTCGCTACGCGAGTTCCCGCTCGGCAACCATCACCTTATAATCAATGGCGATTGTACCGATGTGATTGCGGAATACTTTACAAATAAGGGATTTAGAATTGTGTAGAATATTGCATTTGTCCGATGATACAAAGAATGTTATTGAATATTGAAAAATTCGATTGTTATGAAGCATAGTAAAATATTGTGCATATTGCTGTTTTTGCTGATTTCCTGTACGGTTATGTCGCAGGAAAAAAAGTCTCCAATAGATAGTCTTTTCGATGCTGCAAAACAATATGAGTCTAATTCAGATTTATATAATGCGTCTTTGTGTTATTCGGATGCAATAAAGATTGCCAGGAAATCCGATGAGTCGCGGCTTCCAGAATTGTTGCTTGCATATTGCAGGGCGCTTACCTATCTGGGCGATTATTCCGGCGCACTTATTAACATAGAGGAGGCAGAATTGAGAGCTCCGAGCGACAATGAATCCCTTCGAGGCAGATTGATGACGGCATACGGTACTATTTATTTCTTCCAAGGAAATTTTGACGAGGCTCTAAAATACTATGAGAAGGCATTGGAATGTGCCGAGAATTACGGCAAGCCTTTGGGAATTTCAATTTCACAGACCAATATTGCCTGTGTTTACGGTGAAAAGAAGGAGTATGAAAAGGCCATTGAAATGTTCGAGAAAAGTCTTGTTGCCCAGGAGGAAGCAAAAGACAGTTCGTCCATAGCGACTACAATCTTTAACATTGCACAATGCCACCTGGATTTAAAGAATTACGGTGAGGCATACAAGAGCTTGAATAAGGCGCTGGAAGTAGCAGAAAAGTCAAATACAGAAATCTTGACCTTATGCTTGCAGGGACTTGCAAAAGTTGAAGCGCACAATTCCAATTTCGAGGAAGCGGAAAGATTATTGGATAGGAGCGAGAGCATTGCCTATGAAAATCATTTCCGGCAGGCATTGCAAACCCTTTATAGGGAAAAGAAAGACTTTTATGTGAATCAGGGCAGATATCGCGAAGCATACGAATACCTCTCAAAGTATCAGGAATTTTCCGATTCTTTGTTTTCCGAGGACACAAAGAATAAGCTTAATGCACAGAGGATTAGGTTTGAATTGAGAGAAAAGGAACTTCAGATTGAAGACCAGAAGGATACCATAGAGCAACAAAAGTTGATGAGACTTTTCCTTTTTATAGTCATTGGCTTGCTCCTTGTCCTTATCGCTATGATTATAAGAATCTGGCATATTCAGCGTGTAAGAAACAGGGAATTGGAGCAAATCAACCAGACGAAGGATAAGTTCCTGTCGATAATTTCGCATGACCTTAAGAATCCGGCCATTGCAATACGCAATGTGTTGCAGGTGATTGCAGAAAATTATGAGACATTAAGCAGGGAAGAAATATTGGAACTGGGTATTCAGGTGTTGCAGGCAAGCGAAGAGCAGGTAAAGCTTATTTACGATTTGTTGAACTGGTCGCAGATGGAGGTCGGCAGAATGCCCTATGCACCGGCAAATATCAATCTGAATGAGGTCGTTAGCAATGTCGTGAATCTCAATAAGATGAATGCAGGGAACAAGGGCATAAACATAAAGGCCGATGTGCCTGACGACATTGTTGTTTATGCCGACAGGAATATGTTGGAAACGGTTTTGCGTAATCTGCTCTCGAATGCGATAAAGTTTTCGTATGAGAATTCCGAAATCAATATTTCTGTCGAAAATGCTGGTCATAAGTACGTTGTTTCTGTTGTTGATAATGGCGTAGGTATTCCAAAGGAAAGGATTGACACCATTTTCAGTATGGATGCAAAATCCACTATCGGGACAAGAGGTGAGGCAGGAAACGGGCTTGGCCTTGCCGTATGCGACCAGATGGTAAGAAAGAACGGCGGGGAAATTTTTGTCGAAAGCGAACCCGACAAGTTTACAAAGTTTTATTTTACAATAAATAAAGCAGATGAAAAGACAACTGAGAATAGCCATAATTGATGACCATCCATTGTTCCTGATGGGGACAAGGATGGCGCTTATGCCATTTTACGACATACATAGCATAAGGACGTTTTCGTCGGGACCGCAATTCTTTGGGGAGATTTCCAATTTTAAGCCCGAAGTAGTTCTGCTTGACATAATTATGCCCGAAATGAATGGCTTGCAGGTCGCTCAGAAACTGCATGACGAATTTCCCGACATCAAGATTCTTATATTTTCGGCAGAAACCGACGAGGCTACCATTCTGAAAGCAATGGAAATAGGAGTGAACGGTTTCATCAGCAAGGCGTCGCAACCCGAAGAACTTTGCAATGCCATCGAAACCATCACAGAAGGAGCAGATTATTTTGGTCGCGATATTGCGCAGATTCTCAAGGAAGTAAGCGCAACGAAAAAATTGCAGGATGAAATCTTTTCTCCGCGCGAACTAGAAATAATAAGGTATTGCGCCGACGGCTTGATGAGCAAGGAAATTGCCGAAAAGTTGTGCATCAGCGCAAGGACAGTCGAAGGTCACAAACTCAGCATCTTCCGCAAGATGGGCATTTCCAACACCGCAGAACTGATAAAGTATTCCGTTAAGCACGGTATTGTAAGATTGTAGGAATCATTGAATTGTAAAATTTATAATATTAATTGTAGAAGTCGTTGCTCGCAACGACTCTACAATTTGAAAACAAAATGAAACAATTTTAAACCAATCTTGAACGTTGAACCATTTGAACGTTGAACTTTTAATCTGCATTTGTACTTCGTAAATATTTCTTACATTTGCAGTCCAATGAAATTGTCGGTCGTCATAGTAAACTACAACGTAAAGCACTTCCTCGAACAGTGCCTAAATTCGGTTGCCGCCGCTGCAAAACATTGTGAAACAGAGGTTTTTGTCGTTGATAACAATTCCGTTGACGGTTCGTGCAATATGCTCCGCGAGAAATTTCCGTGGGTAAAACTCATCGAAAACAAGAAAAACTACGGCTTTTCATACGCCAACAATCAGGCAATCCGCGAATCGGCTGGCGAATATGTACTTCTGCTAAATCCCGATACGGTAATTGAAGAGGATACTTTGAAGTCGGTTTGCGACTTTATGGACTCGCATCCCGATGCCGGTGGGCTGGGAGTGAAGATGATTGACGGCAAAGGTCGTTTCCTGCCCGAGTCGAAACGTGGTCTGCCGACACCCAAGGTGGCGTTCTACAAGATTTTCGGCTTGTCGAAACTTTTCCCGAAGTCGAAAAAGTTTGGCAAGTACCATCTTACTTATCTCGACAAGGACGAAATCCACAAGGTTGATGTGCTGTCGGGTGCATTTATGCTTCTTCGTGCCGAGACCTTGAAGAAAGTAGGTCTGCTCGACGAGACATTTTTTATGTACGGTGAGGACATTGACCTGTCGTACCGCATTACTTTGGGCGGCTACAACAACTATTATTTTCCAAAGACGACAATCATTCACTACAAGGGCGAAAGCACCAAGAAGGGCAGTGTGAATTACGTAGTTGTGTTCTACAACGCGATGAAGATTTTCGCCCGCAAGCATTTCTCCGAAGGTGCCGGACTGATGATTTTTTTCATCAACCTTGCAATTTATCTGCGAGCGGCAATGGCAATTGCAGGACGATTCATAACCAACGCCATAACGCCGATTATTGATGTCTTGCTTATTTTGACAGGATTTCTGATAATCACGCCTTTGTGGGAAACTCATCTTTTCGGTGTCGAAAGTGCTTATCCGCACAATGTTTTTGTCGGGGCGATGGTAATGTACATTTCGGTCTGGTTGCTGTCGCTACTCCTTTCTGGTGGCTACGACAAGCCTGTGAAAATGAAGAACATATACAAGGGAATAGGCATTGGTGCTATTGTAATTCTTGCCGTATATGCCTTGTTGCCAACGCATTTGCGTTTTTCGCGTGCGCTCATTCTTCTTGGAACGGCGTGGACTCTGATAGTCCTTCCGCTTGTGCGTTTGTTGCTGAACTACACCAAGTTGCAGGTTTTCAAGGTTAATCTGCCAAAACGCAAGAAGGTGGCGGTTGTAGGTAGCAAGGAGGAGTGCCGTTCGCTGGTGGGACAGCTTATGTCGTCGCGCACAAAGATTGACATTGCTGCGTATGTAAGTCCCGATGCCGACACCGACAAGTTTTTTGCCGGCGACATTACCCAGCTTGACGAAATTATCAATATAAACCACATTGACGAACTGATTTTCTGTGCAAAAGACATTCAAGCACAGCAGATTATAAGGACAATGCTCAATCTTTCCTCATCCAACCTCGACTACAAGATAGCAAGTCCCGACGGCTTTTCGGTAATCGTAAGCAACTCGATAAATACTACTGGCGAACTTTATAACGTTGACATCAACGCTATTGACAAGCCAGAAAACCGCCGCTCGAAACGAATGTTCGACATTGTGGTGTCGTTCTTTATGATTGTGCTTTCACCAGTGCTGATTTGGTTTATAAAGGGCAAGTTGAAAGCATACTCAAATTTGTTCTCAGTACTGTTCGGCAGCAAGACTTTTGTTTCGTATCGCTCTGATAAAAACGATGTTAGCCTTTTGCCAAAGATAAAGAAAGGTGTGTTCAGCGTGGATATGATTTATGGACGTGATGCCAAGAAGGATGTCGCTGACAGGCTTAACATTATGTACGCCAAGGACTACAAGGTTTCGCACGATGCGATGATGGTTTTCAAGTTGTGGAGGAAGTTGGGATGCAATTAGCAGGGAAGAAGATTTATCTCCGCAAGATGGAGCCAGAGGATTTGGAATTTCTTTACACGGTTGAGAACAATTCGGATTTCTGGCATGTGAGCGAAACCAAGTCCCCATATTCGCGCTGGGAACTTAAACAATATATTGAGAATTATTGCTACGACATATTTACAACCAAGGAGTTGCGTCTGATGATTTGCGACTATGTTTTGCAAAAGCCCATTGGTATTGTCGATTTGTTTGAGTACCACCCTTTGCACAATCGTTGCGGTGTTGGAATTATCGTCCGACCGGAGCATTGGGGTATGGGCATTGCAACGGAAACATTGGAACTTATTGAGAATTATGCATTTAAAACCTTGCTACTAAATCAGTTATGGTGCATTATTGATGAAAACAACGAGTCCAGCATTGCGCTTTTCCAGAAATGCGGTTTTGTGCGTAATGGAATTTTAAGGCAGTGGAAGTTGACCGAGAATGGCTATGTGGACGTAGGTGTATGGCAGCATACGAAGAATTAATAATGAAATCTGTAGCATTGCAATCCTTTGCTACCATTATTTAGCCTCAAAAAAAATCCAAAATCGTAAATCCTAAATCGTAAATTATTATTATCTTTACAACCTGTTTTAAAATTTACGACTATGAGAATGTTCAACCAAGAGGTTTATAAGGCTCGCCGTGAGAAACTTAAGTCGGCGATGAAGTCGGGTGTATGCATATTTATGGGTAACAACGAAGCCCCGATGAACTATCCGGATAACTGCTACCAGTTCCGTCAGGACAGCAATTTCCTGTATTTCTTTGGAATTGCTCAGGCAGGCTTGAAGGCAATAATTGACGTTGATAACAACCGCGATATAATTTTCGGTGACGAATTAACCGTTGACGATATTGTGTGGATGGGCGAGGTAGCTTCCATTAAGGAATTGGCTTCCCGTTGCGGTGTGGTTGATGTTCGTCCTGCTGCAGAGTTTGAAAAATATGTGAAGTCGGCAAAGGCTGAGGTTCATTTCCTTCCGCCGTATCGTCACGACAATATGATTTTCCTTTCGTCGGTGCTTGGTATTCCGATTCCAGAACTGCAGAAACGTTCGTCGCTTCCATTGGTAAAGGCTGTTGTCGCTTTGCGTAATGTAAAGGAAGTCTGCGAAATAGAGGAACTGAAGGCTGCTGCCGAAATTGGCTACGAAATGCACACCACCGCAATGAAGATGGCTAAGGATGGCGTTTCGGAGCACGAAATCTATGGTACAATCGAGGGAATAAGCCTCAAGCACGGACTTTTAACTTCGTTCCACTCGATAGTTTCAAAGAACGGACAAATCCTTCACAACCATACTCACGAGAATATACTTCACACTGGCGATTTGTTGCTCAACGACTCTGGAGCACAGACAGATATGGGCTATGCTTCTGATAATACGCGTACTTTCCCCGTTGGCGGAAAGTTCTCGCAGAGACAAAAGGATGTTTACCAGATTGTGCTCAATACGATTAACGGCTCGATTCCAATGATGAAGCCGGGCGAGACTTACCAGTCGATTCACCTGAAGGCTTGCGAAATCCTTGCCGAAGGGCTCAAGGCTCTCGGACTTATGAAGGGCGACATGAAGGAGGCCGTACAGCAGGGCGCACACGCAATGTTTATGCCTCACGGACTTGGTCACATGATGGGTCTCGATGTTCACGATATGGAAGACCTCGGTCAGATAAATGTTGGCTACGACGAGGAAGTCCAGCCGATAAAGATTTTCGGTGTGGCTTCGTTGCGTATGGGCAAGAGGTTGCAGGAAGGCAATGTCTTGACAAACGAGCCGGGTATTTATTTCGTACCACAGCTTATCGACATCTGGGAACGCGAACACAAGTTCGAACAGTTCATCAATTATGCCGAGGTTGACAAGTACCGCGATTTCGGTGGCATACGTCTCGAGGACGACATCCTTATCACCCCGACAGGTTCACGCATTGTCGGTGACAGACGCATTCCTATCGAAATCAAGGATGTAGAAGATTTTATGAAATAGACGCATTAATATATGGATAAAAAAATAACAATAGCCGTTGACGGCTTTTCTTCCTGCGGGAAAAGCACCTTAGCCAAGCAACTGGCGGCGAAGCTAGGATATGTGTATATCGATAGCGGAGCAATGTACCGTGCGGTGACGTTGTATGCTTTGCGCAACAATATGATTGTTGACGAGGAACTCGATACAAAGAAGCTTATTGCAAGCCTTGACGATGTCAAGATTCATTTCGAGCTTAATGTTAACGGCGAACCGCAGACATTCCTCAACGGAACCAATGTCGAACGCGAAATCCGCAAGATATATGTGTCGCAGTGGGTTAGTCCGGTGGCTGCTGTTCCCGAGGTTCGCCATGTGATGGTTGCCCAGCAGCAGAAGATGGGCGAGGCAAAGGGCGTTGTTATGGATGGTCGCGACATTGGTACGACTGTTTTCCCGAATGCCGAACTGAAGATTTTCGTTACGGCTGAGGTTGATGTGCGTGCCCAGAGGCGTTACGACGAGATGCTCTCGAAAGGTGAGCCAGCCGACATGAATGAGGTCAAGCAGAACCTTCAGGAACGTGACCGCATTGACCAGAGCCGCGCAGAAAGTCCGCTTCGCAAGGCCGACGATGCCGTGGTGCTTGACAATTCGCATATAACTAGGGATGAGCAGTTGCAGGTCGCATACGACTGGGCTATGGAGAGGATAAAATCCGCCCATTGAGCCTGTCGAAATGAGCGTGTTAGAAGTTCTAATTGTTAATTATCAATTGTCCATTGTTAATTAAATTGGTTGAGATAGACAAATATGCAGGTTTTTGCTTTGGCGTTACCAAGGCCATCGGTTCGGCAGAAAAAGAACTGTCGGAGTTCGGTGTTGCATATTGTCTTGGCAAGATTGTCCACAACCAGAAGGAGGAAAGCCGTCTCGAGAAACTTGGACTTCATACGATTGACAGAGACGAGATGCAGACAAATCCACCGTCACGGATGCTGATACGAGCCCACGGCGAACCTCCGTCAACCTACGCCGACGCAAAACGACTTGGAATAACTATAGTTGACGAAACATGCCCTGTAGTGCTTAGGCTTCAGGGACTTATAGCCAAGACCTATCACGAAAATCCCGATTGCGCTATTGTCATCTTTGGCAAGAAAGGTCATGCCGAGGTTAACGGTCTTGTTGGACAGATAGATGGCAAAGCCGTTGTGGTTTCGTCGGTGGAAGAAGCTGAAAAACTGAACATAAGTGGTAAAATTGCTCTTTTCTCACAGACTACCGCTGATTTCCAATTGTATATGCAAGTAGCCGAGGCTCTGAAAAACAAGCATTTGGATGTAGAAGTACACGAAACCGTCTGCGGAAGTGTAAAGAACAGAGTGCCACGGCTTAAGGAGTTTTGTGCAAACTACGATGTTGTAATTTTTGTCAGCGACGAGGCAAGTTCCAATGGCCGAATGCTTTATGAAGTGTGCCGTGCGACAAACAGCAGATCGTATTTTGTAACCGATGCAAACGATTTGCGTCCAGAATGGTTCGTTGGTGCGACATCGGTAGGTATAAGCGGAGCGACATCGACACCGTCGTGGTTGCTGGAAGATGTAAAACAGAAATGCTGTAACATCGTTGCGTGCAACGATAAAAAATAAAAAGGCTATGAAGGTTAACGAATTGAAGATTACCTATATTGAGAAATCGCATCAGGAATTGTCCGATGTCGAGCAAAGGCTTTTGAAAGAGGCTACGCAGGCAGCACAAAAAGCCTACGCACCGTATTCGCATTTTAGGGTAGGTGCGGCAGTGAAATTGGCAAACGGGGAAATCCTCAGCGGAAGCAATCAGGAGAATGCCGCCTATCCGTCGGGACTTTGCGCCGAGCGGGTGGCTGTATATTATGCAAATGCCAGATACCCACAATCGTCCATCGAAACATTGCTTATAACAGTGCTTGACGAAAACGACGACTATCGTTGCGAACCTGTTCCGCCGTGCGGTGCTTGCCGTCAGGTGCTTACCGAGACCGAAAGCCGACAGAAATGTCCGATGCGTGTGTTGTTGGTCGGCAAGGACAAGGTTCTTGAATTTGCTTCGGCATCAGATTTGCTACCTTTTATTTTTACTAGTAACGAATTATTGTAATGATTATGAATAAATTTAGATTGTTTTTTGTTAGTGCGTTGATTTTGCTTGGAATAGCAACCGTAGCAAATGCACAGAAGGAGTGTCCCGAAGAGTGGCAGGCTTATACTACCGATAAGCATTATTCGTATCTACAGCCTGGCGAGAACGAAGAAATCAAGCCTGAGGATGATTTTTTGTCCGGTTTGGAAAAGAATGCAGTAAATCATCTTTTGAAAAGCGTGAAGGTTGCTGTTCACAACTATGTTGCATTGCAGACATTGCGAATCGACGAGGATGCTGTGGTGAGCTATCTCGAGGAAAATGGCTATAATTCAAACGTCGGTTTAAAGATAATCGAAAAGAAGAGGTTTTACAACAACTATACGCATCATGGTTGCGTAATAGCTTATATCGAAAAGGAGACTGCCAGCAAGTTGTATTGCGACGACATTTCATCATCGCAGAAAACTATAACGGAAGCTTTGTCCAAGGCTAAAGATTTTATTGCCGCAGGAAAAAACGATAGTGCAAGGTTTGCTCTCGAATCCATAGTCCCGAAACTGAAAAGCAATTCGAGCGAACTCATCCTTCTGAAAGTCTTCGGCTGCAATCAGGAAACAATAGACGCTTTGCGCGAAAAGCACATGCAATGCATTGTCAACCTTAAGGAATGCTTCAGGACAATCGGTCCGAAGATTATGGTTGCCGTTGACTATAGTGCCGATGTTTTCGGAACTCCTTACTGGGATATGCAGGAGAGCATAAAGGACTGGCTGGCAACACGCGGTTTCGGCTACACAACCGAAAAGGCAAAGGCTGACTATGTGCTTGTAATAAGGTCGTCGTCAAGGAAATACAACACAATGTCGAATGGCACGCAGACAACATATTATTCGTATGTTGACGCAAATGTTTCAATTCAGAAAAAGAATGTCGACAAGCCCGTATATGACAATAAACTTTCGATAAAGGGAAGTTTCCTGAAAAGCTACAACGAGGCTGCATACGTTGCCTACCGCGATTTGGAAAACAAACTGCTGAAGATTCTGGAAGATAACATCAAGTAGTTTTCTTAAATGAAAATTCTCGTTCTAGCCAACAAGATGCCTTATCCGCCAAAGGATGGCGGTGCGATTGCCACGCTTTCGCTTGCGCGTTCGCTGCGCAGGTGTTGCTGCGAGGTTGACTTGCTTGCTATGAACACCCCAAAGCATTTCTGCAGGGTAGAGGATATTCCTGCCGAGATTTCATCGGAAATAAATTTTTACGCAGTCGAAGTTGACACGACAATCAAGGCGACAAAGGCTCTGAAAAACTTGCTGTTCTCATCAAAGCCATACAATGCGGAACGATTTGTCAATGAAGCTTTTGCCGAAAGGCTAAAGGCTCTTTTGTCCGAAGAGCAGTACGATGTCGTTCAGCTCGAAGGCTTGTATCTTTGTCCGTACATCGAGACGATTAGGAAATTTTCGTCGGCAAAAATCGCTTTGCGGGCGCACAATGTGGAGCACGAAATATGGAAGCGTATGGTCGAAAACGAAAAGTCGCTTCCGAAACGGCTGTACAAGGGCATAATTGCTCGGCGGATGCGTAGGTTTGAACTGTCGTACATCAATTCATACGATTTGCTTGTGCCTATTACCGACCGCGATGCCGATTTCTTTGCGCAGAATGGAAATGCAAAACCTTTGTATGTTGCCCAGTCCGGAATCGAACCAGAATCACCTTTGCTTTCAATCGACAACTCAAAGACCGACTACCCAACTTTCTCTTTTTTAGGCGCACTCGACTGGCAGCCCAACATAGAAGGACTTGAATGGTTTGTGCGGAATGTATGGAATGTGTATCACAAGGGACATAATGGGGCGAAATTCCGCGTTGCGGGGCGAAATGCCAGCAAGGAATTTGCTGAGTTCTTGGTTTCCAATGGTATAGACGATCTTGGCGAACTGGAAAGTGTGGGGGATTATTATGCTTCCGGGACGATTTTCGTTGTGCCGTTGATGTCGGGAAGCGGAATGAGGGTAAAGATTGTGGAGGCGATGGCTGCGGGCAAGGTCGTGATTACAACTTCGGTAGGCACAGAAGGAATCGCTACGGAAAATCGTAGAAACATCTTCATTGCCGACAGTCCTGCTGATTTTCTTGCTTGTATGGAAATGCTTGCATCGGACAGAAATCTTTACAATGAAATTTCTGCGAAAGCTCGAGAATTTATTAGGAATAACTATGATAACAATGTGATTGCCACAAGATTGTTGGATTTTTATAAAGAGGCTGTGGTGAGATGATTTTGGCATTTCAGATATTGTTTTGGGTTGTTGTAGCGTTGGTTTTCCATACATACCTTGGATTTCCAATATGGTTGTCACTGCTGTCGAGAAAAAAGAATTCGGAATACAAGGCGTTGGAGGAATATCCTGATGTTACGGTGATTATGTCGCTGTATAACGAGGAAGAGGTGATTGCTCAGAAATTGGAGTCGATTGTCGGTTCAAATTATCCGCTTGAAAAACTGCATATACTCATAGGTTCCGACTGCAGTTCCGACAATACCAACGAGATTGTTGCGCAATATTCGCAGAAATATCCGTTCATAAAACTGTTCGCCTACACGGAACGCAGAGGCAAGGCCAATGTAATTAATTCATTGATAGCGGATTGTCTGTCCGACATTGTGATTTTGTCCGATGCTAATGTGATGTTCGACAAGGATACGATTTCCGAACTCATGAAGCCGTTTGTTGATGAAAATGTCGGACTTGTTGATTCAAACATGATAAATACCGGCTTGAAGAAGGACGGAATTTCCATTCAGGAAAAGTCGTACATATCGCGTGAAGTTCGCATAAAGAATCAGGAAGGCTTGCTGTGGGGAACTATGATGGGACCTTTCGGCGGTTGCTTTGCCATGCGTAAGAAACTTCATCTGCCAGTTCCCAAGAATTTCCTTGTCGATGACTTCTATATCTGCATGAATGTAATCCGACAGGGTTACAAGGCCGTAAACAATGTAAATGCTCGTGTGTATGAGGATGTTTCCAACAACATTTCCGACGAATTTCGCCGTAAGGTGCGCATATCGACTGGCGATTTCCAGAATCTACACAAATTCAGGAGTATGTTGTTCTCGTCGCGTAGGGGATTGTCGTTCAGTTTTTGGTCGCACAAGGTTTTGCGCTGGATAACGCCTGTTTTGCTGGTTATATGGTATGCGGTGTGCTTGGCATTGGCATTTTATCTCAAACTTTACCTTGTCGCTTTCATTCTGTTTAATGCCTTGCTGTTGCTTATTCCGATTGATTTCTGTTTGCGCAAACTGAATTGCAACAATGTGCTGTTCAGGTTTGTAACACACTTCTTCTCGATGAACTTGGCTTTGCTAATCGGAATGTTCAAGGCAATGAAAGGAGTGGAGTCGGGGGTATGGAAGCCGACTAAGCGTAACCAGTAGAAATAAAAAAAGCGAACTTTAAAGTCCGCTTTTTTTGTAGCGAGAGGCGGGATTGAACCGCCGACCTCATGATTATGAATCATGCGCTCTAACCAGCTGAGCTACCTCGCCATTGCCAAAATCTCGTTTGAAAATGGGACTGCAAAGATATATATGTTTTCTGAATTGTGCAAATCTTTTTGAAAAAAAATATACATAGAAATTTTCTAATATGAAAATAATGCTTAATTTTGACCACGAAATAACAAAAATATCTTGTTTATGAAGAAGATAGAGTTAGAATTTGTTTTGAACACATCAGTAAAAGTTTTATATAGCCGTTTGAGCACAACGACAGGTCTCAACGAATGGTATGCAGACAAGGTTACTGAAAAGGACAATATTTTCACCTTTGAATGGGAAGGCGTGGAAGAGTCGGCAGAACTTGTCGCTTCGAAGGACTTGTCAATGGTGCGTTTCCACTGGCTTGAGTCGGAAGACGACGATTCGTATTTTGAATTTAGGATAGAGGAGCACGAACTCACAAACGATGTTGCTCTGATAGTCACCGACTTTGCCATCGATGACGAGGAAGACGAGGTCGTTGAACTCTGGAATACACAGATAGCTAATCTTAAACGCGTGATAGGAGCTTAGTCCCGCCCAAAATGGGAAAAAATCTTTTCATAGCAGAAAAGCCTAGTGTTGCGAGGGAATTCGCTAAGGCTCTAAAGGAACCTATGTCGCGCAACGACGGTTACCTTGAGGGCAACACCTGTATAGTGACTTGGTGCGTAGGTCACCTCGTTTCGATGAGCTACCCCGATGCGTACGACCCTGTGATGAAGCAGTGGCGCATGGAGACTCTGCCGTTTATGCCGAAAAAATATCTGTACGAGGTAATCCCAAACGTCAAGAAACAGTTCGATATTGTCAAGTCGTTGCTTACCCGTGCAGATGTCGATTGCATATACGTCTGCACCGACTCGGGACGCGAAGGAGAATACATTTACCGTCTTGTAGATAGGATGGCGGGAGTGCCTGCCGAGAAGCAACGCCGCCGCGTGTGGATTGATTCGCAGACCGAAGAGGAAATATTGCGTGGAATACGTGAGGCAAAACCGCTGTCGGCATACGATGCACTTTCCGATTCGGCGTATCTGCGCGCCAAGGAAGACTACCTGATGGGTATAAATTTCAGCAGAATACTTACGTTGAAGTATGGCTATCCTGTAAAAAATTATTTGAAACTCGATAAAAACTGCGTTATTACCGTCGGTCGTGTTATGACCTGTGTACTTGGCATGGTTGTTAGGCGCGAACGCGAAATCCGTTCGTTTGTAAAAACACCGTTCTTCCGCATAATGGGACAATTCGGCGGTGACGAAGGCTCGTTCCAAGGCGAATGGAAGGCAGTGGAAGGTTCAAAATACTTTAATTCACCATTATTATATAAGGAAAACGGTTTCCGCAAGCGCGAAGATGCCGAAGCTTGTATCGGTGTTATGCAAGCCGAAGGCGAAACTGCGCAAATCGCTGGAATTGAGAAGAAAAAGGAAAAGAAAAATCCTCCTTTGCTGTTCAACCTAGCCGAATTACAGAACGAATGCTCAAAGTTGTTCAAGATTAGTCCCGACGAGACCTTGAATATTGTTCAGGAACTTTACGAAAAGAAACTCGTGACATATCCGCGTACCGATGCGCGTGTGCTTTCGTCGGCGGTGGCAAAGGAGATAACGAAGAATCTGCACGGACTGGCTACACAATCTGAATATCTTGAGTTTACCAAGCAGATAAAAGGGTTCGGCCTATATGAGAAAATCGGCAAGAGCCGTTATGTTGACGACAAGCAGATAACCGACCATTATGCTATAATTCCAACAGGTCAGGGAGTTTCAAATTTGGCTTCGTGTTCCGACATAGCGCGAAAGGTTTACGACCGCATAGCTCGCCGTTTTCTTGCAATATTCTATCCGCCAGCCGAATACCGTAAGGTTTCGATTGATATGCAGGTCGGGACAGAACACCTGTTTGCCAATTTTAAGGTTCTGGAAGATGCTGGTTATCTTGTGGTTGCAGGATTGCCCAAGACCGACGACGACAAGCAGTCGCAGGACAAGGATGATGTTGTAGATTCGGGAAGTTTCGAGTTTGTAAACAAGTTGCGCAAGGGCTCTACGTTGCCTGTTAAAGGTTACGAAATAAAGGAAGGCGAAACCACGCCACCAAAACGCTATAATTCTGGTTCTCTGATTCTTGCTATGGAAAATGCAGGTCAGTTGATTGAGGACGAGGAACTGCGCGAGCAGATAAAGGGAAGTGGAATCGGAACAAGTGCTACGCGTGCTGAAATTTTGAGCAAGTTGGTGAAACTGGAGTATCTGAACCTAAATAAAAAGACACAGACAATTACACCGGCCAAGTTGGGTGAAATGGTTTACGAGGTCGTTGCGGCTTCAATCCGCCAGATGCTTAATGCAGAACTTACTGCAAGTTGGGAGAAAGGTCTGTCGATGGTGGCAAGCGGAACTATCGGCGAACAGGACTATATGGTTAAACTAGAGGCTTTTGTCGCCAAGATGACCGAATCGGTAAAGAGGCTCAACAACCAAAACTCGCTTTATGGCGCCTTCCAGTCGGTGGAAGCATTTTATTGATTATCATTTCATCGGGTCAAAAATGCTGAAATGCACGCTGCCGTATCTTTTCATTGATACAAAATGCGGGAACGAGGAAAAATCGTTGCATTCGCCGTGTTCGATTATGAGATAGGAGGTATCTGTGAGCAGATTGTTGCGAAATACTGAATGGTAGATTTCCTCAATGTTTTCGAGTGCGTAGGGCGGGTCGGCAAAAATGACATCAAATTTCTTTGTGCAGGTGTCCAGATAGCGGAAGACATCCGACTTGTAGATTGTTGCCTGTGAAAAACCTAATTCCTTGAAATTCTTCTCGATATATGCTGCGTGCTTTACGTTGCTCTCAACTGCTATAAGCGACTTTACGCCACGGCTTGCAAACTCGTACGAAATGCTTCCAGTTCCGCTGAAAAGGTCAAGGACATCAATGTTCTCGAAGTTGAAGTCGTTGTTAAGGATGTTGAAGAGAGCTTCCTTGGCAAAATCAGTGGTCGGACGTGCCTTGAAATTTGCCGGCGGAACGAAATTCCTGCCTCTGTATTTTCCGCCTATTATCCTCATTGGTTGATATTTAGGAAGTTGTAGAAATAGTGCGGCGAAAATTCTTGGAAGCGGAAGAAGTACTTGTAATCCCTGTTTATCGACTCGAAGTAAACCGTCCTTATGAATTTCTTTAAGTGTATTACGGTCAGGCTGTCCTGCTCGATGAATCCCGAAAATGCAACTTCGCATTCTTCCGGCGACAAGCCAAGCTGCTCGAAGCAGTTTACTATAAAGTAAAGGATGTCGTTTGCCGACTTATAATTATAGGTGTTGTAATTAACAATTTGCCCCTTGTCAATGACAAGTATTTCGAAGAAATTCTCGAACACCTGTACCAGCATCCTCTGTCGGTTTGGCTTCTCGCTGATTTTTGTCTTCGTAAGTCCAGTTTCGATGAGCGGATACGATTGTGGATACAAGTTGTAGCGTGTGAACAGTTCGTCGAGTAGGGAAGAGGTTTCCTTTTCGATGGCAAATACTATTACTGTCTGTGATTTTGGTAGTCTCGAATATCTGATTTCGTCGTCGGGCGAAATTTTTCTGTTGAGGGCATATATGCTTTCGGCAGAATTCTCGTCGAATATGGCATCGGGGACAATAGTGACATTCCGCGTTGCATAGACTACATTTATGTTCTCGAACTGAGCATCCTTCAAGCCTTCGTCCTCGATAAACTTCCGAATCTCATCGGCTTTATTGACTTCAAACTGCATTGAGACGAGAGCCTGCACCTTTTTGTCGTCGATGTCGTATATAGAATAAGAAAGTCCATCTTGAGAAATCAAGATGGACAGACTATTTTTTGAGAGCAAATCAATGTCGCCCTTGATGCGGACAGATTTCATTGTTACTCCTGTTTTTTCTTTTCCATTGTAGCGTCCCAGTTACCTGCGTTGTTGTTTGCTTCGTCAAGTTTACCGACTCTCAGGCAGGTATCTTTGATTTTGTCCTTGTAGTTAACAGTGAGCTGTCTGTCAAGACCGTCAAGAAGGTCGTCGTACAAAGCATAGCACTGGAAAACCTTAACGGCAACACCCGAACCTGTCATAACGGTTGCGGTATCCATCTTGAATTCAACCTTGCGGCCAACTCTTGTGTATCTGATGTCTTCTACAGGATATTCGAGGTGCTTGAACAAGGAATCCTTTACAGGAACCAAAGTGGTATCACGGCTGAAATTCTTAAGTCCAGCCTCTTCAACTTCCTTCCAGTTGCCAGTCTTCTTTGCCTTTGCAATCATATCAAGAGCCTTCTTTTCGTTCAAGCCGGCTTTCAACTGCTCGTCGGTCAATGTTCCGATAGCCCTTACAACCTTCAAGTTGCCGTTGTTGATGAAGTTAATCAACTCGTCAAACGATGGAGTGTAAAGATGTTCGTATGTTGGAACTTTGCTCTTTACATATACGGTGTCGTTGCCATTGACTTCCTTTATTACTTTCTTGCCGTTCTTTACAGAGTCCTTGGTGTAAACCGGTGAAAGGACATTTTCCTTAAAAGCTACCTGTGCGGTACGTATTGCAATCAACTGGTCAACAGTGGTCTGGAAACGAGCCACCCTTTGTTCTTCGTATTCAATTGGCGTTTCAATGCCATCAACTATCTTGTAAACCAAAAAAGCTACTAATGCAAGTAGTACAACCGAAACAACGATTCTAATTACCTTTTCCATTATTGAAATTTTAAGTTTAATTTTGCAGTCGCAAAGTTAGATTTTTTTTGTGATAACACAAGCAAATATTTAAAAACTTTAAATGACACGGGAAGAATTTAAGGAACGGCTGGGTTTTCTAATGAATTGTGAACTGACTGTCGGGCAGTTATCTGCTTCTGACACACTATATTCGTTTATGGGAAACCGCGACAAGTTCAGCACTTTTCTTCTCAAGGGATATGCCGGAACGGGAAAAACAACCCTCATAAGTGCGTTCATAAAGCTGCTCGAAGAGGTAAAGATAAACACAGTTTTGCTTGCTCCGACAGGTCGTGCTGCCAAGGTTCTGTCCAACTATTCGGGACGGCACGCATCGACAATCCACAAATGCATCTACCGAAAAAAATCGACTGCCGACCCCGGAAGCAATTTTTCACTCAACTACAATAATTTTAAAAATACGGTTTTCATTGTTGATGAAGCTTCGATGATTGGAAATGCGCAGAATCCCGAAAATGCCTTTGGCAGCGGGCGACTTCTGGACGATTTGCTTGCCTACGTTTTCAACGACAACAACTGCCGACTTATTCTGCTTGGAGATTCAGCACAGTTGCCACCGATTGGGACGGTCATCAGTCCTGCACTTGACGAAAATTACCTTAGCGCATACGGTATGACAGTTTTTTCGTGCGAACTTTCCGAAGTGGTAAGACAAGACGCTGATTCGGGCATTCTATTCAATGCCACGCAGTTGCGCAAAATGATGACCGATGGCAATTTCAATTTTCCAAAGTTGAAGTGCAAAGGTTTTCCTGAAATCCAGTCCATCACAGGCGCGGAACTGATTGATGAAATTGAAAATTCGTATTCCCGCTACGGCAACGACGAAACCAGAATCATCTGCAAGACAAACAAATACGCCAACCGCTACAATATGGGAATCCGCAACCGCATTCTTTGGCGCGAAGAGGAACTTTCGTATGGCGACTTGCTGATGGTTGTCAAGAACAACTACTCGTGGCTACCCGAGAATGCCGAAATCGACTTCATTGCAAACGGCGATATGCTTGAGGTTTTGAAAGTTAGACGGCACTACGAACTATATGGCCATAGGTATGTTGACCTGTATGTGCGGTTTGTCGATTTTCCCGACTTGGAAATAGAGGTGAAGGCTCTTCTAGACACTTTGGCAATCGATTCGGCTAGTATGCCAAGCAATTATTACAAGGAACTGTGGGAACAACTCGAAGTTGACTATCAAGACATTCTGGATACGAAAAAACGCCACGAAGCCATTCTTAAAGACCCGTACTACAATGCCTTGCAGATAAAGTATGCTTACGCGCTTACCTGCCACAAGTCACAGGGCGGACAGTGGAAGTCGGTTTTCATCGACCACGGCTGGCTCAACAAGGAAGAAATCACCGACGAAGGCAAATACGAATTCCTTCGCTGGCTATACACCGCAATCACAAGGGCAACAGAAAAATTGTATCTGGTGAATTTCGACAAGGAATTGCTGGAAGAATAACACTTTGACGGATGCAATTTAGTGCGTTTTGCGTATGTCTTCCATTACATTTATAAATTTATTCGCGAGAACCGAATAGGTATGATTTTTCAAGACATACTGATGCCCATTACTGCCAAGTCTCTGCAATTCGTCGGCTGGCATAACCTTTAGTTTCATAATGGCATCCGCAATAGCTTCTGCATTCTCCGGTTCAACGCTTATTCCGCAACCAGCCTCTGCAACAGGGTCGTTTGCTGCTTCAACGGCATGAACAATAGGCTTTCCCGACATTTCATAGTCGAAAATCTTGTTGGGAGAAATGCCAAATCGGTACAAGGGATTTTTTCTCCAGCCAATGAAAAGCAAATCCATCAAAGAAAGCAACGATGGAACTTGTGTTTTTGGTATAGGGTCAAAAAAGAAAATATTATTTATGCTCTCGTCTTCTGCCTTTTTAACAAGACGCTGTTTTTCAACTCCGTTGCCGACAAGCACAAAGGCAATGTCCTTTTCCGACAACATTTTCGCAGCATCAACAAAAGAATCGAGGCTGTTTGATATTGCGTGACCGCCGAGATAGCCCACAATAAAACCGTACTTTGTTCTTATCTTTTCAATTTCGGAACGCAGGCTATCGCTTATGCCTTCAGGATTTTCCCAGTCTTCTTCGACAATGCCATTGGGGACATAGTAGAATTTTTCGCGTGGCAATCCGCGTTCTTCCGCGTGGTCTATCGCCTTGGGCAGCATCGACACGACAGCATCGACATTTGCGTAGGCAAAATCCTCGGCGCGCTGCATTACACGGATAAACGGATGTTTCGGACTATATCCGCCAAGTTCCATAGGGGAGAGAGGCCATAGGTCGTGAATTTCGTAGATGTACTTTGCCCCATAATGGTCGGCAATCCTTTTTGCAGGGTAATTGTCGAGTGGATAGGTCGAAGAAGCAATGACGACATCGGGGACAAAACCATTAAGTATCTTTTTGTAGCGATACTTCAACTGCCATACAAACGAAAACATTGACCTTATGCGACCAACGCCATTGCCCTTGTATTCATTGGTTTTCACCCAGCGGTAATGAACGCCATCTATTATTTCGTCGGTCATCTGCGGTTGCTTTTTTCGCAGATGCGAAAATGTAGCACCGACAATCAGCACTTCGTGACCAGCCTTCTGCCATTCGCGAGCCATATAGTAGGGACGGAACTCCATTCCCAACTGTGGCGAACCTGCATAATGATTTATCAGTAATATATTCATTTGTTTAGCAATGAGTTATACAAATCCAGCAAAACTGCCGACTGTGAATTCCAGTTGTACTTTTCTTCAACCGCCTTGCGTCCATTTGCACCCATAGTCCTTGCGGTTTCCTTGTCGTTGCATAGTCTTGCTATTTCATTTGCAATGGCTTCTGTGTCAAATGGATTTACGCAAACGCCACAACCAGCCGACTCGACAATGCCTTTCCAAAGGGGAAAATCGGAACAAATGATTGGAATGCCGGCCGCCATATACTCGAACATCTTTATTGGTAGCGAATCGATGTAGCTTGGCATCGGGTGAAGAATTATAAGTCCGGCAACCGACCTGCTGTAAACTTCGTTTACCTGTTTCCTGTCAATATAGCCGAGATATTCAACTTTTTCCCATCCGTTTTCCGACTTTATGCTTTCCTGAAGCGATTCGGGGTCGAAGTTGCCGCCTAATATCAATTTGCATTGCGTTTTTCCGATTGCCACCACCATTTCGTGTATGCCACGGGTGTAGAATAGTCCTCCGACATAGCACACGGCGTTTTCCTTTTTGTCCCACGACGGACTGAACATAATGTCATCTAGGACAGGGTAGTTGTTGACATTTCTGACTGGTGCGGAAGTCACTTCCTCAAAGCGTTCCTTTATATGCGGAGTGGCAGCAACAACTGCGCTAAGCTTCCTGACTTTCCTGTTTTCCATCCGTTCCGACATTCGCGAAGCCATTTTACGCAAAGGCTTTGGAATCCAAGGCTTTGTAAGTATCTGACGAGGTAAGTCCTCGTGGCTGTCGTAGATTACAGTCTTGCCTTTCTTCGCCAGTTTTACACCTGTTGAAAGCAATTCCGAATCGTGAAAATGATATATGTCGGCATTGAGTTCCAGTGCTTTACGAAATGCTTTGCGCGGAAATTTCAATATTCTTTGTATTCGTCCGTCCGGTTTGCCGACATCGAATATTTTTACACCATCAATGGTTTCGTCACCTTTGCCGTCGGCAACGATAAGGTTTACATCGCTGAAAGTCTTTGCCAGCGATTTACATTCCTTGATGAATATTCTTATATCATATCGCGGATGAACAGTGGTTATGTGGCATATTTTTGTCATTGTCGGTATCTTTCATGAAAAATATCAGAATCAGCAGAAGGAACAATCCGCCGTGAGTCAACATGCTGGTAAACAATGCGCTGTTGAGGAAAAGCATTACAAATGCTATGACGATTCCAAAATAGGTCTTGTCGATGTTAAGAGATTCTATAAACTTGATAATCACAGCAGTAATCATAACAAATAGGATAGAGCCAATGTGTCCGAAATTCATGAATCCGTCGGCAATGATTCCCGTGTTGCAACTTGTTCCCGGCTTGCCGTACATATAGTCGCCCATCAGGAATGCAGGTTCAAGCGAGTATGGATAGTCGCTAAAACTACTTAAAACACTGTGAGACAGGTATATTGGATTGCCGTCGTAAAAGTCGAAGCAGTAGTTGCAAATTTGTACCGGTAGGAAAAACATTCGCCTCACAAAGATTGATTCTGCGAGGATGTTGCCTGTGGTTGCGCTTACAATTAATGATGTGAAAATCAGAATCAGTATGCCCGACAATATAAGGCCTGCTTTTGACCTGTAGTTGTCGAAAAAGTAGAAGGCAACAATCAGAAAAATTGACAAGAACAATGCCTTGTGCGGATTTACAGCAAATATGTAAAGCATCAGAAGTATGCCTATTGCACTCATCCACAGCTTCTTTTCCTTTATGCCCAGGATTATGACGATAGGGAGGACGACTTTCGTGAGCGGTCCCATAAGATAGGAGGTGAAAATGTTTCCTGCCGATTTTGCCGCTGCACGGGCTTCGTAAAGTTCCGAGCCAAAGGTGAACGACTTTGCGTTTATGTTGAATTTATATGTTAGCACAAATGGAATTAACATTATGATTGACAACAATATAAGAACTGGCAGTTTGTGCTTTTCCTTGACGGTTTTTATTCTGAATTTTGGAATGACAATGTATTTGCTCGTTATTGCATAGACAAACAACAGCGAGTAAATGGGGGCGAATATCGTGCAGTTGCCAAACTGGTACATTATTATTGATGGTACGGCGAAAGTAATTGCTACAAACATACTGATTGCGTAGGAGAAGTCGGAAATGCTTTTGTTGACAAACAGACGCACCATAAGAGCGAAAAGCATTACAAATCCGACACATACGGTGGTTGTGTTGTATGCCAGCACAAAGTTGTTGACTGCGTACAATGGCACAACAAACTCAAAGTATTCGCACACCATCACAAGGTAGAAGCACACGAACATCAGCAGATGCAGAATATTGTTTGATATGAGCTTAGCTTTCATTTCCAGTGCGTTTGTCGTATTTGCGTGTGCAGTTGATAATCAGTAGGAAATATATCGTGTAGGCAACGATGTTGATGCCCGTGTATATTGCAAGGAAGTGTGTTATAGGCAGGTAACTCAAACTTAGCAAAGCGAGCACAGCACCGAAATAGCAAATCTGCCATGCGGCAAGGACTTTCAGTTTTTCAAGAACGGTAAAACTTATGCTCAATGGCGAAACAATGAACTGTACGGCAAAAGCAGGTGCCAGTATTGCTGAGTAACTGCCTGATACTCTCCAAGTTTCGGAGAAGAAAAATGAAAACAGTCCTTCGCCCCAAATCATTATGACAGCCATAAACGGAATTATGCCGATGCTCAGGTACATTGCGGTTTTCAATATGCTTGGCGTTAGCTTAGCATTGTTTTTAACTCTGTCGCTCAGCTCCTTTAGCAATACTTGAGATAAAGATGCCGTAATAAATGATATTGGTACAATTAGCATTTGTCTACTAAGGTCAAAATACCCTGCCGTTTCGGAACTGTAGAACTTGTTTATGAGGAATATTGGGAGCAACATGCTTGCTGTGTTCAGCACTGCGGGGATAGTCTGGTATTTAGGAAACGATGAATATCTTCTTAGCGAAGCCTTTATCTTTCGCCACGACAAGTTGCTGAATGTGAATCCCTTGCGCTTCGCCTGATAAAAACCTGCGGTTATGTTGGCAGCATTTCCGACAATGTCGCCCGTAAATAGTCCCGATGCCGATTTTACCGCTCCGAATATTGTCTGCACGATTCCTTCCGAGAGCCGTCTCGACACTTTGTTTATGGAAATGGCCTTGAATGCGGAATTCCTTGTAAGCCAGTAGTTAAAGAACTGGTATGTAGAAAAAAGGAAGGTTGACAATGGCACAAAATAGAGCCAGTATCCGTATTCTGCGGGAAAATCCAGCCATTTGATAATGTAAGCCTTGAAAATAATCGTTATGATTAGCACCAAAATGTTGATTGCCAGAGAAATGAGAATTCCTCCGGCGACAAGCCCAGAAGCTTTTCTGTCGTCTTTTGGAAGCACAACTGCAAGTTCGTAACGCATTGTCGATAAGATTACCAAAATCCCGACGATGCTCATATATACCGAAAAAGCCCCGAAAACTTCAGGAGAGTAGAGCCTGCGCAGGACAAGCTGAAAAAGCATCAGTATTATTTGTGCTATAGCGGTTCCCGACACCAACAGTGTTACATTCTTTAATATGCGGTTGTTCAGGAGTTTACGAATTTCCATCGTCGGACTGCTTGACTTTTAGGCTTGTGCTTTTTCGTCGCGGTTGTAGTTCCTATAGAAGTCGGCGAATATGAAGACAAACACCATAAACAGGAACGAAATTACTGCTGTTGCTACCAGTCGCATAAGTCTGTTTGGTGCAGGTGAAATCATGGTAGAAGGCACATGTAGCACATCAAAGAAACTGTCGAGTTCGCTGATGTCAATTGAAGCCTCGTTTATCATTGCGCTTGTGTTGGTTATGTACTTTGCGTTTTGTTCAAGTCCTGCTTTAAGTTTCGCAATCTTAGGGTCTGTGTTTATTGCATTTGCAACATTGCTGTCAATCCTGCCTATAATCTGTTCGTATGTCTTTCCCGATTCTCCTTTCACGGCTTCATAAATTTCGACAATACGAGCTTCCATTAATTTCACAATGGAGTCATTCTCGGTATCTTGCGCCTTAATCTTGTCTGCCAGCGGTGCGCTGAGCTGGTCGAGATTTTCTGTAAGATACGACCTAATCTGTTCGTTGAACGATTGATATAGTATGTCTGCCAGACGAGTGGCTTCTTCCTTTGATTCGCCCTTTGCCGACAAGGTTGTCTTAGTGTCGTTTGTGATTAGTATGCGTTTGCTGTAGTTGTTTTCTGTCAGTTTGCTGTCTTCTCCAGCCTTGCTAATTATCGACTGCCTGAAATTTTCATCGTAGCGAACCGAATTTACAACATAATCAATGTCAATGAATCCGATACTCCTCACATTTTTAGCGCGGAGTTCATATTTTGCTTCGTATAGGTAAGGCTTTACCGATGGCAGTGTGTAGATATATGATGCAACAGTTGCGACTGCGGTAACAGCCAAAATCCATATTTTCTTCTTCCATACTATTGATAGATAGTATTTTACAGTCTTCATACAATAATTGTTATTTTAGTGCAAATTTACATTGTTTTATTGATGTTTGCAATATTATATTTCTTTTTATTACTTTCGCACCAAAATTTATAAACGATGAAAATAGCTCTCGCTCAATTGAACTACCACATTGGAAATTTCGAGTCCAATGCACAGAAAATCATTTCTACGGCAAGTAAAGCAAAGGAAAACGGTGCCGACCTTGTTGTGTTTTCGGAACTATCGGTTTGCGGATATTGTCCCTGCGATTTGCTTGAAAGGGCAGATTTCGTGTCGGAATGCAATGCAACCGTCGAAAAAATAATCGCAGAATGTGCTGATATTCCAATAATTATCGGTGCTCCTCTGGCTAATGTGGAAAATCGCGGCAAAAGGTTATTCAATGCTGCGCTCTTTATTGCCGACGGCAATGTCAAGTCGCAGTGCAAGACGGTTCTGCCCAATGCAAATGTGTTGAATGAACATAGGTTTTTCGAGGCAAGCGACAAGTTCGACCTTGTCAATCTGAATGGTGTAAAAATAGCAATGCTCGTAGGTGACGATGTGCTTGATTATCCTATGGATATGCTTGCCAAGTTAGAGCCAGACTTTATAGTGAACATTTCGGCTGTTCCGTATGCACACGACAATTTCCACCAGCAGAAACTTTCGGAAGTTGCAAAGAAATACAAGTTGCCGTTGCTGAATGTAAATCAGGTCGGTGCGAATACCAATTTAATATATGAAGGTCGTAGCATTGCTTTCAACGAGAACGGCAAGGTGATAGCCGAGTGCAAGTCGTTCGATGAAGATTTGCAATATGTTGAAACAAAATCGTTTAAGTTGGCAGGAGAGGAGCTTCGCAAAAATGATACCACCGAAAGTATTTTCAATGCGATTACGCTTGGACTGCGCGACTACTTTGCAAAGATGAACTTCAAGAAGGCGGTTCTCGGTCTGTCGGGAGGAATTGATTCTGCTGTTGTTTTGGCTCTTGCAGTGAATGCTCTCGGAAGTGAAAATGTTCATTCAATTCTTATGCCGACCTGCTATTCAAGTTCGCATTCAGTTGATGATTCTTTGGAAATGTTAAAACGAACAAAATCAAGCTATAACATTATTCCAATTGAAGATTTGCGTAAACAGTTTGGCATGGCTATGAGCGAGGCTTTCGAGGGTACGAAACCGGGACTTGCCGAGGAAAATATTCAGGCTCGTCTGCGCGGTAGCATACTGATGGCATATTCCAACAAGTTCGGCAACATTCTGCTCAACACTTCCAACAAGAGCGAGGAAGCCGTCGGCTACTCGACGCTTTACGGTGATATGTGCGGTTCGCTGTCGTTGCTTGGCGATGTGTATAAGACTGAGGTTTACCGACTTGCACGCTATATCAACGAACATTGCGGAAACATTATCCCTGAAAATATCATCACAAAGGCTCCGTCGGCAGAATTGCGCCCCGACCAG
The DNA here is from genome assembly GCA_902776565.1 of uncultured Bacteroidia bacterium. GTDB lineage: Bacteria > Bacteroidota > Bacteroidia > Bacteroidales > ML635J-15 > Bact-19. The sequence goes on from CACYQN010000009.1 coordinate 58,239, forward strand.
AAAGACCAGGATTCTTTACCGCCATACGATATTCTTGATGGCATCCTAAACTGCTACCTCGAAAACAATATGACTGCCGACGAAATAAAAGCCAAAGGCTTTGATGCAGAAACAGTTGACTTCGTATTGAAACTTGTCAAGCGTGTCGAATACAAGCGTTTCCAGGCTCCACCGATTCTGCGTGTTTCGTCCTGTGCTTTCGGACATTCGCAGGATGTACCGTTAGTGGCTAGATATTAATGGATAATTGACAATTAACAATGGATAATGGACAATGAATAATTAACAATGGACAATTAGCTACGCTGAGCTGAAGGTTGACAATGGATAATTAGCCGCTCCCTGAGCGTAGTCGAAGGGTCGGCATAATGAAATCAATGATTATTAGATTTATAGCGGCACAATGTATTGCGCCGCTATATTTTTACCTAAATATTTCCACGGCCTTGTCAAAAATTCCGCTCAAATAGGCGAGTGCCATTCCGTAGTTTGATATTGGAATGCCAGCATCAACAGCAGGCTTCAGCCTGTTCATCAGTTGTTTGCGTGTGACCATACAGCCTCCGCACTGAATAACCATAGCGTAGTCGGTAATCTTGTTGGGAATCTCATCAAGTCCTGCTACAAATGTGAAGGACAAGTCCTTGCCTGTGAATTTGCGCAGTCCGTTCGGGAGTTTAACACGGCCAATGTCTTCGCAGGAAACGTGATGGCTGCAACTTTCGAGCATTAGGATTTTGTCGCCGTCCTTCAAGTTGGAAATGTGCGGAGTGCCTTTCAGATAGTTTGCAAAGTCGCCCTTGCTACGGGCAAGGACTATCGAAAAACTTGTCAACGGAACATCGTTGGGAATCAAATTCTTAACCTTGTGGAACACCTGCGAGTCGGTTATGGCAAGGCGAGGCTTTATTCCACGGCTAAAAAATTCTTCTACTTCGGTATCCTGAATAACAATTGCCATACTATGGTTGTCGAGGCAATCGCGGAGAACCTGTACCTGCGGCAGAATCATTCGACCCTGCGGGGCTTCGCTGTCTATAGGCGTGATTAGCAGCACAATGTCGTTGACATTTATGATGTCGCCAAGAAGCGAACCGAAGGTCCATGTGCTTTCCGGAGCAATCTGCTTTATTGTATCGAAAACGAGCTGTACATTGTCGCGATTGGTTGTCGTAAAGCCGATTACGGGAACGTTGAACTCGTTCTCAAGGTCTGATTTAAGTTTGCTGTCGAGAGGGACAAGGTCCGACTTGTTGTGAATTATGAAGAAAACGGTCTTTAGTTCCTTCAGCCTGCTGATGATTTTGCGCTCGTAGTCGCCAAACTCGTTGTTTGAAATCACAACTATGGCGATGTCGATAATGTTGAGGGTTTCGAGCGACCTTTGGATTCTGAGCTGACCGGTTTCGCCTTCGTCGTCGATTCCGGCAGTGTCGATGAATATTACTGGCGCGTATCCGAGTATTTCAAACGAACGCTTTACGGGGTCGGTAGTCGTACCCTTCAAGTCCGATACAATAGAAATGTTTTGCCCTGACAGACAGTTGATTAACGACGATTTTCCGACGTTTCGCCTGCCGTAGATTCCAATGTGCGGCTTACTGTCCTTACCTTGTTTCATTGTTTTTACTTTTTGCATTTGCAGATGGCTTCGTATAGTTCGGGCAGCCGTTTCGAGATTGCTATTGGGCGGTTGTTCTCGATGAAGCAGTGGGTGCTTTGGGCGGTGCATATTATCTTGTCGCCGACACGCATAACGTATGAAATGTCGAACTTCAGTTCGCTCACGTTTGCCACCGAAACTTCGATTTCAATCACATCCTTGAATGTTGACGGACGCTTGTAGTTGCAGGAAACCGCAACGACAGGGGAGAAGACGCCTTCAGCTTCAACCTTTTCGAATCCAAACCCAAGCTGGTCGAGCCAGTCAACGCGGGCTTCCTCCATAAAACGTATGTAGTTTGAATGGTGAGTAACACCCATACGGTCGCATTCATAGTATTTTACCTCGTGTCTGTAAGTATGCATAGCTTTTATTTTTAACCGTGCAAAGATATGACTTTTTTGAAAAACGATTACGCAAAAAAGGACGGCAGTGAACCGTCCTTGATTTGTTGATTTGTGGATGTCGTCTATCTCTGTAAGGGAAGGTTTCAAACCTTCCCTTACAAAGATACGACACAAAACATTCTATTCCTTGATGAATTTCTGCTGGCTGAGCGTAGCCGAGGCCGTGCGGATTCTCACAACATACACCCCTGCTTTCAATTCTTCCACATCGCAAACCGTATTATCTGCGTTTACCTCAATTCTCTTTACCACCTGTCCCATAACATTCACAATCTCGATTTCCGAAATTGTTTCGGAGGATGTGATGTTTAAGATGTCGGTGGCGGGATTCGGGAAGATGGCGATTTCGGAAACTGAATTTTCCTCGATGTCCGTAAGAGAAGTAAACGAAGCGGTGTATGTGACATCGCCAGTTACAGTAACAGTGCGCGGATTGTCGGTGTTGCCGTCGTTCCACTGCAGGAAACGGTAGCCGCTGTTGGCAGTAGCCATAATGATGGCGGTAGAATTGGTACAGGATGGCTCTTGTGTGACTGTTACATTACCCATGGTGCTGTTGCTGCTGCTGACGGTGATTTCGTATTCAAAATCGCCCTGTATGTTGGTGAACTGGTTCCAGTACTGGGCTGCATTGTAGTATGGCTCCGAATTGCATGGAACCTTTACGATTGCAGAAGTAGAAACACCATTAAAACCACCAGCACCGACATTAGGCGGATACTCGGCCTTTACTTTCATGGTTATTATGCCTGAACAGCCTTCAAATGCACTGCTGCCAATGCTTGCGACTTCCCGTCCAATAATCAGGTTTCTAATTCCACTGCACGAATTGAATGCAGAGTTACCAATGCTTGTAATAGAATTGGGAATTGTTAGCGATGCCAATCTGCTGCAACCATCAAATGTACCATTGCTAATGCTCGTGATAGAATTGGGTAGAGTAACCGATATCATGTTGCAATTAGAAAATGCATATTCGCCAATACTCGTGACCGAACTAGGGATTGTAACAGATGTCAAGCATGTTGCACCGCAGAAAGTATTTGGTTTTATTTCTGTAACTGTTTGTGGAATATCCAATTCAGTAACAAGACTGTTGTTGATATATAGGTTATGTGCATAGGGAAGTGGATTTGCTCCTGCATTTTCGAATGTTATACCGCACCACTGTCCAATGTTGCCAGTATAATAAACCGATGTCAGCCCATTGCAACCAGCAAATGCCTGACTGCCAATACTCGTAACAGAATTTGGGATTGTGACAGAAGGCAGTCCGCTGCAACCTTTAAATGCGTATGCAGGAATATTCCTTACGCTATTGCCGATATTTAAAGATGCCAACGATGTGCAGTTTGCGAATACTGGATAGTCTGAACTTCCCATGCTTGTGCAGTTTGTTGCATTGTAGTTGACAGTAGTAAGTGCACTGCAACCATAAAAAGCACCATTTGGAATATTTGTTACATCATTACCTATATTAATTGTAGTCAAAGATGTACATTCGCTGAAAACATGGTAGTCGGAAGTTCCTATTTCGGTGCAGTTGGTCGCATTGAAGTTGACCGTTGTTATCCCTGTACAATTTCCAAATGCACCTATACCAATGCTCGTAACCCCATTGCCGATTGTAACCGATGTAAGCATAGAACAATTATAAAATGCTCCATCCTGCAAACTACCGCCTGTTACAGTGACAGTTCTTAAGGCAGATGGAATATAATAGCATCTAGTGTAATCTAAGCCATAATTTTGATTTACAATAACGCAACCAGAACAATTATCAGTAGTGTACATATCAGACCTCCTCTCGAATATCCATCCGAAAAGATTAGATTCGGATTGACCTGTTGATGTAGCATTACTACCGACAAATGGTATAGTCATCTCAGTCAGTCCACTGCAATGAGCAAACGCTTCAGAAGCAATGCTTGTTACCGAATTCGGTATGTTAATAGATGTTAGACTGCTACAGCCAGAAAATGCAGAACCGCCAATGCTCGTAACTGAATTTGGGATATTTAAAGATGTCAAGCCGCTGCAGCCATAAAATGCCGACTGCCCGATGGTCGTAACCGAATTGCCTATTGTAACCGTTCTCAATCCACTGCAACCAGAAAATGCACAAAAGCCAATACTCGTAACGGTATTGGGGATTGTAAACGATGTCAGTCCACTGCAATTTTGAAATTTAGAACTGCCAATGCTCGTAACGGAATTGCTGATTGTAACCGATGTCAACATCGAGCAACCATAAAATGTGCCATAAAGCAAATCGCCTGTTACTGTAACCGACCTAAGTCTGGCTGGTATATAATAAGTAGTTGAATTGTAACTAACAGAAGTACCTAGAGTATATCCACTCGTACCGAATATATATCCGAAATGCGTACTTGAAGATTGCGATGTCGCTGTAGCACTGCCGCCAACAAATGGTATCGTCATCTCTGTCAGCCCGCTGCAACCATAAAATGCACCACTGCCAATGCTCGTAACGGAATTGGGAATTGTAATCTCAGTAAGTCCTATGCAACCGGAAAATGCTCCCCATCCAATGCTTGTAACTGAATTGGGTATTGTTATGGATGTCAGTCCGCTGCAATAACCAAATGCCCACCCACCAATCCTCGTAACGGAATTGCCGATTGTAACCGATGTCAGTCCACTGCAATCTTGAAATGCATTGCCACCAATACTCGTAACGGAATCGGAGATTGTAACTGATGTCAGACCACTGCAATTTCGAAATGCCTGATCTCCAATACTTGTAACGATATAATACGTCGGAAAAAAACCACCAGTACCGTCATCATTTACCAATCTTGGTATTATTAAGTCGCCAGTTGGATGAGAATCCCCAGAGGTAACCGACACCGTACCCACATTAAGGGTCACGCTAGGAACAGGAGAATAAGTATAAGCCGAAGAATCAGTAATATTGTAGTACAGTGTCTGTCCGCTTTCGCAAACTGCGGAGAAATCGTATGCCATTGCATAGCCGCCACAAAGCACGGCAAAAATCAAAATTAAAAATACTCGTTTCATAATATAAAATTTAAAAATCAGCCTACTCTTCAAAGGATTTTCGGCAATCTCCTGTTGTCTATTTCTTGTTTCTTGCAATTATTTCCCTTAGTTCTTCTACTGTAATTGTACCCTTGCGGTGCAACATGGCGTGGCAGTTGGGGCATACCGGCACAAGGTCTTTTTCGGGATTAACCTCGTACTCGCCGTTGCGAGCCGAAACCGGTACAACATGATGCACATGTATAAAACCTTTTCCAAGTTCACCATACACCTTTTCGAACTCCATACCGCACACTGTGCATTTGTAGCCTTTCCTGCCGATACATTCCTGCCTTGCCTTAAGGTTGCGTTCGCGCGTAACGAGAGCGCCTCTTGTCTCTTTGCCTTCCGTAAGCGGCTGCTCGTCATTACATTCCAAGCGTTTGTCAATGATGCCGTATGCAACATCAAGAATGTATATAAGTGCCTTGCCGCTAATCCTATGTTGCCACTGCACACTGAAACTGTTATCCCTTCCTTTTATTTCCCTGTAAGTAAGGTCAAAGCTGTTAATCGCTTCGACAATTTCCAGCAGACAGCTATGCTTGTATTTCGCTGCCGTTTCTTTTTTTGCCTTAGCGTTTTTCCAGAACTTATCCTCATTGTAGGGCAGAACGGGATTTTCCAAGTAAGGCTCAATTACCTTCATAAGAAATGTTATTCTGCTATTTGGCGCACTATCGTATAAAAATACAAGATCACCCTTCTTCAATTTGTTTTCTGTGCTGTTTGTCAGATGCCACAATACTAGATTGTGTTTCTTAAGACATGCATCAACATCAAAATCTGCCGATTTGTAAGGGAAAAGCCAGTAATTCCCCATGCTTTTCAATGTTTCTTCTTTTGCCATAGTCTTTCTGTTTTTTTGTTGCAAATTTCTGCTAATTATTTCATTGTTAAATGGTTCTTTTTTAGTCCTTTTTCATAAATGCCTTTTTGCCTATGCTTGGAGTACACAACAAAAAAAATCGTGAACTTTTATGTTTCAGATGGGAGGTTCTAGCATACCTGTATCACTAACACGAAAAGCCCACGATTTCTCGTGAGCATTTCTGACTTTTCGTCTCGTGATACTAAATAAGAAATGTGCTAGATTTCCCATCAAAGAGCAAAAAGCAAAAACGCCTTTATGTTTATATATCAATTAAGTATCAGTTTCTATTTCATCGGCAAATGTTTTTAAGTTCTACATTCGGTTAAAATTTACGGGACAAAGATAAAAAATATTTACGATTTTAGAATTACGATTGAAGAATTTATTTTGCCTTCGGCGTTTCTGGGGCTTCGCCGTTTTTCGCTGCGCTGTTTGAATGGCTGACGCCGTTTATATGCCTGCGGCGTTTCTGGGTTTTCGCTTCGCGTTTCAATGGCTAAAGCCGTTTATATGGCTACGCCGTTTCTCGCTGCGCTGTTTCTATGGCTACGCCGTTTCAATGGCTGACGCCGTTTGATGGGTTTGAAGTGTTCAAGAGTTCAACGTGAGCGTAGCGAACACATTAGTGCAAATTCGTGCCATTCGTGGTTAATGTTTGAATGGCTTCGCCGTTTCTATGTTTCACGTTTCTGGTTTCTATGCCTGCGGCGTTTCTAGGTTTAACTTCGTTGAGGGCTTCGCCGTTTAAAGGTTTGAAGATTGTAGCGTTGCTAAACAAAAAAGGCACCGACTTGCGCCAATGCCTTTTTCACTTACTAACTTGTCATTTATTTTCTTTTCTGTTGCTTTCTCAATTCTTCCTGCTGTCTTTTTGAGGCTTCTTCGAGACGCTGCATCCACTTCGATTTCTTCTTCGGCTTGTTCTTGTTGGCTTCCATCTGTGCAAGAAGCCTGTCCTCTTTTACTACGAATCGCTGGATAATCCAAGTCTGCAAGATAGAGAACAAGTTGGCCAACAGGTAGTAGTAGCTCAAACCTGACGAGTACTTGTTGAACCACAACAACATAAGTATTGGCATCATCCACATCATAACCTTCATGCCAGGCATAGAGTTGCTTGGATTCTGGCTGCTTGTCATCTTCTGCTGTACAAACATCGATATTGCCATAAGCAGTGCAAACAAGCTGACGTGGTTACCATAAAGCGAAGAAATGATTGGAATGTTTGTGCTCCACTCCAATATTGCATCGTATGACGAAAGGTCTGATGCCCAGAGGAATGGCTGCTGGCGCAATTCGATTGAGGCAGGGAAGAAGCGGAACATTGCAATAAGTATCGGGAACTGTAACAACAACGGCAGACAACCACCCATCGGACTTACGCCCGCCTTCTGGTAGAGGCTCATCTGTGCCTGCTGGCGTTCCATTTCCTTGCCCTTCGGGTACTTTGCTGCAATTTCGTCAAGTTGCGGCTTCAGTACACGCATCTTTGCTGTTGACATATACGACTTGTATGTAAGCGGGAAAAGTACCAACTTGATAATGATGGTCATCAGCAGAATGATGATACCGTAGTTGGCAATTCCACGACCCAACAGGTTGAACATCGGGATGATGGCGTACTTGTTAACCCAGCCGAAAATTCCCCAGCCCAGCGGGATGACCTTTTCCATATCCATATCGTTGCCATCCTTGTCGGTGTATTCCTTCAGCAACGAGTACTTGTTCGGTCCAAAATAGAAGCTGAAATCCTTTGACACCTTGTTCTCGTCGGGAAGTTCGAGGAAGAAATCCGACTGGAAGGTCTTCAAGGCTCTGGGATTCTCGTTTTCGTTAAGTTTTACAAGCGAAATTTTCGGGTCACCCAATGCGTTGTCCTTGGAAATCAGGATAGAGGAGAAGAACTGCTGCTTGTAGGCAATCCACTGTGCGCTTCCCTTTGTGTCGTAGCTGTCGGCATCCTTCATTTCGTTGAGGTTCTCGATTTCCTCGTCCGACATGCGCATAAAAATGGTAGTGTTGTTCGATTCCCAGTCGCGACCTCTTTCAAGTGCAAACACATCGACGTACCACTGCATGCGGGTGCTGGTGTTGTCCTTGATTTCGTCCTTCAGTCCAACAAGGTTGAGGCTGAAGTCCATCATATAGTCGTCGGGATGGATAACATAGTTGTACTCAATGTATTTGCCTGCCTCGGCATTCAGACGCATAACGAAATTCAAGTCGTTTTCGCCGACCTTTATCGTGTCGCCAGTAGGAGTCTTGCCTCCAGCCAACATCGGCTCGAAATACATATTGTTGGTAACCAACGGCTTTCCGCTAACCGACAATACCACGCCAAATGTTGAGTTTTCGTCGTTCTCAAACAGCACGAGCGGTTCCTTGTTGAATGTGACATAGTCCTTCAACTGTACGGAATAGATTTTTCCGCCCTTGTTCAAGAAGGTGATTATCATCTTGTTGTTCTCGACAACGGTAAACTTGTTTTCTCCGACAACCGACTTTGCGAAAATGCCGTGCTCGTTGCGGAGCTTTATGTTCCTTATAGAATCTATTTGTTCTGGACTTAAGGTGTCGGCCATTGCAGCGGCTTCCTTTTCAGCCTTTTCGGCTTCTTCCTTAAGCAGTTCGGCTGCAACTCTGGCTTCTTCTTCCTTGACAAGCTGCTCGTGTGCAATGGAATCCTGCACGCGCTGGCGTTCTGCAATCTCCTCCTTGCTCGGACGGGACAGAAACATATAGCCAATCAGCAGTATGCTTATGATTACAAGTCCAATAATCGTATTTTTATCCATATATTACTTTTTATTATCAATAGTAGCCTTTACAAAACTTACAAACAAGGGGTGAGGATTCAAAACCGTACTCTTGTATTCCGGATGGAACTGCACTCCGACAAACCATTTAAGAGTTGGAATTTCAACGATTTCAACCAAGTTGGTCTGCGGATTTATGCCTGTTGCAATCATTCCAGCCTCCTCAAACTGTTCCTTGTACTGGTTGTTGAACTCGTAGCGGTGACGATGGCGCTCCTCTATTTCAAGGTTTCCGTATGCTTTTGCAGCATTTGAACCTTCCTTGAGGGCACATGGATATGCACCGAGACGCATAGTGCCGCCCTTTTCAGTAACAAGTTTCTGCTCTTCCATAAGGTTGATGACTGGATGTGCGCATTTCTCGTCCATTTCCAACGAGTTAGCATCGTCAAGACCAAGCACGTTGCGGGCAAATTCAATTACAGCACACTGCATTCCAAGGCAGATTCCAAGGAACGGAATGTTGTTTTCCCTTGCGTAGCGTACAGCTTCAATCTTGCCTTCGATGCCACGGTTGCCGAAGCCCGGAGCCACAAGCATTCCGTCAATGTCAGCAAACAACGATTCGCAATTGTCCTTTGTTACCGATTCCGCATTGATATAAGCAACGTTCACATCGGCTTCGTTTGCGGCACCTGCATGTATAAACGACTCGTTTATAGACTTGTAAGCATCCTTCAGTTCAACATATTTTCCAACAAGAGCAATCTTTACGTGATGCTTCGGGTTCTTGTATCTCTCGAGGAACGAACGCCACGGAAGCAGCTCCGGTTCTGGACCGACTTCGATGCCCAATAGTTCGAGAACTATCTTGTCGAGACCTTCCTTCTGCATTACCAGCGGAACCTCATAAATGGTGCTGCAGTCCTTTGATTCAATTACTGCTCCAGGCTGAACGTTGCAGAAGTTTGCAACCTTTGCCTTGATGTCGGGACGGAGTTTGTGTTCGGTTCTCAACACCAGTACATCGGGTTGAACTCCAGCTTCCTGCAAAGCCTTTACCGAGTGCTGTGTAGGCTTGGTTTTCAGTTCGCCACAAGCGGCAAGATAGGGGACAAGCGTCAGGTGAATGCACACGCAACGGTTCTTGAGTTCCCACTTCAACTGACGTACCGCTTCAATGTACGACAACGATTCGATGTCGCCGACAGTACCGCCGATTTCAGTAATTACGAAATCGTAGTTGCCATTTGTACCCAACAGCTTGATTCGACGCTTAATCTCATCGGTGATGTGAGGTATAATCTGAACTGTCTTGCCTAAATAGTCGCCACGACGTTCCTTTTCGATTACCGACTTGTATATTCGTCCGGTTGTTACATTGTTTGCCTGTGAAGTCCTGACATTCAAGAACCTTTCGTAATGTCCGAGGTCAAGGTCGGTTTCTGCACCGTCATCGGTAACGAAGCACTCGCCGTGTTCGTACGGGTTCAGAGTTCCCGGGTCAACATTGATGTACGGGTCTAATTTCTGTATTGTTACGGAATAATTTCTTGCTTGGAGCAGTTTGGCCAGTGATGCCGAAATTATTCCCTTTCCCAGCGACGAAGCAACGCCGCCAGTTACGAAGATGTATTTTGTTTCTGTTGCCATAATATTTTAGAATGTAAAGTTCAAACCAAAGCTCGGCATAATCGGCAACTGGTTGACGCGGTTATACTCAAGCCTGTCAAAGTAAAATATATTTTTTCTGTTGTAAACGTTGGTCACGCCAAGGTTCAGTTCCAGCTTCATATTGTGCTCGAAAGCAAACACCTTGTTTATCGTCAGGTCGAGGCGATGGTAGTTTGGAAGCCTTCCCGTGTTGAGTTCCGAGTAGGCGACGCCCAAAGTTCCGTTGTTCGACCAATACTGCGTGTTGATTCCGCCTGTGAAGTCAACATTTTCATACAATGCCGATGTCAGCGTGAACGGGAATCCCGAACCGTAGTTCCATCTTGCACTTGCGCTCCACGAATTGTGCTTTCCGAACTTGTATGTTGCCACAAGGTTCACATTGTGACGGCGGTCGTAGTTTGGCGCGTATGTTTCAACGCCATCGTTACGGCGCACCCAGCCAAGCGAATATACTGCCCAGACATACCATTTTTCGGTGTCGTACTTCAGCAGGAAGTCAACGCCGTAGGCATAGCCCGATTCAACAAGGAAATCCTTCTTCTGGTAATCGGGACGGGAAGCATTTACAGAATTGTCGTCATAAATCTTGTTGCGGTTGATTGTCGTTATCTGGTCGAAATTCTTCAGATAACCTTCAACGTTGAGATTCAACGAATTGACAATATCCCATTCAAAGCCGAAAATTATATGTTCCGACTTTTGAAGTTTCGTTTTCAGAATTTCACCCTTGTAGGTGTCGGGCATACTCGGCAAGTTTCCGCTGAGGAATCCGTAGAATAGGTTCACGACATCGCGGTCGCTGTTGGCAGCAACCAAATTCTGCGAATACAAGCCTGCAGCAAGTTTCAGCCTGAATCTCTCAACAACGTTGTACTTTATGCCAAGTCGCGGTTCTGGAGAAACGGAACCCATTGATGCATAATAATGTAACCTGAATCCGGGTTCTATGACAATGCTTCCGAGATTCCACTTGTATTTTGCGAAAGCAGCAAGTTCGGTGCTGTATTCTTCCTGCGAAAGTTCGCGTCCCACAGAGTTGAAATAGTCGTAATCGGTTCCAAATCCGAGCATTTCAAGCCCCCAAGTGAAATCGTTCTTTCCCATGTGGTAGATGAAGTCCAAGCCGACGTTAAAACCGTTGATTGAACTTGCGCTCGGATAATTCTGCAATGCCTGCATCGAAATTGCATAGTTGGAGTAGGAGACGTGTGCCTTTATCAGCATCGACGAACTTGGTGGCACTATGGAAATGTTTCCGCCGACACCGAATGTGCGCCAATGCAAGTCGCTCAGTCCCTGATAACTGACATTGTCGTTGAAGTTAAATCCGAACAGGTTCACACGGCTTCCGCCAGGCGATGCCAACGAAAGTTTTCCATAAATGTCGGTGAAGTTGAACGGCAATCCTGCGCCATCGTTGATATACCTATATATATATTTAGATGCCTGTTCAAGATAAGAGGTCTTTGCCGAAACGATGTACGAAAGGCTTGTCTTTCCTTCCTTGAACTTCACAATCGGGCCTTCGAGCATAAGTTTTGCGCCGAAAGTGCTTGCAGAAAACTTTCCACCGAACTTCTTGGCGTTGCCGTCCTTCATAGTTATGTCCATAACCGACGACGACCTTCCGCCATATTCGGCATTAAATCCACCGGTATAAACGTCGGCGTTTCTGATGATGTCGGAATCGAAAACGGAGAACAGACCGATGGAGTGGAATGGATTGTAGATTGTCATTCCGTCGATAAGCACAAGGTTCTGTATGTTGGAACCGCCTCTTATGTAGAGCTGTCCACCTTGGTCACCAGTGAATGTAACGCCTGGAAGCACCTGCAGGAACTGGGCAATGTCGGGTTCGCCACCAACAGACGGCAACTGCTTAATCTGGGTAGGAGAGACCTTGATTATGGAAGCCCTAACCTGTGTCATTTGCTCCTCACGTTCCGCCGAGACGACTGTTTCCTGAAGTATCACCGCCGATTTCACCATCATAAAGTTCTTCGACACAAGCTGTCCTTCCTTTGCAATGGTAAATTCCTCGGTCAAATCGGTGTAGCCCAAGTAGGTTATTGTAACAGAATGCGTTCCGACAGGAATTTTTGGAATGGAAAAATATCCGTTCGCATCGGTTGACGCGCCCAATGTTGTGCCGTTCACAGGAATCGACACGTTAGCAAACATACAAGGCTCGCCATTGTCCTTGTCAAGAACGAAGCCCTTCAGCGTTCCGTGCTGGGAAAAAAGCATAGTTGCGCTTGTTACAAACGCAACTATTAATATCAAGAATTTCAATGCTTTATTCATTGCTTGTACCTTTAAGTTCTCTTTCTGCAATGTCTATCGCTTTTTTCTTGTCTTTCAGTACTGCAATTTCGTTTTTAATCTTTTCTATCTTCTTCTTGAACTCCTTCACAATCGAATCGGAACCGCTGGAGAAGAAGCCGAGATTGTTTTCAATCTGGGCAATTTCAACAGTCAAGTCCTGAATCTTGTGTACGATTGCGCTTCTTTCTTTCTGCAAAGCCGATACTTCACCGCTTTCCTTAATCATCTCAATCTGAGTGTTGAAGGCAGAAAGTTCCAAGTCGTTGCGGTTCAAGTTTATAGTGGCAAAAATCTTGTCGACTGCCTCTTTGAACTCCTTGTAAAGACGGTCCTTGTCGGCAGAAGCGACATAGCCAATTTCGTTCCACCTTGTGCGGAACTCCTTGATTTTCTCGACATTCTGAGCCTGGTCTTCAACTGGAACGTATGCCTTGACTTCAGAAATGAGGTTTTCCTTCTTTTCGAGGTTCATCTGATGTTCAGCCTCGATGTTTGAATAGAACTGGCTCTTTGCATCGAAGAACTTGTTGCAAGCAGCGCGGAAACGACCCCAAATCTGGTCGGAATGTTTCTTTGGTGCAGGACCGATTTCCTTCCATTTCCTCTGTAGGTCGTAGAACATTTCGGTAGTCTTTTTCCAGTCGGTGCTGTCCTGCAACGATTCGGCAGTAACGCAGAGTTCGGTCTTCTTGCGGAGGTTTTCCTCAAGGTCGCTGTTCATCCTGTCGAAGTATTCCTTCTTGAGGTCGAAGAACTTGTTGCACGAAGTCCTGAACCTTTCGTAGATTTCGGTATTGACAGCGGTAGGAACCATACCTATGGTCTTCCACAAAGCCTGAAGTTCAAGGACTTTCTGTGAAGCGACAACCCAATCCTTACCGTTGGTAGGCAAAGCGTCATCGGCAACCATTGCTTCGATTCTTTCGCAAAGCAGAACTTTCTGCTCGTAGTTGGCTTCGCGTTCCGACTTCTGCTTCTCGTTGTATTCCTTGAAGTTGTTGAAAATCTTGGTGCGGACTTCGTTGAATCTGTCCCATATTTCCTCGCGCTTGTCGTTCGGAACCGGACCGATTTCCTTCCACTCGTTGAAAAGTTCAATCGACTTGCGATAAGCAGTTATGATGTTGGTTTCAAGCAGAAGTTCTTCCATCTTCTCGCAGAGGGCAATCTTCTGTTCGAGGTTCTTCTTGTAGTCGAGTTCGCGAAGTTCGCGATTAATTTTCAGCAAGTTATAGTAGTTGGAAACGTGCATCTGGTAGTTTTCCCAGAGTTCCTTGTTCTTTTCTGCTGGAACCATACCGATTTCGCTCCATTCCTTCTGCAATGCGCGGAAATCGTTGTATGACTGCGAAACCGATTCGCTGTTACCCAACTGTTTGATTTTCTCTATTATAGCGAGTTTTTTCTCGTAGTTCTTTTCCTTTATTTCTTCCTGACGGCGCAGACGTTCTTCGCGTTGCTTGCGGTAGTCTTCCATAAGTTCCTTGAAATAGTCCTCGGTCGGGTCTTTAGGCATCTCTATTTCAACGCCTTCGCCAGCCTTTTCGCGCAGTTCACGCTTAAGGGTCTCGTGGTCTTCGCGCTGTCTTTCATAATACAGTTTGCGGAGAATGTCAATTTCCTTCTTGCAGTCTTCCTTCTCTGAATCGTGTACATAGTAGCGGATTTTCTCAAGGATTTCCTCCTTGTTAAGACCTGCAAAATCTGCTTCGGTAACTTCGGGTTCCTTTACTTCGGGCTGAGCTTCAGCTTCGGGCTCTTGCTCCGGCACGACTTCCTGCAGTACATCGGCGACTGGTTCTGCAACCGGTTCCTCAAACTTCGGTTCTGCATCCTGTGCTACCTGTTCAACTTCAGAAACAACTTGTGTTTCAATGTTTTCATTCTCGATAGAGTTCTCAATAGAGTTCTCGGTGTTTAATAATTCGTCCATAAATAAGAATAATTAAGTGTGTATTAAATTATAATGTCAACCGCCCAAACGGCTGAAGAGTAAAAATTTCAATTTTATGGCGCACAAAAGGGGAGACGACTGCGAATCGCCACGCATTGCACTGTTTTTCAACAATTTCAACCTTGCTATACATCCCTTCTGCAAGCAATTTTAATTATAAACTCAAATTCAATTTTAAAAATGCGAAGGTAACTAATATTGTGGGATTGACAAAGAAATATTCCCGATTTAATTTATGAACAATGCTTTTTTTTCCTTTTGGAATAAAGGAATATGTTATATCTTTGCAACCCTTAAAGAAATGTTAAATGGACAGGAAGGGTAACGAACAAGTCAACGCATTGCTATCTGCGGTAATTGCTTCTAATCCAAAACTTGCGGAAGGTTATTGCAAGCACAAGATTAAGTCGCAATGGCGAGACATTTCGGGTGAATACGTTGCCAATGCTACCGAGGAAATTTCTTTTGAAGGGCGTAAAATGTTTGTGAAGGTGAAGTCGTCCATAATAAGGAGCGAAATGCTACAGATTCGCAGACAGTTGGTTTGCCGCATCAACCAGACGGCTGGTGCAAATATTATTGACGAATTGATTGTAAGATAACATATTGGAAATGAAAACTTTAATACGCAACATAAAGGAACTCGTCAACGTTGACGAAAGCGGTCGCCTGATGGCAAAAGGAGAGGATATGTCGAAACTCCAGACAATAAAGGACGCATACCTTATTATTAATGACGACAAGATTCACTCATACGGCAAGATGGCAGACTTGAAGCCCGACTGGGACGACGACGAGGAAAAGAGCATCGAGATTGATGCCACAGGCAAGATGGTTTTCCCGTCGTTCTGCGATTCACACACGCATCTTGTTTATGCAGGAAGCCGCGAAATCGAATACAGCGACAAGATTCGTGGTCTAAGCTACGAAGAAATCGCAAAGAGGGGTGGGGGAATCCTGAATTCGGCAGAACGCCTTAGAAACAGCAGCGAGGACGAACTCTACAACCAGGCAATGGAACGCATCAACGAGATAATCTCGTTCGGCACTGGCGCTGTGGAAATTAAGAGCGGTTACGGACTTGATACCGAGAGCGAACTCAAGATGTTGCGAGTAATAAAGCGTATCAAGGAAACGACTCCGCTGATTGTACGCTCGACTTTTCTTGGCGCACACGCAACTCCGCTGGAATACAAGGAAGACCCTGATGCATACGTCGATAAGATTATAAACGAGATGCTGCCGCTTGTAGCATCCGAAGAACTGGCAGACTTCGTGGATGTGTTCTGCGACAAGGGATTTTTCACCACCGAGCAGACAGAACGCATACTTATGGCAGGTATTAAATATGGTATGAGACCGAAAATCCACGCCAACGAAATGGCAAAATCAGGAGGAATCCAAGTGGGAGTGAAGTACGACGCTCTTTCGGTTGACCACATCGAATACACTGGGGATGAAGAAATTGCAGTTCTGAAGGATAGCGAGACTATGCCGACAGTACTTCCCGGCGCAGCATTTTTCCTGAATATGCCGTATGCACCAGCTCGCAAGATGATTGCCGCAGGACTGCCAGTTGCAATTGCATCCGACTACAATCCGGGCTCGTCGCCGGCAGGAAACATGAAGTTTATGATGTCGCTTGCCTGTGTAAACTACAAGATGCTTCCCGAAGAAGCAATTATTGCTGCAACTTTGAATTCCGCATACGCAATGGGTGTCAGCGACATAGCAGGAAGCATAACGGTAGGAAAGAAAGCTAACGTATTCATTACGAAGGAAATACCTTCGATAGAATTTATGCCGTATGCATATTGCACCGACCTGATTGATACGGTAATTCTTAACGGACAGATTTTGTAGGACAATAATATTGAAGAGGTTACGTTAATAATAACGGACTTATGAAGATGTCGTTTAGAAATAGGACATTTGTTTTGCTGGCAATTGGAATGATTTTCCTTTTGTCAGCGACATCTTGTTCTAACATAACTTCAACAAAATCATTGTTTTCGGCTATAGAAAAACGCTACGAATGCAACTGGTTCAACAACATCAAATATATGATTTCGGTCATAAGGTTTGATGACGACAACACAGAAAAACGCAGTACTTGCAGTGCCGAATACGTAAGGCCATCGCAGCATATCCTTAAGACAGATATGATTAACGACGACGGCTACATTTACATCAACGATACTATCTATGCATTTGTCGGAGGCGAATTGGTTTCGTCGCGTCCCGACATAAACGATTTTGTACTGGTAGTTATGGACTTATACGGAATGACTGCAAAAGATGCAATTAATCGCATAAATGATTTTGGAATAGCAAACACATCTGAATTTTGCAGTTATACGGACACAGCCAATCATAAATATTATATTGTCGGCATTGATAATTATAATGATAACACAGTGAATAAGAACCAGATATGGTTTGATTCAAAGACATTGTTGCCGAAGATGGTTCAGCGCACAAAAGACGATGGTCACAAATATGCGATTACATTCGATAATTTCATCCAAGTTGGTGGCACGGGCTGGATTCCACAGAAAATAACGTATTCGAAGGATGACAAGGTAAAAATTGTTGAGCGCATATACGACGCAGTAATTCCAATTTATGAAAAGAAAAAATTGTCGGTAGATAATTTCTGCAGCGACGAAACCTTGAATGAAATGCAGCTTGACCCAAATTCAAATTTCTCGCTGAACTTTATGGTGGAACCGTAAAAGTTCAAAGGTTAAAAGTTCAAGGTTCAACAATTCAAGGTTCAACAATTCAAAGTTTAAGGTTCAACGGTAATTTGTAGCGACGCAATGCTTTGCGTCGGTGTTCAAAGATTCAAAAGTTTTTGGTTTAAGGTTCTAAGATTTGGCTACGCCGAGCTAAAGGTTGAGAATTTGATGATTCTCCACAAAATTTTTCTAACGCCAAAATTTTGCCGTATTTGATGTCTGACCAAGATTCGTTTCAAATTTTCGAAAATTTCGTCAATAATTCCCAAAGCCAGAATTTTTCAAAAAAATCCGCCGGTTGAGCGTAGTCGCACAAAGTTCAATGTTCAACGTTCAAACGACAAAGGTTCGAATCGAATTGCTGAGATATGTTCAACGTTTAAAGTTCAAAGATTCAAAGTTCAAAGAAATCCCACAAAAACTCATTAAATTTTTTGCAGCCTCTTTTGTCTTATAATTTATATTATGTAAAATAGCATCTAAAAGAATCCTCCTATTCCATAGTCTTCACCTAAATATCATTTGTTCGTTTTTGTTTCCTGTAATGCAACACTATTGCCCCGACAATTAGCAGAACCAGAACAGCAGATGCAATCATCTCGACTTTTTCCCACTTATTGAATGTCGGTGCTTCGTTGCGAAATTCAACTGTATGTTCTCCTGACGGAATTTCCATTGCTCTCAACAAATAATTTGCCCTTACATATTCAGCCGGATTTCCATCAATGTATGCACGCCAATCAGCACTATAATAAATTTCAGAAAATACAGCCAACGCATAATTGTTTGTACGCACAGAATATTTACGCAAATTTGGATTATAAGGTTTCTCAGCAACCAAAGAAATTTCCGCCGTTGAGTCATGCACATAATTTGCCGACAATCCGCAAAATTCATTTTTGTTTACGATTGCCTTGTTTTTTAGATTCTCGTCATTTAGAGCCAAAATTTCCTCGTTGGCACA
This sequence comes from uncultured Bacteroidia bacterium, assembly GCA_902776565.1. Taxonomy (GTDB): domain Bacteria; phylum Bacteroidota; class Bacteroidia; order Bacteroidales; family ML635J-15; genus Bact-19. The sequence goes on from CACYQN010000009.1 coordinate 76,663, forward strand.
ATCTACAAATTTTACAGAATCCACAAACCAGGCGTTTCCGTATGCATCGGCATTTCTCCGAACCTGATATTTGCCATCCTTAAATTTTAGGAAATATCTGATATTCAGCATGTTCATTACATTTTTGTTGTAATGTGCCAGATAAAATTCTATAACATCCTGATAACGCGCAAGTTTCACACCGCTATAACCGCCAGCCGAATGATGAAACGCCGATGTGCGTGCATCGTTGAAAGCCGACCCATATTTGGGCTTTATGTTGAACACACGATAGTCAACATCGTTGTTCTCGGCAGCCATCTGGTAAATCTGCTTGTCACCATCGTCGGGCTTAAAGTCCAACGAACTCTCCTTCACATACTTATCCTCATTAAGATACCTGCTGTCCACACCTATAAGGTCGATAAGCACCAACACACCTATTATCGTAGCAATTATCTTGACATTCTTGAACTTATCGTTAATGTACAACCATAACACAAGTGCAACTGCAAGCACGAAAGCGAAGGAACGCCACGCATCAGCAGTCATAAGGCTCTGACGGTCAGCAATCAAAGCATTTCTAACTTCCTCTGATAATGCAGAGTCCCCTGCCCCGCTGAAATTGCACACAGAAGCGCCCACTATTGCTACCAACAGGCAGATTATCAGTGTTATACCTGCAGATATATATAGTGAAATATTGTATTTCTTACGGTCGGTTTCGGAAAATACTTGTCTCAATGCCAGCACAGCCAAAACAACTGCCGAAACGCTTGCAATAACAAGGCTCATCGATGGCGACCTAAATTTGCTGTACATAGGAAGATAATTTCGTAATAAATCGTTGAACCACGGCAAGTTACTGCCCCATGCCATTACAATTCCGATTATTGTTGCAGCAAGTAGCCACCAGCGTTCCGGTCCTTTGACCACAAACAATCCGAGCAAAAACAGGAAAACTATAATTGCACCGAAATAAACAGGTCCCGATGTAAAACGCTGATTTCCCCAATACAAAGGAGCAATCTCATCCTTTTGCAACTTGTAGTATGCCGAATTTTTGTCCACAGGTTCATCAGAACTACCACCATAGAATCCAGGAACAAGTAATGTCATTGTCTCCGCCTTGCCGTAGCTCCATTCAGAAGCATATTCTGCATCAAGTCCATCACTTTCAACTGCTTGATTTTCTTCTGGATAGATGTCGTTTGGCCTAATAGTCAGTTCCGAACCGCCACGCATAGTCTGCTTCACATATTCGGCATTTACCATAAAGTAGCGCGATGTTGACAACAGCACAAGAACCGCACATACAACAAGCCCCCCTACTCCTTTGGCAAAATGCACAAACTCCTTATTCTTAATGGAATACACAAGGTAAGTAATACCGACAACCACAGCCATTATAAGTGTGTAGTAAGTTATCTGTATGTGATTGCACTGGATTTGAAGCCCTAACGCAATGGTAAACAGCAACATTCCCCACAAATATTTCTTCTTGAAAGTTAGAATCATCCCTGCCAGAATCGGTGCTATCATCGATATTGCCCATGCCTTGGTAATGTGCCCTACTGCAATAATTATTATGTTGTAACTTCCAAAGCCAAAGGCAAATGCACCCAATAGACTCAACCACGGCTTTACTCCCATTGCCGTCAATGCAACATAAAAGCCAAGCAAGTAAAGGAACATTATTCCCCAGTCACAATTGCGTCCTTCGGGACCATCACCTATAAATGTAAGTGTAAGCACATATTTCAGCGGCTGGAAAATGTTCTTTGATGGAATGTTATGCATCTGATACATAGGCATTCCGCTGAAAGCAGAACTATTCCAGTAGGCATCTTCGCCAGTTTCGGCCTTGTATTTTGCATATTCCGTTGACGACCACCTATAATTTATCACATCATCCTGACTGATAATCTTACCGTTAAGAATCGGATGCATATACACAACAGACACAACGAAGAATAGCAGCACTATGCCTGCGTGAGTAATAATCTTCTTTGTCAACGGTTTGATTGTCACAGCATTCACTCCTTTGTTTCTATTGAAGCCTTTCCTCGCCAATAACCCATTTTGTCAACGTACTCGAATACTTTTTCGGGCATAAAGAATCGCACATCCTTTCCTTGTTGTATCGACTCACGGATAAAACTAGACGAAATTTCTATCAGGGGTGCATCTACGATTTCTATGTTAGAGTTCTCGTATTCAACGACTTCGCAACCAGGACGGCGATAGACGTAAACCTTGTAGTCACGCAAAATGACATCGTAGTTTTTCCACTTGTGGAAAGTTTCAAGATTGTCACCGCCAATGAGTATGCTGAAATTATAGTCGGGATATTTTTCCGAAAGGTATGTCAGTGTATTTATGGTATAGTTTGGCTTAGGCAGATAAAATTCCACATCCGAAACTCTGAATTTCGGATAGTTGCCTATTGCCAGTTGAACCAAATGTTGACGCACGCGGTCGTCAATCAGCGTTGATGATTTTTTTAGCGGATTGTGTGGCGTTACCACAAACCAAAGTTCGTTAACATCTGTATATTCAGCAAGATAGTTAGCAATGGCAAGATGTCCGATGTGAATCGGATTAAACGAACCGAAATAAAGCAATATTTCCCGTTTATTTTGCATCGAGCAGTTCTATTTCAAACACTAAAGTACTGAATGGCGGAATCACGTTGCCATATTTCTGGTCGCCGTATGCCAGACGGAACGGAATTATCACAAGGCAGTGGTCGCCGACCTGCATATTCATCACGGCTTCCTCAAGACCGACAATCACCTCCTTCTTGCCTGTCACAAACGAGAAAGGCTCTGAACGTTCGAGAGTTGAGTCGAAAACCGAACCGTCGATAAACGCTGCCGTATAGTCAATTTTCACAGTGCTGCCAACAGAAGGCTTTTTGCCAGCACCTTTATTTATCGTAAGTATATGCAAACCGCTGTCGGTCTTTTTCAACGGATAATTCATATTGATAAGAAAACGGTTGATAAGACTGTTCTCCTCGTCTATCCGCTTCTGGTACATATCTTTATTGGCATTGGCATAGTCAAGTCCAGAAACAATCTTTTTCATCCTGACATTGAAAACCAAGCGGTCTCCCTTCTTAATAAAAGCAGGAATACTTGCCTTGCCCTGCGACTTGACGAAAAACTTTATCGCATCGACCTTAATTACCGCACTATCACCTTCGTGCAAAAGCATCAGAGCCTCTTCGATGCAACCTTTGTCGCTTGGTGCGGCAAGTCGCATACGGAACTCTTCGCCAAGGTCGGAACTTGCAAATAGCAGGGAATCAGTCCGTTCGGTACGATAAGACATATTCATATACATTACATCGCCGACATTGGGCGTGCGTTTCGATTTAGAAGCCTTAACAATCTTATACTCAATGCCGTTAGCAGTCTTCAAGAAGACATTTTCGGGGCGGTCAACAACATATTCTGCTTCTCCGTTTTCGCCAAAGACAATCATCGACACCTGACCCGAATCATTGCTGTAGTTCCACTGCGACAGAAGCGAGTCAGCCTCCTCTTCGGACACAACTTTCGATTGTTCCGTCTTAGTGTCGTCATCCTTTTTCTTTTCTTCCTTGCAAGAAAATGCCAAAAATGCCGACAGCAAAATGATTGTCAATATTACCGACTTAATTTTCATTTTCTTACATCTACAATTTCGATTTCAAATATCAATGTCGAATATGGTTGTATGTCGCCTTTCCCTTCTGCGCCATACCCTATTTTTGACGGGATTATTACTGTAGCAACACTTCCCTTTTTCATTTTCGCAATGGCTTCTTCCCACCCCGAAATGAATTTTTCTCTTCCTACAATATAAGTCATTGGCTCACTGCCCAATGTAGTTTCAACAAGAGAACCATCAGCAAGCGTAAGTGTATAATTTACAACAATTTCATCACCCTGTTCAATATAATCACCAGAACCTTCATTCTTCTCAATAAAATACAATCCCGATTCCGTAGGTGCGGCTGTTATATTGGCGTTTTTTATGTAGTTTTCAAGGATTTCCATCTCGACATCCTCTCCAGTATGGAATCGTGACGACATATATTGTTCCATATCCTTCTGGTCCATAATGTTCACGAGCCTTACCTTGATTATAATCTGGTCGAGAGCCTCAACTCCTTCGGGCAGACGTCCGTATTTTTCCGAAAAAAGCAGGAAATTTTCTGCGCTAATCTTGAATATCACCGAATCGCCCTCGTGCATCATCGCAAGTCCGTCCTCGATGCTTCCGCCTGTATGTGCCGGATGTTCAAGGGTTTTCATATATTTTCGACCGCTTTCGCTAGACTCGAAAAGCACCTTGCCTTTTTCGGTTTCGTAAGAATAGTTAAGTTCAAGAACATCACCGATTTGTGGCATTTGCCCCGATTCATTCCGTTCTACAATCCTATATTTCAAGCCAGATTCAGCAATGTCAAAATCTCCATATTTGTCGGAACAAGAACAAATTAGAGCAAAAGTTCCAAAAAGCAATAATATCTCGAAAAATCCCTTCATAATTCAATTCTATAATACGACCTCGCCATCGACAGGAAAGTCGGACTCAGGCGTTTTAATGTCAACAATCTCAATGTCATAGACCAAAACGGAATACGGTGGAATCTTGTACGAATCGCCAGCAACCCCGAATGCCAAGTGCGGAGGAAGAATAAAATATGCCTTCTCTCCTTTTTTCATCAGCTTCAGACCTTCGTTAAGCCCCGATTCTTCCTGATTCATATCTATTTTTATCTTTCTGTTGCCAGTAGCATCCGAATCGTAAAGCACCTCTCCGTTCAACAGCGAAGTCTTAAACGAAAACTCTACCACATCACCGCTTTTAACCTCTATATCATTGGTTTGCGAATAAATCATATAGTATAGTCCAGTTTCCGTTTCCTGCATTTCCCATTTGTGCCTTTGTATATATTTGTCAATGACATCGCGATTTACCTGAATCATATCACCATTGACCTTTATGCTACCCTCCTGATTCTCTGCCTTGACTTTTGAATAAGGGTCCTTAGCTACCTCCTTTCCATCGTTGGAAGCACACGAAATCAGCAAAACAGCAAAAATTGTACTATATAACAAACTTTTAAACAAGATGATACGATGTTTTAGTAAACGTAATTCTTTAGCACCTCGGCGTATTCGCCCCTGACAAGTTCCTCAAATTTTTTGCATACGTTCTCAAGCGTATCGTAACTCTCACCACCAGAGGCATTTACATGACCGCCACCATTGAAATGTTTTGCGCTGACCTCGTTTACATCAAAAGTACCTTTCGAGCGGAAACTGGTCTTGATGAAATTGTCACGTTCAATGAAGATTGCCGTGAAAATAATCCCTTCTATCTGCATCGGGATGTTGACAAAGTTTTCGGTGTCGCCGAACTTCTCATTGTATTTGCGTCTGTCTGCGGCAGTTATGTATATGTACGCCGTCTTGTATTCCGGCATCACAACCATTCTGCTGCAAGTCACAAACCCCATAAACCTAATCCTGTCCTCCGACCAAGCATTGAACAACCTGTTGTAAATCTTGTTCTTCTCGATGCCGAACTCCATAATCTTGCCCACGACACGGAAAAGGTTCGGATTCGACGAGCTATATTGGAAAGAACCTGTGTCGGTAAGGATTCCCGTATAAAGGCAAGTGACCACATCCTTGTTTAAGTACTGCCTCAAATAAGAATTCTCAATAAACTCAAACACAAGTTCGCACGCCGACGAATAGGAAGTGTCTGCTATAGTCACATCGGTAAATGTTTCCGTAAACGGATGATGGTCGAGAAGTGCCTTGAAAGCATTTGATTTATCAAATTGCGGCTGTATGGCACCAACGCGTTTCCTAGCATTCATATCGACGCATATAATCATATCGGCACCGTCAAGGATTGTCGGGTCGCTCTGTGTCTTCTTGCCAAGAACTTTCATATCCTTCGCACCAGGAAGCCACTTCAGATTGTCGGGATAAAATGTTGGACTGATGACAGTTACATTCTTGCCCGTCTGCTTCAAGGCATTATACAAGCCCAAGGACGAGCCTATTGCATCACCATCGGGATTATAGTGGTGTATAATGACTATATTCTCGGACATTTTGATTCTGTCCGAGAATATAGCGAGTTCCTTTTCGAAAGCACTTATGATTGGCATCTCTAATCTTCGTCCTCTTCAACTTCCAGAACGAAAGCGCTGTCGCAGTCGGCCTTTGAGTACCACTGGAAGGTTCCACCGCTTGTCCTGAAATAAACTTCACTATCTTTCGAGATGATTTTCAATGCCATACGCTTCCACGGAGTGATTCTGCCCTTGTACGACTTGTCAATCCATACGTCAACGTAGTAACCTGTTGCATTTTCAAAAGAAAGAGAACACAAATCTGCATCTTTTGGCATCTGCTGCTCATACTCTTCCATACGCGGAAATCCATAGTCTTCAGGATTAATTCCGTCGGGGATTTCATTTGCTGTCAATGTCTGCGCCTTTGCGCCGAATGTTAATGCAGCAAAAACAACCAATAAAAAGCATCTAAGTTTCATATTCTAAAAAATTAAATGTTAGTCAATTACATTTGTGGTGGCACTGGTGGCATACCCGGCATAGGTGGCGGAACTGCACCGAACAGCGATGAAAGTTCCTGTACCGTACCTGCGGCAGCCCAAGCTGGCATACCCTGCTTCCATACCAAAGTGTCCTTTGTCAGCTGACCGTTTGCTACCATCGACGACAATGCATTCATATCGAAAGGACCAGACTGCTGTCCGTTTACAGCTACAAAGAATGTCGATTGTGCTGGCATTGGAGGTGGAGCCATCGGCTGTTGCTGCTGGTATCCGCCCTGTTGTGGCTGCTGGTACATTTGCTGCTGCTGATTCATCATCGGATTCATTGCATTCATCATCTGACCTGCCATAGCAAATCCCATGCCCATTCCCATTCCAGATGCTGCTGCACCACCTCCAGGGTTGGTTGCTGCGGCCTCCATAGCGTTTGCTGCCTGGAACTGAGTGTACCTGTTGAGGTCGCCCAAAACGCCCATGCTCGAACGCTTGTCCATAGCCTTTTCGACCTCTTCCGGAAGACTGATGTTCGATACAAGGAACTTGGTCATATTCAAGCCGTACTCCTTGTATTCATCAATTATTACTTGACCTATTTTTTCGGAGAATTCGTTGTAGTTTGAAGCCATATCCAGAACCGGAATTTTCGACTCTGCAACAGCATCCGAAAAACGGGTAATAATGATATTTCTTAATTGATTGTTAATTTTTTCAACGGTGAAATCTCCATCGGTTCCGACGATGTCCTTGATGAACTTTCCGGCGTCCTCCACCCTATATTCGTAAACGCCGAATGCACGCAGACGAACAGGACCGAATTCGGGGTCACGAACCATTACTGGATTTGGTGTTCCCCACTTGTTGTCGAGGAATTTCTTGGTATTAACGAAGTAAACCTCTGCCTTGAACGGGCTGTTGAAACCATATTTCCAGCCTTTCAGTGTTGCAAGGATTGGCATGTTCTGTGTCGAAAGCGTGTACATTCCTGGCTGGAAAATATCAGCAATCTGACCTTCGTTGATGAATACAGCAACCTGCGATTCGCGAACCGTAAGCTTTGCACCCATCTTTATCTCGTTCTGATACCTCGGAAAACGGTAAACAATTGTGTTGTTCGACGGGTCAAGCCAGTCGATGATGTCTATAAATTCATTTTTTAGTTTATTGAACAAACCCATATCACTACTTTTTTAATATTAATAAATACACTTCTTTAATTCTATAATATGTTTTTCTATCGACGCGAAAAGTTCGGACAATTTTTCGGCAAAATCGTCGCGCAATTCAGTTTTCAGCATATTTTCAAGTTCCGATATGCGTTCCGTAATTTTGACGAATCCGAAAATGCCAACCGAACCTTTCAACTTGTGAAGACCCGAGGCGACAGCATTACAATCGCCTTCTAACGTCATTGCATTCAAGGAATTACGCGCACCTGCGAACTCGCCTTCAAAGCAAGAAAGCAAATTGCGCTGCAACTCTACATCGCAGGCAGTACGCTCGTTTAATGCGTCCATTTCTATCTTCACTTCTGTCAAAGTCACAAATTCAAAGGTACAAAAAAAAATAATACCTCAAAATTAAGGTATTATTTTTTTTGATTTTATTAAGAACTATGTTATCTTCTCAACAGACGAGTGTTTATATAGTCAACAAACGAATCCCTGTACGAACGTCCGATAGGAACCTGGTTGCCCTTGATGTTGATATATGCACCGTCGATGTCGTCGATGTGGTTTACATTGACAATGTACGACTTGCTTACTCTGAAGAACATAGATTCAGGCAACTTGTTGAAGATAGTCTTTACGTTCATTGCGGTCATATACTTTCCGTGAGTTGCGTGAAGAATGACATAATCCTTCAAGCCTTCGATGAAGAGCAAATCCTCAAAGTTAACCTTTACATACTTTCTTTCCGACTTGATGAAGATGAACTTGTCTTCAAATGCGTCGAAAATGCAAGGTGATTCCGACATCTTGATAAGTTCGTCAACCTTTGCCACCGACCTTACAAAACGTTCGAACTTAATCGGCTTTACAAGGTAGTCAACAACGCCAAGGTCGTAAGCCTCAACACCATACTCTGAGTGAGCAGTTGTCAAGATAACCATTGGCGGATTGTCAAGGTTCTTAAGAAATTCTATACCGTTCATTCCCGGCATTTCAATGTCAAGGAACATCAAGTCAACCTTGTTCTTCAACAAGAACTTGCTTGCTTCTGCTGTGTTGGCGAATTCGCCCATCAACTGGAGATTGTCCAGTTCTTCGATGTTCATCCTCATGCCTTCGCGTGCCAGAGGTTCATCATCTACGATAATACATTTAATCATTTTCAATTACTATTTTTAGTTCAACATTAAAATACTTGTCATCGTTGCTAATATTAAGCGTGTACTTGCCAGGACATAACAGGTCGAGCCTCTTTTTTGTGTTCTCGATTCCGATTCCGCTTGACTTTGCCTTCTCCGCTGTCGTAGCGACGGGCGTATCGCACTTAGTATTACAAATGGCAAAGGAAACATTTTTTTCGTCAACTCCAATGAAAATTTTTATGAATTTTTCACCAAGCGAATTTTCGCAAACATACTTGAAGGCATTTTCGAGGAACGATATTGACAAAAACGGATAAATCATCACCCCGTCAAAGTTGCCATCCTTCTGATAATCAATGTTTACATCCGTCTTGCGAATTTTCTGCAGTTCAAGATAGTTTTCAATGTATTTGATGTCCGACTTTATCAAAACCTTCTTGTCAACGCTCTCGTAAAGCTGGTATCTTAACAAATCCGACAGTTGCATCACCATATCTGCCGATGCCAGCGCCTTCTCTTTTCGAGCCTGAATGTATATTACGTTGAGCGTGTTGAACAGAAAATGCGGATTCAGCTGCAAGTTGAGGTAGTACAATTCAATACGGCGTTTCTCGTCTTCAAGCTGCTTTACCTTTTCGATTCTTTCCCTTGCCTTTATCTCAATATATGGATTGCCAATAAGCGCTATCAGGCAGACTGTTGAAAGTTCGATTTCAACAATAGAAAACAAGCTTGAGCAACCAATCATCCATACCGACAAACCTATATTTATTATCAGCACTATAGCTTCGACACATGCAAAATGCCACACCTTGCACTTGTATCTGCTGACTAGCAATGGGAAAAAGTTAATTGCAAAAAGCAATAATGCTAAGTCCTTAAACAAAAACAGACCCAATTCTTTCCATAATGGTTCGCCGTTGACCAACAGGTTCAAAATGCTGGCTGCGACATATATCAGCAGATAAATCGCAGAACGGATGATTCTTTCCCGCATGGCCATCAACTCTTCTTCTGTCTTCTTCCTATGCTTCATCTCAAAGGGCTAAATGATTGCAAAGATAATGATAATTTTTGATTTACAATTTACGAATTACGTTTACGATTTTGAATTATAGAATAACAAACGCAGACCTCACCAAAACTATATAAACCGACCTCAAACAACATAAAAACATACCAAAATAATAGTAGAGTCGTTGCACGCAACGACTCTACTAAAAATATCCCTTGTATCCGAAATGTATCTTTGAATTGTTGAAACTGAACGGATTGCTGTTCTGCTTGCCGATGGCATACACTAGCGAAAAAATGCCTGCTGGCGTACTAAGGTCGATGCCGACACCAATTCCCAACGCATAATTTCTCGCACTTTCGGCAGTAAACATCTTGCCGAAATACATTGCATCCGTCAAGACATACACGGCAGAATTGCGTTCAAACAGATAGCGTAACTCAATGTTACCCAACGTGTAATATGTTGCAGGCAACGAAAGTTCGTCGAAGCCTCGCACGGTGTTCAAGCCACCAACCCACATAAGCTCGTTGTCGAAAATCCTTTTGCTATAAATGAAACGCGAACTGTTGCGCAACTTCACCGCAAAATTTCTCATGAATCCAATATAGCCGCTAAAATCGTAATACACAGTCGAATGGAACAATGGCTTCGGCTCTTCGTCCGCTTTTTTCTGTCCTGCGTCAGCCGTTACTTTGAAAATAATTCCTCTGCGCGGATTACGGACATTGTCAACATTGCAATAGTCGATGCCAAAGCCGAAAAGGTTTGCCTTGAACTTTGTGTAACTCAACGTGGTGTCGGAATTGTCGCCAATCGGGAACGACGACGTGTTCCTGTAGTAAATGTAAAATCCCTTACTTGTTGAATTTCCGACCATTACCTTTCCGTAGAAGTCGGTCCTTATGTACGACGAATCCTTCTTTTCGAGGTTGAAGTCAGCCCCCACTCCTATCGGCGACCTGAAAATATACGGGAAAGCAAATCCTACATCAAGGTTCTGGTTCTGCGTCTCGTACTTTTTCCACTTGAACTTCAGATTTTCGCCCTGATGGAAAACGTTAACCAGATTTAGGTCGATATCGCCTGTAATCATCAGTTTGCCAGTGGTATAACTTTTGGGCATTATGCCAAGCACTCCGCTGAACGAACTTGCCTTCTTGCTTTTTAGGAAAAGAAGCACATCGGATTTTGTTTCGGAAAAAGCCAGTTGGAATGCCTGCTCCTGCTCCAAAAAGGGAATGTTGCTTATCCTGCTGTCGATTCGGTCAATCTTATCGGTTGTAAGCAAGGTGTTTTTCCTCAGCTCGAGCGTGCGTTCCAGATAGTTCCTGTTGATTTTCGCATCCCCATTGATAATCAAGCTGTCAAGTTTCACAATCTGACCTTTGTCAACCTTTACTTTGGCAGAAAAACTATTCTCGTCCATATTTACACTGTCCAGCCACGACTTTGCAAAAATATATCCTCGTGAAGTATAGTAATCAACGACTTGCCCACACAACTGCGTGTAAAACAACGGACTTCTACCTTTGCGCCATACATGGAAAGGGACTTCCGACACATCCACATTCACATTTTGCAATTGCTGTCCGAGTGTTGCGTAAGCTGTCAAATCTTTATCAATACCGCTTATGCTGTCGTAGCCAGCCGACAGATACGACTTGCGCTGCATCTTTGCAATGTAGTTTTCCAAGAAGTTACTTGCGGCAATACTGTCACTGCATTTTTTTACCGAAGAAAAATGGTAATTGTCAGATTCATTATCGCGTACAAATATGCTAACTTTCTGCGAAAAAGCGTTTGCGCAGAAAAATATCGTGAAAATCAGAGCCAGTATGTTCCGTAGCGACATCGACATTCCTATAAAACGCAAAGACACGAAAAATCGTGTCTTGCAATGATAAATATCAATTTTTTCTTGTTGTCAACTGGAATTTACTTTGTGTATATTGCCTTTATTGAACCATATTTCTCGTCAAAAGCCACTTTCAGCTTCTTGTTCTTGAAAATTTCTGCCGGCAAATGTCCGAGATATCCGCACTGCGGAATAGTCATTAGGCTTCTATAATATGTAAAGTCCTCGAAATCAACAGAAACAGAAACATCGGCAGGAATCCTGTAGTACAATCCCATTACCTTTTCCTTTTTCTTCAGGGAGTGCTGTCTTCCGTAGAAATCACCTAAATCCCTTGCTGCCTGCGAATTTCTGAGCACAAGGTATACCGGTTCGGAGTTGGCAGTCTTCTGCTCGACGACTTCATCGTCGGAAGTTATGTAACATATTGGTATTCTTTCTTCTGCGAGTTCCGGTTGCGGTGTATAGTAGAACACATATTCACGGGTTTCCTTAACAACCTTACCAACAAACAATTCTAGGTAACGCTTTTCCATATCCTTCAGTTCGGTGACCATAATATCGATGTCGGAAGGCGGAGTTTCGGTCTCAAACTGTGCGGTAAGCACCTTAAACAGACGCTTCCTAATCTTGATGATGTAGTTTGCTGCTTCCTCGGCTTTCATCTCCTCGTCCTTGCTGATGATGACCTTATTATATATAGGTATCTTCTGGAAAACCGAATCTACCTCAACAACCTTGTATGTAGTATCGGTATTCCGTGTAAAATTTTGTTTTACGCCATAATCCACAAACAATGGCGTTGTTATGCTTGACGCCTTCGTGAAATGCTGTTCGCCTTCGGCATCAGAACCTTCGGACCGACCGTCGCAGTTGTAGCCGGTGACAATGCCCCTGCTGTTGTAGTTAAGGTTGGCATCATTGTCGCAAACCACCATAAAACATGCATTAGGGTCGGGCTGCGCAATCTGGTTGATGTCAACATTTTCAATCCTTACATCGGACTCGCTTGACATTGCCGCATTTTTAATACACAGATACTTTTCTGCATATTTTGAATACGGACCCGGCATCAGAGTTTCCTTTGTTACAGTAACTTTTATCTCCAAAGTCGCCTGCGGAAGATAATATAGGAATGCGTTTTTCTTTATTGCCACATCCGAATCGGAAATTGGAAAAACCTTTATCTGAGCCAGTGCGCAAATTGATGATAATAAGAATATTGCAATAATTAAATTAAACCTTTTCATAAGAAAAACATCTTTTTGAAAAACAGATTGCAAATTTAGAATAAAATTCAATAATCACAAAATGTTAGCCAAACGCTTAGTAACCAACGCTATTTTACTTATAATGTCGGTTGCAACCGTCGAAATAACACCATATTCGGCAGTTGCGAGTTTTCCTGCTTCGCCGTGAATCCACGTTCCTACAATCGCGGCATCGTCAACCGAATAACCTTGTGCAAGCAATGAGGTGATTATACCGGTCAGCACATCCCCGCTTCCGCCAGTGGCAATGCCCGGATTCATACCTATATAAAATAATATGCGCCCGTCGGAAAGAGAAATCGCAGTAATTCCGCCTTTCAGCAGAACCACGCTTTTGTGCTTCTGCGAAAAATCAGACATGACCTTGAGTCGTTCAAACGGATTTTCAACTTTGCCGAAAAGCCTTTCAAACTCCTTCGGATGCGGTGTAAATATGCAATTTTCAAGTTTACCAACCAAATAACGATTATTTGCAATTACATTTATCGCATCGGCATCGACAACTATCGGCTTTTCACCGCTTAATGTCCTATCAACAAGACTTATAGACGATTTCCCTACTCCTATTCCAGGACCAATTCCAATGGCAGAAAACTTTTCCCCATTTCCATCCCAGTTTTCAATATACATGGCTTCGGGCACAGAAATCTGCATTATATTACAGATGTCGTCTGGCGACGAAACGCTAAGCAACCCGACTCCGCTACGCAGACAAGCTCTCGATGCCATCACCGCCGCACCAGCCTTGCCCTTGCCGCCTGCAAGCAACAAGGCGTGGCCGAAAGTCCCCTTGTGGTCGAACGGACGACGAGACTTTATCTTACCGGCGACATCGCTTTCCTCCAAGCAATACCACGAACACTCCATTTGCTCGGTGACCTTCATTTCGTGTCCGATGTCAACCAACCGCACATTGCCAAAATACTTGTAGTTTTCAGCAAACATTGCAGACAACGACCTATTTCCAATCGAAAAAGTGACATTTGCCTTTATTACAGCACCATCGTTTTGCGAATTGTCCTCGCCAAAAAGTCCCGACGGAATGTCAATCGACCACACTTCTGCATCAGACGAGTTTATAATGTTGATGACTTCAGCGTATTTCCCCGTCACACTGCGGCTCAATCCCGTACCAAAAATTGCATCTATCACTATACATTCGTCAGAAATAGAAAGATTCCCCATTTCATGTCGGCTCAGAAACAATATTTCATCTTCGCCATACCTATTAATATTAGTTTGACATTCGGGACTAATCTTGCTTGAGAAATCACATAACCAGACACTTACGTTCAAATTTGCATTCTTCAGCATCCTCGCCACACCAAGTCCGTCGCCACCGTTGTTGCCTGTACCGGCAACCACCAAAAAGTTTTTCCTGTCCATTTCTGGACAATAAGACTTCATGTCGGCATATAGTTTCTGCACGGCACGTTCCATAAGTTCGTATGACGAAATGCCTTGTGCCGACATCGTTAGAGCATCAAGTTGCTTGGTTTGTTGCGAGGTTAGAATCTTTTTCATTCCACACTGATTTTTTGGCAAAAATAGTCTTTGTATGCAATACCTTTGAGATACATAGTAAAAATTGTTAATAACTTTAACATAAAACAGCAAATATGTTTTACAACATAATACATATTTTAAAACATCAATTTGTTATTTTTTTTCACAAACGGCACTTTTGAACACAATTACACCTACATGGATTTTGTTAACAAAATGTTATTGTAAAAACATTCATTTTGTTTCGTTTTAATATTTTTGCAAAAATTAACTAAAAACAAACTGTATGATGAGAAAATTTATCTTTGGTATTGCAGCTATGATCATTTCCATCGCTGCATTTGCGCAGACAGAAGGCGAAAATTGTGCAAATCCAAGCGCGATTTCAAGTCTTCCTTATTCCGCACAAAGTCAGACGACTTTAGGAACAAATCCTTACACATTATCAACCTACACTATGCGTAGCGGATGCCACGTTTACAAGTACATCCCTGCTGAGAACCAGAATGTCAACATTAATATTTCTGGTATAAATCGCGCATACGATCCCGAAGCAACATCTCTGCTTACGATTCCAGGTGTAGGTATCTTTTTATACAACGGTTGTCCAGACAATGAAAATGCTCAATTGATTGGAACCCCATTCGTTTCCAACTCTTTGTCATCAACTTCTGGCTCAATAAGCAATGTAAGTCTCACAGAATCAACAGAATATTACATTGTAGTTGCAGCCGACTCACTGGTAGGACAAAGCTTTATTTTCGGCACATATGCTAGCTACACAACAGCAACGTTCAATCTTTCCATTGAAAAAATTGTTGAACACGATGTTGCCATCCGCACAGTAAACGTTTCAAATTCAGGATGTTCCGCGACAACTTCAGTTTCGTACACCATTGCTAACAATGGTACGCTCGATGCTGAAGAAAATGCAGTTTCGGTTGTTTGCAATGTAAACGGCGTTGCCGCTGCAAACGAAACTCTTCCGGCAATTGCATCAGGAGCAACTCTGACAAGGACATTTGAAAATGTAGCATTGGCACAAGGAAACAACACAATAGAAATCGTTGCAACACTTGCCGGCGACGAAACCCCAGAAAACAACTCCGGTGAAGCAACCGCAACAAGAAATGCATTAATAACAGACTTCGCTTTCTCTGAAAACTTTGAAGGCGACGAACCTTTCAACTGGACAGCAAGCCCAGCCAACTCTTGGTCAATCCGTCAGCTCGAAGAAAGCGACAACCACTTCTATATGACCGACACCGCTGTCAGCAAGAACTCATACATCGCATCTCCTTGCTTGAGCTTTGCTGAACTTGATATGCCAGAACTTCACTTTGATGTTGCTGCTGACTATCCTGTTTCTTCAGGTGGAATCGGCGACATCTTTGGAACCGGAGGTGGCGTAACCACAAGAGGTTTCGTTTTGGGTTCTATCAACGGAACTACTTGGGATACAGTTGCTCCTATCGAAGCAACAGGTGTTCCTGTAAACAAGAACATCAGCCTTGCAAGATACGCAAACGAATCGAGCGTACAGCTCCGTATAATCTACAATGCAGGTGCAGGTTTCGACCTTGGCGGTCTGTTTGGAGGAACAACAACTGGCGGTGCTGGCGTTGCTATCGACAACATCGTAGTAAGAAATGCTGCTGACAAGGACTTGGGCGTTACTGCAATAACCGGTCCTGCTTCGGGTTGCGGACTTTCAAACGGACATGTAAGCATTACAATAAAGAACTATGGTCGCGTTGCTCAATCGTCATACGTTGTAAAATACTCTGTTGACGGCGGTGCAAACTGGGTTGAAGAAACTGTCAGCACACCAATAGCAGTAAACGCAACTGCAGATTATACTTTCAACGCAACACTCAGCCTTCCGACATTCGGAACATACAACATAATTGCAAAGACCGAACTCACTGGCGACGAAGATGCAAGCAACGACGAGGCTGAAGGAATCGTTGTTTCTCAAGGCTTGTACAATTCCGACAACTCATACGCAATATTTGACGACGAAGAATTCGTAAACGACTGGTATGCTGGCGGAACAAACTCATCATGGGAATTCGGCAAAACCGCCATTTCTCAGAACGACAGCATCTGGACTTGGGCAACAAATCCTAACGGACCTGTAAACCCAAGCGAAGAATCATTCTTGTACTCTCCATGCTACAACCTTACCGGAATGCAGAATCCAATATTAAAGATAAGCCTTATGTACAACCTCAGCGCAATGGACATGGGTGATGACACTGGCGAAATGCCATTCGACCCAAGTAGCATGTTTGGCATATTTGGCGGTTCACTTTCTCTTTGGTACACAGTTAACGGTGGCTCTTCATGGATAGAAGTTGTTGCTGTTGACGGAGACATCAACGAAGGCTGGTACACATCAAACATGATGTCCGAAGGTGCAACTGACCCAGGATGGTCGGGCAACACCAACGGCTTCGTAACCGTAAAGACAAAACTTCACTTCCCAAGCTCAGCTGACCTCTCAAGTGTAAAGTTCAGATTTGCATTCAAGACAACCAGCATGAATATGGGTGACGATGAAACCGGTATGGGTGACATTTTTGGAAGTATCTTCGGTGGTATGACAGGAGGAAACTCCATAAAGGGTGCAGCTATCAACAACTTCATCGTATATGACTGCCCGGCTCCAGCACCTGTAGCTTCTTTCACTTACACAAACGACGCTTGCTCGGGACTTGTTGAATTTACCAACACTTCGCAGAATGCAGAATCGTACGCTTGGAACTTCGGTGACGGCGCAGGCCTTGACCTCGGCGAACTCACTGGCGAAGAAGGCTTTGACTTCAGCCAGTTCTTCGGTGACGGTTCAACAACTTCAACCGAAGAGAACCCGACTATGACATACCAAAATGCAGGCGACTACACTGTTACCCTTACCGCAACCAACGAATGCGGAACTGGTACAACCCAGGAAACTGTTACCGTTGATATGTCTGCTCCTACCGCTTCGTTCACATACAGCGAAAACGGCAACGGCGTTGTAACGTTTACAAACAATTCACAGAATGCAACCATCTACAGCTGGAACTTCGGTGACGGTTCTACTTCAACAGAAGAAAACCCGACTCACACATATACCGCTAACGGCAACTATACAGTGACTTTGACTGCTTCAAGCCCATGCGGAAGCGACAATGCTACTCAGACCGTCAACATCATTATCACTGGCATCGAAGAAGTAACCGATGGCATCAGCATCTATCCTAACCCGGCAAACAGCATAATCAACATCGTAAATGCAGAAAATGCAAATGTTGAGATTGTAAACGCTCTCGGTCAGGTCGTATATGCTAAGGAAAATGTTTCAGGTGAAATTTCAATCGATGTAAGAAACCTCACTGACGGAATGTATTTCGTAAAGGTAAACGATACAGTTACTAAGGTTAACATTGTAAAGTAACCATTTCATAACATAGACTAGAATGAATCTGCCACTATTTCGGTGGCAGATTTTTTTCAAAATTTTTGAAACTTTTTTCATATCTTATCGTATAAGATATTAGTTTTAAAAATAAGAAATGAGACAGTTAAAGATTACTAAATCAATTACCAATCGCGAGAGCGCATCGTTGGATAAATACTTGCAGGAGATTGGTAAAGAAGAACTTATCACCGTAGAAGAAGAAGTTGAATTGGCGCAGAGAATCAGGAAAGGCGACCGTGCAGCATTGGAAAAACTTACAAAGGCCAATTTGCGTTTTGTCGTTTCCGTTGCAAAGCAGTACCAGAACCAGGGCTTAAGCCTCCCAGACCTTATCAATGAAGGCAACCTCGGACTTATCCGCGCAGCCGAAAAGTTTGACGAGACTCGTGGTTTTAAGTTTATATCATACGCAGTATGGTGGATTCGCCAGTCTATACTTCAGGCATTGGCAGAACAGGCTCGTATTGTAAGGCTTCCTTTGAATCAGGTTGGTTCGCTCAACAAGATTAACAAGGCATTGTCACGATTCGAGCAGGAAAACGAACGCCGTCCTACCTCCGAAGAACTGGCTAAGGTTCTCGATATGCCGGAAGACAAAATCTCTGACACTCTGAAGGTTTCTGGACGTCACACTTCACTTGATGCTCCATTTGCAAACGGCGAAGACAACAGCCTTGTCGATGTGCTTGAAAATACCGACTTGCCAAACACCGACTCAAAGCTTATCGAAGAATCACTTTCAAAGGAAATCGAGCGCGTACTTGCCGCCCTCACCGAAAGGGAAAGAGAAATCGTAAAGATGTTCTTCGGCATCGGCGGTCCGGAAAGAACCCTCGAAGAAATCAGCGACCAGTTCGGACTTACACGCGAAAGAGTTAGACAAATCAAGGAAAAGGCTATCAGACGACTGAAGCATTCCAACAGAAGCAAGTTGCTGAAGAGTTATTTAGGTTAAACAAAAAGCGTCTTTCGGGACGCTTTTTTTATCTCATCAGTCCGTGCCAGAACAGACTCAATTTAAATCTGGATTTTATTCCTTCCCAAATGCCTACGTACTTAATTTGCACACCGTTGCGCCTTGCCAACTGAGCAAATAATGACAACTTCAAAAAGGCTTCTCGTCCTATCCTATTCCTTCGCCATTCCTCATTTACCCAATGTATTACAAACCAATCATTTGGCACATTTACATTGCCAGCAAGCATCTTGCGCACCACATTCCACGAATCTTCGTTGGACATCTTCCGTACATACGACTCCAATCCCATCGCCTGCACATTGTCAACAAGTATCTGTATAGGCAAATGCCAGTCGCGGTTGTCTGCATCAACTTTTTTGGAAGCTTCCTCGTAGCATTTTTTCATAAGTTCGGAACCCTTCGGACATTTCATCACATTACCTACCAATGGAAGATCATGATGCGAACGGAATACATAATCCTCCTCAAAATCCAATGGTTTCAAGCAAGTTACATCCATATCAGTCCACCATCCGCCATACACATACAGCAACTTGTAACGGAAAATATCGCTGAATCCAGCATAACTGCCCTTTCCGTGTCCAAACTGGTTTGTATGGTTGTACGAAAAGACCTTTTCACGTGGAATGATTTCGGAAGCATCCTTTACAACAGCACCTTCGGGAAGCGGAGTTTCAATTTCATCGTATGCCCAAAGTACAAACCTATGTCCATTATTTATGAACGACTTGATAGTCAGCAGTTCGCAAGCGGAAAGGCTTTTGCCTATCCACATTGCGTTTACCGTCAAGTTGCTGTCGTCCATAAGTTTAAACCTTCGACAACGACACCTTCATACCTTCTACATCATCGTATTCCAAGGTAATGAGGTTATTTTCAGCAACATCTGCCTTAATAATGTATTCTGCCAGAACGTCCTCGACGTACCTCTGTATTGCCCGTTTCAGATGACGAGCACCGAACTTCGGATCGTAGCCCTTATCCACGACAAAATCCTTTGCCGACTGCTCAATCTTCAAAGTAAAGCCCATATCCTTAACCCTGTCGTACAGCCCGGCAAGCTCAATGTCGATAATCTTGCAGATGTCGTCCTTTGTAAGAGTATTGAACTGCACAATGTCATCGATACGGTTTATGAACTCGGGCGAGAAAGTTTTCTTCAAAGCATTTTCAATCACCGACTTGGCATTCTCGTCGTAAGCATCTTTGCGAGCCTTAGTGTCGAATCCCACTCCCACTCCGAAATCCGACAACTGGCGCGAACCTATGTTGGAAGTCATTATGAGAATTGTGTTCTTGAAGTCAATCTTCCTGCCCGAACTGTCGGTAAGGCGACCTTCGTCAAGTATTTGAAGCAGAATGTTGAACACATCGGGATGCGCCTTCTCAATTTCATCAAGCAGCACCACCGAGTAAGGTTTGCGCCTTACGCGTTCGGTAAGCTGACCGCCTTCCTCGTAGCCGACATATCCCGGAGGCGCTCCGACAAGCCTCGACACCGAGAACTTCTCCATATATTCGCTCATATCAATGCGAATCAGAGCATCGTCAGTATCAAACAGATAGTTTGCCAAAATCTTTGCAAGCTGAGTCTTTCCAACGCCAGTCGGACCAAGGAAAATAAATGTACCTATAGGCTTGTTCGGGTCCTTCAAACCAGCTCTGTTGCGGTGTATTGCACTGACAACCTTGCTTATAGCCTCGTCCTGACCGATGATTTTTCCTGCAAGAGCCTTGTTCATCTCAAGCAGACGGGTTCCTTCCGACTGAGCCACACGCTTCACGGGAACGCCAGAAATCATTGCAACTACTTCAGCGACATCCTCTTCGGTAATAAGTTTCTTGTCGTCGTTCATTGCGCTCATCCACTGCTTCTTGTACTGGGCAATGGCTGTTTCCTGTTCGCGTTCCTTGTCCCTGTATGTTGCGGCCTCCTCAAAGTGCTGGTCTTTAACAGCCTGCATCTTTTTCTCCTTGATTTTCTGGAGTTCGGCTTCAATTTCCAAAATCTTATTCGGCACCGACACCTTGAACGAGTGCATTCTTGCACCAGCTTCGTCAAGGGCATCAATGGCCTTGTCGGGCTGAGCGCGGTCGCTTATGTATCTGTCGGTCAGCCTTACGCACGCCTCAATAGCCTTGTCGGAATAGATAACCTTGTGATGGTCTTCGTACTTGCCTTTTACCTTCTGCAGAATATGTATAGTGTCCTCCAGCGACGGCGATTCTACGATAACCTTCTGGAAACGACGTTCCAATGCGCCATCGTGTTCAATCTTGCGGTACTCGTCAAGGGTTGTAGAGCCAATGCACTGAATTTCACCACGGGCAAGCGCAGGCTTCAGAATGTTGGCCGCATCAAAATTGCCCGACGAATCGCCAGCACCAACTATGGTATGAATCTCATCAATAAACAGAATGACATCAGGCGAAGCCTTCAGTTCGTCAATAAGGTCGGTCATACGTTCCTCAAACTGACCGCGGTACATCGTACCTGCCACCATCGAGGTCATATTCAGCATAATGAGCCTCTTGTCGAAAAGTACGTGCGAAACCTCCTTCTTTACAATCTTGGTAGCCAGAGCCTCAATGATTGCCGACTTTCCAACGCCCGGTTCGCCTATGAGCACAGGATTGTTCTTCCTGCGGCGCGAAAGTATCTGAGTAATACGGTTTATCTCCGTTTCGCGACCATATACGGGGTCGAGCTTATCTTCTTTTGCCGCAGCTGTCAAATCAACGCCAAACTGGTCGAGCATAGGAGTTTGCGACTTTCCCATACGTCTCTGCCTGCGCTGTTCGCCGACAGCATACTCCCTGTCGTCAAACAATGGGTCAAAGTCTTCATTATCAACAGGCTCGTCGTCATTGCCATCAACAACATCCCACGAACCAAGTTCCAAAGTCATTCGGAACAAGTCGTATTCTATGTTGAACTTTCCGAGCAACACAAGCAGATTGCTAGGTACTTTCAGTATTGCCAGCATCAGATGGTTAGTGTTAATCTCGTTGCTTCCAAGCGATATGGCCTCAGAGTGCATAAATAGCCTAATCCTTGATATTGGCTTGCTGTCAACGACATCGTCAGGATTTATAAAAGCAATCTGTGATAACCTGTAATTATTCTCTATTGCCGACTTGAGTTCGGACAGATTGACATTCAATTCCTTAAGTTTCAGAGCAGCCTCACAATCGGAGTTACGCAAAATACCCAGAAGCAGATGTTCCGGATTGAGCATACTGCTGCCAAGCCTTACCGCCTCTTCCTTGCTGTACTGCCAAGTATCTATCAATGATGGGGAATAATTCTTTTCCATTCTAAATCCATTTGAAGTGCAAAAATAAAACTTTTCGGTGGGATAACCTTGAACTAATATTAAAATAGGTATAATTTTATTGGGCTCTAATTTTACAAACAACCGAAATTATTCTGATTTTTTTGCCAACCCTTTGCCGTCATTCCGTAAAGTAGAACGAACAGCATAAGGAACGTTGCTTGTGAGTTCACTTATACGGAATCCTCCCCGTTCCGTATCGCGTGTATGTTCTAACTTGTGGAATGACGGTCTCTGTTTTTTTAACGTAATGATAATCTGTTTGTTATAAAAACTACAAAAAATCAATTGAATATCAAACTATAGCCTTTTATTTATATAGAACAAAGCATTCTAACACCTAAGACAAAACAGGCATCACCATCACCCAAAAACACGACAAAACAAATGTGTTGCGATTGCAAAAAAAAGAAGAGAACCCCATGCCTATCAACAGACATAGGAATTCTCTTCCTGTAATTTCATACAAATTAATAAGTTACCTTTGGATCCAAGCCCTTAGCCTGGTCTATCATCTTCTGAATTTCAGCCACAACTGGAGTACGACCGCAGATATGACGAGCCTCGTTAATTTCGGCGAGCTTTGGCTGCAGATTCTCTGCCAAACGATGACGGAATTCCTTTACAGTGTCAACACCAGCAACCTCAAGCAGTTCTGCAAACTGAGGTCCTACACCATTGATACGGAAAAGGTCTGCATGGTTGGTCCAGCGGAGAATGAGCTTCTCGTTGATACCTATTGCCTCTGCCAATTCCTTGCGACCTTTGGGTGCTGCACATTTCTCTAGCAATTCGCTTGCCTTATTAATACCTGCACTTTGTAACTTGCTGGCATAAACCTCACCAACACCTTCAATGTCAATAATTTTGTAATCCATGTCTATTAATACTTTTAGTTATTAAATATTTATACACAAAAATATAAATAATTTTCAAAATGCAGCCTATAATGGCAGTTTTTTACAACTACCTTACACGGCTCTTTCATTTGGA
This sequence comes from uncultured Bacteroidia bacterium, assembly GCA_902776565.1. Lineage (GTDB taxonomy): Bacteria > Bacteroidota > Bacteroidia > Bacteroidales > ML635J-15 > Bact-19. The sequence continues at coordinate 99,967 of CACYQN010000009.1, forward strand.
CCATATTGTTATTTGTGATACAAATAATTAGCATCTGAATAAATCCGCTGGCTGAGCTTGTCGCGCCGCACTGAGCATCGAAGGGAAGTCAAGGTAACGAAATGATATAATGCTACTAACCTTACCCATCGACAGGCTCAGGGGGCGGTTAAATGAAAGAGCCGTGACTACCTTATATCTTCTTTCCGTTTGGCAAGTAGCAGTCGAAAGTAGAATCGGAATACATCACGATTATTTTCTCAATTGATTTACGGTCATTTTGAAGAGTTTTTGTCGGGGCAACATACTGTGGCTCATTGCATTGAGCAGGTTCTGGCTCCGATTTTTCCTCTTGTTTAAGCGTTTCTGGTTCAAAAAAATCGTCGTCATATGTACTATTATCAGTTTTTTCGTCTTCATTTGCCATTAAGGTAACAGGCTGAGGAGAACTTACCGAAGAAAACAAATCCGGTTCACGATTTGCCACCTTCGTATCCGCCGACTTGTACATTTCGCCACGACCGAAAAGAAGCCACTCTGGATTCACACCTCGGAAACGTTCCAAAATTCTTGTCACTAGCTCTAACGAAATTTTATTTCTGCCTCCAAGATAATGCGAAAGAGCAGAACTTCCAACTCCAATTTCATCGGCAAACTTAACTAAGCCGATATTCTCAGACTCCATTATTTTCTTGATTCGGTCTATCATATTTTTACAAAAATTTAAGTTTACAAATGTAACACTTATATTAATTACATTTGTAAAAAGTTATAAACAATATTATAGTTTACATTTGTAAATTGTAAACTAAGGCGTATTTTTACTGTCTGGACTACTTGATTATAAAACAAACACTTATAAATAATGAACATATTTAAACCTTTTAGTTATTAAACCATAACTAAACCTCTTATTTACAACACATAAGCCTATAACACAACATCAGCAAAACGCCTATTCCATCCAAACCACTATTATTTCAGCAGAATAATACACAAAACACTAAAATAAAAACTTTAAGAAATTTACATAAACAATTAATAACGTGTATATTATATTTTATACTTAGTAATCCATTTTTGCATTTAACATTTGTTAAAAAACTATCATTTACTTTTGTGGAAATATTTACATCTGTAATTCTTTGGTGCAATTTTGGATATGTTTACATCTGTAAACCTACAAATTGACTATATCTTATTGTTTACATTTGTAAAATAGAGGTTCGGATTTACAAAAATGAAAATCTCGTATTTCGGACGATTTTCTTTTCTTCGATACAAATCTCCTTCCAAAAATATCTCCCCTATTTTGCCCCTTAAAATGAGTTTTGAAAAAGCGTAAACTTTCATTGTTCACAAAAAACAATGTATTATTTTTGTGTCTGGAATTTGAGTCATTTTAATAGATGGTATTGCGGTCTGAAAATATTCTCACTGTCCTATCGGATGCGACCAGAGCTGTTCAATTTTTGAAAATTGCGGCACAGCAATTGCAAGAATACGGACTATGGTATAAAACCACAACAAAAATGAACACTTATAATTGCCACATATCAAACTTAATAACAGCGAGTTACATGCAAAAATCTGGTTTTATAACCCATTCTGGATTGAAAAAATCAGCAACCGCTTACCTACGATTCGATTTGTGGCAAGGAAATCTCATTAAATTTGCAAACAAATAAATGATATAGACATGAAGAAAAAACTTTTATTTATCGTAGCTATTGCAATAAGCGCGACAATGTGTTCGCAGAATTCAATCGTGGAAAGCAACAACAGTTTCACTTTCGATGTCATGCGCAACATCAACAAGGATGACATATCAAAGGATGGCACTAATATGTTCGTCAGCCCGTTCAGCATCTACGATGCCTTGGCAATGGCATACGACGGCGCAGCAAAGAAGACCGCCAAGGAAATGCGTTCCGTAATGAAATTCAAGAAGGACCAGACCGAATCACACGACGAATTCGTCAAGTTGCTAAACGAATATAAAAAGGACAATAGCGTCTTCACCATAACAAATGCCGCCGTAGCACAGAAAAACTACAATTTCCTCGACAGCTACATGAAGTGCCTCAAGGACTTCGACGCAACAATATCGCAGGCCGACTTTAGCAAACCAGAGGAACGTGCAGATGCCGTAAAAAAGATAAACGATTGGGTATCAAAGAATACCAATAAAAAGATTACGGACTTGCTATCAAACAATGACATTGATGAACTCACCCGTCTGATTCTCCTGAACGCCATATATTTCAATGCAAACTGGTCAACCGAGTTCAAGGGCGAAAAGACAAGACAGATGACTTTCTACGGCAAAAATTCGGTCGAGTATGTTACCGACTTTATGAATGGCACTCAGAATGTCGCACTTAGCCAAAGCGATGATACCCAGATGATGAAAATCGACTACGAGAATGAAAAAGCTTCTATGTTCATAATAATGCCAAAGGAAAACGTTGATATTGACAAGTATATATCAGAACTTGACGAACAAAAGTTTGCCAGCCTCGAGAAATCCATGCAGACTTTCAAGGCCGACGTTTCAATGCCAAAGTTCAAGATTGAATCGCGCTTCGAAATGAAAAAGGTGCTGATGGAAATGGGCATAAAGGCTGCATTTACAAAAAGTGCCGACTTCTCGAAGATGAACGGCAAGAGCAACCTCCTGATTGACGAGGTGATACACAAGTCGTTTATTGAGGTTTCGGAAAAAGGAACTGAAGCAGCCGCTGCAACTGCAGTTGTTGTCAGGGAAAAAAGCATGGTGATGAAAGACAATCCGAAAGTCGTAATCAACAGGCCATTCGTTTTCGTGATAAGGGAAAACAAAAACAATGCTATATTATTTATAGGTAAATATGTAAAACCAGAAAAATCAAAGTAAAATGAAAAGATTAGTTTTATTTGTTGCAGTTGCTATTGCAAGCCTGACTGCATTTGGACAAAAGGATTACGCCGATTTCGACAATCTGGCAGACGTGCTGATAAAGACCAAGATTGCCCACGCAAAAAGCAAGGACGCAAACAGTCCTCTCGAATTGTCGCTCTATTTCCAAAACACTGGAACAAAGAATGTTATCGTCCGTTATGAAATATTCATCAAGGATAGCAACGGCGAAATGCGTCACAGCGGTAAGAAAGAGAAAAAGTTGAATGCAGGACAGAAGCAAGTCGGCAAAATCAGCGGTCTCTCCTACGAACTCATTGGCACCAACATCGATGACTATGCAAGCGGTGAAAAGCAATGGTACTTCACTTTGCTGGAAATAAAAGACGCTGAAACTGGCGAAGTCATTGCTACAAGCGAAAAGACAAGAGAAGAATAAGACACCATTTATACCTAATATCATTTGTCCCTGCCGAATTTTCGGTGGGGATTTTTTTGTTGTGCTTTGATGTCATTTCGGAAGCTAGTCGTAACACGCGATACGGAATGGGGAGCGTCGTGAAGACTGCTATCCGTAATCTCCTATAGGAGTGACAATTAATAAGATTCCGCATAAGCGAGTTCACACGACACGTTCCTTAGTCGGTTCACTCTGCTTTGCGGAATGACGCCCAATAAATATATACGTTCAACAATATAAAAAAATTGTTTGTGCATTGTAGCAGAATGCTTATTTTTGCCAATCATTTATAAAAGAATTTTTAAGTATAAAACGATGAAAAACATATTGATTATTGGTGCTGGAGGACAGATAGGCTCCGAATTGACACGCAACTTGCGCGATGTTTATGGTGACAATCACGTTGTATGTTCCGACTTGCGTCCGCTTAAGGGACAGGACTATGAGCGCGGTCCGATTGAACGCATTGATTCAACACAAGTTATGCAGATAGCAACTGCTGTTAAGAAGTACAACATCGACACGATTTACAATCTTGCCGCAATATTGAGCGCAACCGCCGAACTCAACCCTATGCTGGGCTGGAATGTTGGCATTGGTTCGTTGGTCAACTGCCTCGAAGTTGCTCGTCTGTTCAACTGTGCAGTCTTCACTCCGAGTAGCATTGGCGCATTCGGTCCAAGCACTCCGCACGACAACACCCCGCAGGACACCATCCAGCGTCCAAACACCATTTACGGTGTGACAAAAGTTACCGGCGAATTGCTCAGCGACTACTACTTCACCCGTTTCGGCGTTGACACCCGTAGCGTACGCTTCCCTGGACTTATCAGCCACCTCACTTTGCCGGGCGGCGGAACAACCGACTACGCTGTAGAAATTTACTATGCTGCTGTTAAAGGCGAAAAGTTCGTTTGCCCGTTGAAGAAAGGCACTTTCATGGATATGATGTATATGCCTGATGCACAGAAGGCTATGATTGATATTATGGAAGCCGACCCGTCAAAGTTGGTACACCGCAACAGCTTCAACGTTACAGCAATGAGCTTCGACCCTGAAATCATCTACAATGCTATCAAGAAGCACTATCCTAACTTCGAGATGGTTTACGAGCCGGAACCAATAAAGCAGGCTATTGCCGACAGTTGGCCCAACAACATGGACGACAGCTGCGCCCGCAACGAATGGGGCTGGAAACCTCAGTACGACCTCGACAAAATGACCGAGGATATGATTCTGAACCTGAAGAAGAAATTATTGTAACAATAGATAAACGTAACAAAGAGAAAAGGTTGTCGAAAGGCAACCTTTTTTGATATTATGCGAAATCAAAATCTCCTGTATTAGGTTCAAATACAAATACTTTTCTTCCACTAACGAAGATTATTCATTTCCCTTATTGAGCGAAATATTACATCTACTTTCCATTCTGTTTCAACAAATTCCTTAAAATTATTCTTGATTTTTTTATCAACATCAACATTTGCGCTTGCCCACAATATTTTTGCAGAAGCTTTTATTTTTTCTTGCTCTGCAGAACTTACAATGCGTGTTTGAACTGTCGATATGTATTCTGAATATTTTAACAAATTGCCAGTAATACGATTATCTGCTAAACGCTGCCAGTCGGTTGATTCTGGATACCATACCAAATTATCAGGAATATAAGGTTTGCGAATCGGATCATATTCAAAGTACATAGCACGTCTTGCATTGTTTGTTTCGCAACTATACCTACTATTTATGTTCTCGTATGATGTATTACCAGAAAAACGCCTTAGGTTTGCATTAGCATTTACAGAAAGGCTTTTGTCATAAATTTCTTCGACATTTCTGCCTTTTTTGGATTCAATTATAATTTCTGTAGCCCCTAAACATTGCAGTAGTGTACAATATTCATGCACCTTATCAACAAAAAAAATCTCATCGTGCATTTCGTATGGAACATAGAGTTCTCGTCTATATGGATGACCAATATATAATTCCCCATCCACGGGATGTCCAATCGGAAACTTTATATTTTTAGGCAAATGCGATATTTTAAAGACATTTATTTCACCTGACAAAGGATAATTCTGATTATCTCCAATTGGCATTATAAATTTACGGTCTCTATATTCCAAATTGTCATATTTCTCAAATTTATTTAATAACTCTTGTTCATGCTGTATAAATTTCTCTGACCACAAAACATTACACAAAGAAGTCAAAGTATTTAATGCTTTCTTAAATTCTTTATCCATATATTTTTATTTTTCTGCCTACCAGCACCTAATCAGGCAATTATACATAAGAAGCATGGTACTGATACACCACTTCTCCTGCTAGAGGTCGTGAGAATTACCTTATTACGTAGATGTAGTAACCAGTCCACGCGAATGCGCGAACCTTCATACCCTCTTGCGTAATATCTACTTAGAAATTTCTCACGTTTCTAGCAGCAAGACGAGCATAACGCTTCGTTAATCCAAAATATATGGTCAGGCGCAAACACCAAACCAAGGACAAAAATAAGGAATGGGAACGAAATGGCAAAATTTATTTTGAGGGATAATGCACTATAATTGCAACAACAACGCATTTGTAACGGCGCAATGCATTGCGCCGTTACATTAGAACACAACACATTGACATACAAAATATTGCACTTACGCAATGGGGTCCTTTAATGCGAAAAGACGGAAAATTACATTGTATTTTTTTATTGTTCATAGACAACAAAAATCAAAATTTATCTAATTTTATTGTTTATAGACAACAAAATTTACAAATCCTTTTTGTCGTCACAATACCCTATTTTACCTTCCATCGTTTTATAACTTTCCCTTTTTGTTGATAACCTATCGCCAAAAACTCCGCATTTTTTCTGTAGTTTTGCGACCTAAATATTTGTTGTATGGCGAAGAATGCTACCGAAACACCTTTGATGAAACAGTACTACGAGGTCAAGCACAAGCACCCCGATGCAATTCTGCTTTTCCGCGTGGGCGATTTCTACGAAACATTTGGAGATGACGCAGTTGTAGCAAGCAAGATTCTTGGAATTACACTCACGCAACGTGCAGGCGCTCCACTGGCTGGTGTCCCCTATCACGCCATCGACACTTATCTGCCACGACTTGTCCGCGCCGGTCAGCGAGTGGCAATCTGCGAACAGCTCGAAGACCCCAAAACGACAAAAACCATTGTCAAGCGTGGCATAACCGAACTTGTCACTCCCGGCATAACAATGGACGACAACGTTTTGGAACAGAAGGAAAACAATTTCCTCGCAAGCATCTACAGCCAAAACAAACTCTACGGAATTTCTTTCCTTGACATTTCTACAGGCGAATTCCTTGTCTCTCAAGGCAATAAGGAATATATAGAAAAACTTTTGCAGAACTTTAGACCCAAGGAAGTCATCTTTGAAAAGGAGCAGAAACTGGAAATTACCGACACTTTCCGCGAACTTCCAGCCACCTACGACCTGCCCGACTGGATGTTTACCGAGGAAAACGCATTCGAGAAACTTACACGGCAATTCGGCTCCAAGTCGCTGAAAGGCTTTGGCGTGGAACACATGAAGACCGGCGTAATCGCTGCCGGTGCAATCATCGACTACCTTGACTACACCAAGCACGACTGCTGCGAACACATCAAGAACCTCGCCCGCATCGACGAGGACAAGTACGTCTGGCTCGACAAGTTCACCATACGCAACCTCGAACTTTTTGATTCGGGATACGAAAACGGCAAAAGCCTTATAACCGTCATCGACAGCACACAGACTGGAATGGGCGGACGCCTGCTAAAACGTTGGCTGTCATTACCATTGAAAAACGTTGATGCAATAAACGAAAGGCTGAATGTAGTCGAGTTCCTGATAAAGCACAAGACTATAAGCGAAAAGATTTCGTCGCAACTGGCAATGGTCGGCGACATTGAGCGACTGTCGTCAAAAGTGGCGGTACTGCGTGTAAATCCACGTGAAATGCTACAGATGAAATATTCGCTCGATGCAATTGAACCAATAATAAATGCCTGTCGGGAAGCAAAATGCCCAGAACTTCAAGTGCTTGGCGAAAAAATGGACTTCTGCCAGGACCTTCGTGAGAAAATCGGCAAATACCTGAATCCCGAATGCCCCAACTTGATAGCGAAGGGCAATGTAATAAAGAATGGTGTCAACGCTGAACTTGACGAACTGCGCAAAATCTCGACTGGCGGAAGAACCTACCTCAACGACCTTGAACGCCGTGAAAGCCAAAGAACGGGCATTCCATCGCTGAAAGTCAGCTACAACAACGTGTTCGGCTACTACTTCGAGGTTCGCAACACACACAAGGACAAGGTTCCGCCCGAGTGGACACGCAAGCAGACTCTTGTCAACGCCGAACGCTATATCAACGAGGAACTTAAGGAATACGAAGAGAAAATACTGGGAGCCGAAGAACGTATTTCGGTAATCGAGACTCAACTTTTCAACGAACTTATAAGTTTTGCGACATCACAAATCGGGAAAGTGCAGATAAATGCAAACCTTGTCGCCCGAATCGACTGCCTTATGGCGTTTGCCAAGGACGCACAGCTCAACAACTACTGCCGACCCGAAGTCAACGACGGAAACGTACTTGACATCAAGGAAGGTCGTCATCCTGTGATTGAGAAACAGCTAAAGTTCGGAGAATCATACATTTCAAACAACGTTTTCCTCGACGACAAGACTCAGCAGATAATGATGATTACCGGACCGAACATGTCGGGTAAGTCTGCCCTGCTCCGCCAGACCGCACTAATATGCATAATGGCGCAGATTGGTAGCTTTGTACCTGCCGAAAAGGCAAAACTCGGAATCGTTGACAAAATTTTCACCCGCGTTGGTGCATCCGACAACATCTCGATGGGCGAATCAACCTTTATGGTCGAGATGACCGAAGCCGCCAGCATAATGAACAACCTTTCGGACAAAAGCCTTATCCTACTCGACGAACTTGGTCGTGGCACTAGCACCTACGACGGCATCTCAATTGCTTGGGCAATAGCCGAATACATACACGAACACTCGAAGGCAAAGACTTTGTTTGCAACACATTACCACGAACTTAACGAGATGGAAAAAGATTTCAAGCGCATCCGAAACTACAACGTTTCGGTGCAGGAATCAGACAATAAGGTGATTTTCCTGCGCAAACTTCAGCCCGGAGGAAGCGAACACAGCTTTGGAATCCACGTTGCAAAGATGGCAGGAATGCCAAAGTCAATCGTCTATCGCGCCAACAAGATTCTTGAACAGCTCGAAGCCGCAGGCAGCGATGTAAACGGAAGCGTAAATGTCGGCAAACCAGTGGATAGCATTGCGCAGAACCGCGACGGCTACCAGCTCAGTTTCTTCCAGTTGGACGACCCCGTGCTTTCGCAAATCAAAAAGGAACTTATGAACCTCGACATAGACCGACTAAGTCCGCTCGAAGCACTCAACAAACTGAACGACATAAAGAAACTGGCCGGAGCAAAATAAGTCGTTATGCTTTTTAACTCTTTCGAATTCGCCATTTTCCTGCCAATAACATTCATACTCTATTGGCTTTTCAACAGGAACCTGAAGTTGCAAAACGCATTCATCGTTGCTGTTTCGTACCTATTTTACGGATGGTGGGACTGGCGTTTCCTAATACTAATCGCATTTACAACATTTTGCAGCTACACAAGCGGAATCCTCATAGACAAGGCAACCCGGAAATCACAAAACAAGAAGGCAAAAATCATATCTGCAGCCAACATAACGATAAACCTGTTGATACTAGGCGTATTCAAATATTACAACTTTTTCGTCACAAGTCTTGCCGATGCCTTTTCTGCATTTGGGATAACGCTGGGAACCGCCACGTTAAACATCATTCTGCCAGTCGGAATCAGTTTCTACACATTTCAGGCACTAAGCTATTCCATTGATGTTTACCGCCGTAAGATAGAAGCCTCGCACGACATAATTGCATTTTTTGCCTTCGTAAGCTTTTTCCCACAACTCGTTGCCGGACCTATCGAGCGAGCCACAAACCTTCTGCCTCAATTCACACGGAAACGCAGTTTCGACTACGGGACTGCCGTTGACGGTTGCCGACAAATCCTGTGGGGACTTTTCAAGAAGATAGTCGTAGCAGACAACTGCGCAACGACCTGCAACCAGATTTTTGCCACCTACGCCGACCAGCCTGCAAGCATGCTAATGGTCGGTGCTTTGCTTTTCACCTTCCAGATATACGGCGACTTCTCTGGCTATTCCGACATAGCCATCGGTACGGCCAAGTTGTTCGGCATAAAGTTGATGCGCAACTTCAACATTCCCTATTTCAGCCGCGACATAGCCGAATTCTGGCGCAGATGGCATATTTCACTCACAACTTGGTTCCGCGACTATATATATATTCCATTGGGTGGAAGCCGAGTTTCAAAGGCAAAAGTTGTGCGCAACACCTTGATAATTTTCCTGTTAAGCGGACTTTGGCACGGTGCGAACTGGACTTTTGTCGTCTGGGGTGCATACCACGCACTGCTATTCCTACCGCTTATACTACTTGGTAAAAATCGCAAATACACAAACACCATAGCCGAAGGCAAGCATCTTCCTAGCATAAAGGAATTTGCAATGATGCTGATAACTTTTCTGCTTGTGGTTGTCGGATGGATTTTCTTCAGGGCAGAAACCATTGGCGATGCGTGGCACTACATCTGCGGACTTTGCAATTTGAACATCTTCAAGGCTTCTTACCTATTCTTTACTTCTCCAAAGAATTTTGCTGGAATTTTCGTAATCGTAATGCTTGCAACAGAATGGTGGCAACGCAGCAAGGAACACGGACTTGGCGATTTAAACATTTCAATCAAATTCCCTATAATCAGATACTTATTGTATTTCTCCCTATTCTTCTCAATCCTTGCATTCCAGACTTCCGACTCAATACAATTCCTATATTTCCAGTTCTGATATGAAAAAGTTCCTGATAAAGACAGCATTAATATTCGTGATATTTGCCATTCTGTACATTCCGGCATATAGCATACTGAATATGATTGCCGATAAGGATTCTCAAAAAACATCCGACTTTGAATATCTGAAAACTACAGAAATAAAGTTCAATGAAATAGACAGTTACAAGGACATTGACATTCTCTTTGTCGGAAGCAGCCATACATACAGGTCGTTCGACCCTCGCATATTCTCAAAAGAAGGATTGAAGGTATTCAACCTAGGGACCAGTTCTCAGACCTGCATGCAGTCGTGGTTCCTGATAGACAGATACATAGATGTTCTCAGTCCCAAATGCGTAGTCTATGACCTATTCCCCGACCTGATGAACAACAAGGGTGAAGAATCAACTATAGATTTCATATCCTCCAACTTCGAGCACAATCAGGCAATGTGGGAATGGACAAAACTGAAGATGGCTCTGTGCACGAAAAATATGTACACTATAAACAAATGGATATACAAGGCTTTTCAACGACACATACTTCGCAACGAAAATAGAATACAAACGATTAAAGATGATGAACTTAGGATAAGAAACGAGAGATACATAAAAGGCGGATTCGTTGAAAGGGATATGGAATATTACGATTTAAGTTACGACAACAGGATTGATACGACCTGCAAGCTCGGCACAATGCAAATGATATTTCTGCGAAAAACCGTTAATCTATTAAAGGACAAAGGGATAAACTATCTGCTTGTTGAAACGCCAGTACCTTCGGTATTGTACAAATCATACGACAATCACGACCAATATGCTGAAAAAATTTCTGAATACGGCACATTCTACGACTACAACACGCGCCTCAACCTTAACGATTCGCTAGACTTCTACGATTCGCACCATCTTAACCAAAATGGCGTTGTAAAATATGACTCCTTGCTAATAAAGGACTTATACGAACTGAAGTATATCAGTAATGGCATTAACTATTAACGTCCTATGGCCTCAGTTTCAAACGCTTGCCAACACTCAGTATTGAACTTTCCTTTATTCCGTTGAGGTCGCAAATCTGCTTTACCGAAACCTTGTACTTGCGTGCAATGCCATAAAGTGTATCGCCCGACTTAACTATGTGATACTGTGAATTATCTACAAACTTCATATAGTCAAAATTGCTTGCATAAATTGGAATCCTGTCGGCTACCAAGGCGCCAGTCTGAGTATTAAAGACAAGTTCGGGGTCGAAGGCATTGTCCTTCAGACGAGTCTCGAAATGCAGATGGTTCGATGTCTTTCCGCCAAAGCCAAGGATTTCGCCAGCATTGACTTTTTGGTTGACCTTGCATTTTACATCGTCGAGGTGAGCATATACGGTTTCGAGTCCGTTGTAATGTCTGACAACCACAGCGTTACCATATTTAGAACCGCTCCACCCTGCGAAACGCACAATGCCATCGAAGGCTGCGAATACAGCATCGCCAGATTTTAGAGCAATGTCAATTCCCGTGTGCATCTTTCCGCTACGCATACCGAAACTCGAAACCACCTTTCCCTTTGCAGGAAAACTGCAGCTATCATTGCCAAAGTCGATGACACTCGCATCTTTTGTTCGTGCGTAATCAGGATTTTGTGCATATACCGAGGTTGTCACCCAGTTTTCGGCCTTAATATCTGTAGTATCGATTGTCGCCGATTTTACATCCGGCTGTATTTCAATGTATTGCCAGCTCTTGTCATCATATAGTATTATCGAAAGGTTTCCACGTGAAATTGTATCAACAGGCGTTTTTACCTGAGCAAACGACAAGGCGCAGACCGAGCATAGTGCAATTGCAAGCGATATTCTTTTCATACTGCAAAAGTAGGGAATTCCAACGAAAATGCTAGTTTTTTCCGTAATGGAATTTGACCTTGCTTATTATTGCCTACTATTGTTTTGGTGTTCGCCAGATTTTTTATAAATTTGCATAAAACAAATTTTACGATAACGTATGTTGTTTTTGCATACCAAAAGCCTAATAATCAATGCTATTGACTTTTGGCATAATAATTGATACTAAACATTCGTCCTTGCAAACGGTTGCATTAAAAGACTCCGTGCATCAATTGTGGAGGACAAATTGGAAATTAATTACAAATTAGGAGTCTAAAAAATAAATTAATATGAGAAAAATATTATCGGCAATAATGATTTTGCTGCTTTCGGCGGGAATAGTTCTCGCACAGAATGTCACTACCAAAACGCCATCGTCGAATACGGGAAACTCAGGAACCACCACTACAACGACGACACCAAGCACCAAAGGCACTGGCAATCAAGGTTCAACAGAGACAAAAGGAAATCCCTCAACTCCTGCTACAACCAGCACCAATAGCAGTACGGAAACATCACCGTGGGCTAACACAACCCCAACCGATGACACTCCGGCAACGACAACAACGGCAAAATCAGACGTCACACTTGACCACTTCATCATTGGCGGTGGCATAAGTGCAGGTGGATTAATTTCAACCGATATTATCAGTACAGGCGGAATGCTGAATGCCGAATTTGAAGTAATGGTACAATTCAAACACCATCGTTTGGGAATTGGTGGAGACAAGACTTTAATGCTCAATCTCAGGAACTTGGGAACTGTAATAGGTACTTTAGGCAAGTCAAACTGCAACCTCAACAAAGTATATTTCACATACGAATGGACTTTGTTCAAACGCAGTCCTATCAACTTTACTGCTGGTTTTAAGATTGGTTCCTTTGATGTAGGAAAGTCTGAATACAGGACAGAACAAGAAGAAAACAACCAGAAAGCAACAAAATCGCCCTTCTTCGCTGCCGCAGCAATTGCAGTGGAAGTCGGCCATCCTCGCTTCCTGCTTTACATTAAGCCGGAAATCGGATTCCACTCATACGACACAGGTTCGTGGAGAAAAGACATCTACGCAATGGCAACAGTTGGTTTCCGCTGGAAGACAAAACGTCTGGACAAGTATGACAGCATGAAGACTGCGACTGAACCAGAAAAGAAATTTGAATAATTAACGAAAATATATGGTTATGAAGAAATTAGTTTTAGTGATTATGATGGCTTGCATAGCTTTCGCAAGCTTCGCACAGGACAAAAACGCAACAATGGAAGTAAAATCGACAGTAGCAAGCGGTTTTGACAAGTGCGCGATGTATCCTGGCGGTGAAAACGGAATGAACACATTCATTCACAAGAACATCGACTACCCGATGGCTGCAATTAAGAGCGGCAAGGAAGGCAATGTAACAGTACGCTTCACAGTAAATACCGACGGTTCTGTGTCGAATGTGAAAGTTGTAAAAGGTCTTGAACCAAGCATCGATGCAGAAGCCGTAAAGGTTGTAAGCAAGATGAAAGGCTGGACTCCCGCAATGAAGGGTGGCAAGGCTGTCCCAATGGAATACGAAGTAAAATGCAACTTCCAGAAGTAAAAAAAATCTCTTTCTAACAGAAGCCTTCTGTCAAACGACGGAAGGCTTTTTTATTGCAACAACAAAAAAATACATTAACTTTGCCTCGTAACAAATTATCAACTATGAACAAGATTGAAGAAGCGGCAAGAATCATTGCCAATGCAAAATGCCTGTGCGTATTCACTGGTGCAGGTGTATCAAAGGAAAGTGGAATCCCAACATTCAGGGGAAGCGAAGACAGCGTTTACGAAAACTACGACCAGTCGATGCTGGAACTAAACACCTATATCCGTCGCACCGAAGAAGCATGGCCTGTGGTCAACAAGGTGTTTTACAAGTTTTTCAAGGATGCTCAGCCAAATGCGGCTCACACGACACTTGCAAAATGGGAAAAAGAAGGATTGGTCAAAGCAGTCATCACACAGAACATCGACTCGTTGCATCAGTCTGCTGGAAACAAGCACGTTATTGAGTTTCACGGTGGTAAGGGACATTTTGTCTGCCTTAAGTGTGGAAAGAAATACCCGACAGCTTCGCTACAACTCACAAATGAAGTTCCTCGTTGCGAATGCGGTGGCGTACTGAAGCCGGGGTTCATTTTCTTTGGCGAAGGGATTCCCGAGGATGCCTACAACGAATCGTTCGACCTTACAGGGAAATGCGACGTAATGCTGGTAATCGGAACAACCGGCGAAGTTCAGCCTGCAGCATATCTGCCCCACGTTGCAAAGCAGCACGGAGCAAAAATCATTGAAGTCAACCCGCAGAAATCGGCATACACCGACAGGATTACCGACATCTACCTCGGCATGGGCGCAGTTGAAGCTATGACAAAGATTGACGAAGAAATACAAAAACTGAAGTAAAGATGAAAATAGTACAGGTTGAATCGTTGGGCGTATCGAAGCAGGAACTCGAAAACGCCAAGCAGGAATTTGAAAGTTTAGGTCACCAATATACATACTACACCGACATTCCAAAGGACGAGGACGAGCTGATTGCTCGCATGAAGGATGCAGAGATTGTGAATATCAGCAATATAAAGTTGACCGCAAGGGCAATAGAATCCTGTCAGAACCTGAAATATCTGAACGTAGCCTTCACTGGCACCGACCACGTTGACATAGAATGCTGCCGCAAGCATGGCATAAAGGTCAGCAATGCCGCAGGATACTCGACCGAAGCAGTCTCGGAACTTGCCGTAGGTCTTGCCGTCGCACTGATGCGCAACTTCAGCCAGATGGATGCTAACACACGCAAGCTTGGAAACCGCAACAATTTCCTTGGCACCGAACTTTGCGGAAAGACAGTCGGCATTGTCGGAACTGGCAACATCGGACTTGCTACAGCAAAGATTTTCAAGGCATTCGGATGCAAGATACTGGCATATAGCAGGACAAAAAAGGACATTGATGGCATAGACTACGTTACTCTTGACGAACTTTTTGCCCACTCCGACATCATCAGCCTGCATATTCCTGCAAATCCACAGACGAAAGGCTTGATTAACAAAGATTTGCTTGCAAAAATGAAGAGCTCGGCAATAATCATAAACACTGCCCGCGGTCCTGTTATGGACAATGCTGCACTTGCAGAACTGCTGAAAGCAGGGAAAATCGCAGGAGCAGGAATCGATGTTTACGAAAGCGAACCGCCTCTGCCCGAGAACTATCCGCTTCTCTCCGCTCCCAACACCATACTTTTGCCACACGTTGGCTACGCATCGAAGGAAGCAATGCAGAAAAGGTTTGTCATTGTTCGCTCCAATTTGCACTCGTATCTACAAGGACGACAGGAAAATGTGATACTGTAAAGCAGAACTCATAGAAACACACGAAAAAAGGAATGTAATTCGCTACATTCCTTTTTCTCATTTAATGGGAAATCCATTTATTATAACGTCGCAATGCATTGCGCCGCTACAAATCAAAAAAAACGTCAATCCATTTTCATCTTGTCCGCAAAATCGTAAACCTTTAGCTCGACGTAGCCAATCTAAAATCGTAAATCCATTTTATCCACCAAAATCGTCAAATGCTATCATCTCCTCCGGAACACCGTAGTCGTCGAGCATCTTGGTGACGGCTGCCGTCATCATTGGCGGACCGCAGAGGTAATATTCGATTTCTTCTGGCTCCTGATGGTTCTTCAGATAATTGTCCTCGATAACCTTGTGGATGAAACCTACATAGCCGTCCCAATTGTCCTCGGGCTTTGGCTCCGACAAGGCAATGTTGAACGAGAAATTCGGGAACTCGACTTCAATCTGCTTGAAATCGTTTTCGTAGAAAATTTCGCGGCGCGACCTTGCTCCGTACCAGAACGAAACCTTGCGCGTTGTCTTCAAAGTCTTGAACAAGTGGAAGATATGCGAACGCATTGGAGCCATACCTGCGCCACCACCTATAAACATAATCTCGCGGTTGGTATCCTTGATGTGGAATTCGCCGTAAGGTCCCGAAATCATAACCTTGTCGCCCGGCTTGCGCGAGAAAATGAACGACGAGCATACACCAGGATTGACATTCATAAATGTTCCTGCGCTCCTGTCCCACGGCGGCGTTGCAATACGGATGTTGAGCATAACCATATTGCTCTCGGCTGGATGATTGGCCATAGAGTAAGCACGGAAAGTTGGTTCGGGATTCGTCATCTTCAACTTCCAGATGCCCAGCTTGTCCCAGTCTTCCTTGAACTCGTCATCCACATCAATATCCTTCGAATAATCGACCGTAACTTGCGGAACATCAATCTGTATGTACGAACCCGACTTGAAATTCAGCGTCTCGCCTTCGGGCAACTTGACAACAAATTCCTTTATAAAGGTAGCCACATTGCGGTTCGACACAACCTCGCACTCCATCTTCTTGATTCCCATAATATCCTCGGGAATAACAAGTTTCATGTCGTTGCGAACCTTCACCTGACAAGCCAAACGCCAGAAGTTCTGCTGTTCCTTGCGTGTGAAGAAACCTGTTTCAGTCGGCAGGATTCCATTTCCACCCTGCACCACACGGCACTTGCACATACCGCAACTACCACCGCCACCGCAAGCCGAAGGAAGATGGATATTATGCTCCTTCAAGGTTAGCATCAACGAGTTGCCAGTATCGACTTCGAGAGTATCTTTATCGTTAATCGTAATTTTCACCTTCGACTGAGGCGTAAGTTTTTTCTTGGCAAAAAGCAAAATTGCAACCAAGGCGACCATCACGACTAAGAAAACCGCAATGGCACTGATAAGAACTATAGATTGAAACAACAGCATAATCCTACAATTTTATTCCCATAAATCCCATGAAAGCAAGTCCCATAAGACCGACAATTATGAACGCAATGCCCAATCCGTCAAGGGCTTTTGGTATCTTCGAGTATTTAATCTTTTCGCGGATGGCTGCAAGGCTGACAATTGCAAGCAACCAGCCGATTCCAGAACCGAAACCGAAAACGGCAGCCTCGCCAACATTTGCGTACGAGCGTTCCGCCATAAAGAGCGAACCGCCTAATATTGCGCAGTTTACTGCAATCAGCGGCAGGAAGATTCCCAGCGAATTGTACAGCGACGGCGAGAATTTCTCGATTACCATCTCGACGAGCTGAGTCATCGAAGCCACAACTGCAATAAACACTATAAACGTAAGGAACGACAGGTCAACATCGGCAAACGACGGTGAAATCCAAGTCATTGCGCCCTTGCAAAGCAAATACTTCTCGATAAGGTAGTTGATTGGAACGGTAATCGTAAGCATAAACGCCACAGCCACGCCCAATCCGAACGAGGTCTTAACTGTCTTCGACACAGCAAGATACGAGCACATTCCGAGGAAATATGCGAAAATCATATTGTCGATAAAAATCGACTTGACGAATATGTTGGCAATGTTTTCCATTATTTACCCTCCTCCTTTTTCTGCTGGCGTGCACGCTGTATCCACACTATCAATCCTACCGCTATCAACGCCATAGGCGGCATAATCATAAGTCCGTTGTTCATGTAGCCGGCATCGTAGAATGCCTGTGGCACAACCTGATAGTTCCAGATAGTACCGCTACCTAGCAATTCGCGGAAAAATGCAACCACTATCAATATTAAGCCGTAGCCAAGTCCGTTGGCAAGTCCATCGATAAAACTGCGGCGCGGACTGTTCGACATTGCAAAGGCTTCCAAGCGTCCCATCACAATGCAGTTTGTTATTATAAGTCCCACAAATACAGAAAGTTGCTTGCTGATATCGAAGACGTATGCCTTCAAGAACTGGTCAACGACTATAACGAGGAATGCCACAACCACAAGCTGGACTATAATTCTGATTCTGTTTGGGATAGTCTTTCGCAACAGCGACACAATCACATTCGACAGTGCCACTACAAACGTGAGGCTCAGCGCCATAACCACAGCCGACTGCAACTTTACGGTCACCGCCAACGCCGAGCATATACCTAATATCTGTACCGTAATCGGGTTGTTCCTGACTAGCGGGTCTAAAAATATTCTTTCTTTCCTATTCTTTTCCATAGCACTTATCTTCTTGATTTTTCGATGTATGGCAAGTATTTATTCAAGCAAGACTCTATCATTTCGCTTACCGATGTTGAAGTTATTGTTGCACCCGAAACGGCATCAACTTCGTTTTCGTTCTGTGCGCCTCGCTTGTTAGTTTTCACCGAAACGAACTGATTTTGTGAATTGAAAATCTTCTTTCCAGAAAACTGCGACTGAAAATGTTCTGTAGCAATTTCAGCACCAAGTCCCGAAGTTTCCGACTTATGGTCGAAGTATGCGCCATAGACAGTGTTAAGGTCTTCGTCCAATGAGATATAACCCCATATTGGACCCCAGAGACCTTTTCCCGAAAGCGGGAAAACGAATTTCAAACCCTTGTCTGTCTGAGCTTTATACAAAACCAGTGCGTCATCCTTTTCAACCTCGTTGTCCGAATCGTCAACAGCGATTTCGGTCACGATTTTAGCGTAGGTCGATTCAACTTCCTTGGTCTCAACATTTATTTTCAATGCCGACAGAATGTTTCTTTTCTGCTCAATCTCATAGTTTTTGGCTTGTTTCGGCTGAAGCAATACGGCTACAAGGCTCAGAGCGCCAGCCACAACCACGACCAAAATTATCGAGTATATAAATATGTATGAATTCTTGTTCCTGTCCATAGCCTATCTGTTTTTTCTACGTCTTACGCGTCTTACTTTCACGCGTCTCAACCTCTTGTTAATGTTAGCCCTTACGACGCAATAGTCGATGAGCGGTGCAAATATGTTCATAAGCAGTATCGCCAGCATCATACCTTCGGGATAAGCGGGATTCAGGATTCGTATCAGCATGGCCATCACGCCGATAAGGAAACCGTAAATGTATTTTCCCTTTTCGGTCTGGGCGGCAGTCACAGGGTCGGTAGCCATAAATACAGCGCCAAAGGCAAATCCGCCTAGGCACAGATGCCAGTACCAGTCGATTGGCGTGTACGATTGTAAGGCAAACGCCATTGCAGCACCGCCGGCAAATACCGAAAACATTATCTTCCAGCTTGCAATGCCAGTAAATAATAGTATGAATGCGCCCAATGCGATTGCGATTATCGATGTTTCGCCAATTGAACCGGGGATTAGTCCTATAGTTAAATCCAAAATTGAAGTAGGCTCACCAAATCCATTTGTTATCACATCACTACCCTCGCCTATCTGAGCCAATGGAGTTGCTCCCGAAAAGCCGTCCACAGCATTTCCGTCGGTCATTCCTGCTATCCAAATTTTGTCACCAGACATTTTTGAAGGATACGAGAAGAAAAGGAACGCACGCGCCAGCAAGGCTGGATTCACGATGTTCATTCCAGTTCCACCGAACAACTCCTTTCCTACCAGCACGGCAAAAGCAGTTGCCAGACCGACCATCCACAATGGTGTATCAACGGGCATTATCAACGGAATAAGCATTCCTGTAACGAGGAATCCCTCGTTGACCTTGTGCTTGCGTACCTGAGCGAAGGCAAATTCGATTGTCAAACCGACAAGGTACGACACAAGCAACAGCCAGAAAACTTTGAGGAAGCCATACCAGAAGACTGTCCAGAAGCCAGTTTCGGCAAGCACTCCCATCGAGTTAAAATGTTGATAGCCCACATTGTACATACCAAACAATAAACAAGGAATTAAAGCAAAAACGACAATAATCATCGTTCGCTTCATGTCTATTGCATCGCGGATATGCGAACCGTTTTCGGTAACATCCTTAGGCACGAAGAAGAAAGTCTCGAACGCCTCGAAAGTCGAGGTCATAAAAGGCATCTTCCCTAGCACCTTAGGCTTTATGTTGTCAATAATTTTTCGTATCGGATTCATAATCAACTATTCCATTTCTTTTCGTACTAAATCCAAGCCGTGACGAATCGTCTGCTGAACCGCAATCTTCGAGGTGCAAACAAATTCGCACAATGCCAAGTCCTCTTCTATAACTTCGTAAATGCCAAGTTCTTCCATCTTGTCAATATCATCGGTCATTGCTGCCTTGACAAGCAGTTGCGGATAAATGTCGAGCGGACAAACCTTTTCGTACTGACCAGTAACGACGTATGCACGTTCTTCGCCGTGCATATTGGTGTCGATGTTGAAGCGTTTCCACGGCATAAGCATCGAGAGGAAAGTCCGCGAGTTGCTGAACTTGTTTGCACCTGGCAACATCCAGCCGAACATTTCGTATTCGTCGCCTTCGGGGATTACCGAAACCTGCATTTCGTTGAAGCCAAGATACGGATTATCAGTAACATTTATACCGGTAAGCACATTGCCGGAAATTATGCGGACATTTTCGGACAACAACATTCCGCCACGCAACTGCGACAAATCGGCACCTATGCGAAGCTTGTAATACTGCGGAGCAACTACTTCTGCGCCACATACAGCAACAGTCTTTTCCGGCTGATATTCACCATGTTTCAGCAGACGACCTATGATTGGCAGATTCGATGCGCTGATAGTCCATACTGTTTCTCCCTTGTTTATTGGCTTTAGCTTGTTTATCTGCGTACCGACAAGTCCAGCAGGATGTTTACCGACAAACTCTGTCTTAACGATTTCGGGGT
Organism: uncultured Bacteroidia bacterium; assembly: GCA_902776565.1. Taxonomy (GTDB): domain Bacteria; phylum Bacteroidota; class Bacteroidia; order Bacteroidales; family ML635J-15; genus Bact-19. Next base: position 120,788 of record CACYQN010000009.1, read on the forward strand.
CATCGGGCATAAGCATCGCAAGGCGCGAATCCTTACCGAACGACAGATAAACGTTTCCGCTAGTGAAATTATACAGCGCACGGATTGCAAGTTTCAGATATTCAACATCATCTTTCAAAGCAAACTCCACATTACAAGCAAGCGGAGCCGTGTCAAGGAAAGAGATGAAAATGTCGCGTGGAGTTAAGTTTGGATTGGCGACAATTCCGTAAGGACGCTGATTTATAAGCGGATATATTCCAGCCTTTGAAAAAAGCGTCTTTAAGTCTTCATTGGTGTCGAAGGTTACAGCCTCGTCGCTGCCGTCGGCCTCAATCTCAACTCTTAGAATCTTGCGTTTTTCGCCACGCACAATATTTTTTAAGATACCCGAACATGGAGAAGCAAAGCAAATTTCTGGCACGTCCTTGTCGTGGAAAACGACAGTTCCGCGTTTCAGACGGTCACCTTCCTTGCAGTCCATCTTGGGTGTTATACCATGAAAATCTGTTGGTCTGATGCAGTATCTCTGCGGAGTCAATTTGCTGGAAACCAACTCTTCCGCCCCACCCTGCATCTTGATGTCCAAACCTTTTCTAATCCTTATAGTTTTCAAAATACAATGATTAAAAAATTAAAAGGCAAAGTTAAGGCTTGCCTTGCAGTCTATCGGTTAATGAAAGGTTAATTTATAAACAAGTTTTCAAACATAAAAAAAGGCAAATTGAATATTGCACATTGCTTCGTATCAAGTATTTGGTAATTGTGAATAACTAATTTCGTTCCATACGATTTTTTCGCTTAATTTTGCAACGGAAATTTGAGTTTGGAATGATAGACCGCAATACCATAGACCGAATAATGGATGCCGCTGACATTGTGGAGGTTGTACAGGATTTTGTCAGCCTCAAGAAACGCGGTGTCAACTACTTTGGTTGCTGTCCGTTCCACAACGAGAAGACTCCTTCGTTCATCGTAAGTCCATCGAAAGGTATATACAAGTGTTTCGGTTGCGGAAAAGCAGGAAATGCAGTAGGTTTTGTAATGGACCACGAACAGATGACCTATCCCGAAGCTTTAAAGTATATTGCAAGGAAATACAACATTGAAGTTGTCGAAAAGGAGCTTTCGCCCGAAGAGCAACAGCAGAACGACGACCGTGAAAGTATGCGCATACTCAACGAGTTCGCTGCCAAATACTTCCAAAACAACCTTTTGAACAATCCCGAAGGCATCATCGGACTGGCATACTTCCGCGAACGCGGATTCACCGACGAGGCCATAAAGACTTTCGGACTTGGCTACAGCCTTCCGAATGGCACGGCATTCACCGACGAAGCCTTGAAAAGCGGATACAAGCTTGACTTTATGGTTCGCAACGGACTTACAAAGGTGGACGAGAAAACGCAGAGGAAATACGACTTCTTCATCGGACGCGTAATGTTTCCGTTCTACAGCATTTCGGGACAGGTAATAGGTTTCGGCGGACGTGTGCTCGATGCGCGAACAAAAGGTGTAAATATAAAGTACCTCAATTCGCCCGAATCGGAAATTTACGACAAAAGGAAAACCTTATACGGTATATATCAAGCACGTGGCGAAATTGTCAGACAGAAAAAATGCTACTTGGTGGAAGGCTACACCGACGTAATATCAATGTATATGGCTGGGGTCAAAAACGTGGTGGCATCGTCGGGAACATCGCTTACCGAAGACCAAATCCGTATAATCCACAAGCTTACCGACGACATAACCGTGCTTTACGATGGCGACAGTGCCGGAATACACGCTTCGTTACGAGGCATAGATATGATTCTGGCCCAAGGACTTAACGTGCGTGTTGTACTATTCCCCGATGGCGACGACCCCGATTCGTTTGCAAAGAAAAACGGCAGCGAAAAGACAATCGAATATCTGAACGAGCACGAGGAAGATTTCATCAGCTTCAAGTCGCGCATATCAAAGCAGGAAGCCGACAAGGACCCGCTGAAACGTGCAGCAATGATAACCGACATAGTAAAGACAATTTCCGTTATCGACGACCAGATAAAGCAGACCGTTTACCTTCAGGAATGCAGCAAAATCCTTGAAATAGACGAGAATACGCTTTACTCCGAACTGATGAAGTTCCGTCGAAAGAAAATAAACGACGGCAAATCGCCCACAGGATACGGACAGCAGCAAAAACCGGAGCCTCAACTTCCTCAGCAACCACAAGTACCGAAGGCCATCGGCAACAAGGAAATCGGATTTTTGTCTAAGGAACGCGAAATAATACGCCTATTGCTTCTCTACGGAAACGAAAACATAGCCAACCCTTTCGACAGCAACAAGGAAAACCCGCAGATGCTAAAAGTATCGGAACTGATGGTTGGACTTATGCTCAAGGACAACGTCACAGAGCTTCGCAACAAAATCAACCAGCAGATTTTTGCCGAAATCAGCGATGCCGTATGCAACGGACGTGAAATCAGCGACAAGGAGTTCATCAACAGCCCCGACCCAGCCATAAGCAGTGTAGCCGCCGATGCTTGCGCCTCTTCGTACGAACTCAGCGAAATGTGGACTAAATACGGTTCCCTATACTATAAGGAAGAATACAGGCTCACGGAAATTATCCTTGATGTTTACAACAAATATCTCACTGAAATCCGCAAAGACGAAAAGAAAAAACTTTCGGCAGAATTGAAGTCGCAGATGGAAAACAGCGTAAAACTGCAGACGCAATTGGCAAATTTGGAAACCGAATACAACACAAGCGACGAACAGAGAAAAGAAGAACTCGAAGCAGAACTTGCCAGTCTGCGCGAAGAAACTGAAAAATGCAAGGAAACGACAGTTGGAATCCTAAGCAGAATAAATCAAGTGACACAGGAAATAAAAGAACTTTCGCTAAAACAAGGACGAGTAACAATATGATAGACAAGCAAATATGTTTTCCTAACGCCAAGATAAACATCGGACTCGACATCGTTCGCCGACGCGCCGACAGCTACCACGACATAAGCACATTGTTCTACCCCATCAACATCACCGATGCGATGGAAATTATGCCGAGCGACAAGTTCATCTTCGACAACCATGGCATAAAAATCGACTGCGAAATCGAGAAAAACCTTTGCTACAAAGCATACAAGATGCTAAAGGACGATTTCGACTTGCCACCCGTCAAGTTCGTGCTGTACAAGCACATACCTTTCGGAAGCGGACTTGGCGCAGGGTCGTCCGATGCAGCCTACACAATCAGGATGCTCAACGATATGTTCTCGCTGCAACTTTCTGTAAAGCAAATGCTTGCATACGCATCGCGACTTGGTGCCGACTGCGCATTTTTCATCCATAACCGACCAATGCTCGCCGAAGGCACTGGAAACATTTTCCACGAAACAAAACTTAACTTTTCTGGAAAAACTCTTGTCCTTGTCCTGCCGCCAATTTCGGTAAACACGGCAAAGGCTTACTCGCAGTGCAAACCAGCAGAGCCACAATACAAACTCGAAGATTCCATAAAGTTACCTATCGGACAGTGGAAAGACCGCATAAAAAACGACTTTGAACCGACAGTTTTTGCAGAAAACCCTATGCTAGCCGAGATAAAGCAGAAACTTTACGAACGCGGAGCAATCTTCGCACAGATGTCGGGTTCTGGTTCAACAATGTACGGCATTTTCGACAAAAAGCCACAAGTGGATTTCGCCGGTTGTAAAACAGAATTTATTGAATTGCAATGAGTAAAATTCTAACCACTATTGTCGCAATTTTTACCACATTTTTGTCGCTTTTTTCGCAACAGAATTACGACACCACCGGCAATGCCGAATACTACCGCAAATTTGCATTCCGTTCATTTTCAAACGAAAACCTAACACTTCCCTATCGTGAAGCCCGACTTTGCCAAGACGAAAACGGAATGTCAGCATTAGTGATTTTCCTGCACAGCAGTTCGCACCGTGGCGACGACAACAAGTCGCAGATGCGAGGTACGGCACTAAAGAACATTGTCAACTATCTGGAAAACAACAAGATAAAATCTATTGTCATCGCACCGCAATGCGACAAGAACCACTTTTGGAACGACAGCGACTCCAAGGCAAGTTCGGCAGCAAAGCAACTGATTGACAAGTTAATTGCCGACAATCCCGACATCGACAGCAAGCGTGTTTATATTTTCGGCTACTCGAGTGGTGGCGCGGGCGTATGGCGTATGATTTCCGACTATCCCGACACTTTTGCAGCCGCAATGACGGCAGCTTCGTATCCATACAAAGTGTATCCGAAGCACATTGCGCAGACTCCACTTTGTGTCGTAGTCGGCACAAAGGACGACAAGGCAAAAGTTTCGTCGGTAAAACCGACAATCAAGGAGATTCAGAAATATGGAGGCACAGTAAACCTAATCATCGAAAAAGGAAGCGACCACCTTGCCACCTGTAGCAACGCCTTCAGCGACAACAATTTGAAATGGGTATTTGACAAAAGGAAATAATATAAACATAAAATAAATAAGTTATGATTTTAGCAAGCATTGACACAATTCCGGGAAAAAACTTTGAAGTTTTGGGAATAGTTAAAGGAACAGTAGTACAGTCGAAGCACATTGGACGCGACTTTTTAGCTGGTTTGAAGACCATAGTCGGCGGTGAAATACAAGGTTACACCGATATGCTCAACGAAGCACGCAGTATTGCAACCGACCGCATGACAAAAGAAGCCACAGCACTTGGTGCTGACGCAGTTATCGGTATGCGTTATGGTTCATCAGCAGTAATGGACGGAGCAGCCGAAATAGTTGCTTACGGCACAGCGGTGAAGTTCGTTTAGGCTAGCAATGACTTCGCCGTTTCTAAAAAACGGAATGTCATCCTGAACTTGTTTCAGGATCTGATTCCGTTTTTTTAGTTTCTAGGTCTGAATCTTTGAAAACATATATTTTCAAACAAAAAAAATGCAAGTTTCTCAAAGCACGCCATCAAACTGACAATCAAATATTTAACTATTTCAATTTGGCAATTTGAGGGAGTCTCGCTTGGCAATTTGAGGATAAAATATGCGTAAGGCGAAGATTTGTTAAATACTTTGCCTTACACAAGGACACGCTCATAACTGAATATTACGAAAACACGATGATTTTCTATAATAGTTGTCCTACAGCTGCAATTCTTTCTTTGGCTATTTTGACATACTCTTCGGAAACATCATACCCGACATATCTCCTTTTATTCTTAATTGCAGCTACAGCTGTTGTTCCACTACCCAAAAAAGGGTCAAGTACAACATCATTTTCAAAACAAAAAAGATTTATAAGCCTATGAGGAAGTTCTTCCGGGAATGGAGCAGGATGCCCTACTTTTTTGGCACTTTCTGTATTCATCTTCCAAATACTTTTTGTCCATTCCAAGAAATCGTCTTTGCGAATCGTATCAATACCCTTTTTCCTACTTAAACTCCCCTTACTATAAACCAGTATGTACTCGTGAACATCTCGCAAACTTGGATTAGATGCGCTTTGCCAGCTCCCCCAAGCACACGAACCGCCAGACGATGCTGCCTTATCCCAAATTATTTGCCCTCTATTGTTGAAGCCTATATCCGTCATTATTCTACCAATATAATCAGCTAAAGGAATATATGGTTTCCTACCTACATTGGCAATATTTATGCATGCGCGTCCGCCGTTTACAAGAACTCGATATGTTTCTCTCATAACATTCTCTATGAGCTTTAGATATTGTTGCAAAGTCAAATTCTGGTCATATTCTTTTGTTACATTATATGGTGGAGATGTTATCATTAAATGAACCGAGTTATCTGGCAGTTCTGTCATTTTTTCGGAAGAATGAACATAAATCTTGTTAGCCACATCATAGCCAAGCTCATTTTCTGTTTTGTCGGTCTCTTCGTTAAGTGTAATACCTTTATACAAATTTGATTGATAGAATTTATCGGCGTTATGTCCGACACGAGCAGAAACGCCAAATGATGAAGTTTCCGTTCCCTTTTTCATATGTTTAGCATTTCAATAAACCTTTGTCCCTTTAACTCATCCGTCAACTCATTGTTGGCTATGGAAATAATCCGACCTAAATCTTTGTTGCTCAGCATTGAACTAAAATAATTCATATCATCATTCAACACTTGATTTATATATGTTTCTATTTGCTTGGGAGAATCGTATGTTTCAAAACCTTTCCCTGGTGTTTCTCGGATATATGTTTGATTGGTCGGATTAGGATAAAGTGAAATAAACTTTTGGATTACACCACTTTGTTTTAAACAATCGACTTTTTTCACATAACTAGGCATAATTGGAGAATTTCCTAAAATTATAATAGGTATTTTCTTCGCCATAGAACTATCAACCCGTAAATTTATTGATTTTCCTATAGCTTTTAACATACTATCCGAACGCAACAAAGAAGGATTCCCTTTATGTGTTGTAAAATCGCCACAATATTCAAAGTCATAATTGTCGTTATACCAATAATTGTTTACGATTCCCATCTTTATTTCAAAGATGATTTTTATGTTATCGGGTTTCTGATATGTTGCAGGCGTAGTGCATAATGCCAGATCCGCTGAACTATGTCGAGATAGACCTATTTCCTCACAAATGACACCATTAACAGCATATAGGTTATTCTGTTTTGCAATTTGAGCAAACAATTCTTTACACCATTTTTCTGTAGTTGAGCCAATAAAACCATTCCGCGATTGCGGAGTGTTTACTTTTTCATTGTCACTCTTGGGTTGAAAAGCATAATACTTACCCCTTACATTGACCATCAAATTTTCAATGCTTGATAAATTGATGGCACAATTGAAAAAATTCACTTCATCTTGTACTGTCCACATAAACATTTGCATTTATGCGTTTACTTATCATCCAAGCATACGAGCAATTTCATTAGGGCACAAAAGAAGCGCGGACATTTTCCTACCCACGCTTCGAGGCCCTGAGAATCGCCCGCATCATTGATAAGTCATCGTCCACGCATAACGCAGACATTTGCAGACTTATTCGCAATGATGCATTTCAAAATTTCTCAGGTTTCGAAGCTGTGCCGAATAATAGCAAACGCTATGATTAATAATATGTTACTTCAATCAACTATGTTTCATTAAGTTTAATATTTTCGTTTTTATTTTTCGCAAAAGTACACAAAATTTCGACACAATATATACCGTAAATTCATATTGCCAAAAAAATGGGTCAATTGCATCAATTGTGATATTGAAACCACAAATTATTGAGCATCTTTAGCCATTTGAAAATCATAAAACACAAACCACTAACATACAACAACATACGATTCATATTTTGAAAATATACTGCACAAATCCAAACATAAAATCAAAAAATTTTGTAACAAATCCAAACATAAACAAGCATCTCACTGTAACAAATCCAAACATAAATCAGCATCTCTTTGTAACAAATCCAAACATAAAATTAAGGAATCGCATCATCCGACATTGTACAAACGCAAAATTTTGCGTCTAAACGAGAAACCTTCAAACAGCGAAGCGAGAACGGCGAAGCCCTCAACGAAGTTAAACGGCTTTAGCCATTCAAACGCCGAAGGCACAGAAACCGCGCAGCGAGAAACGGCGAAGCCATTGAAACGCCGTAGGCATAGAAACGGCGAAGCCACTCAAACGCCGAAGGCATTCAAACGGCGAAGCCATTCAAACAGCGCAGCGAGAAACGGCGAAGCCATAGAAACGGGCGAAGCCTATAAAAATAAAATCCTTCAATCGTATTTCGTAAATCGTAAATAAATTGTATTTTTGCACTCTCAAAATTTTATTTGCAATGAGCGAAGGACTGTACTCAATGGAAGCCAAGGATTTCGACAAAACCTTGGACTTGACGAAAATAAAGCCGTACGGCGATACAATGAACGATGGTAAGACCCAGTTAAGTTTTACATTGCCAGTACCTGCAGGCGCCGAAGCCGAAGAAGCAGCAAAACAACTCCTAAAGAAGATGGGGTTCGAAAATCCACTGGTCGTTTATTCAAAGGAACTTACCGAAGGCTTCACATTCTTCAACTGCTACGGCAGCAGCACCCACACCGTTGACTATACCAACATCCACGTTCCGAAGGTAGAATCTACCGTAATGAGCATGAAGGAAACCGACGACTTCATCCGCGAACACATCGGCCGCAAGATTGTCGTTGTTGGCGCAAGCACTGGAACCGATGCTCACACCGTAGGTATCGACGCCATAATGAACATGAAAGGCTATGCTGGTCACTATGGTATTGAGCGTTACGATATGTTTGAGGCACTGAACATGGGAAGCCAGGTACCGAACGAAGAATTCATCGCCAAGGCCATCGAGATGCACGCCGACGCACTGCTCGTTTCGCAGACCGTAACCCAGAAGGACGTACACATCAAGAATATGACCGAGCTTGTCGAAATGCTTGAAGCCGAAGGTCTTCGCGACAAGGTTATCCTCGTATGCGGTGGTCCGCGTATAAGCCACGAACTTGCGCAGGAACTTGGCTACGATGCAGGTTTCGGTGCAAACACATACGCCGACGATGTCGCTTCGTTCATAGCTCAGGAACTCGACAAGCGCTTGAACAACAAATAGAGCCGATGCTTAAAACTGGAACGGTTATACAGTCGAACGGCAGCAACTGCATAGTTGCCAGCGACAACCAAAAGTACGACTGCGTAATCAAAGGAAAGCTGAGGCAAAAAGGTTACAACTCGACAAATCCCGTAGCAGTCGGCGATATTGTCGAGTTTGACATTTCTATAGAGCCCGCGACAATCGCCAGCATACACGAACGACGCAACTGCATAATCCGAAAATCGACCAACCTCTCGAAGCAGTCGCACATCATCGCCGCCAACATCGACCAGGCGGTATTCGTATTCACAATGCACCATCCCGAAACCACAACCGTCTTCCTCGACCGTTTTCTAGTTTCGGCAGAATCGTACAGCATACCTACAATAATCATCTTCAACAAGATAGACATCTACAAACCTGAGGAATTCGACCAAGTCGCCGAACTTATGGCTACCTACGCCGAAATCGGATACAAGGTGCTTGATGTTTCGGTGACGAAAAACCACAACATAGATGCCGTGCGCGAAATTCTGAAGGACAAGATAAGCCTAATTTCGGGACAAAGCGGAGTGGGAAAAACCTCGATTGTGAATGCAGTGTCAGGACTGAATCTCAAGACGGCAAGCATTTCTGAATCGCACGACTCGGGTAAGCACACCACTTCGTTTGCCCAGATGCTACCGCTAGACTTTGGCGGTTACATTATTGATACTCCTGGAGTTCGCGCATTCGGACTTGTGGAACTCGAACGCAACTGCATCTCGCATTATTTCCCCGAAATCTTCAAGACTGCCGAGAACTGCCGCTTCTACAACTGCACCCACACCAACGAACCGGGCTGCGCCGTGAAAGAAGCAGTGGAAAACGGAGAAATCGCTTGGAGCAGGTACCACTCGTACACAAACATTTTCTTCGACGAGGACGAAAAACACAGAAGAGAAGACTACTAAATGCCTACTAACCGTCATTCCACAAAGCAGAACGAACAGGCGCAGGAACGAGCCTTGTGAGTTCGCTTATGCGGTACCTTCAGCTCGGCGTAGCCAATCTCCTCTCTCCAACCTATAATGTTCCTTTATAGAATCAACATAATCCTGTGTTAAACCAAGACTTACACTCAAATCATTCCATTCAGGATTAATAGATTCGACAAGACAATTTTTCCATTCGCGTTTCCATTTTTTCAGTTTCTTTTCTCTTTCAATGGCAGTATCAAACGATTCTATTTCTCATAATAAACAAGTTTATCGCAATTATATTTATCAGTAAAACCTTTGTTTATGTGAGCCTTGTGTTCAGCAACTCTTCGAAGCAAATCATTTGTCACTCCAACATATAGTGTTGTATTGTGAGTGTTAGCCATAAAATATACGAATGCGTCTTTTGCCATAAAAATCTTCTTCGAAACAAAAGTAATAAAAAGAAATGAATATTAGTAACAAAAGGAGATTCCGCATAGTCGAACATTACAACGCTCCCCGTTCCGTATCGCGTGAATGTTCAGACTTGCGGAATGACGACAAAAAAAATACGAAAAGCACAGGCGAGAAGATTACTAACGCACTCTCCCCCACGCCTTTTCCACCAATTCTGGCTCGAACCCCCTGCTGTATGCGAAACGGAAAACAGAAGCCTTGACCTTGTACTCGTCGTCACCACGCACAGACTTCAACTTCGACTTTATCAAACTTTCAAGAAGAGACATATATTCCGCTTCATCAATCTCAGAAAGCGGTTCCGCCATAATCTTGTCGGAAATTCCCTTAGCCAGCAACGCCTGACGAATCTTCAGCCGTCCCCACTTGTTAAACTTGAAAGCATCGGACACAAAAGCACGTGCATAACGTTCATTATCAACAAACTTGTCTTCCTCAAGGCTTTCTATTACCTTGGATATGATTTCAGAATCAGCATGTTGCTTATATAAATAGGTACGCACATCGCTTTCGCACTTCTCGGCACGAGAGCAATACGACTGTGCCTTGAGTAAATATTTTTCAAATTCTTCTGCGTCCATAAATTTTGGGGTTCTTGTTTTATGTCAAATTACCTTCACTTCGACACTTCGACCCTTCGACAAGCTCAGGGAGCGAAGGCTCAGGGAACGAAAGTTTAGGGCAAGGATAGCATTAGAGAATCTACTTGTTTTTCACGTTCAAACCGTTTATAATTGGATTAACATCATCTTCCACAGGCAGATAGTCAACAAAAATCTTTTGCATCGACTTGAAGATATTGTGCCTTGCATCTGGAAAACGTTTCTCAATATCGGCAATTATCTCTCCTGCCTGACGACGTTTAGTCTTGTCCTCGAACGGACATTTCGCCCTTTCCGTCGGGAAGCCCATAATGTTTGCGAACTGACGTATTTCGTTGTTTGTCAACAATATGAGCGGACGAATCAGTTCCACACGACCATCAAACATCGGCAACTTTGCTGGCATTGAACTTATGCTGTTGTGGTAGCACATATTTATAAGTAGCGTTTCAACGGCATCGTCGAGATGATGTCCGAGAGCCAGCTTGTTGCAGTTGAGTTCGCGCGTAAGCTCGAACAGACGTTTGCGTCGATGCCACGAACAGACGAAACATTTTGACTTGTTCGGGTCCTTTTCAAAGTCAACGTTGATATGCTCGCACACAAACTTCACGTCATTTTTCGCGCAAAAGTCGGCAATAAAATCAGTATCAGCAAGATATGGAACATTTTCCACATCAATATGCACGGCTACAATGTCGTAGTTTTCCTTTCCGAAACGTCTCCGCGTAGCCAGCGTAGCCAGCAAAGAGATAGAATCCTTGCCACCGCTAACACCGACCATAATGCGGTCACCATCCGAAATAAGACCATACTTGTTGACCGCCTGCCCTATCTTGGAATAAACGTGCTTGACCTTACGCTTGTCCGAAATTTCCGACATATCAGTTCACCCTAAATTCAACATTAAGATACACATACGACTTCATAATATCGGTGTTAAGCTTAGGCAACCAACCCTGATAATTTATCGAAAGCCGCACATAGTCAACCACTTTCCAGTCGCAACCAGCCACCAATGCCATTCCGTCGCCCGCCACATACCACGAAGGGACAAAGCCGTCGCGGCACCACGAGTCAATATAATCGTAGCGTGCAAACAGATTCAGTTTGTCTTCGAGGAAACCATATATCAGATAGGCACTTGCGCCATGCTGCAAAATATTTCGCGGAGAGAACTTGGCATTGTACTCGGCGCCAAAACGCAAATGCGGGACAATATTCCACCCAACAAAAGCACCAGCGGTGAACAGGTCTTCGTTCTGGAAAGAATAAGTTGAATGTATTTTCATCTGCAAGTCCTTCACAGGCTTATAGTTAAGCGACAACGAATAGTAATATTTACCATACGAAACGCTATCATCCTTTATAGTGCCAGTCATCATGCCGAACTCAAGGGACAAATTTTCAAGGAAGTCGTATCGACCATTGAAACCGAGGTCGATAGCGGGAATGAAACGGTATTCGTCAAGATACGACTTGAAAATATAACGCGCACCCCAGAACTTCTGCTGCGTCATGTGCTGCATATTGTCAACAAGACCAGTATTCAGAAGGAATTTTCCTTTTTTCCACGAAATGTACATTGCCCGCAGGTAAACATTCACCATGTTGTAGTTTTGTCCGAGCGGCTGATTCGGACTGACATCGAGACGAATTATCGACGAGAAGCCCTTGGGGACATGAAACTGACAACCCAAGGTAGCACGCTTTATCTCGAAATTAGGTTCGTGAGTATCACCGCCTATGCCCTGATGGAAATTGGAGAAAAGCATTATTTCCGGGACAACCTTGTACTTTGACGAGTCCGGAAGAAAGCCCGTAGATGCGAAAGAACTTCTTGCCGAAAATACAATCAGCAAAAACAAAAGCAAATATTTGAAAATCCGTTTCATCTGAAAATTATCGACTGCAAATTTAGTTTTTTTTTACCACTTTTATTTATTGCGAAAGCAAAAACATATTATTTTTGCAACGAATACAAAAAGCGACTTCAATGAAGAACATCATATCCATAATATTATTAGTGTTGCTATGCACCACTGCTTTCTCGCAGACAAAACTCAGCCTGCTCGACGGCACTCAATACAATGTAAAGCAATACACATTCTTCAACGACAACGGCAGTTCGATAGAAGTAAAACTTGAAAAGAAAAACGACAAGCTAAAGACCAAGTTCGTTGACATCAACGACATCTGGTCTATTGGCGACACAATAATGTATGTACCGACTCAGGAAGGCGAATTTTCTGTCGATGAAATGAGCAACGTCGTACTCGGCAAGCAAATCGCCAAGAACGAGTTCAAACCTTGGTGGGCTTGTGCTGCCGGATTTGCAGTCGGTGCAGGTTCGGTACTTTACATTGGTGCATACGAGAACAGACCAATACTAAGCTTGGCAGTCCCAATTGTTTACGCAACTGGATTTTCCTTCGTCAGACCGACAAAAAAAGGCATAATAAAACGCCATCCCGAATATCAGGACAATGAATATTTTGTCTATGGCTACCAAAATAAAGGAAAAAGGAAAATCATGCTGAATACCATAATAGGCACATTGGGCGGAATGGTTGTCGGCAGTGTAACTTCGCTCGCCTTAAAGAACACGGGCAATATCACTTATATAGTTCGTCCATAACATAGGAAACATGAAGTCAATCCTTTACATTTTTATACTGACGATACTCGCCAGTGCTTCCTTATTTTCCCAGAGCATAAAAGGCACTTGGAACGGCAATCTTGACATCAACGGTATTTCGCTCGCGATAGTCGTAAACATTGACGGACTATCTGCCGACAGCATAACAATGGACTCGCCAGAACAGTCGGCTTTCGGCATCAAAGTTGACAAGGCAGAGTTCAACGACAATAGTTTCAAGCTAGAAATCAGCAGTCTAAATGCATCGCTAAACGGAGAAATGCCAACCGGCGACAGCATAAAAAGCCTGTTCTCGCAACACGGGAAAAACTTTCCGCTTACACTTAAACGTGGCAAATACGTTCCAAAGCCCAAGAAACAAGACCCGAAAGATTTTCCGTACATAGTCGAGGAAGTTGAAATTTTCAATCCCGAGACAAACGTGAAATTGGCAGGAACACTCACTGCACCATACGAGTACAAGTGCAACAAAATTGTGATTCTGGTATCAGGTTCGGGACTACAGAACCGCGACGAGGAAATCCTCGGACACAAGCCCTTCCTTGTCCTCTCCGACTATCTTACACGCAACGGAATCGCCGTCATCCGCTACGACGACCGTGGCTTCGCAAAATCCACTGGCGATGCTATCAATGCTACAACCTACGACCTTTCGCTTGACGCAGAATCGGTTGTTAAGTTCATCAAGAACGACAGCAGACTAAAAGATATGAAAATTGGCATAATCGGTCACAGCGAAGGCGGAATGATTGCCCCGATGGTTGCACTAAGAAACAGCGATGTAGATTTCATTGTTATGCTTGCAGGTCCAGCAGTGGAAATATCGCAACTTATGGCTCGCCAAAACTACGACGTGCTGAAGTCGAGCGGCATTTCTGAAGATATTGCAAAACAATACACAAAACTTGTCACAAAGGAATATAAAATCCTAAAGGACAAGAAATTGAGCATTGACGAGAAAAAGCCGAAAGTCTTCGCCGTTATGAAGGAAATGGAAGGACTTGTTCCTTCTGGCTCCGACGATGAAGCACTACAGACAAACGTTGAAATAATGTTCTCGCCGTGGATGTACTATTTCATCAACTTCAATCCGCAGGATTACCTTTGCAAAGTCAAGGTTCCCGTACTCGCACTCAACGGTGACAAGGATGTGCAGGTTTACAGCAAGGACAATCTTGCCGGCGTAGAAAAAGCTATGAAAAAAGCGAAAAACTCAAATTACAAAATACTGGAACTCAAAGGTTTGAACCACCTGTTCCAAAAATGTATTTTCGGCAGTCCCAACTTCTACGGACGAAACGAAGAAACGTTCAACGAGGATGCAATGAAGACGATTGCGGAATGGATAAAATCATTATAGTTTATCCAAATATTCCCATTATAAACTCCTTGATAACCACAAAGAATACGAAGCAGGAATAGATAAGTTTCATCATTATTCCGCACATCATTCCTAAAAACGCACCAAACGCAGCCTTCCACACACCTTTCATATTGCCTTCGGTCTTCTGACCTTGTTTCTTCAGATACAACAGTTCGCCGACAAACGCACCAGCAAACGGAGCAATAAGAATAGCCCACCAAGCCAATCCGAAAAGACTTACAAGAATACCGATTGCCGCGCCACGACTCCCCCACTTAGTTCCGCCGAATTTCTTTGTTGCCCACGACGGCACAAGAAAATCGAGTACCGTGACCACAACCATTACCACACCTAATATTATTAAGGTAGAAATCTCGAAATGGCAGTAGCTGACAAAAAACGCTGCAAGAAATCCAGCAAACGTTATTGGCGGTCCAGGAAGAATCGGCAAAAAACAGCCGATGATTCCCACAATCATAAGGATTATGGCAAGCGCCACAAGAATTATATCAAGTGCTATACTCATTTGTATTCGGAAATTATATTGTCAACTGTGGATTTGTTTATCTGCAAAGTAGTGGAATATATATAGTTGCCCGACTTCTGTGAAACGTGCGAACACGATACTTCGGCATTTTCCAGAACCTTGTTGCGCATCGAGTCAATCTTTTGCTCGTACTTGTCGTCACGCATAAAACTTTTGTACGAAAGCTGGTCGGCAATGTACTCGTCAACCTGCGAGAGCATCAAGCGGTTGGCATCGGCAAGTGCCTTGTCCTGCGACATTTGCAACGACAACGATGTTGCTTCCGCCGAAGCACGAAAAACATATTTATCGGTGACATTCTTCGTGCATTTAGGTGTAAATATGGATGTTATGGAATTCCAAAATGTGCAGGCATCAAACAGCACCAAGCAGCACAACGCCATCACAACCAGGAGTTTTCTCATTATTCGGCCAGCATTTTTACATCCGACATTGGAATCCAGCCCTCCTTGCCGTCGGCAAGCCTGATGCTGTACATTCCGTTGGCAGAATCAACGACCTGCACCTTCAAGCCTTCGCAGATTTCAAACGAGTTGACCGCATCGGCATTTGGCGACGACTTCACCATCGACTGCTCGAAAACCACGGCATAGTTGTTTTCGGTAATAGCCACCGACGACTTATAGGCACAAACCGCAGTAAAAATAAATACTGCCATCGAAATAACAGCAATGGAAAATCCCAGTTTCCGCAGAGCCAATCCACTGAAAAACAAATACATTGCAATCCCGATGAAAAGCAATGCCAGCATTATTATATTCAAGATTGTCCACGCATCGGAACTCAGCATATTCAGTATTTTTATACCCCATCGGGTATAAAACGGCATTGGTAACGGGTCAACGCTCTGCTTCAACGAACGGTTTGCAATGTTAAGGTTGAATTCTGCATCTTCGTTCGACGGGTCAAGCATCAGAGCCTTCTCGTAATAATACACCGCGTATGGAATTTCATTCAGTCGGTAGCAACAGTTACCCATATTGTAATATAGGTCCGACGACGAATAGCCCATATTGCTGACCGAGTCGTAAAGCATAAGAGCATCGGCATAGCGCGTCTGCATAAAATAACTCTGCGCACTGTCGGTCAAAATATCTACATCGCTGGCAAGCAACGCATTGAACGACATCAACGAAAGTGCTATATAAACAAAAAACTTTTTCATAACCTATCTCATATTTTCTTCAAGTTGTTCAATAATTTCGGTAGTCTCGTCGTATATAGTATGCAGTTCGCTATTTGCTCCCGACACGAAATGAGCAAATTCGCACCTGTCAATCAGTTCAACGAAACGCCTTGACATTTCCTCGTCAACATTGTGTTCGGCAAAAGCCTGCATTACATTGTCCTTTGTAAGCTGGGAAGTCGGAATCGAGAGTTTGTCGCTTGCATAGCCCCACAATGCCGTGATAATTTCCTTGTAGAAATCGGAGGAATTGCCAGCCTGCATATATTTGCGAGCATTTTTCAGTCGTTTGCGAGAAATCTTGCTTGCCCTCTGGCGCTTCATCAGTTCTACATCCTGACGCTTCTTGATATTCTTGCGCAACACAATGACAACCACTACAAAAGCAACCAGCAAGCCAATTACCAACGCCCAGTACAATCCCGAAAGCATCAGCGGTGAATAGGCGGCAGCAAGTCCAAGTTTGCCCTTATGAATATATCTGACATCTTCGGGATTGATGACCTCAACGCCAGTCTGCGAGTTGTAGATTGTCCCCGAAGCCATATCACCGCTACCCTTGCGCACATTTATTATTATCGGGTCGGTAGAAACGGTCTTGTACGACTTTGAAGCAAGGTCGTAATATACAAGCGAAACTTCGCCCAAGTTGAAATTTCCGCCATAGCGAGGAACCAACGTAAACTCCCAGGTCTTGCTTCCCGACAAGCCCGATTCGGTTGGGTTAAGTTTGCTTGTAACAACAGGTTCGTACTGCTCAAACTCCTTGGGGCACGAGATTTTTGGAGCCTCAATATTGCTAAAATTTCCTGAACCAGAGATTGTTATCTTGCAAACAACGGCCTCGTTCACCGAAACTGTATCGTTTGGCTTGCTCAAGCTGATATTAAACTTGCCAACAGCCCCAGAAAAACCCATAGGCTCAGATGGCAATGAGCTAACATTCAAAGAAATAGCCGAAGCCTTTGCCGAAGCAGGAGCATTATCGTAGGTATATCCCCAGAACGGATGTCTGCCCGAGACAACCCTTGCCATACACTTTATGCTAGCCTCGTCAATTTCGGTTTTGCCGGCAACGCGCGGAAAGACAAGGTATTTTTTCAAGACGGCAGCATTATAGGTCTTGCCGTTTATAGTCTCACGCGTCCATTTCAAAGTCTGGTCTGTCTCCAATTCCTCGACATAGAAGTTGTTGAGTTTCGGAGCGGTAAAGTCCTCGATGGAAACCAAATCGATTGCTGTGTAAAGTTTTATGGTTACAATTGCAGCCTCGCCCTTTGCAAGATTTGTCTTGCTTGAATAGGTACGAAGCAAAACATCGTCAGCCGACACGGTTGCCTTTGGCTGGTTCTGCTGTTGTTGCTGGCGTGAACTTCCCGAACCGAAAATATCCTCGAACGGGTCGTAATAACTTGACTGACGCTGTTGTTGCTGTTGAACGGCCTCCTTCTGGACAGTGACGGAAATTGAGTTGGATGTGTATTTTGTTCCTCCGACCACGGCTACTGCGCCATCGAGAGTGTATGTACCTTCGGAAACGGCTTCAAGGGTATAAGTGTATGTATAAGAGTTTGAGCTGGTCATACTTCCGTTCACAATGCTAACGCTCGAACTTGAGCTCTGCGACGGTCCGCCGACCATCTTGAATCCCGGAATATTGCCTAGTTGTATCGACGAAGGCTTTTCGTTAAGAGTATATTGCACTTGCATGCGCTGCCCCACTCCGACCCTCGACGGAGCCTTGCCTGTAAAGGTAACACCGTCGGCAAACGCGACAAACGATGCAAATAAAATGGCTATAATCGACAAAAATTTTCTCATATCTGTTCCGATATAAAACTTTCGCGAAATTAACGCATTGTACCTATCAATGTTTCAAAAGAAAAGTTAAAGTTTTATTATAGGTATCTTGGCGTGGCATAAATCCTATTTAATTGTTCAAGGCAGAGCCTTGTGTTTGCTTCATCGCAAGCTCACTTCGACAGGCTCAACACATCGCAGTATTAGGTTTTCTATCGTATTATTGCTATACGACCTCTCCGAGGTCGTGAACGAGAATTAAAACAAGACAATTTATATCAGCACTCCAATCTGGTACACACCAAATGCCACTATCCAAGCCAGCACAAGCGACACACCTGCCGACAAGGCCGCCCACTTGAAGCCCGATACCTTGCGGATTGCAGATGTGGCACCCAGACACGGGAAACATATCAGCATAAAGAACACAAACGCCAAAGCCGCAACGGAAGCATTTGCTTCGCCATCATCAGCTTCCGCAGACACTTCCTCTGTCCTATTCAGCATCGACATTGTACTGATTGTCAACTCCTTGCCTGCAAATCCAGATATTGCTTCCACCGACATCTTCCAGTCGAAGCCTAGCGGACGGAAAACAGGCTCTACAAAGTTGCCGAACTTCGCCAATGCCGAAGATTCTATCCGTGCTTCCGCGACAGACGCATCTTCCCTATTTTCAGTATTTTGCGGGAAATATGTCAAAGCCCACACAACGATTGCAACTAACACGACAATTCCAGAAATACGCTTCAGGTACTCCCAAGTGCGATTCCACATATAACTCAACGAAATAAAAAGCGTTGGCTTCTTGTATGACGCAAGTTCAATAACATACGGATACTCATTGTTTTTCAGCAATGTTTTACTGTAGATTTTTGCAAACGCCATTGCAAGCAACATTCCCACCAGATATACGATGAACATTATCAAAGCAGGGAATTTCGGGAAGAATGCCGACACCAAAAGCAAGCAGACTGGCACACGCGCAGCGCAGGGCAAAAACGGTATGGCAAGTGTAGCCAGAATCCTATCTTTCTTGCTTTCAATGTGCCTTGTGCTCATTATGGCAGGAATTGAGCATCCGAATCCCAACACCATAGGAACCAACGACTTGCCTTGCAATCCAAGTCTGCGCATAAAACCATCCATGCAATACGATGCACGCGACATATAACCCGAATTTTCAAGCAGTCCGACTAGAAGATAGAAAATGAAAAGAATTGGCACAAACGACAGCACCGCTCCCACACCGCCAATAAGTCCATCGGCAAGGAAGCCGCCAAACGCGCCACCGACCGACACCCTCACCGAATCGGAAAGCGAAACCATAGCATTGGAAATCCACTCCATCGGGAAGCGTCCTAGCTCAAATGTGGCGCAGAAAATTGCAGCCATCATAAGTAGGAACAACGGGAATCCCCAAGTCTTGTGCAACAGTACCGAATCGGCCTTCTCGGAATCCCACTGCGACTTGCGCACGCCAGTAACCTTCGACATCAGACCATCGATATAAGAACGGCGAGCCTGCTTCAGAACATAATACACATGGTTGTTGAACTGCTTGCCAAGCACAGCCGAATGCATTTTTACAAAGCACTTTACGGTGTTGCACGACTTGCATGGAGTGTTGAAGCTATGCACAATCCTGTCCTCTTCGAGCAGACTTATCGCCATATAGCGCGACGAAGCATTGAAATCGTAGCTTTTCTTGCCTTCCAACTCCTTTTGTATCATACGGATATGGCGTTCAACCTGACGACCGTAATTCACATGAACATAGCGCATATCGGGATTGTCGCCAGCGTAAGCCGACAAAATTGTACGGATGACATTTTCTCGACTTTCGCCAGTCTCATCGGCTTCGTTAAAATGAACAATCGGAACACCAAGCAACTTCGACATCTTATTCAAGTCAACATACAGACCATCCTCATTTTCTTCGCAGTAGCCTCTTATGACAAGTACAATTTTTACACCCAAGTCCATCAACTGTACGACAGGCACAAGTTCGGTTTCAAGCTTATGAAAATCGACCACAGCCACAAAGACATCCGTCTTTTCGGCAAGCACAAGATTGCGGAAACGCTTGTTGGCATAGTCGTCGCCAAAAATGTAATCGACTTGAGGCAAGTAAGTTATGTTAATGTCATAGTTCTCAAACTTGGCATTCTCTTCACCGCCAAACAATCCAGTTGCAAACGATTCCTTAGTCTGGAACAGGGATACATTCACGGTATTCAGTTCGTTGATTATAAAATCCTGACATTGCGGGTCGGAAGCCGAAACTAACGACAGATTAGTGAGATAAGATTTGGGAAATGTGCAGTTTCGTTTACAACCTTCAACTGAAAAAACAAGGTTACCATCAGCATCAGACTTCAGCGCAACAATCTTCTTTCCGACCTCGATGCCGAAACCTTCAATCTTCTTACGGAAGTCGTTACAACCATAGATTTTGGCTATATAATATTCCTGATTACAAGCAATTTGCAAATCTTCAACCATTTCAATCTCAATTTCTCTATATAGTTTGCAAAAGTAAATAGCGACAAAATCTTGAAGCAGAAATATCGCAACAAGATATTAACCATATTTGTTTTTACAATGTGAATAAGATTACGAGTATAGGCACACAAAAAAAGGCGAACACAGCTCGCAATCGCCATTGATTTTTACAACAGAAATGCCAAAAAATCACAAAAAGCTAACAATCAGATAATTATGCGGTCTTTCACACTTTTTCAAACGACTTTTTCAGCAAAATGAAAATTTTCCGTCAAAATTTCCGAAACTCATCTTCTATTATTATTTTTGTCAAAAATTTAAGAAATGACAAAATCGGTTTGCGTATTCTGCAGTTCGAGCGAGGACTTGCGGAAAGAATATTACGACTATGCAGAGCGTTTCGGCAAAATCTTAGCCGAGAATAATTTCACCATATACCACGGTGGCGGAATCATCGGTCTTATGGGCGCGATGATGCGCGGTGCATACGAACAAGGCGGTGCAAAAATAATTGGTGTAGTGCCCGAAAAACTTTGTCGCGAAGGCATTGTTTCGGACGAAATGCAGGAACTTGTCGTAACAGACGATATGAAGGAACGCAAGTCGTACCTGCGCGAACACGCCGACTCGTTCGCCATTATGCCCGGTGCTTTCGGCACAATGGACGAAATGTTTGAAATTCTGACGCTCAAGCAGTTGAAGTATCACAACAAAGCGATTGTCATTCTAAACTTCAACCATTTCTTCGACGACATGCTTAGGCAGATGGACAAGTTCTTCGACGAAGGATTTACCATAAGCAACTACAGGACAACTTATTATGTCTGCGAAACGCCAGAAGAAGCCGTCGAATACCTAAAAAATTATAAACCGACACACATTTACGACAAATACTTAAAAGAATAGATATGAGAAACCCACTACCAGACGAAGTATATTCAAAACGAAAGACTTACAGGGAAACAGACATACGCGGCGACTATTTCCGCGACCAGACGGCAATAATCCATTCCACGCCGTTCCGCAGGTTGAAAAAGAAAACTCAGGTTTTCTTTGCACCTGAAAATGATCACATTTGCACACGCATTGAGCATGTGTTGCATGTAGCGACAATCGCATCAACCATTTGCAAGGGCTTGAACAAAGTCGGCTGGGAACTAAACGACGAAATGGCATACGCAATAGGTCTCGGACACGACCTCGGGCACACGCCTTTCGGACACGCCGGTGAAAAATCGCTCGACATAATCCTTTCAAACTCAGGGCACGGACATTTTGTACACGAAGTCAACTCCTACCGCCAAGTCGCCTACCTCGCCAACCACGGCAACGGACTTAACCTATGCTACGGCGTCATGGACGGCATCATCTGCCACAATGGCGAACGCGACGAACAATACGCCTATCCGAACAAGACTGTCAACGACCTCGATGCAATAAAAGACCGTTCCGTAATGCCTTCATCCTACGAAGGTTGCATTATGCGTTTCTCCGATAAGATTGCCTATCTCGGCCGCGACCTCGAAGATGCCTTCGTTGCCGGATTCATCACCGAGGATGATGTCCCTGACGATGTAAAGGAAATGCTTGGCAACCACAACGGACAGATTATCAACTCGTTGATTCTCGACCTTATTGAAAATTCGAAGAACCGCGACATGATTGGCTTCTCCGACGAGACCTACGAAGTGGTTACTAAACTTAAGAAATTCAACTACGAGAAAATCTACAGCAACAAGATTCTCAACGAGTACGACCGCTTCTGCCATAAGATAATAAACAACCTTTTTGACTACTTGCACGACATTTACACCAAGAACCAAAAGGACTATGGCAAATACGCCGAATCAACCATCGAACTCGACAGGTATTTTGGTCAGTACATCAACACCATGGACCACTTCTACACTTCGCGCAACGAAACCGAAATCAACATAATTACCGACTACATTTCGGGAATGACCGATGTTTTCGCACTTGAAGCGATGAAACAGATAACAATACCCAAACCGATAAGTTTCAAGTAATTTGCCAAGCACAAAAACAATATTATCCTTACATATTTCCGCAGGAAACGACTGCGAAAACATAGTCGAAACTTGGGAGAGTAAACTTCAGGAAATCGACAAGCCCCTGCGGAAACGGATAATATCCTGTGCAATAGAGCTTTTGCAGAACAATTCCATCCACAACAAAAGCAACGGAATAGACATTTCCGTCATCGAATCGAACGACTGCATTAAGCTAAAAACAGCAAGGAAACTTGACGAGATTAGTGCCAATCATTTAAACAATAAAATCCAAGAAATTAACAATATTAATGTAGTTAACCTAAAGGTATTATTCAGGAAAAATCTTAGCTCTGAAAACTTGGAACAAGGCACAGGAAACGGTCTTATCCTCTGCCGACTGAAATCGGACTCCGATATCGAAACCAAGTTCTCGGACGAAACATTTGAAATAAACTTAACATTCAACAGATAGAAAATGAAAGTACTAGTAGAAGCAACGGGAAAAACACCACACATATACGAGGAAAACGGTGACCTCTGCGTATGGGGTGTCATCATACCGGAAAATCCAACGGAAATATTTGCAAAGTTAAACAACATAGTATCAACAAAATACGCAGAGAACCGCAACCTCAGAATTCACTTTTCGCTGGGTTATTTCAACACGAGTTCCGCTAAATTCCTGTACAATTTTTTCAAGAAACTCAAAGGTAACGAAGGAATTACAATCGTATGGCACTACGAAGCCGATGACGAGGACATTCTTGACAGCGGTAAGGAATTTGAAGAAATTTCAGGGCTAAAGTTCGAATACTCAAACACTTTGCTTGTAGTTGCAAAATAGATAAAACATGATTTGCCCACCAAAGGACGGATTTGCCTCATCCTTAATTATCGTATTTTCCTCATTATGAAGAATTAACAAAAAAAGGATGCGAGATGCATTCTTTTTTATCTCCGTTAAGCTATATGCTAAATGTGAATCACTTCATTGTGTGCGGCGGCGGCTGCTTCCATAACGGCTTCCGATAGGCTCGGATGTGGATGTATGGTCTTAATGAGTTGCTTTGCCTTGCCGTTCAACTTCTTGAATGCCGACATTTCGGCTATCATTTCTGCTATATTGTCGCCAATGAAGTGTGCTCCAAGCAGTTCGTCGCTGTTTGCATCGAAGAGCAGTTTCACAAAACCGTCCCTATTGCCTGCAGCCATAGCCTTGCCTGATGCGGTAAACGGGAACTTGCCGACCTTGTATTCGATGCCCTTGTCCTGCAGTTGCTTTTCGGTAAAGCCAACCGATGCGACTTCTGGAGTCGTGTAAACGCACGACGGAATATAGTCGTAATCAATCTTTTCGACATCGAGACCTGCAATCTTTTCAACACAGCAGATACCTTCAGCCGATGCGACATGCGCCAATGCCGGTCCGTGAACGATGTCACCTATTGCATAAACACCTTCGCAGGATGTGCGGTAGTAATCGTCAACAACAACCTTGCCGCGCTCAGTTGCTATGCCAAGTTCTTCGAGACCAAGGTTTTCGATATTGGTAACAACACCAACAGCCGAAAGAACCTTTTCGCATTCGATTGAGTTTTCGCCCTTCTTGTCGGTGTATTTAACCAAGCACTTACCATCCTTAACTTCAACGCTCTGAACAGCAGTGCCAGTCATAACCTTTATGCCCATCTTCTTGAACGAGCGTGCCAGTTGCTTCGAAACTTCTTCGTCCTCAAGCGGAACTATTTCGGGAAGGAATTCGATGATTGTTACTTGGCAACCCATTGAATGATAGAAGAATGCCAATTCGGAACCTATTGCGCCTGAACCTACGACCACCATCGATTCTGGAAGCTTTGGTAAGGTGAGAGCCTCGCGGTATCCGATGATGTTTACGCCGTCCTGCGGAATGTTTGGCATAACCTTAGAACGAGCGCCAGTTGCAAGGATTATGTGGTTGGCGGTAAGATTTTCAACGCTACCATCTTCCTTTGTTACAGCAAGTTTGTGAGCCTCAACGAGTTTTCCTGTTCCGTTGATAACGGTGATGTTGTTCTTCTTGAAAAGGAACTCAATGCCCTTGCTCATTCCTGCAGCCACTTCGCGGCTACGAGCGATAACCTTCTCGAAGTTTGGCTTTGCAGTGCCTTCAAGTTCGATGCCGTAGTTTTCGCTGTGCTTCATATAGTTGTAAACCTGTGCCGACTTCAGCAAGGCCTTTGTAGGAATGCAACCCCAGTTGAGGCAGATTCCACCAAGCTGTGCACGTTCAACAACTGCAACCTTCATTCCGAGCTGTGATGCCCTTATGGCAGCTACATATCCGCCAGGACCGCTGCCCAATACTATAAGATCAAAATCCATATCGTGTACTAGTTAAATTTGTTGTGCAAAGGTATCACTTTTTTTGAAAGACTGGTGAAAATTATAAGGTTGTTTTTCAAATCAAAAAAAAGGTTTGCCAGAATGGACTTTTTTTACTAAGTTTGCAATCCGTACAATAAATTGTTGTTGCTATGACAGATTTGTCGAAACTGAATAAGGAACAGAAAAAGATAATTGCAGACTTGCATAGTCCCGACGAGGAAATAATTGTCGATACCCTGTACAGGATTCGTGAGGTTGGCGACGAATATTGCATCAATCCAATGATAGAGGTCTTCTTTACGACTCCTTTTGCAAATGTACGCACAGAGATTGGCCGTGTTTTCCTCGACCTCAAGAGCGCAAAGGTATCAAAACAAATTCTTGAAAGCCTTTCGGGATATATGAACCACGAACTTATTGGCGAGTTTATCTCCAATTTGTGGCAATCATCTGTTGTGTTTGACGATGTTACGCCCTTTGTTGAAAAGTTTGTGGATGCCGACGAAATGCTTGCTCTGGACTGTCTTTCACTAGTGGAAAACAATCTTGGAAACATATCGGGAGATTCGCTTGCTCGTAGCCGTGAAATTGTGAGAAGCAACTACAGTTCGTTCAACGGCATGAAAAAACAACTCGCCGAAGACTTGATTTCGATTCTCGAAAGCCGCAGCGAGTTTGATATGTAATGGATTAGCTCCTACTTTACGCTTTCCACAATCTTCTCAACCTGAGACTTTATGCTCTCAAGCAATTCCGTTGATTTCGCCTCGCACAAAAAGCGCAGATAAGGTTCTGTATTTGAAGGGCGTATGTTAAGCCACCAGTCCTTGTACTCCATACGGTAGCCATCGAAATCGTAGAACGCCTCGGGTTCTGCCTGAGCACGGAAATGCTCCACAACCAAATCCATAGCCTTCTGCTTCTCATTAACCTGGAAATTGATTTCGCCAGAATTTTCGTAGTGGCTGATGTTTGAAATCAACTGAGAAACCGATATGCCTTGCTTCTTCATCTTTGCAACAATACGCAAAATCAACAGGCTGGCGAGAATGCCCGAATCGGAATAGTAAAAGTCGCGGAAATAATAGTGACCTGCCAACTCTCCGCCGAAAATACCGTCAACTTCGCGAAGTTTCTTCGCTGCATACGCACGACCGACACGCCACATCACCATCTCGCTGCCGAATTTTGCAACATACTCTCCCACAGCCTTCGAGGTGCGAATATCCTGATAAACCTTGCCCTTCAAGCCTTTTTCCTCAAGGAAATAATGGCAAAGGACGGCAATCATAAGGTCGGGCGATACAAAATTGGTATTCTCGTCAACAAACATCACACGGTCGGCATCGCCGTCGTAAATCACACCAATGTCGGACTTGTGCTCGCGCACGTGTTGCTGCAGCATCACGCGGTTTTCGGGCATAAGCGGATTTCCCTCGTGATTTGGGAAAGTACCGTCAAGTTCGTCACAGATATACATAGCATTGTCGCCCAGCAACTTCTTGATAAACAACGCCGACATTCCATTGCTACAGTCAACGCTTACCTTCAGGTTTGAAATGTCGGGAACATACTGGCGCATAAAGTCAAGATACTTGTCATACACCTCATAATCAATGACTTTACCCTTGTTTTTCACAGGCTTGACATCGCCTTCCATCACAAGTTTCTCAACCGTCGAAAGCCCGTCGTCGTAACCTACAGGAGTTGCATCCTTGCCCGAAACCTTCAGCCCGTTGTGCGAAGCCGGATTGTGCGAAGCCGTAATCATCACCGATGCATCGAAACCGAATTTCGCCGTTGACCAGTAAACCAACGGAGTGGTGCATATACCTACATTATATACATCAACGCCAGCATCGGTAATTCCTTTTGACAGGTATTCAAAAATTTCAGGCGACGACACTCGCACATCCCTACCGACAAGGACTTTGTCGCATTTCATAATCTGCGGAAGGAAAAATCCGATTTTGTAAACATCTTCCTTTGTGAAATCCACGCCATAAACACCCCTAATATCGTATGCCTTAAATGCTTTCATAATATTCCTCCAATAATCTACTGTTTGTTTTTCAACACATAAACCTCTTTTGTATCCTTGTCAAACTTAAACCTCTCATCAATACGCATACCAACCACCCACACAATTTTTCCGTCGGACTCAAGTATGCGGACATTCGATTTTTCCGCCTGCGACAATTTTTCATCCTTGAAGAAGTCGCTCAGCTTACGCATCCCCTTCATTCCCAACGGCATAAACTTGTCGCCAAAATTCCATTTGCGCAATGTAAGCGGAAATTTCAACTTCTTGACATCAATGTATGCAACCTGCGGATTCTTGTCAAACACGAAATCGTCGTCGCAATAGGCAAACGAAATTTCAAAACCATATTTTTTCAGTTCGCCGATAGCATTGACAGTCACTACCGATTCATCATTTTCGCCGACCGATTTCTGCACCTCGATATATTCACGGTTGCGAACTATTTCCACACCGTCCATTTCACACTTGCGACCTGTCTGCGCCTCAAGCAGGCACACCGATTCACTTGCCAACGGCTTAGGAACACCCTCGCCTATCAGCATTTCGAAAAGCACGGTCGAAGGTGCCGCAGTCTGCATAATTTTCGCAACATCAATCCGCAGCAAACCATTGCTACTCGACATTGCCGCCTCCTTAGCCCTACGCACATAATCGTTCATAATTCTCTCCGTTTCAGCAAAATACGAAACGGATTTCAAGATATTTTCCTTTGCGGCAACATTTATCTCCTCAAGCAACGGAATCACCAGATGGCGAACCTTGTTGCGTGCATATTTGGTAGTAGCATTTGTCGAATCGTTGTGAAACGGAATGTTGTCTTCCGTAGAAATCTGCACTATGTCGGCCCTCGAAACCTCAATAAGCGGACGGAAAAGTTTGCCTGCCAGCGGTTTCATCCCCGAAACACCACGGATTCCAGTACCACGCGCAAAATTGAGGATTGCAGTTTCAACCTGGTCGTCGGAATTATGGGCGAGCGCTATGTACGAACAATTTTCCTTCTCGGCAAGTTCGTAGAACCAGTCGTAGCGCAACTTCCGTGCAGCCATCTGGATTGACAGCCCTGTTTCGTCGGCAAACTTGTGAGTATCAAACGTATTGACAAAGCAAGGAATGTACATCTTTTCGCACATTTCACGGACAAACTGTTCATCGCCGTCCGACTCGTCGCCACGCAACCTGAAATTGCAGTGAGCGACAACACATTCGTAATTCATTTCGTTCAACAAACTGAGCATAACCATCGAATCGATGCCACCGCTTACCGCACAAAGCAAACGTGTCCCCTTGGGAACTCCGTAACTCATAATCAACTCCTTAACCTTTGTCTTCTGCATATTCTGTAAACGGAAAATCTCCGTGTTCCTTTAAAATTTTCAAATATTCAGTCCGTGGAATCTCCTCACCACCAAGACTTTCAAGCAAGTCCGTCTTCTGCTGGCAATCAATCACAACCACACCGTTTTTCAGACAGAAATCCACAAGCGCACAAAATGCGACCTTCCCCGCATCAGTAACCTCGTGAAACATTGATTCTCCGCTAAATACCTTTCCGATAAAGTTTCCGTAAAGACCACCAACAAGCTTGCCATCCTGATAAGTTTCAAACGAATAGCCATACCCCCACTCGTGAAGTTTTGTGTAAGCCTTGATTATGCTTTCCGTAATCCAAGTCCCCTCCTGGTCGGGACGTTCAATCGAAGCACAACGGCGAATGACAGCCTCGAAATTTGTGTTAATCTTGACTGTAAAGTTTCTGCAGCTACGTCGCAACGACTTGGAAATGTGAGCCTTTTCGGGAAAAACAACGAATCGAGGGTCAAGCGAAAACCAGAGCAGTTCCATATCTTCGCACGGCCACGGAAAAATTCCCGAACAAAGCGCCAGAAGTACCCTGTCGGGCGAAAAATCGCCACCCACAGCGACAAGTCCGTCACTGTCGGCTTCGTTAGGGTCTGGAAACCAAAGGAAATCATCTGGAAGACGATACAATGCCATAGCGCGACAAAGGTAAGCAAAAAAAACAACTCGGCATATCCCTAAACCGCAAAGTCAAATCGAATATGACACGTTTCTTTCATTTAGATAATGTTATTGTTTATAATACAAACTGTTAACATTATAACAAATCCGCTGGCTGAGCTTGTCGCGCCGCACTGAGCATGGTCGAAGGGAAGTCAAGGTGACGAAATGATATAATGCACAATAACCTTACCCTTCGACCCTTCGACAGGCTCAGGGAGCGAAAGTGGGTGGTGATTAGTTTTTCAATGAAAGTTCCATGTGAATACGGAGCAAAAACGCCCCTTATCGTCCTAATTACCAGACGAACAGCTTTTTTATCAACAAAATGATGTTATATTAATAAGGTATGATTTTTTTTATTAATTTTGCACCCGTTTTAAAGGAATTATAAATTTAAATTTACTGTTAGATGAGTAAAGTAAAGTATGTTTACACCTTTGGTGGAAAGACAGCCGAAGGTAAAGCCGACATGAAAAACTTGTTGGGCGGCAAAGGTGCCAACCTTGCCGAAATGTGTTTGCTGGGACTTCCTGTTCCCGCTGGTTTGACAATCACAACCGAATGTTGTACAGCCTACTACGCAAACAACTGCAATCTCCCCGACACATTGATGGAAGATGTATGGGAAGGAATGAAGAATGTTGAAAACATCATGGGCATGAAATATGGCGACACCGAAAATCCTCTTTTGGTATCGTGCCGTTCCGGAGCTCGCAGCTCTATGCCTGGTATGATGGATACAGTATTGAATATAGGTTTGTGCTCGAAGACAATCCCTGGCCTCATTAAGAAGACTAACAACGAACGTTTCGTTTATGACTCATATCGTCGTCTCATTATGATGTACGCCGACGTTGTTATGGAAAAGGCAGAAGGTATTGAACCTGCTGACGGCAAGGGAATCCGCAAGATTCTCGACGATATGCTCGACGAATTCAAGCACAACAAGGGCTACAAGTCTGATACAGAAATCACTGCCAACGAACTTAAACAACTTGCCGAAGAATTCAAGGCAAAGGTTAAGGAAGTTCTCGGAACCGAATTCCCGGATGACGCTCGCGCTCAGATGGAAGGCGGTATCAAGGCCGTTTTCAAGTCATGGAACGGAAAGAAGGCTATCTCCTACCGTCGTATCGAAGGTATTCCGGACGACTGGGGTACAGCAGTAAACGTTCAGGCAATGGTATTCGGCAACATGGGTGACAACTCGGCTACAGGTGTTGCTTTCACCCGTAACCCAGCTACCGGCGACAACCAGTTCTACGGTGAATGGCTTATCAACGCCCAGGGCGAAGACGTAGTTGCAGGTATCCGCACCCCGAACCCACTGAACGACGACACAAAGAACGAACAGAACAAGCACATGAAGTCGATGCAGGAACTTATGCCGCAGACCTACAAGGAACTCTGCGACATCCGCAACATCCTCGAAAAGAACTTCCACGATATGCTTGATATCGAATTCACTATCCAAGACGGAAAACTCTATATGCTCCAGTGCCGTGTTGGTAAGAGAACTGGTGTTGCTGCATTGACAATGGCTCTCGATATGCTCCACGAAGGT
The DNA here is from genome assembly GCA_902776565.1 of uncultured Bacteroidia bacterium. Classification (GTDB taxonomy): domain Bacteria; phylum Bacteroidota; class Bacteroidia; order Bacteroidales; family ML635J-15; genus Bact-19. Next base: position 151,467 of record CACYQN010000009.1, read on the forward strand.
CTTATCGACGAGAAGGAAGTTGTAATGCGCCTCACTCCTGCTCAGCTCGACGAACTCCTCCACCCGATTCTCGACGCTGCCGACGAAAAGAAGCACACAGTAATCGCTAAGGGTCTTCCCGCTGGTCCTGGTGGTGCAGTTGGAAAGATTGCCCTCACAAGCGAAAAGGCTATGCAGTACAACAAGGCAAAAGTTAAGAATATCCTCGTAAGAGAAGAAACCAACCCGGAAGATGTTGAAGGTATGCGTGCTGCCGACGGTATCCTTACCGCTCGCGGTGGTATGACTTCACACGCTGCACTCGTTGCACGTGGCTGGGGTAAGTGCTGCATCGTAGGTTGCGAAGATGTTAAGATAGACTTCAAGAAGGGCGAAGTTCACATTGGCGACAAGACTTTCAAGGAAGGTGACACCTTGAGCCTCAACGGTTCGAAGGGTTGGGTTTACGCCGAAGAAGTAAAGATGATTGACGCTACCGAAAATCCTCTCTTCCAGGAATTCATGAAGCTCGTTGACAAATACAGAACTATGGGTGTTCGCACCAATGCCGACAATCCAGAAGATGCACAGAACGCTATCAACTTCGGTGCAGAAGGTATCGGTCTGTTCCGTATCGAGCACATGTTCTACGGAAAGAACAGCGAAAAGCCGTTGGAGAAGCTCCGTAACATGATTCTTTCGAACACAACTGCAGAACGCGTTGCTGCTCTCAACGAACTCGAACCTTACATCAAGGAAGCTGCAAAGGGCACATTGAAGGTTATGAATGGCAAGCCTTTGACATTCAGACTTATGGACCCGCCTCTGCACGAATTCGTTCCTCATACCGAAGAAAAGCAGCGCGAAGTTGCTAAGGAACGTGGTATGGATTTGGCAGAACTCAAGAGCCGTATCGAAGCATTGCACGAAGTTAACCCGATGATGGGTCTCCGTGGTGTCCGTCTTGGCATCGTTTACCCCGAAATCACCGAAACTCAGTTCCGCGCTTTGTTCGAAGCAACTGCAGAACTTATGAAGGAAGGTTTCGACCCGCATCTGGAAATCATGGTTCCATTGACAATCAATGTTAAGGAATTGAAGCACCAGAAGGAAATCGCCAACAGAGTTAAGGCAGAAGTAGAAAAGAAGATGGGTGTAACAATCAACTACATGTACGGAACAATGATTGAAATTCCGCGTGCTACATTGGTTGCCGACCAGATTGCAGAAGTTGCAGAATTCTTCTCATTCGGTACCAACGACCTCACCCAGATGACCTTAGGTTTCTCGCGTGACGACGTTAACGAAATCGTTCACACCTACGTTGACAACAAGATTATACCAGCCGACCCGTTCAACACATTGGATCAGGAAGGTGTTGGTCAACTTGTAAAGCTTGGTGTTGAAAGAGGCCGTTCAACTCGCGAAAAGCTGAAAGTTGGTGTTTGCGGCGAACACGGTGGTGACCCTGCATCAGTTGAATTCTTCTACAAGGCTGGTATGACCTACGTATCATGCTCACCATTCAGAGTTCCTGTTGCTCGTCTTGCTGCTGCTCAGGCTGCAATCAAGAACTGCAAATGCTCTTGCAAGTAATTAGATTTCATATCAATAAGAAAAAGGGAAGTTTCGGCTTCCCTTTTTTTGTGCTTTTATATCGCTATATTATTAATAGGTATATACAAACAAACACCAGACATACATCTGATGCGAAAAAACTACAACAAACAAGAATTACCGGTCTTCCTCTTCTACTACAAACGCTTCCCTCTCGACGAAATATTCAGGCTTTTCTGCCTTCATAAACGACATCACATCCTCATACGCATTGCAGAACTTGAAAAAGTCCTCCTTATACAGGAAAATCTTCTGCTTCTCGTAAACATCATCGTGAATATGGCGGCTTTCTGTAATAACAAGATAATAGTCACCTTTAGCAGTTGCCTTTACATCAAAAAAATAGGTTCTCTTACCTATCGTTACCGAAGACGACCGCACATTCCTCTTTTTATTCTCAATAAAATCCATAATAAAATTATTTGTCGCGACAAATATAAACAAATAAGTTGGTTGTGCAATAAAATAAACAAAAAAAATTAATCGAAAAGATTATGCACTCTCTAATTATTTGACTAAATTTGCAGTTTGATTAAAAAAGTATAGACAATGATTAGCAGGAGATTGGTTAGGATAAAGGCCGTTCAGACCTATTATGCTTTTGTTCAAGGCAATTACGACGGTTCGTTGGAAAAAGTGTGGGAAGCTCTGGAAATGAGTATAGAAAAATCGTACGAACTTTTTGTGGAAACGTTCTGCCTGATTGTGGCCATTGCCGACCACGCTGAATACAAGATTGAATTCAACCGCAACAAGCTGCTCCCGACGGAAGAAGACCTCAATCCCAACCGAAAATTCGTCGATAACAAGATTATTCAGGCGTTCCGTAACGAACCGACGATCAAGAAATATATGGAAAAAGAAACTTCAAACTGGTCGGAACACTACGAATTTGTACGCGGAATTTTCAACAAGATGTACAACTCGGAATTCTACAACAAATATATGCAGGACGAAAGCCAAAGCATAAAGCAGGACGCCGATATGATTTGCAAGATTGTAAACAAGTATCTGGTTGACAATCCCGACCTCGATGTAATCCTAGAAGGCGAAAGCATATACTGGAACGACGACATCGAATTTTCGCTCAGCAACTTGATACAGACAATCAAGAAACTCAACGACGAAAACATTGAAAACTTCAGGTTGCCTGCAATGTTCCGCATAGAGGAAGACCGCGAATTCGCAAAGAAACTCATCAAGGATACCTGCCTATACCGCCAAAAGTTCGACGAACTCATTGAAAAGAACCTTCAGAAATGGGAACTCCAGCGCATCGCCTTTATGGACAGAATAATCCTGCATCTGGCACTTTGCGAAATGACACAGTTCCCCGAACTTCCAGTAAGGGTCACAATAAACGAATACATCGACATTGCCAAGGGCTACAGCACCGAAAAGAGCGGGACCTTCATCAACGGCATACTCGACAAGATATACAACCAGTACAAAAACGACAATACACTTAACAAAATAGGAATGGGATTACTATAGTAAAGACGCACCATGATGCGTCTCAAAGAATATAAAACGTAAAATCGCGTCATGACGCGATTCAACAATAAACAAAATGAAAAAATTATCAATCATACTAATCGTCCTAATGACACTTGCCACAATATCGTGCAAGGAGAACAAGAATACAGGCGGCGGCGAATATAGCATCGACAACCCTATCTCCGCCGAAAACGTAAACGACGAAACTTCGGCAATAGACGGACTGCCAGTAATGACCTTCAAAGAAACCGAATACAACTTCGGCACTGTAATCCAAGGCGAAAAGGTGGCGCACAAGTTCAAGTTCACTAATACTGGTGAAGGCAACCTAGTCATTTCCAGCGTAAAGCCATCGTGCGGATGCACTTCGCCAAAATGGTCGCGCGAACCGATAAAGCCGGGCGAAGAAGGCTACATTGAACTTACTTTCGACAGTTCAAACAAAACCGGAATACAGAACAAAAACGTACGCATAGCCGCCAATACGATTCCAAACGAACACGTATTATATATAAGGTGCGATGTCGTAACAAAATAGCTAACTAATTTAATATCATTTATATGCAAAACTTAACATTAATTTTATTGCAGGCCGCACAGGCTGGTCAGGAAGCTCCAAAGTCTAACATCTGGATGAATGTAATCTTCTGGGTATTGCTCATTGCAGTAATCTATTTCTTTATGATTCGTCCTGCTTCAAAGCGTAACAAGGAAGCTCAAAAGTTCAAAGAAAGCCTCAAGAAAGGCAGCAAGGTCATCACCGCAGGCGGTGTCTATGGAATCATCGATGAAATCAGCGACACATACGTACTTCTCGAAATTGCCAACGGCGTGAGAATCAAGATTGACAAGAACTCAATCGTAAGTTTCACCGAAGCAGAAGCTCAGAACAACGATACAGCTGAAAAAAAGTAGTATTACTAAAAATTCCATCTGATGGCAGAACAGCAGGAGCCAAATAAGAAAGGAAATCCCGTTGTAAAACTGGTCAATAACAGAAACTTTCTGGTATTCATCGCTTTTGTTGTCCTGTCATCCTTTTTGTGGTTTCTCAATTATCTGAACAAAAACCTAACAAGCGAAATCACAATAAAATACAAGCTCAAAAACGTCCCCAAGACAATAAACGAGGAAAGTTCACACGGAGGCGAACTTTTCGTCATGGCATCGGGACAGGGATACAACCTTTTGCAGGAAAGCCTTAAAACAAGAAACTTGCCGCTTAGCATCGACCTTGAATCTAAGGCGCAGGACAACAGGCAACTGCTGAAATATGCCAGCAGCAGAGGAAAAGCATACATCATATCATCCGACCTAAAACCATTGTTGCGCAAGAAAGTCGGCGAAAAAATCAACATCGGTGAGATAAAACCCGACACACTGTTCTTCAACCTGATAGACGTAAGGGAAAAGAAAGTCCCAATAGAAACAGCCAACATCGGACACAAACTTCTTGACGGACAAAAGATTACACGTACATCCATAGTTCCCGACTCAGTAACAATTATAGGTCAGAAATCAATAATTGACAGCATCGACAAGATAGGCGTTGAAAAAGAGGACTTAGGTCTCATAAAAGCGAGAAAACAATATAATGTTGCCATTGAAATGCCAGAAGGTGTCAGCGTTTCTCAAAAAATTGCAAGCGTTTCGTACGATATAGAGATGTACACTAAGGCAACAAAACGAATAAAGGTAAAAGCTGTCAACTTTCCAACAGAATACACATACACACTTCTGCCAGAATATGTTACGGTAAACTATGTAGTCCCGATTTCATTATATGGCAAAGTAAACGAATACGATTTCTCGGCAACAATCGACTACGAAAAAGCGGCAGGTAACTGCGCAGAAGTACAAGTTCAGTCAAGTTTCAGCAAAGCCGAAATAATCAGCAGACAGCCATCCACCTGCACATTTATCCTCGAAAAGAAATGATTAGCATCGGCATAACAGGAATTATCGGTTCAGGGAAATCTATGCTTAGCCAGGTTTTCCGCTCAATGGACATACCCGTATATGATGCCGACACCAGAGCCAAAGAGCTGATGAACAACAATTTTGCAATCCGAATCAGACTTAAGCTTGAATTTGGAGAAGAAACTTATCGTAACGACAAAATCAACAAGGAATATCTGCGAAAAATTGTGTTCGGCAACGAGAAAAACAGACAAATCATAAATTCAATAGTGCATCCGGCGGTAAAAAACGATTTTATTACTTGGAGAGAAAAAACTGGTGCAAAAATTGTCGCAATTGAATCGGCAATAATATTCGATGCCAAATTGGAAGACATCCTCGACAAAATAATATTTGTAGAAGCAGCCGAAGACATATTGGTTAAGCGTATATGCTTCAGGGACAATGTTTCGGAAGAAATTGCACTTAACAAGATAAAATTGCAAAGAGAAAATGCAGGTCGTGAAAAATGCGACGCCATTTTTATCAACGACAGGAATCATTCATTAATAGAACAGGCAGAAAACTTCATTAATAACTTAAAATACTGATATATGGGAAAATGGAAATGGATATTAGGAGGATTGACTTGGGTACTCACAGGACCTATCGGCGGACTGATTGGGTTCTTCATTGGTTCTGCAATTGACGGAATGAGCAGTTCCGACGAACCGCGCAACACACAACGGCCAGGAAACCGTACAAGGCATACCGAACAGGGCGACTTTATGGTTGTACTGCTTACCCTTTCGGCAGCAGTAATGAAAGCCGACAACATCGTGAAGAAAAGCGAACTCGACTATGTAAAGAGTTTTCTCGTACAGAATTTCGGCAAGGAAAAGACTCTCAAGGCTTTGCAGATTCTGAAACCTATGATGAACGCCGACATTCCTCTCGACGACGTATGCCGCCAGATTAGGTACAATATGAACAATTCGCTGAAATTACAGCTTCTGCACTACCTTTTCGGAATTGCAAATGCCGACAACGAAATTGTAAAGGAAGAACTCGATGTTCTGAAACGCATAGCAACAGGTATCGGCATCAGCGAATATGATTTCAACTCAATAAAATCGATGTTCGTCGTAGTTGGCCGCGATTCCGACTACGAAATACTTGGCATTACCAAGGATGCGACCGACGAAGAAGTGAAAAAGGCATACAAGAAGATGGCAATGAAACATCATCCCGACAAGGTTGCAGGTATGGGCGAAGAAGTAACACGCAAGGCAACGGAGAAATTCCAAGCCATCAACGAAGCTTACGACAGGATAAAGAAGGAAAGGAATATGGTATAAGCCTATCTTTTCTTCTTCTTGGTATTTTTGCGGACACCTATATTCTTACGCGCACGCTTAACCGTTTCACTTGTGCGCAGACGAGTTGCTGCGTCCTCATTAACAACAACTTCATCTTCTTCAAATTCCGGTTCACCCTTTTTGCGCTTGGTTACATTCGGGTCAACTATAGGCTTGCCGCCATACATTATATTTTCATAATTGAACTTACTGTCCCTGAATGCATTTTCGTGAAATAGCACATCCTTTACCTTGCCCGTACGTCCAGTGTTGCAGATGACATCAGTCAGCGACTTGCATTCGGCAAAAGCATCGGCAGAGACAAATGTCTTGATTGTAGATTCCATTACCTTTGTAAACACGACCTTCTTTAAACTGCGGCACGACATAAACGCCCCCTCTCCTACGCTACGCATCTGGTCGTAAAGAGAAACAACACTCAAAGCCCAGCAGTTTGCAAAAGCCTCCTTGCCTATCGACTTCAACGACTTTGGAAATTGTACTGCCGCAAGAGCCTTGCAACCTTCAAACGCGTATGCACCAACCTCTTTCAAACCTTCAGGCAAAACTAAGGTCATAAGACCGCTTGCACGGAAAGCACCAGGGCTAATCACCTGCAAATTGTTAGGAATATGAAAGTTACGCAGGTTTGTGCAATTCCTGAAACAATCGGGACCAATACGCTTCACATTACTCGAAATGCCTATGTTTGAAAGGTTTACGCACCAACGGAACGCACTGCTGTCGATAAATTCTACATTGTCGGGAATGGTAACACAAGTAATATTGCGGCAACCGTAAAAAGCTCGTGCCCCGATACGTTTTACCGGATAAAACTTGCCATCGATTTTTATCTGACGCATTATGTTGACCTGAGTTGGAGTTTCCTCATTATAGTTGACATCAACATACAACGACTTTTTGTTTTCCTCAAAGGCATAGCGTATTCCAAAATACTTGAAATGCATCGAATCAACAGCTTCTGCCTCATTTTCATCAGCATCCTGTGCAAAATTCACTACTGGCACCAATGCAAGAAGAAATAATATCAACAATATTCGCTTCATAATCAAAGCACAAAGATAATTATTTTACCAATTCAGTTTTCTTTTTCGGTTCAATATGAATTGTAGTCTCAATGTTCATTCTTTCACGCAGTTGCTTTTCTATCCTGTCGGCAATGCCGTGACCTTCAAGAATTGTCATGTCGGGAGGCAAATTAATATGGAAAGTCAATTCGCTATGACTACCATAATTGTGAATATGAAAATGATGTGTCTGTAAGTCTCCATCTATAGTTTCTCCAATAATCGCCTTCACCTGGCTTACAATCTCATCGGGGACACTCTCTCCCATTAATTTGTCAACAGCCTCACGGATAATCTTATAGACGGCAACCATCAGTATCAACGACACACAAATTCCCAACACGGCATCTATCCACCAGAAATAGTCCTGCAGGAAAATTCCAGCCAGCACAACAATCGACGACAAAGCATCGCTACGATGATGCCAGCCATCGGCCTTTACCGATGTACTGCCTGTTTTGCAAGCCACATAGAACGAAAACTGCGCCATCAATTCCTTCACAACAATAGACACAGCCGTCACCACAATTGCCAGAGTTCCAAAAATAGCCTTGCTGTCGGGATTGCGCAGTTTGTCAACCGACTCCATCACAAATTCGTAGGCGACAATTGCCAGCATCACCCCGATGAGTATTGCCACAAGGTTTTCAATACGACCATGTCCGAACGGATGTTTCTTGTCGGCCTTTCGGGACGAAAGTTTCACGCCAATAATCACCGCCACCGAACTCAGCGAATCGGACAAGGTATGCCACGCATCGGCAAGCAAAGCCACCGAACCAGACACTATGCCAGCCCAGTATTTCAAGGCAAAAAGCAAAATGTTTACCACTATGGAAACAATTCCTGCGGAATATTTAAGCCGTTCTGAATTTGATGTTTGCAAGGTTTGGATTTTTTATTTGTTGTATGTGTCGTTGCATGTGTCGTTGCACGCAACGACACCACAATTTATTAATTATCCATTGTTAATTATCAATTATTTAGTTTCCCATCTCGCAGATGAATTTCAGTCTTACCAACCGGATTTCCTCCTCTGAATAGTCATCGCCAAATTCCTGCAAAGCCTCGTCAATAGTACCATTTTCAGAATCTTCCCTGAAATATGTGTAAATATCATCAATATCAGCCTCGTCAAGAATCGAATTCAGATAATAGTCAATATTTATGGTAGTGCCCGAATCGACAAATGTCTCAAGCTGCTCGATGAGTTCCATAAGCGTCATCTTCATGCCATCGGCAATGTCATCAAGCGACATACGGCTATCTATATTCCTGATTATCATTCGTTTGGACTCAGAACTTGTTCCAACCGATTTAATCACAAGGTCTTCTGGACGGTCGATACCGTTTATTTCGATGTGCTGCTTTATAAGGTCAACAAATTCCTGACCGAATTTCTGGGCCTTGCCCTGTCCTACCTTCTGGCAGTTTTTAAGTTCATCAATAGTTATCGGGTACTGAATTGCCATATCCTGCAACGATGCATCATCGAAAATGACGTATGGCGGGAGATTGAGTTTCTTTGCAATATCCTTGCGCAAATTCTTGAGCATATTGTAAAGTTCCTCGTCGGCTGCGGCCGTACCACCATATTCCGACTCACGCTCCTGGTCTTCTATGGCTTCGTAGTCGGTATCACGGGTAAGCATTATCGAATGAGGATTCTTATAGAACTCGTATCCCTTTTCGGTAACCTTCAGCAAACCATAGTTTACAATTCCCTTTTCAATAAATTTTGCTATAAGCATCTGACGGATAACCCCCTTCCAGTAAAGAGGTGTTTCATCGGAACCAATACCGAAAGTAGGCAACTTATCGTGCTGATAATTAGAAATTTCCGATGTAAGCTTTCCTGTCAGGATATTGATAAAATGGTCTGTCTTGAAACCGTCCTTGACAGCAATGATGGTCTCAAGAACCGTCTGGACATCTTCCTTGCCCTCGAAACGTTCCTTCGGGTTAAGGCAGTTGTCGCAGTTACCACAGTCCTCGTTCATTTCCTCGCCAAAATAGTTAAGCAGCTGTCGCACACGACAAGTTGTTGATTCTGCGTATGATACAGTCTCAGCCAATAGTTGTTTGCCAATCTCCTGCTCGTTCATCGGCTTGTTCTGCATGAACTTCTCAAGCTTCTGAATATCGTCGTAAGTATAGAAAGCTATGCACTTTCCCTCGCCACCGTCGCGACCGGCACGACCAGTCTCCTGATAGTAGCCCTCGAGGCTCTTGGGAATGTTGTAGTGGATTACAAATCGTACATCCGGCTTGTCGATACCCATACCGAAAGCTATCGTTGCAACAATGACATCAACTTCCTCATTCAAGAACATATCCTGATTGCGCGAACGCGTTGCTGCATCCATTCCTGCATGGTACGGCAAAGCCTTAATCTGGTTGACGACAAGCATTTCGGCAAGCTCCTCAACTTTCTTGCGGCTAAGGCAGTAGATAATGCCCGATTTGCCAGGATTGTCCTTTATATACTTGATAATCTGCTTGGTTGCGTTAATTTTCGGACGAACCTCATAGTAAAGGTTCGGACGACGGAACGACGACTTGAATACATTTGCATCAAGCATGTCCAAGTTTTTCTGTATGTCGTGCTGAACCTTTGGCGTTGCCGTTGCAGTAAGTGTCATAAGCGGAGCACGACCAATCTCGTTCACAATGGAACGGATACGACGGTACTCGGGACGGAAATCGTGTCCCCATTCCGAAATACAATGCGCCTCGTCAACTGCGTAGAACGAAATCTTGAACTTCTTCAGGAACTCAAGATTCTCCTCCTTGGTCAGCGATTCGGGTGCAACGTAAAGAAGTTTTGTCTTGCCAGACATTATATCGTCCTTCACCGTATTTATCTCCGTCTTGCTTAAAGTAGAGTTCAGAAAATGCGCAACACCGTTCTCCATACTGAAACCGCGCATCGCATCAACCTGATTTTTCATCAATGCAATAAGTGGAGAAATAATGATTGCAGTACCTTCTAGCATCAGCGCAGGCAACTGGTAGCACAGGGACTTTCCTCCTCCCGTAGGCATCAGGACGAAACTGTCCTTTCCATCCAACAAACTGAGAATCACTTCCTTTTGCTGTCCCTTAAAATCGTTGAACCCGAAGTATTTCTTCAAAAGTTCATATATTTTTTCTTCCCTTGCATCCATATAATTTACTTTTTAGGCATACCGCCAAAATTACCGACGGCATACGCAAACAAAGATAAGATTTTTTTGTCATTAAAATATTATTTTTGCAAAAATTTTTTTTCATGCAAGATTATCAGGAAATAATAAGCATTGGCAAGCGTACTGTTATGCACGAAGCCAAGTCGATTCAAAAGATAGTTGACTACATTGACGAAAGTTTTGCTGAAGCCGTAACAAGAATCTCGCAGTCGAAAGGTCGTGTAGTAATTACGGGTATTGGCAAAAGTGCTGCCATCGGAACAAAAATTGTCGCCAGCCTCAATTCAACAGGCACGCCGGCAATATTTATGCACGCCGCCGACGCAATACACGGCGACCTCGGCATTGTGCAGGACGACGATGTGGTAATCTGCATATCGAAAAGCGGAAACACTCCGGAAATAAAAGTCCTTATACCTTTAATAAAACGTAACAACAATCTGCTTATCGCAATTGTTTCCGACACAGAATCATTTCTGGCAAAATCTGCAGACATAGTGTTGCGTTCCACTGTCGATTCGGAAGCTTCGCCCCACAACCTTGCACCTACATCAAGCACCACTGCACAACTTGTCGTTGGCGATGCCCTTATGGTTGCCCTGCTCGAAATGAAGGGCTTCACCCCTGCCGACTTTGCAAAGTTCCACCCGGGTGGCTCGCTCGGCAAGAAATTATATTTAAAGGTAAACGACATTTACGTGCAGAACGAAAAGCCACAAGTTTCGCCCGATGCAAGCATAAAATACGTTATCTCTGAAATTTCTAGCAAACGCCTCGGTGCTGCCGCCGTAGTTGACGAAAACGAAAAGGTTCTCGGCATAATCACCGACGGTGACATCCGCCGTATGCTCAACAACTACGACAACATCAAGGACATAAAGGCTGCCGACATAATGACAAAGTCGCCAAAGTGCATACAGGATGGCGAACTTGCCGTGAATGCACTGCAGATGATGCAAAAGAACAGCATTACGCAGGTTTTAATCGTCGATGGCGACAAATATCTCGGCGTTGTTCATCTGCACGACCTAATGAGAGAAGGGATTGTGTAAACGAAATGGTTTGAGATGGTTTCAAATGGTTTCAGATGGTTTCAAATGGTTTGAGATGATTTTGAGATTGTTTAGCATAATTTGAAATTGTCCATTATCAACCTTTAGCTCAGCGAAGCTAACCTTCAGCTCAGCGAAGCTAATTGTCCATTATCTTTCAAACGGCAATTTCCCCTCATCCTCTCCTTTTACTATCACCTTCATTCCCACAAAGGCATAATCCGACTTCAAGGTCTCAATATCTTCATCGCGGAGACGAATACAGCCTTCGCTTTGACGACCAGGAACAGAACTTTCATTGTTGGTACTACCGTGAATGCCAATGCCTGTGAAAACCGAAGACAAACGCATAAACCAATTTCCGTATGCCTTTATGCTTCCCCTACCGTCGCCAAAGTCGTGAGTCCACCACGAAGAACTTTCTATACTTCTTATTTTAAATGGATTATGCAAAGTAGATTCTGGCGTTTTCATATCACCACGTTTCTGCTTGTCGCCAAGATTCTTGCCAAGGCAACAATCAAAGCCTGCAATCTTGACAGTATCATTTCCCCGTGCCTCGTAAACCGACAAGGTAAGTTCCTTTTTCGACACGACTATGAAGCAATGTTCCCTGACTAATGGTTTTTCATTAACCAAAACGGCTGCACTATCCTCTATATTAATAGAATTTGTCTCCTCAACATTTTGACACACAATATTTTCAACAGACTTGTCAGCTCCATTCGACTTTGAAACGCAGCCACTACAAACCATAGCAATCAACAAAAATATAACAGCAAATCCCCTCATTATCCAAAAATTCTATTTAACAAGGCAGCAAGCCTATATCCTGCCAACAAAAATTGTCGTTCAACGACTGGAGCATAATCATATACATATTTATATGAATAATTCTCGTCGGTTTTCACATTTGCATAAATGTCAACTGTTATCTTCCAAGTTTCCAAAAGCCAATCTTCTGGGGTTCCTGCCGACATTTCCTTGAATTCCGCCTTAGTGCAACGGTCAAGGTTATGCTGCCACTCGGTATATGACCAAGCGTGAACGCTCTCTACCAACTTTGAGTCCCACAAAGTATGAAGATTTGTCTTGTCTCCGAACCACTTTATTACCAACCAATTACCTCCCTTATCTGATAACCGTCCAACATGCATCGGACAATGCATATCGCCAACAAGATGGATAAGCATACAAAGGTAATCGAACTTAACACTATCAGAAAGCTCTTTCTGGTGATTCTCAAGCGAATCGATAACCATATTCAATGCCGTCAGCACATCTCCCTTAGGATTACGCGGCATTGTCTGCGGAGTATATCCTTCGTCAACATTATAATAATGCCAAGTCTTAGTGCGGTCGTAACCACCCTTCCAATACGGAGAGTTCTGAATATTGTCCAGCCACGAAGCATAATACACCATAGACTTGCCTTCAAGAATCTCATCAACGGCCTTGCGAGCCTTTCGTGTAAGGTGCTTTTCGGCTACATAAGCGACAATTGCGTGTCCCTTCTGCCCCCAAGCAAAAACATCTGTGCTGCCAAACAGCAGAAAAATCAACAATAATATACAAATGTAACGTTTCATCAGTCTGCCAATTCCATATCAATCTGTTTCTTTTCGAGGTTTACATCCGAAATGCGTACTTTTACCTCGTCGCCAAGCCGGTATATCTTGCCGGTTTCTATTCCCTGAAGGCAATATTCCTCTGCAAAGAACTCGTAATTGTCGTCCATAAGCGTGCGCACATGAACCAAACCTTCGCAAGCCGACTCCTTCAGCTCTACAAAGAATCCATATTCTTGAACGCCAGAAATAACACCATCGAAAATATCACCAATCTTGTCCTGCAGGAATTCCGCCTGCTTGTACTTTATGGAACTGCGCTCCGCCAAAACAGCCTGCTGCTCCTTGAACGAACAATGCTTGCACTTCAACTCAAGGTCTTCGACATCAGGAGTTTGACTGCGCATATAAGCATAGAGCAGACGATGAGTCATCACATCTGGATAACGGCGAATTGGCGAAGTAAAGTGTGTGTAAAAGTCAAATGCCAAACCATAATGACCTATGTTCTTGGTTGAATATACAGCCTTAGCCATTGCCCTAACGGCAAGATTTTCAATTATGTTCTGCTCGGGCTTACCTTTCACATCGTTTACCAAGCCGTTCAGCGAATTCGAAAGAGCAATGCTGTTCGACATATCAATCGAATAACCGAACTGACTAATGAATGTCGAGAAATTTGACAGTTTGTCGTAGTTCGGTTCTGCGTGAACACGATAAACAAACGGCTTGTGCTTCTTGCCAATAAGTTCGGCGACATTGCGGTTCGCCAGAAGCATAAATTCCTCAATCAGATTGTTGGCTTCCTTCGATTCCTTGAAATAGACGCTTACGGGACGGGCATCTTCGTCAAGTACAAACTTAACTTCCTTATGCTCAAAGTTGAATGCGCCCTTCTGGAAACGAGCCGAACGTAAAATCTTTGCCAACTCATTGAGCTTCAATATTTCCTCAGCGAAATCGCCCTTACCAGTCTCAATAATTTCCTGCGCTTCCTCGTATGCGAAACGACGGTCGGACGAAATTATGGTCTTCATCGGCTTGAAACTCAACACTTCGGCATTATCGTTCATCTCAAACACTGCCGAGAAACAAAACTTTTCCTCGTTGGGACGAAGCGAGCATAAGAAATTGCACAACCTTTCGGGCAACATCGGCACGGTCCTATCGACAAGATAAACCGAAGTCGCACGGTTGAATGCCTCGTCGTCTAGCGGCGTGTTTTCGCGCATATAATGAGTGACATCGGCGATATGCACACCTATTCTATAATTACCGTTATCTAGTTTTTCAAACGAAAGCGCATCGTCGAAGTCCTTTGCATCGGCTGGGTCGATTGTGAAAGTCGGTGCATTGCGGAAATCCTCGCGAGTCTTGAGGTCGTAGTCGGTGATTTCAAACTTAATCTTATTTGCTTCGCGCTCAATGTCTTCGGAGAATTTTGCAGGAAGTCCATACTCGGCAAGTATGGCGTGCATCTCGGTGTTGTTGTCGCCAGCTTCACCAAGAACTTCAATCACCTTTCCCACAGGATTCTGACGACCATTGGGCCATTCCTCGATTTCCACCAACACTTTCTGGTCTTCCTTGGCGCCCATAAGCCTGTCGGAGGGAATAAGGATGTCGTACATAACCTTCTGGCTGTCGGGAATCATAAACGAGTAGTGTCCAGCCGTGCGGATAGTCCCGACAAACTGAGTCCTTGCCCTGCGGATAACCTCCACGACCTCGCCTTCGAGCCTGTTGCTCGACTTGCGTGCATAAAGGCTAACCTTCACGGTATCACCATCGAAGGCCGAATTAAGGTTCTTGAACGAAACAAAAATGTCCTCAGACAATTCCTCGCTAGTGACGAAGGCATTGCCAGTCTTAGTAATCTCAAGAGTGCCAACGACTTTGCCCGACTTGGCTTTCAGTTTGAACTTTCCGCGCGAAGTTTCCTTGAGCGTTCCCGCCTTTGTAAGTTCGCACAGAATCTGGTTTATCATCGTCCGTGACGACGGTTCCGTATAGCCCAACTTGGTGGAAATCTGCTTGTAGTTGAATTCCTTGTTGGGGTTTTCGTAGAACACGCCCATTATGCCGCTTGTCAAGGTTTTCTTGTCGCGACCCAAATTATCATCGTTGCTTCTTCGAGGCATAAATTTCTATTTTACAATTTAAAACAATGTATTCTGCGTTCCTGGCATAAACTTGTTCAAGTGCCTGTAGGCCTTTTCGGTGGCTTCGCGTCCGCGTGGGGTGCGCTTTATGAAGCCTTCCATTATCAGGAACGGCTCATAGACTTCCTCCAAGGTGCCTTCGTCTTCACCAACGGCAGTTGCAATAGTCTTCAGACCGACTGGACCTCCACCAAACTTCTCAATAATCGTAAGCAGAATCTTGTTGTCCTGCTCGTCGAGGCCGTACTGGTCGATGTTGAGTGCCGACAGCGAATGCTTTGCAATGGCAAGGTCGATGCTTCCGTTGCCAATCACCTGTGCGAAGTCGCGGACACGGCGCAACAAGGCATTTGCAATACGTGGCGTACCACGGCTGCGGCGTGAAATCTCGAATGTGGCATCTTCCGTAATCTGCACGTTTAACAGTGAGGCAGAACGCTTTACAATCTTGCAAAGCACATCGGCGGTATAGTACTGCAAGTGGCAGTTGATACCGAAACGCGCACGCAGAGGACTTGTCAGCAAGCCCGAACGGGTTGTCGCACCAATGAGCGTAAACGGTTCGAGCGGAATCTGTACCGAACGTGCCGCAGGACCTTTGTCAATAAGTATGTCGATACGGAAATCCTCCATTGCCGAGTACAAGTATTCCTCGACAAGCGGATTCAAGCGGTGAATTTCGTCGATGAAAAGCACATCGTTCTTTTCGAGACTTGTAAGAAGTCCAGCAAGGTCGCCTGGCTTGTCGAGCACTGGTCCCGATGTGGTCTTGAAACCGACGCCAAGTTCGTTTGCTATAATGTTTGCAAGCGTAGTTTTGCCCAAACCTGGAGGTCCGTGCAGCAAAACGTGGTCGAGAGCCTCCTCACGCATCTTGGCAGCCTTCACAAAGACCTGAAGGTTCTCAACGATATTTGATTGCCCGTTGAAGTCGTCGAATTCAAGCGGTCGCAGAGCCTTTTCAAACTCTTTTTCCGCTGGAGTCAAGGTTTCCTCTTCGGGACGCACATAGTTGTTCATAGTACTAAATTTGTTGCAAAGTTACACAAAATAAATGATCGTTTTCACGATGGTGACTGATACATATAGACATTTTATCAACAACAGACACCACACGAATTTATTTTTATTCTTGCCTTTAAAATGAATCGCAACCTTTTTTCAAAAAAAATATTAAAATTTGAAAAAAAAATCCCATATTCGCGACCGATTTTCGAGATGAAGATAAATTTTAAGGAACGGTACCGTAAATTCATGTTCTGGCGTGTGCGAAACATGTCGGACAGAACCTTTATGACCATACTTGCCTTCATAGTAGGTATAGCCGTAGGACTGGCAGCCGTCGTCATGAAAAACTCGGTACACCTTGTCCGCGAACTAGTTATCACAATCATCGACACTACGCACACACCTTACCTATTCTTCATATTTCCGGCAATCGGAATTCTGCTAACCCTAATCTTCGTAAAGGTTTTCATCAAGAAGAAACTCGGGCACGGCATCCCGATGGTATTGTATAATATGTCGCAGAACGAAGGGCGCATACCAAAGCACAACATGTTTTCGCGTATCATTGGCAGTTCACTTACTGTCGGTTTTGGCGGGTCGGTCGGACTGGAAGGCCCGATTGTTGCCACAGGAGCTGCCATCGGAAGCAACATGGGACAGCTTTTCCACCTGAAATACAAGCAAGTAATAATGCTGATTGCCTGTGCCTCGGCTGGCGCAATAGCATCAATCTTCAAGGCTCCGATTGCGGGTATAATCTTCTCGATGGAAGTCATGATGCTCGACCTTTCAACAGCATCGTTGTTACCGTTGCTGGCGGCATCAATTTCGGCAACGCTGACATCCTACCTTTTCCTCGGACAAAACGTCGTATATCCTGTCGAACATACCGACCCGTTTATGCTCCGCGACACCGGGTTCCTAGTTGTGTTCGGCATCTTGTGTGGACTGCTATCACTCTATTTCTCAAAACTTTACCTTGCACAAACCGAATGGTTCAAAAAGATAAAGAACGACTGGGTAAAATTCGCCATCGGTTCTGTCGCGCTCGGTTTGCTTGTGTTCCTATTCCCGACTCTGTACGGTGAAGGCTTCGAAACAATAAACGCCGCGCTAAGAGGCGATTTCGATGTAATATACGCCAATACATTCTACTCATCAACAAGCTTTGCACACTCGTTCTGGGGCATAACCATAATCTTATTGCTCATTTTGCTACTGAAAGCATTTGCAACAGGTTGTACCTTCGGTGCTGGCGGTGCTGGCGGAATTTTTGCTCCGTCGTTGTTCCTCGGTGCAATACTCGGCTTGCTCTACGCACACATCTGCAAATCGTTAGGATTTGACATTTCGGTCGGCAACTACGCACTAATCGGCATGGCAGGACTTATCGGCGGAATTATGCACGCACCTTTCACCGCAATATTCCTAATCGCCGAACTGACAGGAGGTTACTCGCTTTTTGTACCGCTGATGATTGTATCTACAATTTCGTACTTTGTAACACGCGCGGCAATGCCAAATTCGGTTTACACCATCCTACTTGCAAAACGCGGAGAACTCCTCACCCACAATGCCGACCGCAATATGCTTGCAATGATGAAGTTGGAACAGTACATCGAACGTAACTTCCTCACCATTAACGAGGACGCTAACCTCGGTGACCTTACCAAAGTCATCTCCCATTCTACGCGTACAATCTACGTCGTGGTCGACTCCGAAAACAATTTCAAGGGCTTGGTTTGGCTCGACCAGATTAAACATCTGATTTTCAGGACAGAACTATACGAAACTACCAAGGTTAAAGACTTGATGTTCTACCCAACTACCACCATCGAATACGGCATGAGTGTACAGGAAGCCGCCGAACTTTTTGAGAACTCCAACAACTACAATATCGTCGTGATTGACAAAGGCAAATACGTCGGATTTGTCTCGCGTGCTACCATCTTCTCGAACTACAGGAAGATGATAAAGGAATTCGCAAACGATTAATAAGACTAACAGGCTAACAGAAGCGCAGTCTAACAGACAAAACAATCAGGCTGTCAGACAGTCAGACAGCAAGCCTGTCAGTCTGTGAGACCGTCAGACTGTTAGACTGCAAGACCGTTAGACTGTGAGCCTGCAAGCCCATCAGCCCATTTACTTCAAACATCGCTCTGTTGACAAAAGTTTTGTGATAGTGTTTTTTCTCATTTATTTATAGGTACATTTGCAAAAAATAAAATTTACAGAAAATGAGACATTTAGATTTTGATACATTGCACCTTTTCAGCGTAGAATCGCTAAAGAAAGCAGGTGTTCCCGAAAACGATGCGGAAGTTATAGCCGATGTCCTTCTCGAAGCCGACAAGCTCGGAATCGACTCGCACGGAATCAACCGACTGAAACCTATATACTTGGACAGAATCAAGGCTGGAATCGTAAACCCAGTTACCAAAGTTGACATTCTGCGCGAAAGTCCAACTACCGCCCTACTCGACGCCAACAACGGCATGGGACATGTCGTTTCGAAGCAAGCTATGCAGATGGCTATCGACAAGGCCAAGAAATTCGGCATGGGTATGGTGGCAGTACGCAACAGTTCGCACTACGGAATTGCTGGCTACTACGGACTTATGGCTGCTCGCGAAGGCATGATCGGTCTTACTGGCACAAACGCCCGTCCATCCATCGCCCCGACTTTCGGCGTTGAAAATATGCTTGGTACAAATCCGCTTACATTTGTAATTCCAACAGATGAAGAATTCCCGTTCTTCCTCGACTGCGCGACATCGGTAAGCCAGCGCGGAAAATTCGAATACTACGCCAAAGTCGGCAAAGACCTGCCCAAAGGCTGGTGCATTGACCGCGAAGGCAACTCCAAGACCAATTCCGTTGAAGTACTCGACGACCTTGTAAAAGGCAAGGCTGCACTTGCTCCGCTCGGTGGAATCGGCGAAGAAACAGCAGGTTACAAGGGTTACGGCTACGCAACTGTCGTTGAAATCCTGTCGTCGGCATTGCAGTGTGGCGGTTACATGAAGGCTCTTACTGGTCTCGACGAAAACGGCAACAAGAAACCTTACCGCCTCGGACATTTCTTCATTGCAATAAATGTTGAAACCTTCCAGGACCTTGATGTTTTCAAGAAGAATGCAGGCAATTTGCTCCGCGACCTCCGCAACTCACAGAAAATGCCAGGACACGACCGCATTTACACCGCCGGCGAAAAGGAATACGAAAACTTCCTCGTCCGCAGCAAGAACGGTGTTCCGATTCCCGATTCACTTTGGGAAGAAATGATTGGCGTGACCAAGGATTACAAACTCGACAAGTTCTACAAACTGTTCGGTTTGGAATAAACAACGACAAACAAAAATAGCAAAAAGATGCATCATAAGTGCATCTTTTTTGTTATTACAATCTATAAATCACTACCTTATAAAATTCGTAGCCACTCTACTCTCCTTTTCGGGCAAACCGAATTTCTCCTTGCCGAGAGCGATGCTCTTTACAAGAAAAGCCATATTCCTTGCCAATGTCCGCATAGTCTGCAAGCCTTCCGCATCCGACTGAGCCTCACCAAGTTGCGAACCGTGAATACTATTCCAATACTGGCTTGATGCAACAGGCATACCGGCAATCGTAAAATATTTGTTGAGTTCGTCAAAAGTTGCCGACAAGCCTCCACGACGAGCAACAACTACACTGGCACCAACTTTCATTGTCTTGTCGAAACTTGTACTATAGAACAATCTGTCGAGAAAGGCCACAAGGGTTGCATTTGCCGAAGCATAATAAACCGGGCTACCAACCACAATGCCATCGCACTGCTCAAATTTCAGAGCTACTTCGTTAACAATGTCATCAAAGACACACTTGCCAGCATTGGCACATGCACCACAGGCCATGCAACCGCGAATTGGCTTATTGCCGACCTGAATATACTCAGTTTCAACGTCTTCCGATGCAAACACCTTTTCCATCTCGTGCAAGGCAATGGCCGTATTTCCATTTGCACGGGGACTTCCATTAATAAGCAAAATCTTCATATTTCAATTTTTTACATATACACATTACTCTACCACCAACCTGTCGCCGTTCATTCGCGACATATACTGCTGAATGATTGCCTTTAGTTCGTCTTCCATCCGCTGCTGGCATTCAACCTGCCCTACAAGATTGTTTTTCATCAGTTTATCATCAAGAGCATAGATTGCCTTGGTATTTGTACCGTCAAACTGCAAGACATAACCATATTTCACATACTGGTAAATTCCATTCAGGTAATTAACCGCATAGCACTGTTCCACCGAAGTTGCAAACAAATCACACCCAAAGGCAAGGTACGAATTGTCATAGCCCAGCATTCCTAAAATTGTTGGCATTATGTCGATATGCTGAGCGACCTTGTCGTAACAATTTGCAATTGAATCGTTTCCTGGCTCGTATATTATTATCGGCACGCTGAAACCGCCCAAATCGGTCTGATATTCAGCATGATTTGTCTCGTTGGTGTGGTCTGCGGTGATTACAAATATTGTATTGTTGTACCACGGCTGCTTTCGTGCCGAATCGAAGAACTTACGCAATGCATTGTCGGTATAGCCTATGCACTTGTGAATGGAAAGGTCGCCTTCGGGGAAAACCGACTTATACTCATCGGGCACATTGTATGGATGATGGCTCGAAGCGGTAAACACTGCCGTCATAAAAGGTTGCTGCATTTCCGACATGGTTGTGCAGTAGAACTGCAAGAACGGTTCGTCCCAGATAGCCCAAGTGCCGTCGAAGTCGGCATCACCGCCAAAGCGAGAATCGGCATTGTACTCGTCGCGTCCGTAATATCCACCAAAGCCCGTGCTACGTGCAAAAGCCTGAAATCCCATGCTTCCATTCTGCGCTCCGTGGAAAAAGCCAGTGCTGTAACCTTTCTTGCCAAGTTCACCGGCAAGTCCGCTAAGGCGGTTCATCGAAGCTGGCGTAAGCACAAACGGCTCGACAAACATCGGAATCGACGACAGCACCGACGGCATTCCATCGATGCTCTTGCGTCCATTGCTGTACGAATAGCGGAATGTTGCACTATGCTCAATCAGCGAATCAACAAATGGCGTAAAACCCTTATATTCACCATTTTCCAAGTCCCTGTTAAACGCACCAATATATTCCCTGCCAAAACTTTCAACTATCAGAACCACGACATTTTTCTGTCTAAAACCAATGTCTGACAAGGGATTATGCACTGGTGTAAACACCTTTTCCAAATCTTCCTCTGCAGGATAATAATCCACATTCTGGAAAGTCTGAACACCGATTGTCCTGATGATTGAAAATGGCGTATTCAGCACCAACGCAGCCTCGATTGGACGGTCAACATACTGATTTGCATTGCTTATGGTAATCGGACGAGTCGCACGCGTAAATCCGCCACGCATACCGACAATGCTTATGTAAACAGCCAGTCCAAGAAACACCAGATACAAAAGGTCGTACTTCCACCACACAAGGTTCTTCCTCTCTGATTTTGGTTTTCTATACAGCTTGAACATAGCGAACATCAGCACAATAAGTAACAAAAGCAAATACCAGTGGTTCAGAATTTCCTTGCCGAAAATGGATGCAAGATTGTCCTCGTTGCCAAATTCGTTGAAAACAGTGGCAGTTGTGCGTCGCATCGTATATTTGAAATACACCGAGTCAATAAGGTTTGCAAGCAAGGCTATTCCATTGGTTACCAGAAAAATCCATTTGCATACGATATGATAAACCTTACCTTCCTTGAAGTGTAGCGGAAACAGCATCAGCATTATGTAAAGCAAATTCACATACAGGATTCCAGAGATGTCGAAGCGCAAAGAACCTACATACATTTCCCAAACATGCGATAACGACAAATTCTCCGAGAAATAACTGTAGTTCACGAACAGAAATTCCAGATGGGCGACAAACATTACCGCATACACAAGCAACATGTTGCAAATCAATGCAAACATCGACGAGCCAGTAATCCGTGAAATTTTCCCTTTATTTTCCATTTTGTTTCTTCATCCAGTCGTATCTGATATAGTACCCTATCGTAAAGCGACCAGCAATCTGCCAATGACGGTTGTTATATTTATATATATCATTCTCATTTACATCATCATACGCAAGGTTTGTAGATATTACCCTGCGTCTTTCGGTTGAAATACAATAATACCTTGCTCCAAAATTAAGGTCAACAGAAAGTGTATTCATAAAATTGTACTGATAGCCAAGCAGAATCAGAATTGAAAAATTGTCAACATTAACATTGGACCTATAATATGGATAATTTATCCCTTCGTAATATGACCTTCCATAATCATAAATCTGCACATCGTTTGCCCACGAGTGGCTGTAGTCAATTATCGTTTCGTAGTACATTCCAAAAGGCGCAATCCAGTAGTAGCCTTCAAGGTATTTGTTCGGAAAAGTTATCAGATAAAGTCGCGCGCCAAAAGCAACTTCCGCCCCATTGAAATGAATTTTGCTGGCATTGCAGATATATGGCTCATCGGTATCAAGCCACATTGATTCTTTGGGTCTTCCGTCAAAAAAGTTCTCGAACTGACGATATGCAACCTCACTTGTAAGACTTACCATGGAACATAGCGGCTTTTCAAGGCCAACATTCGGATTTAGGAAGAATTTCAGCGGGCGGACTTTTACCAAAGTATTGTCAAAGAACTGGGCGTTTGCGCCAATGGCGACAAAGAGGAATAATAATATGGCAAGCAAGTTTTTCATATTGTTTTCAACACTCCATAGCGTCATTCCGTAAGACAAAGCGAACAGGCGCAGGCACGAGCCTTGTGAGCCTGTCTATACGGAATCTCCTTCTAGAATCGTTTTCGTAGGAGATTCCGCACAATCGAACATTACAACGCTCCCCGTTCCGTATCGCGTGTATGTTCTGACTTGCGGAATGACATTCTATATTCATTATTTTATGTCTTTTGTTTCTTCTTCTTTGCTGCAGGGAAAAGCACATTGTTGAGAATCAACCTATAACCTGGCGAATTCGGATAAAGCGACAAGTCGGTCTTTTCATCGCCAACATAATGCCTATAATCCTCGGGGTCGTGACCGCCATAGAAAGTCCACATTCCCTGACCATATTCGCCGTGAATGTATCTGGCTTCGTTCATCGACTTGTTCTCGCCCATTATCAATACGTTAGGTTTAATAAGGTCGCGTTTGAAAGCGGTCGTCTGTCCCATAAATCCATGAATGAGAGCCGCATGGTTCTGGCAGAGCATTGTCGGAACCGGATCCCACTTTGCCGAAAACTCAAACAGGGAGAAATAATCCTCGTTTGTACCTGCGCGTTTCGACTGAGTAACATCAATGTCGGAAAACTCGTACTCGTATGGATTTGTCTTTACCGTAAAGTTCTGAAAAGCAAGGCAGTTATCATAGTCCAGCTTCTGCTGTGCGTTAGGGTCCATGCCATCGCCATCGAACATATATTCGCAAATATCAGTATTGGCAGCGGCAAGAGCAATGTCGAAAGTATCGGTAGCGGCGCACATTGCAAACATAAAGCCTCCGTTGAAAACATACTGCTTAATCGCCAATACCACAGCAAGTTTCAATTTTGAAACTTTGCTGAATCCAAGGTTAGCAGCTTCCTCTTCGCTCAATTTCTGACGCTCCTGATACCACTGCATACGGGCATACGATGCATAGAACTTTCCATACTGACCGGTAAAGTCCTCGTGGTGAAGGTGAAGCCAGTCATATTCAGCGAGTTTGCCCTCAATGATTTCGGTATCGTAAATCTTGTCGTAGGGAATTTCGGCATAAGTAAGCGCAAGAGTCACGGCATCGTCCCAGGGCTGCGAAATAGGTGGCGTATATACGGCAATCTTCGGTGCTTTTTCCAACTTTACTGCATCCTGATTGACCGATGGAGCCGAAATGTCGTTGAAAATGGCATTCTTCTGAGCATCGGCAATAATCTCGTACGACACATTTCGCAAAATACACTCGCGCTCAGCCTCCGAGGAAAAACCAATTATGAAACTTCCGCCACGATAGTTAAGCAGCCACCACGCCTCAAGTCCCTGTTCCAGCGACCAGTATGTAAGTCCGTATGCCTTCAGATGGTCGGTCTGCGAATCGTCCATCGGAATGAGCATATAGGCGCAATTCCCTGACAACGAGAACACAAGCATCAATAATATTACAACCAACTTTTTCATTGCTTCATTCCGCCAATAAGTTCTGAAATATCCTTTACGCCATATTTTTCGCAGTAATATTCGATTCCATCCAGTACGCGCATTGTTGCATCGGGGTACAGGAAGTTGGCTGTTCCAACCTGAATGCACGAAGCACCAGCAAGCAGGAATTCAATTGCATCGTCGGCAGTAACAATTCCACCAAGTCCGCAAACAGGAATCTTCACATTCTGAGCAACTTGCCATACCATTCGCACGGCTATAGGCTTTATTGCAGGTCCCGACATTCCGCCAGTTATAGTCGAAAGTTTCGGACGGCGAGTCCTGACATCGATTGCCATTCCCAAGAAGGTGTTGACCAGCGAAACCGAATCGGCACCAGCATCTTCAACTGCCTTAGCTATTGATACTATGTTAGTTACATTAGGCGACAACTTCACCATCAAATGTTTTCCGTAAGCCTTGCGCACCGCTGCTACGACTTCTCCTGCCGATTTCGGGTCTGTACCGAAAGCCATTCCGCCTTCCTTCACATTGGGACAGGAAATATTAAGCTCAATGGCTGGAATATTGGGCAGTTCCCCCACCCGATGCGCCGTCTCTACATAATCCTCTACGCACGAACCGCTTACATTGACAATGACATTGGTTTTCAAGTCCTTCAACTGCGGATAAGTTTCCTTGCAGAAATAGTCCACGCCCTTGTTCTGAAGTCCGACAGCGTTCAACATTCCCGATGCGGTTTCGGCCATACGCGGATAAGGATTTCCTTCGCGATGATGCAAGGTCGTTCCCTTTACCACAAAGCCGCCAAGTCGTTCAAGGTCAACGAAATCGGCATATTCCAATCCAAAGCCGAAAGTTCCCGATGCTGTCATCACGGGATTCTTCAGCTTCAATCCGTTAAAATCTACATTCAAGTTTACCATAGCAATTGTTTTACATTAAACACTGGTCCTTCGGTGCATACGCACTTGTGACCTTCCTTGGTATTCTGTACGCAACACAGGCAAGCACCGATTCCGCAAGCCATCTTGTTTTCGAGCGAAACCTCGCATTCGACATTGTGTTCCAGCGCCCATTTTGCAAGCGCACGCATCATTGGTTCCGGTCCGCAGGCAAGGATTTCGGTATATGGAAATTTCTCCGACTTGAAAATCGAATGGTCCATTACGGTTCCCTTTTCGCCGAAACTGCCGTCGTCGGTAGCATAGAACACATTGCCGTACTGCTCGTAAACCTCCTTGCGCAAAATGTTGGACTTGCTGCGGTAGCCGAGCAGAATGTCGGGACGGAAGCCGAACCTCTGCATATATCTTGCCGTGAACAGCAACGGAGCCACGCCGACACCGCCACCAACGAGCAGCACCCTACCCGACAACGGCAACGCAAAAGTATTGCCAAGCGGGAAAACGACGCTTATCATATCGCCCAGCTTAGCATTGGCAAGTTTACCAGTACCTTCGCCGGCGACCTTCACCAACAGCTTGATGGTCTGCTTGTCGTAATCGACATCGTGGATGCTTATTGGACGGCGGAGGAAAGTTCCAACCGAGTTGTCAATCTTGACTTCGGCAAACTGCGCCGGCATTATTACCGGCAGGGCATCCTCGCTCTGCAAGGTGAGCATAAAGAACGAGCCTCCGATTTTTTCGTTTCCGACAACGCGCAAATCTCTGATTACCTTGTTGCTCATATATTATTCTCCTTTGTTTTCGTATTTACTTAAATTCCTACATTCATGCGTTCTTTCATCGTCATTCCGTAAAGCAGAACGAACCGACTAAGGAACGTGTCGTGTGAGTTCGCTTGTACGGAATCCTATTTTTATTCTCCTCTTTCCATTCGATAATGTTCTTTTATTCCTACAATGTATTCTTCAGTCAAACCTATGCTTTCACTCAAATCGTCCCAGTTAGGATTCATAGAGCATATTAAATTGTTTTTCCACTCTCTACGCCATTTTTTTAATTGTTTTTCTCTTTCTATTGCATATTCAATCGTTACCAAATCCTCAAAATAGACCAACTTTTCGCAATTATACTTGTCTGTAAACCCTTTGTTTATGTGAGTCTTATGTTCTGCAACCCTGCGCAACAAGTCATTAGTCACTCCGACATACAATGTTGTATTATATTTGTTCACCATAAAATATACAAATGCACCTGTGACCATAATAACTTGTTTGAAACAAAATTAATGTTTTTTTCTAATATAATGTATCAAGGGAGATTTCGGACAGGTTAATTCACACAGCTCCCCGTTCCGTATCGCTGGTTCATTATACCTTCCGAAATGACCAATAGGAGTCTTTCCACAATACATAACAAACCGACTAAGGAACGCATAATATTCGTTTGCCATATAATATGTAAATGCACCTGTAAGCATAAAAATAATTTGAGACAAAGTTAACGATTTTTTTCGAATGTGGAGATAGAAGTTAGATGCTTGTAAAAAGTTTAAATAATGTAACCAAATTTGGTTATTTTTTATTAACTTTGCCGCCGAAAAACATTGCGTATGTACGACAAGTATCTGAAATACAATAACATTCCGTTTGGCGCTATTCTCGACAGGATAAGAACAAAGGAGAATCTTTCGCAACGCGAACTGGCTTTGCGTTCCGGAATTCCTTACCAGCGAATCAATGATTTCATTGCAAACCGCCGAAGGATTTCGCCCGAGAATTCTCTCCGTTTGGAAAAGGTGTTGGGGATTGATTTCCAGTGCTTTTTCTATCAGGCACAAACGAATTATGATATTTATATGGCAACCAAACAACATTTGGAACAGCCCTCTCCCGACAAGTCAAAGTTTAGAAAAACATTGTTCTGGGATACCGATTTCGATGCTCTTGACTGGCAACGCAACTATGAATGGATTATCCAAAGGGTTTTCGACTATGGTAATGGGACGGAAATAAAGGAAACAATACGATTTTACGGCAGAAAAAAGATTCTTGATGTGCTTCGAAGCGTGAAAGATGCATGGAATGAAAAAATCAGAAACATTAACATAAAAAAGTATCTGGGGGATGATATTGAGAACTAAGATTTGATGGAGCTGATTCCAAAGGTGGAAAAAATGGTGGGAAGAATTTGAAATGATGATATTTAAGCGTGTTGGAGTGATAATCCGACACGACATAAGTTTTTAATCTTTATTGAAATGATGAACGCAAATATAATTGTTTTTCTTCTTTATATCCTTTCAAACTTAAAGTACACAAATCCAAATCTCTTTACATAGTTGCCTTTTCGTTCAAAGCCATAATTTTCAACCTTGTTTATAAAGTTCTCTATGCTGTCGAACCTTTCATCATTTCCAAATTTTGTTTCTGGTTCAACTATTATCATTCTGCCGTCCAGCCTTAATATCCTGTGTGCTTCAACAAAATAGTCGTCATAATTTGTTCCCCACAATGACAAGCAAAATACCGCTACATCATAACTTTCATCGGAAACTATTCCTTTAAGGTTTGACATATCGGATTGTATTACGGAAGAATCCTCGGAATAATGGTCAAAACCTTGAACTTCTCTATTACTAAGCACCGACTTCAGTTTGTTCATACCGCATCCCATATCGGCAATCCTGTTGAACCTACCACTCCAGTCCGATATGATTTCTGCAACCCTATCTACGGGGTCTTCTTGCCATTCGCGTTTTGCAATCTCCCTTTGCCTATGATATTCAATGAATTCATCCTTGTTTTTCTGGAATCTTTCGTGCATCGTATTGCTACGGCAAGTATTTCCAGCACGATGTATCTCGTTTACATAGGATTCTGCATATTCCCTTTGTTTGGGAGTAATGTCCATCACATCTATTTCAACATTCTTGCGCTCAATAATCCTATCTTCAAGGCCGGATTTCAATGCGTCCATTGCCATAGATATTAAGCGACTTCTCAAACCTTCGCTGTTGTATGCTTTTTGTAGTGCTCCATCCATAACAGCTTCACCAAGAGTTTTCTTGGTTTCTATAATAAGCATTCGCCTCTTGTCCCACGACCACTCGCCATCATCGGTAGTTATTTCAACTTGCGGTATTATAACATCTACTTCCTTGAATATTGAACCTTGCCGGTATATTCTACCAACCAACTGAACATAATCTGAATTTGTCCACGGAGCAGATATTATTATCATCCTGTCGCAGCACTTTTGTAAGCCGTCAACACCTGTTGTAATTGGACTCGAAGCGACGAGAACATCAATGTTTCCATTTGCGAAACTACCGATAATCTCTCTTCTTGTTTCCTCGTCATCATTTCCTGTATAGGATGCAACCTTGTACCCAGACTTCGACACCCGGTCATAAATCATTGGAATAATTCCTGTAACGAATTGAGAATATATAAGAGTGCCTTTCTTGAGTTTCTTTTGCCTTATTATTTCGTCAATCTTAACGCTCGCAAGAATCTGGTCAATGCCAAGCATATCATTATTGTTCTTGGCAAGCAGTTCGTCAACAATAATGTCACCATCTACGGGAATGTACTCTGTATTAACCTTTATGTCGTATTTAGGAATATATCTGAAACCATTCATCAGCAACGCCTTGTATGCTTCGTGAATGTTGTTTATGCTGGTCTTGTTCTTGATTTCTTCATATTCTTTGCCTGTAAGCAATTCCATCAGCGACTTGACTTCCTGCAAGTTGTTGATTATAGGTGTTGCACTCATAGCAAGAACCTTAAGGTTGGCGTTTTGTTCTCTTGCAGTCTTAATCAACTTGTTGATTTGCTGATTTCTCAAAGATATATTGTCCGTATCCCGAACCTTTACATTTTGTATTTCGTCAAGGCATATAAAGTCAACCATGTTGTTTCCAAGCAGATTTTCTATATATTCCTGTGTGTTCGGCAATTGAAATTTCTCATAGTTGAATATTATATAGTTGTATGAGTTTCTGTCCATTGAAATGATGTCGGACGGGAATTTCGGAACATATATTTTGCTGTCGGGATATACTTCGAGAATGGATTTTTCGGTGGTGGCAATTACAGCATTTGGAACTATATATACGGAAACTCTTGAATTTATCTTTCTAGATGCAAAATCTCTTGCCAGCGATTTGCCTGCGCCTGTACCGCACCAGTTTCCATAGTAGTTGTTCGAAGCAATACGGTACACCATAAGTTTCTGCATCAGGTTTGGCTGATACTTGAACCTGTAATTTTCATCGACCTTAATGTTTACAACTTCATCGTACTCACGGAAAAATTCGGTCTTTATGGCATTGAAGAAATCTCCACCTTCTTCTGCTTTAAGTTTTGCAATGAAGTTTTCCTCGTCCTTCAAAGTTTCGTTCCATAAGCGCTGTATGCTCTCCAGTTTGATAAACTTTTCGCCCTCACCACTTGCTGTGAACCTCTCGTTGTCGTATATATGCAACGACCTCATTACAAGTTCGGGCAGAGTATCGTCAATTTCCTTTGCATCTATGTAGTCGTTGCTTTCTGAAGATTCGGGATCGTTTATTCGTTCGTTTTGTAGTTTCTCCTGTTTCTCAATTTCATCGGCAATTATTTCCTCTGCCTGTAAGTCGCTGATGTTTGAATCCTCAAGAGTGTTTTTCAGTTGACCAAGAGTGTTTATTCGCTCTATGGAACCTGCTGGCGAAAAGGCAAGCACTTTCAATTCTTCTGGCAGTTTCTTTAGCGATATTAGTTCAATCAACTGGTGATTGGTCATTGCTTCCAGGTCGGTTTCCTTAATTAGACTAAGGATGTATGATTTTGTAAATCCATGATTACATATAGGACAACCTTGACCACTTAAATGACTACCTGCTGTTTGCCAAAATTTCCCATGGTCAGGGCATACGATACAGACATTTGTTTTTGCATTGACATATTCGACTTTTGTATAATCATACTTCTCTCCGTGTACTTCTTTTGCCTTCGCAACAAATTCTTCCGTTGTCATTTTTTTGCTACCACCACATTTATGACAACCTCTACCCATTAAATGCTTATCCGGTGTTTGCCAAAATTCGCCATGCTCTTTACATATTATACACACCTTGGTTTTAAGGTCTACATATTCAACCTTAGAATAATCGTACTTATCACTATGTACTGCTCTTGCCTTATCAATAAACTCAGCCGTTGTCATGTTAGCATTAGGGTTAGAACATTTGGGGCAACCACACCCACTTAAATGTGATGTAGATACTTGTAAAAATCTTCCATGCTCTTTACCATATTTATCTTTTTTATGACATATAATAGTTAATGGCGTTTTTGCATCTTTATATACTGTTTCAGAATAATCGTACTTGTCACCGTGTACCATTTTTGCTTCGCGTATAATATCTTCAGTAGTTTTATTCTTTTTATATTTTCCGCAAATAGGACAAGATTTGTTTATAAAAAAATCTTGTGGCAGTTTTTTAAATTCATTCTTACAAGAATTGCATATTAATGTTATTGGTGTTTTAGCGTTAAGATATTTAACCTTTGAATAGTCGTACTTATCACCATGTATCGCTTTTGCTTTTTCAATAAACTCTTCAGTTTTCATTTGATAATGACGACAACATTTTGGACATTTATTTCCTAAAAGGTGATTGGTTGGAGTTTGTAAAAATTCACCATGTTCATTTCCAAATATATCTTTTTCGTGGCAGATAATAGTTACAGGTGTAGTCATATTTACAAAAATCACCTTGGAATAATCGTATTTGTCACCATGTATTTTTCTTGCTTTGCGTATAAAAATATTTTTATCAATATTTTTATTAGGTATAGAACATTTAACACATCCAGCACCCCTGAGATGAACTTGTGGCTTTTGCCAAAATTCCCCATGCTCATTTCCGTTTTCATCCTTTTCGTGGCAAATAATACAAATATCGGTTTTTCCATTAATATAATTTACTTTTGTATAGTCGTACTTATCACCATGTACCTCTTTTGCTCTCTTTATAAACACTTCATTGCTTATTGCTTGTTTTGATGCAGAAATTTTCCTTCCGCATTTACGACAACCTTTACCCTGCAAATGATTTGATGGTGTCTGCCAAAACTCTCCATGTTCAGGACATATTATACATACTTTTGTTGTCAAATTTACAAATTCAACTTTAGAGTAGTTATATTTATCTCCATGTACTTCTCTTGCCTTAGCGATAAATTCTTCGGTTGTCATCTTTTTTGCCATACGAATTAGTTTTCTTATAGGCAACAAAATTAGAAGTTTTGTTTCATAAAACTTGAATTAATAATCAACTTTGTTATTAACAAATGTTTATATCATTTTTTGCACAAAGCAGTCTTTTCATGTTTGCAATGCAAAGTAATATGCGTGAAATATTTTTGTAAAAGAAATTTAGGATTAAGCGGTCGGTGGGGTTGCAATGAGATGAGGATTTGTTGCGGATTAAAAATCCTTATATTCAAGACTTTCGGATTACAAATCCGAAAAAACATAGGCAGTTATTTTTTTGTGAAATAATTTTTAGTATTTTTGCCAAAAATACTTCAGGTGTTAGATATGACAGACAGGCAGGTAATAGAGAAAATCAAACGAATGGCACACAACGCGCTTCCCGAAGGCAGTTCATTGTGGCTATACGGCTCGCGCGCCCGTGGCGACCAGCACGAGGGTAGCGACTGGGATTTGCTCATCTTGCTTGACAAAGACAAAATATCTTCCAGCGACCACGACGATTATGTTTATCCATTAAAGGAACTTGGCTGGGAAATCGGTGAAGAAATAAATCCGCACATTTATTCCCGAAAGCAATGGGAATCCTGGACTTTTTTGCCATTTTACAAGAATGTGGAACACGATAAAATAGTACTGCTATGAGCCTAAGCGAAGAAGAACGCACAACGCTTGTAAGATACCAAATGGAAAAAGCACGCAACACTATGTGCGAAGCAGTAAGATATTTGTTACGGATTTAAAATCCTTATATTCAATCCTTTCGGATTACAAATCCGAAAGAACATAGTTGCAAATCCGAAAGGACATAGGTAAGCGCCTTGTTAATACACGACAAACACCAAGTCAATACACATCAAGGCTCGCACGCACTATTCGGTTTGCATTACATAAAAACTGGCAAAATACCCGCAGAATATGGACGCTTGTATAGCCAACTTCAAACTATTCGCGATGAAAGTGACTATAATTGCCTTTACGATGTGAATCCTGACGATTTAAAGAAAAACTAGAACCAGCAAAACAATTGCTGGATATTATCGAAACAATGATTTAACCCCAAAGCTTCATTAACCACATTGCTATTTGCCAATGCGGTCAATAATCTCAATTTTGTACCGCTTCCTTATTCGGTCTTCTGTGACGATGCGGTCTGCGCGTTTTTGCCTCGTTTGCAGTACCTTCTGACTTTTGCGGTGCGGTTTTCCTTTGTCCCGAAAACTTTCGTCCGCCACGATGCGAACGAGAACCGCCACGCCTGCGTCGCGAGGGCTTCTTGCCAGGAACATATTCAGGTGCTTCGCCAAAGCCTTCGGGCAAAGGCGACTTATCTACAACACGCTCAAGCAGTTTCTCAATCCGCGCAAAATGCTCTATTTCCTTCTCGCCAATGAAACTTATCGCCAGACCGTCCTTTCCTGCGCGGGCTGTTCGTCCGATGCGGTGAACATAATCCTCGGCCTTGTGCGGAATGTCGTAGTTCAAAATCAAGTTCACATTGTCGATGTCGATGCCACGCGAAAGCAGGTTGGTCGTAACAATTATGCTAATCTTTCCGCTCTTGAAGTCGAGGACTGCATTTTCGCGTTCCTCCTGCGTAAAGTTTGAATTTATCGGTCGGTTGGGCAGACCGTTCATCCGCAGGAACGACGAAATCTCGCCTACACTCTGCTTCTTGCCGACAAAAATTATGACTTTCTCACCCTTATGTTCCGCCAAGGTACGAAGCAAGAGTTTCATCTTGTCCTTTTCGTAAACCATATAAACCTTCTGGTCGATTTCGGCTGCGGGCTTCGAGAAATTAAGGTCAACAAACTTGGGTTCCACCAGAATCTGCTCGGCGAGTTTCTTGATTTGAGGCGGCATTGTCGCGCTGAACATCAGCGACTGGCGTTTCTTGGGCATCTGGGCGACAATCTTCATAATGTCGGGATAGAAGCCCATATCGAGCATTTCGTCGGCCTCGTCGAGAATTAGGAAGTCGAGAGTAGAAAAGTCGGCATAACCAAGGTTAAGGTGCGAAATCAAGCGTCCCGGCGTTGCAACAACGATGTCGACGCCATTGACGAGTGCATTTTTCTGGTCGCCGAAACCCTGCTGGTCGTTTCCGCCATAGATTGCAATTGACGACTGGTTTGAAAAATATGCCAGACCTTCGATTTGCTCCTCAATTTGCAGGCAAAGTTCGCGTGTAGGTGCAATTATCAACGCCCTGATGCCGTTTTTGAGGAATCGCAGCATCCGTTCCATAATCGGCAAAAGGAAGGCGACGGTCTTTCCCGAGCCAGTCTGCGAGCAGGCCATAATGTCGTGACCTTCGACAACCGGCAGGAAAGTCTCCTCCTGTATCTTTGTAAGCTCGTCAAATCCAAACGATTCGACAGCCTCGTGAAGACAATCGTGCAATGTCAGTTCATCAAATCGCATAAGCAATTGAAAAAATTACGAGTAGCAAAGATAAGCATATATCACGCGCAACACATACACAAACAGGATATATTTATTAACAAAAAATTGTAGCGATGCAAAGCATTGCGCCGCTACTGATACTGAATTATTGTCATTTTTTTTACAGATGCTGAAATAAATTCAGCATGACGCTGAGAGGCAATCGTCAATCGTACATCTAAAATCGTAAATACTTTTTAGTTATGCGGCTGGTAAACAGGACGAACAGTCAATCCGAAACAACGAGGATAGGGTATTAAATCACAATTACCCCCAGCAAATATGTACCAAGCGGAATGGCCTCCAGTAAGAGAACTTGACCAGTAAGAACCGACCTCGTCATTGTATGTTGCATTTTCTCCGCGAATACCTGCAGCCGGCAGAAAAATAGAGTTGCCATTCCGTCCCGTGAACAAGTTACCTACAACTTCGTTAAGAGTCGTACTAGTTACGGTACAGTTATCTATCAGTTCTCTCATTTCTGTTTCAGTCGGCATTCTCCAGTCTTCGCCCCAGTTTGCAGTGGCTGCATCATCGACGGCTTCAAGGGTAGTAAGGTTGTCGGTTAAACCATTAATGCCAAAATTTGAGTTGTTGCAGTATTTTGTCATAGAATAGGCACTTCCGTTGCAAAGGCTGTAGTTTTCCCAACTGTAAGTGTCCTTAGGAATGGTTTCACCCCAAGCAAAGTAGTCGCCAAACTCTTCGGGAGCCTCTGCCCCAACATTGCAGATTGCCCAAAGAGTACCAGACGGGAGCCCAAGGTCAACATATTTTTTCCCCCATTGCGCATACAAAGTGATATTCCTAGAAATAGTTATTTCCTGAGTATTGGCGTAGGCGGTTCCACTGCCATCGGCAGCGGTATTCCAATTAACAAAAGGAGTGTTGGGGTTCGTAAATGTATTTGTCCTTAGCGCTTGCGGAGAACCGACAATATACTGCTGCGGTTGCATTTCACCAGTTCCACCATTTGCATCAAAAGTAACGGTTACGAAAGTGACAATCTTTTTCCACTGTGCATACAATGTCATGTCGGAAGTGACGGTTATTCTTTGCCTATCGTCATACGATGTGCCAGTACCGTTCTTCATTGTGTTCCAACATTTAAAGGTATGCTCTTGGTATGAAAAAGTATTACTGGTAAGCGCACGGGGTTCTCCTTCTGTGAATATCTGCCCTGCCATTTCGCCAATTCCTCCGTTGGCATCGAATGTAACCGTATATGTTTCCTTCTTTTTGCAACCGCTAATAGCCAGCACTGCAACCATCGCAAAGATTGCAACAAACATTAAGGAGTATTGCCGTATTCTCATATCAATAAACCATTAAATTTTCTGCAAAAATAATGATTATATGGAAATAAACAAGTAGCGGCGCAATATTTTGCGCCGCTACAGATTATTGAATCAAAACTTAAAATCGTAAATCCTTTTTTTATTTTGAGGCTTGCATACCGGTCTCACGTTGTAGGCACAGGAAGGCTCAACACCTTAAACTGAGTAGAAACATTCCCTACACTTATTGTCACAGACTTAACATCCGGATCGGTTATTTCAACGACATATTGCCCTTCAAATCCAGAAACTTTTTCTGAATATATTTTTGCGCCACTTGATATCGACGGTGCGCCATCATTTGTACCAGCCACTACCAAAACTGGATTCTTTACGCCCCGATAGAAAACATCACTTGCACTGCCTTTGATTTGAACACTCTGTGCATTAGCCATCATAAAAGAAATGCACAGCAACGACACCACTAAAATTAGATTTTTTGCTTTCTTATTATTATAAATTTAATCAAAGGACTCCTTTTTTATAATTTTATGTCGCGTCTACAGTTCTGCGAAGTCCTATAAACAGAAGCCATAGACAACGATATTGCAAATATATATTTTTTATATTTAAAACCTTGCATTTTACAATATATTTTCAATCATCCCAGATAATCAATACTTTTATTCTAACGTGCCGAAAACGCTGACAGGACGAACTGATCGTCCACAGTCGCGAGAGAAAGAGTCCACATAGCAAGTATCTGTAGCAAAATAGAGTGTCCACGCACCATCCGAATCCCTAAATGTTTCGAGCGAACTAGCCCATAAGAAGGCATAGGATCCTTCACCATAGAGCTCGCGACCATTGCGGTAACCTGAAGCGGGAAAGAAAATAGAGTTGCCGTTCTGCCCCGTGAACTTCATTCCATTAACACCATTATATGTTGTCCACTCGTGAGTGCAACTGTTGTACAATTCGCGAATTTCTTCCTTCGTTGGCATTCTACATCCAGCTCCCAAATTGGCGGTAGCTGCATCGTCGGCAGCTTCCAAAACTGTAAGGTTGTCGGTAAAGCCGTTGTAACCATCATGAGCAATGCTACAATATTTGTTTAGCGTATTGTAATCACCATAGCACCAGCGGTATGTAGTCCAGCTGTAATCTTCCTTTGTGGTGGTTTCGCCCCATGCATAGTAGTTGCCACATTCCTCTGGAGAGTTTGCGCCTACATTGCAGGCCGACCAATGCGTACCCGACGGCAGTCCAAGGTCAACATATGCATATTTCCACTGCGCATACAAGGTGATACTCCTAGAAATTGTTATTTCCTGCGTATTGGCGTATGAGGTTCCACTGCCATCGGCTTCAGTATTCCAGTTGTGAAAATAATAGTCAGGTTTTGAGAATGCATTTGGCCTAAGCACTTGCGGAGAACCAGCCACATACTGCTGCGGTCTCATTTCGCCTGTACCGCCGTTTGCATCAAAGGTAACTTTTACGAAAGAAGAAATCTTTTTCCACTGCGCGTACAAGGTCATATCGGAAGTAGCTATTATGGTCTGCCTGTCGTCGTATGATGTGCCAGTGCCGTTCTTCATAGTGTTCCAACATTTAAAGGTATGACCTTGGTTTGAAAAGAGATAACCAGCAAGCGCACGAGGCTCTCCTTCTGTGAATACCTGCTCTGACATTTCGCCAGTTCCGCCGTTGGCATCGAAAGTGACCGTATATGTTTCCTTCTTTTTGCAACCGCTAATAGCCAGCACTGCAACCATCGCAAAGATTGCAACAAACATTAAGATATATTGCCCTGTTTTCATATTACAAAACCATTAAATTTTCTGCAAAAATAATGATTATATGGAAACGGACAAGAGTTTTGTCGTTTTTTTTTTGTAGCTGTGCAACACATTGCACCGCTACAGATTATTGATTCAATCGTAAACCATTTTTCAAATAATTACAATACAAATTCAATACAACATTCCGAACATCCACAACGGAATGCGATTTCCATCGCCAATCTCGGTGTCCGCCACAGCAAGGTAACTGTCTTTTATGCCAGCAATCTGAGAGAAATCCTTGCCTTTACCACCTACTTCGAACAGGATCTTACCGTCAACTTCAAAATCGCCATCCGTAGGCAAAGTAACACTATGTTTTACTTCCAACTGGTTCATAATGAATGTTTCGCGTAGTGTTCCAACATTGGCTTCTGACGAAAATGCATACATCAGGTTGGTATTGGCAAGATATATCTTCTGTGGATTTACCAAATGCTTGTAGTCCTTGGGAGTCTTTGTAAGCATCATAAGCAACCCAGCCCTATCGAGAGCATACAGAAGTTTAAGGCAAACATCCCTTGTTGTTTCAAGCTGGTCGCACAACTTGCTGATATTGGGTACAAGCGGAACATTCTGGGCAATGACCATAAGCAACCTTTTAGCCTTCTGTACGGTAGCGTATGTAACATCTTCCACTGCCGGCAAGTCGCTTTCGACAACCAAGTTTGCAACTTCTGCAAGCCTGATATGGAAATCGGTGCCTGCCTCCCGCGAAAACGGATAAACACCACTTCTAAGATATTTGTCAAAATACAACATCAACCCTTTGATTGCAGTTATATTCATCGCGTGATAAATATGATTCGACAGAAGTTCATCAAGAGTTATAGCCTCATATTGCAGTATCTTATTGAATTCCAAATATTCCCTGAACGACATTCCTGCCATCGAGTACAAAGTCTGCCTCCGCGACAAATCAACTTTCGAGTTATCTATTTCAAGCATACTGCTGCCAGTATATACAATGTACAAATCTGAGTATGTGTCGTACAAATCCTTTACAATCTGACTCCACATCGGATATTTGTGAACTTCATCAAGATAAATGTGCCTTACGCCCCGACCATACAGCCATTGTACGAGTTCGACAAGGTTATGCGACTGGAACCAATAACTGTCAAGCGAGACATAAAAGGCATCATCAGGATTCTTGAATGTCGTTTTTATGTGCTGCATAAGCAATGTTGTTTTCCCGACACCACGTGCACCCTTTATACCAATCAGCCTCGCATCCCAGTTAATCTTTTTATGTATATACCGTTTAAACAATAGCGAAGTATTTCTTAACCTTGTGATATACACATCTTTTATCTGCAAAAAATCGCCCTGTGTCATAACTTAAATCAATATTTCTTCGCCACAAAGATACAAAAATTCACTTTTGCAAAGATGAATTTTTTAATATTTTTCACTTTTACAAAAGTAAATTTTGATAATATATTCACTTATCTAAAAGTGAATATTAGAATTCAAAACAATCCAAAACTACCACAACTATAACCTTCCTTCAATCACCTTCCAGTCGATGATGCCCCACAATGCTGCGAGATGGTCGGCACGACGGTTCTGGTAATCAAGATAGTAGGCGTGTTCCCACACATCAAATGTCAGCAATGGCTTCAAACCCTTGCGTACTGGATTTTCTGCATTAGGTTCCTGAGTAATAACTAACTTGCCATCAGCATTCAGCGACAGCCAAACCCAACCCGAACCAAACAAACCTACGCCTTTCTGAACAAACTCGGTCTTGAAAGCATCGAACGAACCGAAATCCCTTTCAATCAGTGACAAAAGTTTAGCTTCTGGCTTGTTGTTGTCGCGCTTTGCTGCAAACTGCTCGAAATACATGGTATGGTTGAGCACCTGACCAGCATTGTTGAACATTCCACCTTCGGCACGCTTCACAACCTCAACCAGCGAAAAGCCTTCGAATCCACTACCCGGCAACAGTTTGTTCATATTGTCAACATACGCCTTCAAGTGCTTTCCGTGATGGAACGACAAGGTTTCTGCGCTTATAACTCCCTTTAGTGCCGATGCCTCGAACGGCAATGCCGGCATTTCAAAAATCCCGTTTACGGGCATAATTTCTTTCATAAGTCGAACATTAATAGTTAATTCGACAAATATAATGAATTATTTTGACCAGAAATAGGAAATGTGAAAAAATTTAAAAAGTGTCTGATTTACAAATCCAGACACTTTAGTATTTTTAGAACAACGTATAGTCGGACGAAATTATCCTTATCAATCCCTATTGCATACTGGCCTTATCGACTGACCATACATGCGGTAATAGCTTGTCTCGCTGAACGAATTGGAATCGAAAAGGAATCCCCATGCGAACTGAGTATCGTCGGCATAAACAGAATTAAGCCAATAGAAACCACACGAACCACTTTCGTAGATGTTGCCATCGCCACGACCGCCAGCTGCAGGAAGGAACATAGTATTGCCATTAGGACCTGTAATCAAATAACCATTAACATCGCTACGAGTCGCCCAAGTCATTGTACAATAAGTGACTATTTCGTTA
The DNA here is from genome assembly GCA_902776565.1 of uncultured Bacteroidia bacterium. GTDB lineage: Bacteria > Bacteroidota > Bacteroidia > Bacteroidales > ML635J-15 > Bact-19. The sequence continues at coordinate 191,361 of CACYQN010000009.1, forward strand.
AACTCTTCTCTAGAAGGCATGCGCCAACCATAACCCCAGTTTGCAGCTGCGGCATCGTGGGCAGCATCAAGTACTGGCAAGCTATCCAACTCTGTGCCAACGCTATAAGTATTCCAATTATACGAACTCTTAGTTGTGGTTTCACCCCATGCGTAATATCCACCAAACTCCTCGGGCTTGTCGGCACCCATGTTGCAAACCGACCAAAGCGTCCCGCTCGGAAGTCCTAAATCGACATACATGTGCCCTCCATAATACGACCACAATGCAAACGACACCAGAATGGCCTCGTCTTCAATTCCGAGAATCAGAGTTTCCGACACTCCAGTAAGCCTCTCATTTCCGATGACAGCATCAACAGATATGTGGAAAGGGACTTCCCTACTTGCATATAAAATATCGCTACGAGTAATATCGTAGATATAAGTGTCAGTTGACTTTTTTATAAATGTACATTTATATTCGACAGTATCGTACTCGTATTCGACAAGAACTCGAGCCTCAAACTCAGCAACAGTAGCCTTGCTAAGCATTTTATTGCTATTAACAAGTTCCAAATCTATCTGTACTACAGGATTGAGTATAATCTCGTCCTTATGGCACGATGCAGCAAAGAATGCGACAACTATTCCTACAATTAAAATTACGATATTTTTTTTCATATTCATAATTTTATTCTTTTACAAATTTTTGAACCATTGGCAAAACCCCGTCTTCACTATACAATCTTACAAAATAAATACCAGAAACAAGCTTATCGATATTTATCTCCGCTTGATATGCATTGATTTCCTTTTGCAGAACAAGCCGTCCGCCTAATGAATAGAATTCAACAAATGAAATATAATCCTCTGATGATATATTTATTATGCTTTTTGCAGGATTCGGACTTATATCACAAGTCTTCGGCTCGTCGAGTACGCGAAGATTGAGGTTTACGATTGTATCACAACCTATTTCGGAAGGTTTTACATACGAAAACATTCCACTGGCATAAAACGTATGGTCGTCAATAGTAAGGTAGCTTGTTACAGTTGTATCGATTGCAAAATATGCGGTTCTACTAAATTCGGCAACATAGGTAATATCGCTTGTTGCAGTAATTGTACGCGGATTGTCGGTATTGCCGTCGTCCCACTCTATAAAGCAGTAGCTTGTGCTTGGCTCCGCAGTCAAGGTCACCTCCTCTCCCTCATCGTATGTTCCGCTGCCAGACACAGAACCTCCATCATCGTTGTTTGCAATTACGCTGATTGTGTATATTGCCTTGAAACTTGCCACAAATGTGCTATCACCCTCGACAACGATTGTACGAGGATTAGTTTCCACGCCGTCGTTCCACGCCAAGAAGCGGTAACCTGCATTTGGCAAAGCCGTCAATACGACTTCCTCTCCCAAATCGTATGTACCGCCACCAGAAACAGAACCGTTGCTTGAATCTGCCGAAAGCACAGTAATTGAGTACTGGTCTCGTGCAAAGTTGGCGACATATACGCCGTCGCTTGTAGCTGTGAATGTACGCGGATTGTCGGTGTTATTGTCATCCCACGACACAAAGTGGTAATCGTTGTTTGGGGTGGCTGTAATTGTAACATCCGTGCCTTCCATATATGTTCCGCTACCAGTTACCGAACCATACTCATCGTTGTTTGCCGACACGGTAATTGTATAAATTGGGATTTCCTCGAATGTCACATTTATTGTATGGTTGGCTGTCACATTGGTGAATGTGTAAACTCCATTGACAAGTTGACTGGTAACATTCACTCCGTCAACCATTACACTTACCAATCGGCAGCTGTCGTCTGCCACGATTGTGAAACTCTGGCTGTCGCCGCAGTTCACTACAACATCACCTTCTTCGTCGTTGTGGGTGACAGAGCCGTGCTCGCTTGCTGTTACGGAAATTGTGTAAGTGAGAATATCAAATGTAGCTTCAACTGTATGGTTGGCTGTTACGTTTGTGAACGTATATGTGTTGTTTTCGTCGAGCCTTACTGTTGCTCCGTCAACTCTTACATCCCCTATTTCGTAGCAAGCGTCCGCTGAAAACGTAAATGTCTGGTTTTCGCCTTCCATGACAGTAACATCGGTGCTTGGTGATATTGATCCATGGTTGCCTGTCGACACCGAAATCGTATAATACGGTATCTCCTCGAATGTCGCTGTTATGGTATGGTCGGCTGTTACGTTTACGAATGTGTAAACACCGTTTACCAGCTGAGTGGTAACATTTGTTGTGCCGTCAACTATTACGCTTACGATGCGATATTGAGTGTTTGGCGATATAGTGAACTGCTGGTCGGCGCCGTCATCTATTGTTACTTCCCCATTCGGACTTATCATACCGCCTGCGCCAGCAGAAGCCGTGATAGTATGTACAGCCTTGAAGCTTGCAACAAAGGAGCTGTCACCGGCGACTGTGATTGCCCTTGGATTGTCTTCGTTGCCGTCGTTCCACGAAAGGAAACGATAGCCGTCATTGGGTGTTGCTGTAAGGGTAACTTCAGTATCGCAGGTAAAACCTCCGTCGCCAGAAACATCTCCCATGTTAGCATCGGCTGTTTGCACGGCTATATTATAAATGGTCGTTTGCTCGTTCTGAATATGCGTGAATCTGCGCCATTGGCTATTACTTCTGTATATTGAAGCCGATGGACATGGAGTCCAAACCGTTGCGGCATCATACAATGTTGATGGGAAGCTTAGGGAATTAATAGTCGGAGGAGTTATTGACATTGCATTTATTTCTGTGATGCTATCGCAAATTCTAAATGCATAATCGCCAATGTCTGGAGCTGAATTTATGGTTAGTTCTGTCAACATAATGCATCCACTAAATGCATAATCATCAATAGTAGCTACAGAATTACCCAAAGTAACAGAAGGCAGTGCACTACAACTGCCAAATGTTAGGTAACCAATGCGGGTTACCGAATTAGAAAATGTGACAGATGTCAGTTCGGTACATTTATAAAACAGATAATCAGGGATATTGGTTACATTTTCACCTATATTCACGGTCGTTAGCGCAGAACAATCTTTGAATATATATTGACTAGAACTGCCTGCAGAAGTACAGTTTATTGCATTGTAGTTAACTGTAGTAAGGTTTGAGCAACTCCAGAATGCAAGGCCTCCAATTTCTGTTACATTTTCTGGGATTGTTATTTCTGTAAGCCCGCTAGCCAGAAACGCTTTATTTCCAATAATTGTCGTACTTTCTGGAATTGTTAACGATTGCACATTTTGACATGCCCATAAAAATGAATTAGGAATACGGGTTACATTTTCACCGATAATCACGGTTGATAATGAGCTTCCGCCGAATATAGTAGTACTCGAAGAACCTTCAATTAAATCAGACGTACAATTTGTCGCATTGAAGTATAGAGTCGATAATCCAGTGCACTGATTGAACGCGCCTTCACCAATGTATGTTACATTTTCTGGAATTGTTATTGTCGAAGGTAATACGCAATTTAAAAATGCACATTTTCCAATGTATGTCAAACTATCAGGAAGTACTAAATCTACCAAATTAGAACAAAAAAAGCAGATAGAGTCAGATATACGAGTCACATTTGAGGCGAAATTCAGCGTAGTCAATGATTCTAGTGAAACAAAAGCACTAGTGGCATTGCAGTCTATCGCGTTAAAATTTACCGTTGACAAATTAGTACAATATCGAAATGAGTAAGAGCCAATATCTGTTACCGAAGACGGTATCGTAAGGGTACTTAGATTGTAATGATCTATAAATGCATCCCGATGTATCGTTTTTATTCCTTCAGGGACAGAAATTACCGACGACGAAAGATACGGCACATACATTAAAATGTTGTCATTATAAACAAGACCACGAATTCCTCTGCAATCATAAAATGCTCTTTCTCCTACACTTGTAACTGTATTAGGAACAGTTATCGAGGTTATCGAACTTTCGTGAAAAAACACTGTATCGCCAATAGCAGTAACCGAATATACTATATCGTTATATTCGACCGATTCGGGAATTTCAATATCCCCCGACAAAGAAGCGTCACCTCTTACAAGCGACACTGTATAAGGCATGGTATCGGAAGTAATGGTGTATGCTAGTGTTTGTCCTGTAACACAATCAGCCGTAAAATCGTAGGCACTTGCACTTGTTGTCAGCAAGCTTGCAAGAAACAATAGTATTAATGTATATATTTTCCTCATAAAAAAGACACTATCTACAAATTAATGGCACAAATATAATGCTTTTTAACAAGGAAGAAATAGAAAAAAGTATATTATAAAAAAAAGTTGCTTAACTATATGAAACACACAGCAAAGCAACTTACTAAGATATATGCCCCTTGAGGGTTTTTATTTCAATTTTGCAGTATAACCAGGAGCGTTTCTTTGTCCTGTAGGTGTAGAGACCTTAATTCCAATGAATGTTATCGAGTCTCCGGAAGACTTCTTCTTTATATCATTCAGTATATCTGCAGGTATCTTATTTCCAGTTACAAGCTGCGATGATGTTATACCATCGGCTTCTTTCATATATGTAAACTGTGTTACTGTATATTTTACGTCCTTAAATGGAAAGTTTGCATCGTTGATTACAGCATCAAGCTGTGCAGATTTAGAAAAAACTGACACCGGGACTTCATCGCCTACCTTATATCCACCAATTGTGATTGCCGGTGTAGGGAGCCCCAGCACCTTGAACTCACTAGTAGCTTCGCCAAAACTTATTTTCACCGACTTAACATCCGGGTCGGTTATTTCAACCACATACTGACCATCGAATCCAGAAACTTTTCCCGAATAAATTTTTGCTCCATCTGATATTGACGGCATTACACCATCATTACCCTTTGCCACTATCGAGACTGGATTCTTCACGCCCCGATATAACACATCACTTGCACTGCTCTTGATTTGAACACCCTGCGCACTTGCTATCATAAAGGAAATGCATAGCAACGACATTACCAAAATTAAACTTTTTGCTCTCATATTCTATAATTTTAAAATTAAACTCCCAATTGTTAACATATAAGATGTGGCAAATTTAATACAATTTTCTATAATATCAAGAAAGAAAGGATTTTTTTACAAAAAAAAGCACGGCTCTTTCATTTGACCGCCCCCTGAGCCTGTCGAAGGGTAAGGTTTGTAGCATTATATTATATCATTTCGTTACCTTGACTTCCCTTCGACCATGCTCAGTGCAGCGCGACAAGCTCAGCCAGCGGATTTATTCAAATACTAACTATTTGTATCGCAAGCAACAACACTATCCAAATGAAAGAGCCGTGCAAAAAAAAGTCGCTCCCTTTCGGAAGCGACCATTGTAAACCGATTAAAAGGATTTATAAAAATTAAAAATCTTACAAGTTGTTCAAAATGTAATTTGTCATCTTTGTATATAGGTGATGACGCGTGTTACCGCCGTAAATGCTGTGGTCCTTGTTTGGATAATACATCAGGTCGAACTGAACATCAGCCTCGATGAGCTTGTCAACCCAATCGACCGAATTCTGGAAATGAACATTGTCATCGGCAGTTCCGTGTACCAACAAGTATTTTCCTTTCATCTTCTTGGCGTGGTTGATTGGCGAATTGTCGTCGTAGCCAGCGGCATTGTCCTGTGGCAGACCATTGTAGCGCTCGGTATAAACCGAATCGTAGTATCTCCAAGTAGTTACAGGCGCAACTGCGATACCAACCTTGAAATAGTCGGCACCGACAGTCATACAAAGGCTCGACATATATCCGCCGTAGCTCCAGCCGAAAATACCAATCCTATCCTTGTCAACATAATCGAGCGAACCCAGATACTTGGCTGCCGAAATCTGGTCTTGTACTTCGTACTTGCCTAATTGTCCGTAAGTTGTCTGACGGAAATCGCGACCACGATAGCCAGTGCCACGATTGTCAACCGAAACGATTATGTAGCCCTTCTGAGCAAAAATCTGATACCAAGGCATTGAACCGTCCCAAACATCGGCAACTGTCTGCGAACCGGGACCACCATAAACATACATAAACACCGGATATTTCTTCTTTGCATCGAAATTCTGCGGCTTTATCATCCAACCGTTCAGTTCATCGCCATTTTCAGTCTTGAAAGTGAAAAATTCCTTCTTCGTGAACTTGTAGTCGCCATTAATCTTGTCGGCAAGAGCCTTGTTGTTTTCGAGTTCGCGGATAACCTTGCCGCTATTGTTGCAAAGTGTAATCACAGTTGGAGTGTTTGCATCGCTGAACTCATTTATGAAATACTTGAAGCCATTGCTGAAAGTTGCAGAATTGGTTCCCTTTCCTTTGCTCAGCTCCTTGATTTTGCCCTTCTCGGCATCAACGCAGTATATTTCGCGACGGAGCGGAGAATTCTTTGCAGCCTGGAAATAAACAACACCATTGTCATCAACTCCATAAACCTCAGTCACTTCCCACTGACCGTCGGTAAGCTGACGGACAAGGTTTCCGCTCATATCGTACATATAAATATGACGGTAACCATTTGATTCGTGCGAGGTTATGAAATGCTTATTGTCGGGAAGGAAAGTAAGGTCGTCGTTGATTTCCAAGTAGTTCTTGTCGGTCAAGGTCTGAATTATCTTCGACGAACCGTTTGTTGCATTGATAAGGAATAGTTCGTACTTGTTCTGCAAGCGGTTGAGCTTCACAGCCGAAAGCGTATTTGCATCGTTTGTGAACTTCAGACGCGGAATGTACATGTCGTTGAGATCGCCCATGTCGGCAACGGTGATTTTACCGCTTTCAATATCAACAATATGCAGAGAAACTTTAGAGTTCTCCTCCCCTGCCTTCGGGTACTTGTACTCGTAGTTTTCGGGATAAAGCTCACCGTACATTGTCATGCCGAACATCTTTACATTCGATTCGTCGGTACGCAGGAAAGCGATTTTCTTTCCGTCAGCCGACCAGTCGTAAGCCTTGTTGTAGCTGAATTCCTCCTCGTAAACCCAGTCAGGAGCACCATTTATGATTTTGTTCCATTCGCCGTCGGTTGTAAGCTGGACTTCCTTGGCATTCTTGTCGGTTATGTCCTTCACATACAGATTGTTCTTACGAACAAAAGCCACCTTCTTGCCATCGGGAGAGAACGAAGCCAACTGCTGTTTGCCGTTTTCTGAAAGACGAGTTACCTCTTTGGTTTTCAAGTCGTAAATATAATACTCTGCAGTAAACGAGTGGCGGTAAATAGGCTCATATTTGGTTGAAAACATAATCTTCGATTCGTCGGGACTGAAAACATAGTCGAAAATGAAATCGAAGTTGTCGCCAAGTTTAAGGTCGGCAACCATCATCAGCGTTTCCTCCTTTTCACCAGTCTTGTAGCTGTACTTCTCGATGCCGTTGCGACGGATAGTAAGATTGGTGTAATGTTCGCCATCCTTCATCGATTCGATTCCGTAAACGCCATTCTGCCTGAAAGTTCCGTAGTAGTAAAGGTCGTCAACGGTGATTTCCTTCTGTGCATTTGCCGTAAAAGCCACAACTAGCAGCAAAATCACGGACAAGTAAAATCTCTTCATATTCATATCAATAAATTTTTGATTGCAAATATAGTCAATTTGCCCGACAATCAAAAAAGAAATATCACATATAATTGGACAAAAAAGGAATGCACTTTGTCGTGCATTCCTTTTTGACATTTTATACTGTCTCGTCCTAAAATAGCGTTACAATAAAAATAGTAACGAAATGGAAAATAAAGAAAGTAAGTATGTTAGGCGTACACAAAAGGACTACACAATGTCT
>CACYQN010000010.1 GCA_902776565.1 uncultured Bacteroidia bacterium
GAGTTCGCGTCGGCTTTCGGCGGCTATGGTGTCGAGGCAAAGCGACGACTTTCCCGAGCCTGAAACGCCGGTGAATACTGTTATCTGATGCTTTGGAATTTCCAGCGAAACGTTCTTGAGGTTGTTTTCGGTGGCGTTGGTTATTGAGATGCTGTCTGCGTTGCGCATAGTTTTCTACTTTTTTCTTCCTGGCTTTTGAACCTTCACGTTGTCAATCTTAATCAAGTTTCCAAAACGATAAGTCCTTGTCATATAAATAGTTCCATCGGGATAATATTTGTACCAGACCTTATGTTTCAGTCCTCCGCGATATTCACCGACGGTTTCAATCTGACCATTGGGATAGAGCCACTTGTGCAGTCCTATCGCATCGCCGTCGCGGAACGAGCCTGAAAAGCATAACTTGTTGCTGTCCACATAGTAGGATTTCCATTCACCAGACTTTTCATCCGACGAGTACGAGCCATATTCAATCACATCGCCGATATGCGATTCCCATTCGCCAGTCTTCATCCCTTCGGAGTAATTGCCCTTAACAAGCAGATTTCCAATAGAATCGTATTCTTCGTATGCACCATCGAGAAGCCCGTCGTAGTAATTTTCCATACGGCGTTTGGCTCCATTAGGATACAGCCACGTCCATTCGCCTACAGGCTTGTCGGCTTCGTACTCGCCTTCCATTTCGGGATTTCCGCTTGCATAGAAATACGACCAGTGCCCAGTTTTCTTGCCCTTGCGAAACTCACCTTCGGCATAGAAATAGTCCCAGTAGCCATCGTAGAGACGCCATTTGCCAGTACGTTTCCCGTTTTCATCATACATTCCTTCGCCAACAAGGACGCTTTCCGACGAATATTCCAGCGTTTTCTTCAAATTTCCGTTTTCGTCGTATTCCTTGTGGATACCAATAGGCATATTGTGCATAAATGCGCCTTCGGTCTTCAGTTTTCCATTGTCGTAAAACGTTTTCTTGTACTCGGCAATTTCCACATCGGCTAAAGTCGTATCGTTCTCAACCGTAAAAGGCTTTCCATCGACAAAACGCTGTTCGTCAACCAACTTTCCCGACTGGTCGAAATTGCGCTGAACGCCATTGACTTTGCCGTTGTAATACTGTGTTTCGGTCTTTTTTGCGCCATTCTGGTAAAATTCCACCCAGCGACCTTGCTTCTGACCATTTTCATCGGTTCGGTTGACTTTCTGTGTTTGCACAAGATAGCCACGGCGGTAGGTTATTATGGAAATAATGGTGCTGTCGCTGTCGAACTCGTAGCCATCGCCGTCGCGCTTGTCGCCAACGTACTTATATACATACTGCAAATGTCCATCCTTGCTGTAGAAAAACGAATTCCCTTCGTGCGAACCATTCAGGAAAAGTTCCTTTGAATCAAGGTAATAGACCTTCGCGGAATCGTCATTGTAGTAGAACTTATAGTTGTACGAAAAACCATTTTTCTTGCCGTCGCGGTAAGTGATTGACTTTTCAAGGTTTCCGTCTGGAGCATAGAAATTCCAGATGCTGTCGAGTTCGAACATTGTGCGTTTGCCTTCCGATTTCAGAGTGCCGTCCTCGTAGTAGCTTTTCCAGAATCCGTCAGGCTTGCCGTTTAGCATCTGCCCTTCGCTCGACACGGCACCGTTGGGATAGCGGTACTGCACAAATCCGTCGTTCTGCGCAAATGCGAACTGCACAAAGAGCAGGGAAAAAATCAAAGGCAATATCTTGGCGGAAAATCTCATTAATTAACGAATTTCTGGTAACCCTTCGTATGAATCGCCTTCTATGATTGTGTATTTGAAAGCATTTTCCTCAACTTGACGGTCGAAGAACATAATGGCGTTCAGGTGGTCGATTTCGTGCTGGAATATGTGTGCAGTGTATTGCTGGTTGATTTTTTCCTCGTGGAACACTCCATCAACATCATAATAAGTAACTTTCACCCAAGTAGCACGGTACGAAAATTCGCCAATTTCCGGGTAATTGCTACCGCTTGGCACAGAAAGGCAACCGTCGCTGCGACGTACAACCGAATCGGAATATTCCACAATCTGCGGATTGAAATAGTATTCCCACGGATGGCTTGCAAAAATGCCAGAACCTTCAGTCTTGTCCCAGCGTTGCAAGCATACCACCTTGCGGTTTATGCCCACCTGCGGAGCCGCTATGCCAACGCCTGTTGTCCTTGCCGCCTGATACATCCTTTCTGCCAAATAGTTCCAGATTGTATCTTCCAAATTGACATTTATTGACTGTGTACGCAAAATTGCCGAGTCGGGTTGTTCGAAAATGTTGAGAATGCGCAGATTAGTGGTTTCGGCAGTTGCTGTTTCGTATTCTGCATCGGTAACGTGGCGGGCAGGTGAAAATGCGTAAAGCATATTCACATCCGATACACCACAATCGTTGTAAGCCCAGACATATATACGATAACTGCTGCTCGAATCTATTGGTTGTCCGTATGTTACAGCAGTTGTTGTTCCCAAATCCACAGCCGATTCGTAATTGTTTGAATAGCAATATTTGTAACCGTCGGCACCTTCAACTGGCTGCCAGGTCCAGCTAATCAAGTCCATATTGCACACGCTGTCGTAGTTGGAAATAAGGTCGGGTCGGATGTTCTGTATTCCTGTGAAATCGAACAGATACTGGGTGCTTGCCGTCGGATTGTCGGTTTGTTCGCGCGAAATGACCTCGCCACACGAGTTGGAATACATCGTAAAACGAAGCTGGTCACCGCTATGGAAGACAAAACCTCCATTTGAAAGCAGTGATTTAGACTGGATAACCGAAGTTTTACCGATGCTTTGGATAGAACAGCGAGAAGAAGTGTCGCCAGTGTTCACAACCGACAGCGAAGCCTTGGCACCATCGCACGACAAGGTTACAATGGCATTGCGTGGACTTCCGAAAACCTTGAAGTTGTTGTAGCCGTATTCTACAGCAAAATCGCCAGTACAGCAAAGTCTTCCGCTGGTATCATAAAGGCTTACCTTTACTTTCTTGTTTGGTACAAAGGCACATACGCAAACCGAATTGTCGGTAGCATCAAAATGCCACGATTCGGCGCGAAGATTCCCCTCGTCCTTATGCTCGTCTTCTATCCCTGCCAAAATAAAAACTTTCAGCGATGCCGTCGGTGAATACAGCATTGTATCGCACTGCGACGACAAATTTTCAACATATATGCTGTCGGCGGAAAGCTGAGAACCACTCTGGTTCATGGCAAAGCTGAAAGTAACCATAGCCCTTTGTGCAAACGAAAACACTGGTGCAAGTACCAATATTGCAATAATAAACAATCTGTTCATAATAGAATTTTTAGGAAACAAAGATAAGTAAAAAAATTAAAATCAGAAAAAGGAGTACGTCATTCCGCAAAACAGGACGAACAGCATAAGATACGTTGCTTGTGAGTCCGTTTATGCGGTACCTTCAGCTCGGCGTAGCCAATCTCCCATTAGTACTCGAAGGAGATTACGGATAGCAGTCTTCTCAACGCTCTCCGTAACGTATCGCGTGTTACGACTAGCTTCCGTACCTTTAGCTCACGCAGCGAAGCAAGTAAATGACATTATTGTCTCATAAACTTGCAAGTGTATGCATTGTTTGCATTGTACATTCTTACAAAGTACAGTCCTGCCGACAAGTCGGAAATGTCAACGCAAGCACCTTCCCACTTCGACGAAGCATCGGTAACAAGTGTTTTCACAACAGCGCCCTGCTGGTTGATGATTTCAACGCTGTATCTGCCTTCGTCAACATTGTTTGAAATGAAATAAAGCACTTCGGTCGCGGGATTCGGGAAACACTTGATATAGCCGTTTTCTGTTGCAAGACTTATTGTTGAGGGATTTCCGTCTGGCTCAACGACAAACACGTGCGGGTCGGGTTCGCCGATGTATGGATGTGTCTGAACTTGTCCGAACTCGGTTTCCGCCTTTATGTAGTACGAAACTTTCTGTCCGCGCTGCAGTCCGTCAAAGGTAAACGAATATTCATCGTCAGAAACGTTTGTCATTGCTTCCGAGATGTATTCTCCATCGTCAATCTTGAAGAAAACTTCGGCACTTGTGATAGCACCGCCATTGCCGAGAGTGTAGATGTCGGCAGTGATTGTGTACGACTCGGCATATTCCACTGTGTCGAGGATAGGGTAGTGGGCAATACGAAGCATATCGAAGCGCGGTACTTCGTGAGTACGGCAGTGCAAAGCATCGGTCCCTTCCCACGGAGCACTGCTGATAGGGGTGAAGCCAATGACCTCGTAGCCCGGCATTGCTTCCTCGTAAACAGCCTTTGCGTTGGCATTGTTGGTTGCATCGTTGTTGGGGAAAGCGAGGTAAACTTTTTTATTAAGTATAAGCGAGTTGGAATAAGGTTGGCTGTTGGGGCTGTATGTACGATAAACCCTGTACTTGTTACCGTAGGAACTTGTCTGATTTGCCCAGTAGTCGGCCATAGCTTCGTAGGCGGCGTACTGCGAACTTGATGTCGGCACTCTTGTGATTACAATCTTGTCAACATCAATGAATTTGCCCCAGCAGTCGATGTGTGCAATGTAGTCGTTCAGCGGGTCGTCGAGGTGCATATAGTTTGTGATGCCAAGGTAATTCTTAAAAATTGTGTCGAGTTGTGCTGGAGTGTAGGTGTATCCGTCTTCTGAATTTTCGACATCCAAAGATGCTGAGCATGATGCAGCAACGCCAAGTCCATCAGTCATGTAGTTTCCGCCAGTATGCACTACATTCATACCAAAAACTGGCTTGTCGAAATAGGAGCCGAAATAATTTGTAATTTCATCATCGTTTGGGCGCGGACGGTTGTAAACATAGTCAATCATTCCCACCTGCTTGTCTCCGTATTCGATAAACCACGGGCTGTAGTCGCGGCACCAGTACGAATCTATGCTGTGGCTTACGAATTTCAAGTGATTCATATTTACTCCGTTGTTCTGCAAGGTTGTCCTTACCGACGATTGGTTATTTGATGCACATATAAGGTAAACAGTATCTTCCTGCGACAATTCTGCAATCAGCGAATATGGTACGCCAAAACTTACGCCATTGCCCCAATAGCTAGAAGGGGCAGCTACAATTACGCCCTGATTCGGTTCAAATTCGGCTATGCTTCGCGGATTCTCGGGCGGTGCGGTTACAATAAGGTCGCGGGTATTTTTCTGCGAAGAAAGTTCTTCCCAGCGTAAAGCGTGGTATTTGCCACGTAGTTCCTGCGGAATTTCCTGAGCAAAAATTACTGAAACACATAAAATTGCAATGACTGATAATATTACATTCTTCATATTTTGACTATTTATATCTATTGTCTACTAAAAAAGGAACGTCATTCCACAACCTTTAGCTCACGCAGCGAAGCAAGTAAAGCAGAGTGAACCGACTAAGGAACGTGTCGTGTGAACTCGCTTATGCGGTACCTTCAGCTCGGCGTAGCCAATCTCCCATTAGTACTCAAAGGAGATTGCTCGCATGCTTCGCGAGGTTGCAAGCAACGTTTCGGATAGCAGTCTTCACAACGCTCCCCGTTCCGTATCGCGTGTTACGACTAGCTTCCGAAATGACAAGTTTTGATATGCATTGTTTTAATTTTAAGCGGTTACTGATAATTAAAATGGCACTGTGCTTTTGCGCAATGCCATTATGGAGAAAATCAAATGTTATCGTACGATTGATAAATTCCTTGTTATCATTGAATTGCCGATGTTTGCCTTGACTATGTACATGCCAGCCTTCAGGTCGGAAATGTTGATTGACATGAGGTTTTCGCCCGACTGCATATTGGTTCTGTCGATAGTCTTGACCAACTGTCCTACAGCATTGTAAATTTCAATTGAAACGTTGCTGTCTTCGGTAAGGTTGATATTAATATAGGTATTGTCGCTTGATGGGTTAGGGTAGATTGAAACGTCATTCTTTGAAGTTCCGTTCAGACCGATTGCATTTGTTGAGAAATGAGCGACGTATGTTACATTTTCTGTTGCAACAATTTGGCGCGGATTGTCGGTGTTGCCGTCACTCCAAGAAATGAAATTGTGACCTTCTGCGGGAAGAGCCTCAATGGTTACGTTTGCATTTGCTTCGTAAACGCCGCTGCCAGTAACAGTGCCGTGTTCTTCGTTGTCGCTAACTGCATTTATTACAATGCCAGAAGTCATACTTCCTAATTTTGGGAAAGTAATATTGTCAATCCAAGCGCAGTCGCTACCGCCGGTAGTATTGACATCCTTTACATACGACCACTTAAGTGTGTGGATTCCTGCGGTTACAGGATAAGTCTGAAGGCTCCAGTTGTCGCTTGTTCCTGCCCATTGTCCCTTCATTTCACCGTCAACGTAGAAGGCAAGGTAGTCGTAGTAATTTGTTCCGCTTGACCACCAGCTTGAACCTGGATTTTCGCTCGAAACCTTCTTGTAGAACGATACGTTTCCATTGTCAAGAACATTGATGGTAATGACAAGGTCGGTGTTAGCGTTGTTTCCTATGGCACCTGATTTTGCGCAGTATTGACCTGCGTATGCACCGGTAGAAACAATTGTCCAGCGGACCGAACTGCTGTTTTGCCAAGCGTAGGTGTTGAAGCTGTTGCTTTCCCAGTCTTCCATTTGGGATACGAGCGCAATATCTATTATCATGCCGTCCATATATGCTCCCGAAACAGCATAGACAGAGAAAGTAGCATTTGATTCCGATAATGTTTCGGCAGCCGTTGCAAGGAATTCTATGTTTTGTGATGCGCCAGCGTTTACCACAGGCACGTCAACTGCTTCCGAAACGATTGTTATACCTTCTGTCATGCAGCCTAATCTTGCACTTCCTGCAGCAAGAGGAGCGTGACCGTTGTTAGATACCTTGAAGATGAGCTTTACGGTTTCTCCTGCATCAAAAGCACCATTGTTGTTGCCACCTTCCGAGTCATTTATGCGTACAAAGGCAATCTGTGGTTTCGGTGCGTTTATGGTTATCGAGAATTCTCCGCTTCTCGTATCAAGGTTGTCGCCCGATATGCTATACGACATCGGGATAACAGTTTGGTCTTCAATGCCGTCGCGAACCGAAAAAGTGAATGCATCTTCCTTTGTCGTTGTGCTGTTTGCTGCAATGTCGCCAAACGATTCGTTGTTGTCGCTTATTGTAACGTCGTTGCTCGTTGAAGAGATTTCCAAACTTACATTGCTGGCAGTTTCAACGCCTACATTATTTAAGGTATAGTTCAACTTGATTGTTTCGCCGTTGTCAACAGCGCCATTGTTGTTGCCTTCGTTGTCGTTGATAGTGTAGCCACCATTTACCATGTATGGACCTTCGGGAACAATCACCATTATTTCTGCTTGATAAGTTACCTTGTTGTAGGCTGTTGCAGTAAGTTTTACGGTGCAAGGTTCTTCTATTGCGGAGAGGTCGATTGTTGCAGTTCCGTTGTTGGCATAGCCAGCACCGAGGATTACAACTTCGCCGTTAACTACCCTTGTGATTGCAATAAGGGTTTCGTCTGCATTGCTATTTACTTCGATTTCGTTCTGACCTACGGTAAGTGCGCTTGGATGAGAAACTGTCATTTCCTGCGGAGTCTTGCTGCGGAACATTGTTGACGGGTCGCCGAAGATAGTCCATGTATCGGCAGTGCCGGGTCCATCGCCATCATTACCAGAACTTGGATGGTCTTGAATCATACGGAAATATCCATTGAACGTAATACCTCCGATAGTTCTTTTGATGTTGTTGTTCAACGATTCGGTGATGATGTCAACCATTTCGTCCTGAGCGGTCATTGGCGGAGTCCAGTCCTGATTGATTGTAGAACCGAGGAATGCAAGTGCGCCAGTAGGATTTCCGTTCTTGCTTGCGCGAAGCCAAGCCTCTGCAAAGCAAGTATTTCCGTTGAAGTCGCCATTAACACAAGCAACACTTATTATAAATGGGAGTTTGTTTTCATTTGTAAGAGCGTTGACATGAGTGTTTGTATATCCGGTACTTGCCCATTCCTGCGTGTCTCCGTGACCAATGTAGCAACCAAGTCCAACTCCATTGTTGAAGGCTGCCGATGTCGCAGCGACATCTGAAGTGTAGCTGTATTGCTGAGAAACTTGGTTTACACGTGTTACCGTATAGCCGTAGTTTTCGAGGTCGGTCTGTATGAAGCCCATGTGCTGCATATCGCTTTCGGCTCCATTGCCTTGGTTGTGACCTTGTCCTGCACCTTCGTTGGATGCACTGCCGTAGGCATTCGAAAGCCAAGTTGCGCCTGTGGTGAGTTCTTTTTCGTAATTTATAACCTTACGAACCATATTTTGTATATGGGCGACCGATTCTCCTGAGAACCTGCCTATGAAAGCATCTGCATAATGGTCATTACCAACAAGATAAGCATATTTATTGTCGGAATTGGCCGAACTTGTTCCGCTGGTTGGAACATCGGCGGCATCACCTACAAGAAGAATGTAGGCAAGGTCGCTGTGGTTGCTGAAATAGTTGGTAATGTATGTCTGCACGTTTGCGGCAGTTGTACCTACTGCGCTCATAAGAACCATTTCGGTTTCGATGCCTTTTTCACGCTTCCAGTTTATGAAGTCTGTCATAGCCGACTGGTAGGTGTCCTTGCAGATGATGAGCATTCTGCCCGGATGTCCGTCCTGCAACTGTGTGTAACGCGTCTTGCCACCGTAGTTGATGAAAAGGTGGCGGCAGATGTTTTCAAACTCGTCAATCTTTTCGTATGAAGATGTGATTTCGTTTTCGTCTGGTTGCTGGGTGAACTTTACCCTTACGGTCATTTCGGTGCAAACCTTCAGTTGCTTCTGTACGGGGTTGTACTGGAAGGGGAAGAATTGAACCGAAGTTCCTCGCACGTCCCTTATGCAGAAAGCTTCGCTGTTTACGGCTTCTGTCGATGGAACGAAAGCATCAACGCTGTAGCACTTGCCGTACTCGTATGGCACGGTTGACGGGTCGATGTTGCGCTTGATTGCACCCTTGGATGGTGCTACGCTTATGTTCTCCACTGTGACATATTTAGCGTCAATAACTTCTGCTATAGCCTTGCCCTTGGCGGGAATGCGTACCGAAGTCGCAAAATATGGAATGTCGGGCAAACCTTTTTCCATATCGTTGATACCATCGGGAGAACCGACTACGACTTCTGTGCCGTTGGGTGTCTGTACTTCGCTGAGTGAATATGAGTTTACATTCAGTTTTAGCGTGATTCCGCTGCCATTTTCCTCGACGATTTGAACCGATGGGTTCTGTGGCTTCTGGTTGTCGATGACTACCACCGACTGGGCTTTTGCCAGCATTGCTGTCGCCAATATTGCGACGATTAACAATAATTTCTTCATTGCCTAATTTATTAATAAGGTGGCAAATATAAACTTATTTTTCAAAACCAAATCAAAATATAATCCTAATAAATATTAACACCATATATTATTTCATATATGATGGTATTTAGATGATAAAAAAAAGGAAACTATATACAAGTTGACTAAAGAATGTACTACTGAACAGTCATTCCGCAAGTTAGAACAATAACGCGATACGGAACGGGGAGCGTAATATTGTTCGACAGGCTCACAAGCAACGTTCCTTTTGCTGTTCGCTTTGTCTTACGGAATGACTCAGAGTGTTAGAACAAAAGCACATTACGTCAACACGTATATAGCTACCAAAAAAAAATATATGGTTGGGCATACGCAAAATTATGCGTCTTCTACAATAACGTGCGTAGCACATCACAAACGGCGTACTTCGACAAGCTCAGCAACCGCCAGCCATTGAACGGCGATGCCATTGAACGGCGAAGCCCTCAACGAAGTTAAACAGCGCAGCGATAAACGGCGTAAGCCATTGAACGGCGAAGCCCTCAACGAAGTTAACCTTTAGCTCGGCGTAAGCCAACCTTTAGCTCGACGAAGTCAAACGCCGCATGCATATAAACGGCTTTAGCCATTCAAACTTATAAACTTAGAAACGCCGAAGGCATTCAAACGGCTTTAGCCATTCAAACCCTTGAAATTTCAAACTTTAAACTTTGAACTTTTTTATCCTTCATTCAGTGCTTCCTTTGCGTGTGCCAGTGCCGCATCGAAATTATCGTGTATGTTACCCTTGCCGATAAGGAATGATATACGGCTCTTATCCAACGACTTGCGTACGTTTGGCTGTACGCCCGACAAGAAAATCTTCTTGTTGTCGGTCTTGAGCGATTTTATGGCTTCACGGAAGTTTCGTTCGCCAGTCTCGTCCATAAACGGAACGTGTCGCATACGGATTATCAGGATTTTGGTGGAGTCGGGACGACCTTTCAGCACCTCGCTGAACTGCTTGGCTGCACCGAAGAAGAACGGACCGCTGATTTCGTAGATTTCTATGCCTTCGGGAACGTCGTCGTAGTTTTCCATCGTGTTGGTGTCGAGGTCGTTCTTCAGTATTGCCTCGCCATTGTCGGCCATACGCTTCATGAACATCAGCGATGCAAGGACGATACCTATTTCTATTGCTACGGTCAGGTCAACAAGCACGGTAAGGAAGAAGGTCACGAGCAATATTATAATGTCGTATGGCGAACCGCGCATGATTGACGTGAAGCTGCGCCATTCACTCATGTTGTAGGCGACTACGATGAGGATACCGGCCAGGCACGACATCGGGATGAGCTTTGCGTAGTTGCCGAAACACAACATTATGAGCAACAATGTGATTGCATGGATAATGCCCGCAATTGGAGTACGACCGCCGTTCTTGATGTTGGTTGCAGTACGTGCAATTGCTCCAGTTGCTGGAATACCGCCGAACAAAGGTGTGATGACGTTGGCGATACCCTGTCCGATAAGTTCGGTGTTGCTGCGGTGGTTGCTACCAATCATACCGTCGGCAACTACAGCCGAAAGCAGCGACTCTATTGAGCCGAGCAACGCGATTGTGATGGCAGGCTGCAGGTAGTTGCCAACGTTCTCCCAGTGTATTTCGGGGATGCTGATGGCAAGGCTTCCCTTGATTTCACCAAACATACTTTCGATGGTTGTAACAGGAATGTCGAATATTGCAACAACTACGGTCATAAGTATGATTGCAACGAACGAGCCTGGTATCTTGTTAGTTAACTTATTTATTATTATGCTTATGAGGATTGTTGCAACGGTAATTCCGAGTGCCCAGTAGTTGGTCGTTCCAATGTTGTCGATATACACAGCCCACTTGTCGATGAAGGCGGCAGGAACGTCGGTAATTTCCAATCCGAGAGCGTCCTTTATCTGTGTGGAGAAGATTGTAAGTGCGATACCGCTGGTGAAGCCAACAACCAGAGGGTGGGGGATAAAACGCAAAAGCGAACCAAGTTTCAGCAATCCGAACAAAATCATAAATATACCGGCCAAAATGGTGGAAATCATCAGTCCGTCGAGACCATATTGAGCTACTATGCCCGAAATTATGATGACGAATGCACCGGTAGGTCCGCCAATCTGCACACGGCTACCGCCAAGGAACGAGATTAGGAAACCTGCGATTATTGCGGTTACGATACCCTTGTCGGGCGAAACACCCGATGCCACGGCAAACGCGATTGCCAGAGGCAGTGCAACTATACCTACTATTATACCCGAAAACAAGTCCTTAGTGAACTGTTTCTTCGTGTATCCCTTCTTCAGCACGCTGAAAAACTTGGGATAGAAAACGTCTTTTATCTGAAACTTAGCCATTTAGTCGTGTTTAAATTCTTAAAAAAAGCGGGCGCAAAATTACAAAAAATGGAATTACAAAGAATAAAAAATTATTATGGGTGTCCAATAAAAAAGAATCGTCATTCCGCAAGACTGAACGAACAGGCGCAGGTACGAGCCTTGTGAGTTCGTTTATGCGGAATCTTCCATTAATACACAAAAGGAGATTACGGATAACGCTCTTCCTTCCGTTTCGCGTGTTACGACTAGCTTCCGAACCTTTAGCTCACGCAGCGAAGCAAGTAAATGACGACTCCCTTTTTGTCTTTTGGTATAATTGATTGATAAATTGCGAATTGTCAATGCGTTATTTGTTTTTATTGGACACCCATAATAAAAATGATAAAAATGTAATTCTAACATTATTTTGTGGACAAATTTCTGACAGAGGAAACGCAACGTTTCCTGTTTATTATGATGTTGTTTGAAATTGTTGAAACGGCGTCAGCCAAACTTTGAACATTGAACCCATCAAATTTTCAAATCTTCGAATCTTCAAACGGGCGTAGCCCATCAAACAGCGTAGCGATAAACGGCTTTAGCCTCAGACCATATACACTCCGACCTTCGTTGTTAATAAAAAAATCCTAATTCGTAAATCGTAATTCAAAAATTAATTTTAACTTTGCGACTTAATTTTAAATTTTATTGAAATGAAAAAGTTTACATTTTTAATGATTGCATTGTTCATAGCAGCTATGGGCTTTGCACAAGGACAAGCGTTCTACAAGTCGGCATCGCCATCGGCTAAGCCGTATTTGAAGAATTTTGCTTCCTCTACAAAAGTTGAGACGAAAGCTCCTGCAACTTCTGTAAGAGCTACTCGCGACAACACTGTTGTTTTCTCTGAAGGTTTCGAATTCTCTGGTACAGCTCTCGAAAACGGCTGGACAAGTTCTGATGAAGATGGTGATGGAAACAATTGGGCTTTGATGCAGTTCCCGCACTCTGGTAGTTACTCTATTACATCGGCATCGTATGACAATAATTCAGGACCGTTGACTCCAAACAACTGGTTGATTTCTCCTGCTATTGATTTGACCGCACAGTCAGGAACCATAAAATTGGGTTATTACGTAGCTGGAACTGATGATTCTTGGTATAGAGAACACTACAAAGTTTGCATCTCTACAACTAATGCTAGTGTTTCTAGTTTCACAAACACAGTATTTGAGGAAACTATTCCGCAATCAGGATGGAACGAACGTGCCGTTGACATTTCTTCTTATGCAGGTCAGACAATTTATGTGGCATTTGTTCATTATAACATTACTGATATGTATGTTATAGCACTTGATGATGTTTCTGTTTTCGTTGACCAGAGCACAGATGCTGCTGTTGCTGGAATTACAGCTCCTACTCACGGAGATTTCTCAACCTGTGCACTCTCTAACGAAGAAGATGTTACTATTTCAGTCATCAACAATGGTGGTGCTCCAATCAGCAACTTCGAAGTATCTTACACTATCAATGGCGGCGCAGCTGTAACCGAAACAGTTACTGCTTCTGTTGCTCCAGCAGAGACCTATGAATATACATTCACTCAGAAAGCAAACCTTTCAGCAGTTGGTACATATACAATTGTTGCAAGCGTAAACTTGACAGGTGATGAAACCGCAGCTAACAATAATGCAAGCATGACCATAACCAATGGCGATGCAAAGATAACATTCCACGCACAGACCGATGCTTATGGTGGAAGTGAAGAAAACCGTGGAACATATACCATTACCAACACTCTAACTGATCAGATTGTTGCAGAAAGAACTTCTCCATGGCAGTGGTACATTGAAGTTAACGAACATGTATGCGTTGATGCAAGTGCGTGCTACACTATAGAATACCTTGATGCAGATGGTATGCAATTAAATGCAGGTGATACCGAGCATGCTCAACCATTCCTTGAAATTCTCTATAATGGCACACAGGTAGGTGGTAGCACAACAGAACTCTTCCTCGGTCCATCACTTATCGTTGAAAGACTTGGTAACGGCTGCTCAACAGATCCTGAAATCGTAACTGAAGACACTGAATTTGAATTTGCTGCTATAATTGGTGAACCAAGTGAAGCACAGACTGCTACTATCAGAGCTTTCAACCTTACTGCAGATATAACTGCAACAACTGCTGCTCCTTTCGAAGTATCTGCAGACAACACAGCTTTTGCTGCAACTGCAACCATCCCTGCTGCTGGCGGTACTCTTTATATTAGGTATAACCCAACAGTAGCTGGCGAACAGAACGGTACAGTTGTTCTTTCTTCTACTGGTGCTGAAAATGTAACAATAACATTGGCTGGTACAGCAATCGACTGCTCTACAGCACATACAGCTCCATTCAATGAAACATTTGCTGCAAATAGCGAAACATTGGCTTGCTGGACTATTATCAATGCAAACGAAGATGACAAGACATTCAGATTTATGTACACTGATGATGCAGAAACTGACCTTATCGCTGCTTACCCATATAGTGCTGATAATGCAGCAAACGACTGGTTGGTTTCTCCAAAACTTTCAATCGGTGAAAACCAGAGAGTTCGTTTCCAGGTAGCTAATTACGGTTTTGACGAGAAATACAAAGTATGGGCTATTACAGGATCTCCTTCCAACTATGCAAGCGCAACCCTATTGTTGGATGAAACAACTGTAAGCGACGCTGCTGAATACCCGACAATGGAATATGTAACTATAGATTTGACTTCATACAACGGACAGGAAATATACATTGGTATCCAGTGCGTTTCTGATGCTGATATGTACTATTTCTTTGTTGACAACTTCGAATTGTCATTCAACCCGACAAATGCAGAAATCGCTCTTACTTCTGTAACTCCTGCAAACGGCGCAGCTATACCATCAGGACAGGACATCACTCTCAGCGGTGTTGTTACAAACAATGGAACAACTCTTACTTCGTACAAGGTTGTTTACACTGTTGACGGTGGCGCTGCTGTTGAATACACTGTAAGCGGCATAAACGTTGCAAACACCAACACACACAACTTTACTCACGAAACTCCGATTAGCGGTTTGGCAACTGGTTCACACACTATCGTAGTTACTGTTTCTGAACCTAACGGTACAGCTGACGGTGATGCAAGCGACAACAGCATGACTGTAAATATCACTGTTACTGCTCCTCTTGCATACGGTTGCTACTTCGAAGAAGATCCTGCAGAAGAAGGTTGGTCATTCGTTGATTCTGACAATGATGGAAACAACTGGACTTGGGAAAATAGTTCTTCAACTCCTCACATGACTACATACGAAGGTATTGGATGTATTTATTCAGCATCGTATGCGAGTGTTGCTCTTACTCCAGACAACTGGGCTATTTCTCCTGCTATCCAAATCGAAAATGGTCCTATTACTGTTAGCTTCTACGCAAAGGGTCAGGATGCTGACTACGCAGCAGAACACTTCCAGATTTATGCCGGCACATCAGCTGATGTTACTGCTATGACTTCTGTTTCTGAAGAATTTGTTGCTACTGGTGAATATACTCAATATACTGCAAACTTGCCAGAATCGTATGTTGGACAGACAATATATGTAGCAATCCGTCACTTCAACGTTAGCGATGAATTTGTACTTGTAGTTGACAACTTCGAGGTATTGGCATACGGTCACGTTGTTACTGACATCGAAGAAAACATCGCAGAATCTATCGCTGTATATCCTAACCCAACTAGCAGCATGGTAACTATCGCAAATGCAGAAGGTAAGGACATCATCGTTGTTAACTCACTCGGTCAGGTTGTTGCAAGCATCGAAAATGCTGCTGCTAACCAGACTATCGACGTTACTAACTTCGCAAACGGAACCTACTTCGTAAAGGTTGACGGTGAAGTTGTAAAGCTGAACGTTGTAAAGTAGTTTTAGAATAACTATAAAAATTAGAGACCTCGCAGTTATGCGGGGTCTTTTTTTTATTTTACCATGAATAACACGAATTGACACGAAAACTATTCGAATTCGCTCATATAAGTTCACACAAGTGTGAACTATCATTCGTGTCAATTCGTGTCATTCGTGGTTGTATTTTTTCTTGTTTTGAGCTTGCGAAAAACCTACTCGTGTTTATTCGTGTGATTAACTTCGTTGAGCTAAATGTTCGTGGTTGTAACTCCGTTACTGGCCTAAGAGCAACAATATTCGGTGGCATTGTTGTGAATTTATTATAAGTGTATGCAATCTCCCTTTGTATAAAATTCTCAAAAAAAAGTTTCACCGTATCAAAAACTTTATTATACTTGCCAAATATTTTAAAAAGCAAACTTATTATTAATTTAAATTTTTATGATTATGAAAAAATTTTACATGATTTTGGCTGCCTTGTTAATAGGTAGTGTGTGCTTTGCACAGAATGTAGACCTTAAACTGAGAAAGATGAATGTTCCTGCAAGTGGAGCAGAAAGAAGTGCATGGGTAGGTAGTACTGCAATGGATGGTGCCGCAGCACTGGACCAAGGACTAGAGTATGCAGTAGCTCCAAAGGCTTTCGATGCAAACCTCTCAGGTAATATCACAAAAGTTAAATTTTATCACGCTTATCAACCTGAAGTAGAAGAAGGAGAAACTCCTTTGACAAACACATCCTACACAATTAAAATTTATACTAATCCTACATTAGGTGGAGCTTATGCTTCTATGGGTTTTTATGAACTTTCAGCAACAGAAGCTTATACTCAAGATTTTACAGCTGGTACCGAATCGGGTTGGCAGGAAGTAGAATTGACCACTCCATTTGCAGTTCCAAGCGGTGATTTCTGGGTAGCAATTAAGGCTAACAATGGTGCTGCTGCATTGCCAGTTGGTGGTGCTGCTACTGCTGTTGAAGGACAAACTTATTGCCAATATGATTTTACCTCTCAGGGAGCAAGTGTTTTGTGGGTAACACCAGAATTTGGTTCTCAAGGCAATACTACCTTATATACTCTTGCTCTTGCTATTTATGTTGACGATGGTGCTGTATATGTTCCAACTTCTGACTTTGAAGCTAGATTCTTTGGCGGTATTAATGGCAATCAGGTAACACCAGCAGAAGCATCATATACTTTAACATCTGCAGACCAATCATTGACTTTATTGCCTTTCTTCGCTAACAATGGTGCTGATGATGCAGTAGATGGCACGGTAACTTTTGCACTTACAGTTAATGGTGTTGCTATAATTAACAACCCAGTTGAACTTGACGGTACAGAAGAAGGTACAATTCCTGTAGGAGGATGGTACAATCTTTTGCCAGAGCCATATTCTTATACTATAACTGCTCAGGAAATGATTGACGCTGGTCTTTCTGGCACAGTCAATGTATGCTTCACTATTTCATACACAGGCAACGATCCTGATTTGTCAAACAACAGCCACTGCATTCCTGTTACTTTGAATGTTACTTCAGTTGAAGAAAACATCGCAGAAGAAGTTTCTGTATATCCTAACCCGGCAAACGATATGTTCACCGTTGCTAACGCAGAAGGTGCTACCATCGTTGTTGTCAACTCACTCGGTCAGGTTGTTGCAAGCATCGAAAATGCTGCTTCGAACCAGACTATCGACGCTAGCAACTTCGCAAACGGAACTTACTTCGTAAAGGTTAACGAAAACGTTATCAAAATCAACGTTGTAAAGTAATCTTACAATAGCGATAAATTTAAAGGCCTCGCTTCGTGCGGGGCTTTTTTTTACCACTTTTTTGCCACTTTTTTACCACGAATAACACGAATGTACACGAAAAGTATTCGCATTTGCTCATATAAGTTCACACAAGTGTGAACATTCATTCGTGTCAATTCGTGCTATTCGTGGTTGTCTTATTTGTTTTGAGCGTAGCGAAAAAACCTACAAGGCAAACCTACGGATGTCAACCTTTGGCGTAGCCCCAAAATTCACAAGCAATCCCAGTTTCATGCCGCTTGCCTTTAAATAATTCATCAGTTGGGCAGTACACCCGTCATTAAGTTGTGAAATGGATTTCAATTCTAAAATTATTTTCCCGTAGCATATTATATCAGGACTAAATGTATGCGAAAGGATTATGTCATGGTACTTTATTTTAGGTAGCTATATACGTGTTGACGCAATGTGCTTTTGTACTATACACTCTGAGTCATTCCGCAAAACAGAACGAACAGCATAAGGAACGTTGCTTGTGAGTTCGTTTATGCGGAATCTCCTATAGAAACGTTTTCAATTGGAGATTCCGCACAGTTGAACAATATTACGCTCCCCGTTCCGTATCGCGTTATTGTTCTAACTTGCGGAATTTTAAGTCTTGGTTGCGACTCAAATGGAATACCCCGTTGGTCTAATTCGTATTCCAACGCCTCTTGATACACACTTTCAAGGAATCCTGTCCCCAATGTATTGTATACTTCATAGATTGCGCCTATTATCTTGTATGATTCTTCTTTATAGATAATACCTGCCATACATTATTCGCTTTTTATTTTCAACTTGAATGTCATTATCACCGGATTGTGGTCGCTATACATGAAGTCGGCATCGTAGTTTATGGCTTCGGCTTCGATGTTGTCCGAAACGATGAATCCGTCGAGCACTGCGGTATAGTTCACACCTTTGGTGTATGGTATATCAGTGCTGCGGCAGGTGGGGACTTCGCGTGTGTTTTTGGCTTCCACGATTCTGAAATGTTCGGGAATTTCCTTGTCTTCCATCACCGAAACCCAGTCGGGAACCTGCTGCTGGCTGGCAAACGCCTCAACAGTTCCGCATAGCGCGTGGTTGAAATCACCGCCAACGATTACGAAGTTCCCTTTGTTGTATTCTTCGGTAAGTACATTGCGTAAAAGTTCAAGTTGCTGCTGTCTGATGAGTCCGCCTTCGTCGTATGCCGACATGTGGCTGTTTATCAGCACGAGTTCCTTGTCGGTGTTGGTTGGGATGCGTGTTATGACGAAGCATCTGTCGAGGTCGAAGAACTTGCGGCGCGGACGCTTCCGTGCGGGTCGTTAATCGGGTAGCACAGGTACGAGCTATGGAAGTTTTCGCCATAAACGCTGCAGTAATCATTGAAAGCCGACTCGATGATGTTGCGCTGGTTGATGAAGAAACTGCGTGTCGAGGCGGTATCGACTTCCTGCATTATACAGAAGTCGGGGCTATGCTTTTCGATGTGACTTTTTGCACCGTGCGTATTTGTCTCCACTATTTCTTTGCTTCGTGCCTTGCCGTAGGTGCCGCTCACTTCGCTACCGTCGTTCATCCGTCCCTTGTCCATAAAGAACGAAAACTCGTGGTCGTAGGCTCCGAAACCGATGTTGTAGGTCATAACGGTGTAGGCTTTCCCAACTTCGATGCTTTCGGCGCGCTGGTTGCTTACTGGCAGTTCAATGCCGTCATCGATGCGGTAGTAGTTTATTTGCAGGTATGCGATGTAGCCTCCTATTGTGAGCACTGCAATTATTAGCAGGATTAGGATTGTGCGGAAGAGGAATTTTATTGCTTTCATATTGTCTTTTGTTTTATTTTTTAGTGTTGGTTGGAGGATTTTTCGTTGGCGTTGCAAACTTCTTTTTCCCCGGGTTCACAAGCATCCTGCTTGAGGCACAAGGGGAAAAAGTTTGCATACCCAGCACTACTCCATTTGTAATCTGTTGCTTCTTTCACAAGTCCAGCCTTTACGGGATTGTTGTGTATGTAATCTACAACATTGTTGAAGTGGTCGTTATCTCTGATGAATCTGTCGAAATATTCTGGCATCCAAAGCCGACCACTGCGGTTCAGCAATTTGTTGATTTCGTTGCTCGAGAACGACCTCCAGCTATGTAAAATGCTCGATAGTGAGATGTTTTTCATTACTTCTATCAGCACATGCACATGATTGGGCATAATGCACCAACTTATGACATTGTATTTTTTCCCGTGATAGAAGAAAATGGCATCGTGTACGATTTTGGCAACATTGTCATTTTTTAGGACACAGCTTCCGTAACCAGCATCTTCGTATTTGTCAAGCAGGGCGAGAAGTCTATCCGCTTCTGTCTTGTAGGTGGAAAATGAGTGTCTTCTGGGTTCCCGCAGACTGGAAGTCTGCGAACCACCCAGAAGGGACAACGTTTCTTTCCACCCTTCGACAACTTCCTTCGGAACAGAATCGTATAGACGGAATGTAATCATCTGGTACTGCTTGTTTTCGATGTGAGGGAGGTAGCCCCTGCAGTGGTCGTGCAACATTGAGTCATTGTTTTCCATCTCGCCTAGTTTTCAAAAGCATCAAACGACCCGTTTTTCTCTATTTCGTTTTCAATTTCATCTGGCAGAATGGAGAAAAAGTCCAGACCGGTAAGTTTTTCAACTTCATCGACCGACTTTGCGTAGGTGTTGAGAGGCTTGTTGCCCGACTTGTTGGCAAAGACAAACCCGAGCGAACGCCAGTTGCCGTCCCTGTACATCAGCACAACCTTGAAGAACGAATCGGGTACAGCGACATTGTTTGCTCCGACAGTCGCGTAGTTTTTCTTCACGATTGGACCGCACACCACATACACCTTTTCGTTCTTTATTGCCCAGTCGCGCACCTGCTCCTCGAGTTCCTTCCAGTCGCCTGAGTTGAGGTTGTGGTTCTGTGGGCAGATGTTGGTGGTGTAGAAACTTTCTTCCATGGCCTTGGCATCCCATTTCATATCGCCTGCGGGAGCCATGTGTCCGCGGTCGTAGCCCGAGCCTTTGTAGTCGTCGGTGGTGGAGCAGCGTCCTTTGATGTCGGGGTCGGGTACAAACTTGTCGGCTCGCGAAATTTGTCCTACAACTTCCTCGTCGGTAAGTTCGTAGGCTACCCAGTTGGGAATGAGCCAGGTGGTGTTGTAACTGACGGTGTATCCCTTGTGCTCGACGACCTGTTCCTTGAGTTTCTTTTTCGACTGCGGAATTTCAAGCCGTTCGTAGTAGGGGACTTGGCTTGTGTCGGGAAATTGCTCGTGATAATAGTCGCGAGCCTTGTCGAAAAGGATTGTTATGCCTTCTTCCAGTTTCTCAACGCCCTTGTCGATTGCCGATTCAATGATTTTCTCTTCTGCTTTTTCGGCGGCGTGGTCGTTGCAACTTATGAGGCTGATAGCCACTGCGAGAGCGAAAGTAAGCGCCATTTTTGAGTTCTGTCCCTTCATTTTTGTCTGTTTGCAAATGTTTGGGGCAAAGGTAGGAAAATTTGTGTATGGGATGGAGATTTGCGGTGAGATTTTATGAACTAAATCACGGACTATCCATAATAATTCCCGAATTTAGTTTTCTTATTTTCTCATCCCACCGCCACCACTCCGCAGCACGAATCTTTTTTTGCACCAGTAATAGATGAGAGGCAGTTGTTTTTGCCACAGATACGCAGAAGTCCGAGGAAGGCGAAAATTATTGCTTCCTTGTAGTTTATTGTGGTGTCGTCGGGGATGATGATTTTCGAATTGCAGTTTCGGCGGATGTTGTCAATAAGGAACTTGTTGTACGCTCCGCCACCAGTTACCAGAACTTTTCCGCAACTGCCTATTGCCTTGCCTATTTCGGTGCCAATGTGTACCGACAGGGTGTTGAGCATGTCGGCAATGGTTTCCGAGGCGTACTCTGCTAGGATTGGCTTCATTTCCTGCTCAACCCATTCGCGCCCGAGCGATTTAGGCGGTTTCTGGCTGTAATATTTTATAGACGAAAGTGTTTTCAGTAGGGCGGGAATCGTTTTGCCCGAGGCTGCAATGTCGCCGTTTGCATCGTAGTTTTTGCCGAGTTTGCGGGCGTACTCGTTCATTATGATGTTTACTGGCGAAATGTCGAAGGCAATCCGTTCGCCCTGCCTGTTGCGCATTGAGATGTTTGAGAAGCCGCCGAGGTTGAGGCAGGCATCGTACTCGCCGAACAGAAGTTCGTCGCCAATAGGCACAAGCGGAGCGCCTTGTCCGCCAAGGGCAACATCGCCACTGCGGAAATCGAAGACGGTGGTAATCTTTGTTTTCTTGGCAATGACATTTCCGTCGCCAATCTGCATGGTGTAGCCTTCGCTAGGGTTGTGGAAGACTGTGTGTCCGTGCGATGCCACGAGGTCGATGTGCTCCGAAATGTCCTTGCGGAAATCGTTTATTGCGTCAGCGGAAAAGTTGCCGAACCACACATCGGCGCGTTTCAGGTCTTCTGCCGAAAGCGTATGCAGTGAGAGCATTTTTGCCTTGGTTTCGCTGTCGTATTCGTAGGTTTTTGCTTTTATTGGTGTGTATTTCCAGTTGTAGTCGCTGCCATCGAACCGGCACAGCACGACATCGAGTCCGTCAGCCGATGTGCCCGACATTAAGCCTATTATGTTGTATGATTCCATTCCTGCCTGAATTTTAGACTACAAAGGTAAGCATTTTTGGTGGATGATTGCACAGCCGAGCAGTTTTTGCTTTGCCCCCATTTGGCATTAAGGGTCTTAATGACATTAGCGGCCCTAGTGCCAATGGGGGGGCAAAACTGCTATTACCAGCATTCTCAAGCAGGAATGGTGCGGTTCGGTGGCTTGCGATTTATTGTCTGGAATAAAAATTCTCAATATCCTTAAATAAAATTTTTTGCTTTGATAAAATTTATTATCTTCGCACCCGATAAAATTAAGTTTATATGGAAAGGATAATTGTCCCTATAGATTTCTCCGAGGAATCAATGAAAGGTTTGGATTTGGCTATAATTTATGCCAACAAGTTCTTCTGTGACATACAGATGGTTCATGTTCAGTCGAAAAAGCACGGCCGTCTGCAGATTCATTTCGAAAACCAGTACAATTCGATTGTCGAGAATTTCGAAGAATTGATTACCGAATATAAGCCGAAGCTGAATTCGGTGAGCAGGCTTACCTATATTATAAAGAATGGTAGCGTACACGAAGAAGTTGTAAATCAGGCAAACGCTTTCGACGACTCGATGATTATATGCTCGACCAACGGTACTTCCGGCTTGAGCGACTACATTTTGGGTAGTAACGCATACCGTATAATCCAGAGCACTACAAAGCCTGTGATTTCGGTTTACTCCGACAAGTACATCGGCGATGTTAAGAAGATTGTTCTTCCGCTCGACATTACCAAGGAAACCCGCGAGAAAGTTCCGCTGGTAGCAACTATTGCTAAGGCTTTCGGTGCCGAAGTTCATATCGTCAAGGTTGCTTCGTCCGATAGCGAAGGCATCAAGAACAAGCTTGAAATTTATGCTGCAACAGTCCGCAAGTACTTCGACCAGGAAGGCGTCAACTACCAGACTTCCTACCTTATCGGCGACAATATCACCGACATTACCATCGAGTATGCAAAGACCGTTGATGCCGACCTTATTGCAATAATGACCGAGCAGACAACTGCATTCTCGAACCTCATACTTGGTTCGTATGCATACCAGATGCTTAACACTTCACCGATTCCGGTACTCAGTGTTACACCGAAGAATATTTTCTTGGCAGGCTACAGAGTAACAGGTGGAAATTAATAGTTAGACTTTGTCATAATCAGGAGGAAGAGAAATCTTCCTCTTTTTTTTGTCCATATACAATAAAAAATACAATTGTGCGTTATATGTGAAAATTGAATATGAGAAGGGTTGTATTTTTATCGTTTTTTGTTTTTGCTGCGACGATATTATTCGCGCAGAGCAAGTACCTTATCTATAATGAGACGACAAAAACGGGGCATACTATTAGTTTTCATATTCTTGCAGGTAAGAATTATGCAGTAATGTGCGACGATTTCAATCCGAAGATTTCGGAAAATATGTATCCGTTTCTTAGTTGCTATTTGGTAAGTCGCAAGCCCACCGGCTACAAGTTCCTCAATGTGATTGCCCGTCCCGACGAAATTTATGTTAGCGATGTGGCGTATTCGAAATTCGAGAAGTTGAACAGGAAGGCAATTATTGAGCACTCTACAATTGATTCGGCATTTTTAGCAGTGCTGAATAAAATAATTGCAGAAAAATATCCCGATTCCATTATTGTAGAGAAACCTATCATTATGAAGTTTACACCGAATATTGGCTCGGAACGTATTGGCGACTACGACTGCACTATTGGAAAGATGCAGATTACAGAATCTGAGAGTTGCAAGATATGGTACACCAAGGACATAAACTACAACTGGGTGCATATTATACATGGCGAGTTCTGGCTTGTGCCAGGAACTGTTGTTCGTGCCGAATATTCCGATGGTATGGTGTACAGCCTCGAAAGTATCAGCGATTCCGAACTTGCTGTCGGCAACAATACCGAATCGGTAAAGGCAGCGTTACATTTGTTTTTTGGAAGATAATAAGAATGCCAATTTGCGAGTTTTTCATTATAACAGAAGAGGCCACCGAAAGGTGGCTTTTTTTATGGATTAATGTTCGCTAAAAAGAAGGTTTTGTCATTATTTGCTTCGTTTCGTGAACTAAAAGTTGGGGTTTAAAAAATTATTATTCAAAAAAAATTTTGGAAATAGAAATATAATTAAATTTGCGAAAATAATAATGCAATAAAAAAGGATTGACTATGAATATAAGATTAATAATATCATTAATAATCATTGCATTACTGGCTTTCTGTTCCTGTGAAAAGGACAGACAGGTAAAGTTTGATTTGGAGTATTCAACATTTACTGATAATAGGGATGGATATGAATATAAAACTGTTACAATTGATGGGACAACATGGTTAGCTGAAAATTTCAGATATCTCCCCTCGGTAGATGGTAACGATGTTGATTCTGTATCGTTTGATGGCCTTCGCTACTATGTTTACAATTACAATGGCACAAATGTGAACGAAGCAAAAGCTACAGATGAGTATAAGAAATTTGGTGTACTCTATAATTACGATGCCGCGATAAAAAGTTGTCCCGATGGTTGGCGTTTACCAACTATGGATGATTTCCAAAAATTGTTCAAAAGTATTAACAGAACTAAATACGAAGGTACGTATTCACATGGTCAAAGCCTTGATTATAATACGATTATAATGATGTGTGGACAAAGGGAACTCTGGGGATTGAAGGATAGCGGGTACGATCTTTTAAACGTCTCGGGTTTGGATTTTGTTCCAGGTGGCGTTATGAAACCAGAATGGAATTATGATACTTATACTGGTAAAGATAAAGAGCTGTTGGATAGTGTTATATTCAACGATTTAGGTAATTCTTGCTTGTTGTGGAAAAAGAAAAAAGGACAGGAAAAAGATTATATTTCCGCATGGCGTATAACGTATGATAGTCAATATGAACAGATAGATTTTGATATGAGAGAAACTCTTATGCAGAAGGTATGTGGATTGTCGGTTCGTTATGTGAAAGATTAGTTGTAAAGCAACCAGTTGAATGTTTGAATTTTTAAATCAGCCTAACGAATCATCGAATCATTAAATCATTGAAACCTTCCCTTCGACTACGCTCAGGGGGCGGAATCTTCAAATTCTCAAATAATCTAATCTTCCAATCGTAAATCGTACTTCGTCATTCGTAAATATTATTTACCTTTACGCCAAATTTATCGCATGATTATTTGCTTGATAATATTGCTGTTGGTATTTGCTCCTATCGATGATGCATCTGCACATCAGCGGGCAAAGTACAACGTGGTGATTGACACCGACTGCGGAATGGACGATTTCCGTGCATTGACATATTTTATGGCATCACGCGACTTCAACATCGATGCTGTGCAGTCGGTCGGTGCTGTGCTCGATGCAGAAACATCTTCGCAATGTTTGGCTTCTCTACTTGGCGAATTGCACCACGAGGGAATATTGCTTGGAAAGGGCTTGAATGCGAAGAATTTTAAGAAAAATTGTTCTCCAGCCATAGATTTTTGGAAAAATAGGGCGGATGTTGCCATAAAATCTCGTGCCGATGCCGTTTATACGGCCATTATAAACAGTCGCAAGCCTGTGATATATGTTGCTATGGGACCATTGACGAACCTTGCCGACCTTGTTGACAAGCATCCCGAACTTGCATCGAAAATCAGTTATGTGCTTTGGGCATCGAGTACAAAGGATGGTCAGCCGAGCGGATACAATTACCAGATGGACAAGTCGGCATACGAGAAAGTTCTTGCTTCGGGGCTGAAACTGAAGGTTTTGGATGCAGGCAGAGTATTCTATCCCGACGATTTTCTCTCGCTGCTGCCCGAAATCAATACTCCATACGCACAGACTTTCGCTAAATATTATCAAGGACAAACATTTACATCAGTTCGTTTTTACGACGACTTGTTACCATTCTATATCCTTTATCCTGAGTTGTTCAGCGAAACGGCAAGCCAAAACATTTCGGTGCTTACGCCAAAGCCAGATTCTTATTTCGATGTAATAGCAACGCGAGTACTGAATTCCACCGAGACTGAAAAAGGCGTGATAATTACTGAAATGCCAAGAAATAACTCGTTGCTGTCGGCTGATGTTGCGCCAATAGCCGAGCAAATGATACATAAATACGGCTATACCGAGTACAAATTGGTGCTTCTGACCTCGGAAATGCACTCGCATTTGGGAATTTATTCCATAATCGGCGCAAAAATGGGGCTTCGCATCTTGGAATATCTGCATGTTGGTCTCGATGAGGTTACAATTGTGTCGAATGCAGGTTCCGAACCGCCAATAAGTTGTCTCAACGACGGCTTGCAGATAGGAGCGGGGACAACTTTGGGCTATGGTGCGATAACAATTTCTGCTGATAAGGATGTTTCTCCGTCGGTAGTTGTGAATTACAATGGTCGCAAGTTGCTTTTTAAGGTCAAGGACGACTTGAAGCGCGAAATTGCATCCGATGTTATGGCATTGATACAGAAGCACGGTTTGGAATCGGATGTCTATTGGAGCGAAATCCGTCGTCTGGCAATAGAAAAGTACTGGAAGGAAAAGAGCAGGTTCGAGATATTTGAGGTGGAGGAAACTGCTGCTTCAAGGTTTTGATGATTAAATATTGTTGTCGCCTATAGTTCTCAGACATCTCCATACAGAAGGATATTCATAATTATTTCCTTGAAAATCAAATTAGAATATGGTAATGTTTAAATAGGAACGCTTTTTTTCCCCTTTCCCACAAAAATGCTTAAAAAAGCACAAGTAAAAAGAGAATATTTTGATGAAAAATATATATATTTGCAATGTCGTTATTTTTAGATTCTGTTTAACGGACTTCGCAGATACTGGAGATACGGCATGGAATTGTAAAAAATAGAAGTCCAATTAAAAAATATTGTATATGAAAGCAACACATCTTTTCCCCGTTATTTTTATCGCTATTATGGCTTTTTCTTTTGTGGCATGTAATAAAAATACTTCAAGTAAAGTGAATGTGTATGTCAATATTGAGAATGCTTCTCATCCGGGATATGCTTTGCGTTATGTGACATATATCAAGGAAGGCTACGATTCCAAAACCGGAAAAAATATACTGGGAGACTGCAAAGGAATGGTTGATTTTAAAGGTCTGACATACTACACCTTCTTTGTTCCTCGCGGTATTTGGGATTTTTATATTGAATACGATACTCCCGGTCTCTCATATAGCTATACAAACGAGCGTTATACCATCAATACAAAGGATAATGAATGGGTGCGTATTTCATGGGATTTAGCAAGTAGCTATGCTTCTGATCCCGAATTGTTGCAAGGGTCGGGTGACATGTATTAGTCAATAGCATCTTGTTGATATATATAGTATTCCGAATTAGTCTAGTACAATAGCGGTAGTATATTCAAGTACGGTAGGTTTCAAATCTGTCATACTTGAATATATTCATAATCATTTTCTTGCAACACCGACAAAAATTTTATCTATCTTTACATCTCAATTTCTAAAAACGATTTTGCAATGAAAAAGATAGCATTGGTTTCTGGCGCAACCGCCGGAATTGGAAAGGCAACTGCCGAAATATTAGCTAAAAACGGTTATAATGTAATAATTACTGGTCGTCGCAACGAGCGGCTTCTGGAACTGAGGAAGGAAATCGAAAGTGCAACCGATTCAAAGGTTTATACGCTCAATTTCGACGTTCGCGACAACAAGCAGGTGTGCGAGGCAATAGATTCGTTGCCGGCAGAGTGGAAAAACATCGATGTTTTGGTTAACAACGCTGGTCTTGCATCGGGACTTGACCCGATTCAGAGCGGCGACATCGAGGACTGGGAAAAGATGATTGACACCAACGTGAAAGGTTTGCTTTACCTTACGCGCAAGGTTTCGCCGATGATGATTGAACGCAAGTCTG
This sequence comes from uncultured Bacteroidia bacterium, assembly GCA_902776565.1. GTDB lineage: Bacteria > Bacteroidota > Bacteroidia > Bacteroidales > ML635J-15 > Bact-19. The sequence goes on from CACYQN010000010.1 coordinate 27,944, forward strand.
GTCACATCGTCAACATCGATTCAATCGCAGGCAAGGAGGTTTATGCAAACGGAAATGTGTATTGTGCTACAAAACACGCAGTTGACGCACTGACAAAAGGTATGCGCATCGATATGCTTCCGTATGGCGTGAAGGTTTCGCAGGTTTCGCCGGGAATGGTCAACACCGAATTCTCCACAGTTCGCTTCCATGGCGACAAGGAACGCGCCGACCATACCTACGACGGACTAACTCCGCTCTACGCCGAGGACATTGCCGACTTCATCTTCTACATCGTAACCCGTCCTGCTCATGTTTGCATCAACGATATGATTGTGATGCCGGCTGCTCAGGCAAACTCAACTGTGAATTTCCGTAAAAAATAATAGGTATGGATCAAGTCATTCCGCAAGTTAGAATGTTTTTGAAAGCCGAGGATAGAACAAATTCGTTTGTTATGTTGAGGCGCAAAAAACATCTGCGAAAGCAAACAATAACGCGATACGGAACGGGGAGCGTAATAAGCCGCTCACTGAGCGTGTCGAAGTGCGGCAATATGCAAGGAGATTGCTCACTTCGTTTCGCGAGGCTGCAAGCAGCGTTCCGTATAGACAGGCTCACAAGCAATGTCCCTTATGCTGTTCGCTTTGTCTTACGGAATGACAATGAGAAAATAATATTTAATTATAATAAAGAATAATTGTTATGATTACCTTTTTTATAGCCATTGCGGTGCTGATTGTCGGTTATTTCCTCTACGGAAAGTTGGCCGAGCGCATTTTCGGCATCGACAAGAACCGCGTAACGCCAGCCGTCAGTATGGCCGATGGCGTTGACTACATCCCGATGAAGCCGTGGCGAATCTTTATGATTCAGTTCCTCAACATTGCTGGAGTTGGACCAATCTGTGGCGCCATTATGGGTGCAAGGTTCGGTACTGCATCTTTCCTTTGGATAGTGTTCGGAAGTATTTTTGCAGGAGCCGTCCACGATTTCTTTGCAGGAATGATTTCGCTGCGTAACAAAGGTTGCAGTCTGCCCGAAATCCACGGCGACTACCTTGGCAACGGCGTGAAGCAGTTTATGCGCGGCTTTATGGTGATACTGATGATTCTTGTCGGTGTGGTATTTGTGAATACGCCTGCAACTCTGCTCAATACGCATTTCACTCCAAACTGGAACATCTACATCTGGGTAGGAATAATTATGGTTTACTACTTGATTGCCACATTGTTGCCAATCGACAAGGTCATCGGACGCATATATCCTATTTTCGGCATTTTGTTGCTTGGAATGGCTGTGGCGATAGTGGTGGCATTTATCTGCTATCAGCCTGCAATTCCCGAAATTTGGGACGGACTTGAGAACCAGCATCCGTATGCCGATAAAAATCCGATTTTCCCGATGATGTTCATATCAATTGCCTGTGGTGCAATTTCGGGTTTCCATGCTACGCAGTCGCCACTTATGGCTCGCTGTATGGTAAACGAGAAGCAAGGTCGTCCAATATTCTATGGCGCAATGATTACTGAAGGTATTGTGGCTCTCATCTGGGCAGCCGCCGCTGCATATTTCTTCTCTCCCGAAAGCGGAATCGATACTATGAGCAAGAGCGGTCCTGCTATGGTCGGACTAATTGCAGAGACTTGGTTTACACCTGTGATTGCTGTGATTACAATTCTTGGCGTTATTAGTGCTGCTGTAACTTCTGGCGACACTGCCCTGCGTTCGGCACGACTGATAATCGCCGATTTTATGCATTCCGACCAAAAGCCAATACGCAACAGGCTGATTATTGCTGTTCCTATGTTTGCCGTAACTGCCGGAATCTTGATTTACAGTCTCGCTTCGCCTAAAAGTTTCGAAGTAATCTGGCGTTACTTCGCGTGGGCAAATCAGGTTTTGTCGGTGTTTACGCTTTGGGCAATAACAGTTTATTTGGCAATAAAGAAGAAATTTTACTGGATAACCTTGATTCCTGCCTTGTTTATGACAATGGTTTGCTCGACTTTCATTTTCATTGCCGAAAAGGAAGGTTTTGGATTAGGAAAGGCAATTTCGTATTCGATTGGCGGAGCGGTAACATTGGTGTCTTGCATCGGATTTTTCCTGTGGAAGCATTTCCGTGCAGCAAAGTCGGTTGTAAAAGAAGATTAATTAGTAAAAATTGTAAGATATGAAAAGAATAGTTGTGTTATTAATGTTGGCGGCTTGTTTCTGTGGCTGTGATATTTTGCTTTCGACAACTGGCGGTTCGACGCTTGGTTCTATGTCGCAGACTGAATTGGGCAAGGCAGTAAAGGAACTTTTGCAGGTTAGTGCCGACAATTCGTTGGCAAAACTGGGTGTAAACAATGGTTTTTATCAGAACAATGAAGTTAAGATTCCATTTCCACCAGCACTGAAAAAGGTGGAGGACAAGCTGAAACAGGTTGGCTTTACAAATCAGGTGAACCAGTTTACCGAAAAGTTGAACCGTTCTGCCGAAGATGCAGCATCGGGCGTGAAGGAAATTTTCAAGACAGCCATTACGCAGATGACTATAAATGATGCTCTTGGCATAATCATGGGCAACGAAGATGCTGCAACACAGTATATGCGCAAGACGACGACTGCTGCTATAACCTCAAAGGTTTCATCTGTTGTGGCAAAATCGAACGAAAAAATCAAGCTGGCTTCGTACTGGACTCCGCTGGCAAACAAATACAATACAGTAATGATGTTGACTGGTGGTGCTCAAGTAAATACCGACCTTACGCAGTATGTAACAGAGAAGGCTGTCGAAGGTATTTTCAAGACCATGGCAAAGGAGGAGAAGGTAATTCGTACAAAGACTTCTGCTCGTACAACTTCTTTGCTTCAGAGGGTTTTTGGCGGTTCAAGCACTTCTACATCATCGGGTTCGAGTTCTGGCAGTACTGCAACCAAGAGTGGTACGTCAACAACTACGAGCGGAGGAAAAGTCAATTCTGGTTCAAGTTCGGGAAGTTCAACTTCTGGCTCAGGAAGTACGGTTATAAAGAAGAATTAAGGTTCAACAAAAAAGCTCCAAATCGGGGCTTTTTTTATTTCAAGTATTCGTAGTACCAGTCAATTGCTTCTTTCAGTCCTTGATGGACATCGTATTGCGGGTTATATCCGAGCACTCGCTTTGCTTTCTCGATTGAAGCCAGCGAATCACGGATGTCGCCAAGTCTTACATCGCCGTATTGAATCTTCACATTGGCAATTTCAGGGTCAAACTTTGCAAGGCTTTCAATTATTTCCGCTGTCAGTTCGTTGAGCGAATTGCTTTCGCCGAATGCAACATTGAAAACAGTATTTTCAGCTTCGGGATTTGTAGTCGTTGCAGCCAATTCGTTGGCTTGTATTACGTTGTCAATGTAGGTGAAATCCCTTGACTGTTCACCGTCTCCATAGATTACTGGCGACTTGTGGTTTACCAATGCCTTTATGAATTTCGGGAAAACTGCTGCATACGCGCTTTCCGGGTCTTGACGGCGACCAAATACATTGAAGTACCGCAGACCTATTGTGCTCATTCCGTAGATTTTGCCAAAAATGCCAGCGTAAAGTTCATCTACATACTTGGTTATTGCGTATGGCGATAGCGGTTTGCCGATGTTTTCTTCCACCTTTGGCAAAGTCTTTGAATCACCGTAAGTTGACGAGCTTGCTGCATATACGAAGCGTTTTACCTTTGCATCTCTTGCAGCTACTATCATATTGAGAAATCCTCCGATGTTCACCGCGTTAGTAGTTATCGGGTCGTTGATGCTACGTGGCACCGAACCGAGAGCAGCTTCGTGAAGCACAATCTCGATTCCTTTGCAAGCCTTGTGGCAAGTTTCCAAGTCGCGGATGTCTCCTTCTATGAGCGTGAAGTTGCTGTCGGATAAGTACGGTTCAATGTTTTCGCGCTTTCCTGTCGAGAAATTGTCAAGGCAAACGACCTTGTTGTTTTGTTTCAGCAGGCGGTCAATAATATTGGAACCGATGAAACCTGCTCCACCGGTGACCAATACCCTTGAATCGTGCAATATGCCGTTACTTTGCATAGTTTACAGACCTTGTTTCCCTAATAACGGTAATCTTTACCTGTCCTGGATATGTCATTTCGTCCTGAACGCGTCTTGCAATTTCGAGGCTTAGTTGTTCAGATTCGGCATCTGTAATCTTTTCGCTGCCGACGATAACCCTCAGTTCGCGTCCTGCCTGGATTGCGTATGTCTTTACTACGCTCGGGTAGGAGAGGGCAAGGTTTTCGAGGTCTTTCAGACGCTTGATGTACGATTCGACGATTTCGCGGCGAGCACCCGGACGAGCACCCGAAATAGCATCGCATATCTGTACAATCGGAGCGATGAGGCTTGTCATCTCGGTTTCGTCGTGGTGAGCACCGATAGCATTGCAAACCTCTGGTTTTTCCTTGTACTTTTCGGCTAACTTCATACCATAGATTGCGTGTGGAAGTTCTGGCTCTTCGTCCGAAACCTTGCCAATGTCGTGGAGCAGACCTGCACGTTTTGCAAGTTTGGTGTTCAGACCTAGTTCGGCAGCCATAATTGCACAGAGGTTAGCAACTTCGCGCGAGTGCTGAAGCAGGTTCTGTCCGTACGACGAACGGTATTTCATCTTACCGATGAGGCGGATAAGTTCTGGATGCAGGTTGTGTACGCCGAGGTCTATCGATGTGCGCTTACCAACTTCGATGATTTCCTCTTCTATCTGCTTGGTGGTCTTGTTTACCACTTCCTCGATGCGTGCGGGGTGGATTCTACCATCGGTAACTAATTGGTGCAGAGAAAGTCTTGCGATTTCACGGCGTACTGGGTCAAATGCGGAAAGAAGTATTGCTTCTGGTGTGTCGTCAACAACGATTTCTACGCCGGTTGCAGCTTCCAAAGCCCTGATGTTACGGCCTTCGCGACCGATGATACGACCTTTCAGTTCGTCGCTTTCGATGTGGAATACGGTAACAGCGTTCTCGATTGCAGTTTCGGTTGCTACACGCTGTATGGTTTCGAGGATGATGCGTTTTGCCTCCTTGTTGGCTGTCATCTTAGCCTCGTCAATTATGTCGTTTATAAGTGTAATTGCTTCTGCCTTAGCATTTTCCTGCATCGATTCGATGAGTTCCTTCTTTGCTTGTTCAGATGAAAGTCCCGACAGGCTTTCCAGTTTTTCTACCTGTGCCTTGTGTGCCTTGTCGAGTTCCTCGGCCTTCTTTTCTGCAAGTTCGATTTGTTTGTTAAGGTTTTCGCGGAGGGTGTCGTTTTCTTTCTTCGAGCGTTGCAGTTCTTCGAGTTTTGTTGTTATGTTGGCTTCCTTCTGCTTGATTCTGTTTTCGGCAACGGCGATTTTCTGGTTTTTCTCGTTGAAGTTTCTATCGTTTTCGGCCTTGAGTTGCAGGAATTTTTCCTTTGCGGCAAGTACCTTTTCCTTCTTGATGACTTCAGCTTCCGTCTTTGCCTCGCTAACAATCTTGTTCTTTTTCTTCACAAGGATGTGGTCCCAGAGGAAGAATGATAATACTGCGCCTACAGCGAATGCGGCTACTCCGATAATGATTCCAATAATTAAGTTCATTTATATATATATTTAAAATAAAACAAAAAACCCGCAAAGCCTTTAACTGTGAAAAAACCCCTAGATACGTATGGGCGGAGCCTCCAAACTACTTCCGGCTTCCAACGGTTGCAGAGCAACTGGCTATTGCTAGCCATAAGGCCTGTCGTACATAATCAGAGAGTTGCTCCAATTATTTTTTAATGTTAAGTTTTTCAGCCTCTTAAAGACTTATACGGGTATGATAAAACCACGATAATATTTTAAAGAACGTTTACTCTTCGCTATTAAGTTTGTTGAATGATTCAATAATTTCTTCCAGTTTGAAATTCAAGTTTTTCAACTCCATAACGGAGTTTTCCATCTGTTCGTTTTTCTTGGAGATATTGATTTCGTTGCTTATTGTTTTATATACAAAATTCAATAGTGCTAATACAACGATGTCACGGTCGTCCGTTAAAATTCCCGTTGAGGCTCTTCTCTTCTGTTCTATAAACGAGTTCATTACCTTTTCCGACTTCCTAAGTATCATTTCCTTTTTGTCGTCGTCTTTGGGAATGCTGAGTTTATAAGCCCTGCCGTCAATAGTGAGGCTTATTGTCCTTGTCGTTATGTTGTCGTTGTATTCCATTTTATTCTAACTACTTTTTTAAAAGAGTAATGCAGCTATCTATTTCCCGTATTATTTTGTTGATCTTCTGCTTGGCTTCCTTGTTGCCTTCCGATAGCGGACTGCTGAAGGCTTGAGCCAGCTTCAGGTCGTTATATTTTTTTTCTATCTCTATTAATCTCTCTTTCTTTATGTTAAGTTCTATATTCAAATTCTCGTTCTCTTTTGTCAATTTGGCATTCTTTTCAATGAGCGAATTGCAATAGGATATAATCTTGTCCACATTGGAACTCAGATTCTCAATTTGTGTCCTATGTTCATTTTCTCCCATTTTTTTGACCAAATTTTTCAATCTGCAAATTTATTGCATTTTCTTTAAAAAGAAAAGACGATTTTGCTGTTTTTTGAAAACTTTTTTTATGGTTTGATAGTCAAAGGCTTGAAGGCTAAAAGGCTAACAGACTGACAGCCTTGCAGTCTTGCAGACATATGGGCTGGTCTTCCGTTAGACTTCTCTTCTGCAAGACTTTTAGCCTTTTTGCCCATTAAATAGTAAATTACTATTCGTTTCCGTATAGCATTATAATAGGTTTCATATTGTTTGATGTTGTTAGTTTTAGCTTTCAAACCATCTTAAACTCATAAACTTATAAACCATTTAACTTACTTTTCGTTTCCGTCTAGCATAATAAACGCCGCCCAGTATCTTGGATTCTCAAAGCCGACCGTTGTCTTGACTTTGTTTTGTGCTGATAGGAAAGCTTCGCGTTTTGACATTCCTTTGGTAAGGTTCGTGTAGAACTCGGTCATCATCAGAAGGGTAGCATTGTCGTCTACAGGCCAGAGGCTCATTATGATGGTACGCGCACCAGCCTTCTTAAAACCGCGTTGCAGACCGAAAACGCCTTCGCCAGTGATTTCGCCGAGGGCTGTCTGACAGGCTGAAAGCACCACAAGGTCGGTCTTGCGCAAGTCCATAAAGCTGATTTCCTTGGCGGTAAGAATACCATCCTCAACGCCTTCGGGCAAAGGCTTGTTTTGCCAAGCGTAGTTTGCACCCGAGAGCAAAAGTCCCGACTGAATTAGCGACTGGTCGCCCGACAACTTTTCGTCGGTTGGAAGGAAGAAGCCGTGTGTTGCGATGTGCAAAACAGAAATGTCGCTACCCGACAACGCCTTGAACGATTCCTCGTTTGCCTGCGAACCTTCGTATAGCTGCGATTTTATGCGTTTTTTCTTCAGTTTGCCGACAATGTCTTCCACTTCTGTCTTTGTGCCGGGCAGATAATTTAGACTGCCTCGTTCTTCGTTGCGGTTGAAGTCGGCAAACGATGTGTATGATGTGGCGCTACGCGTTGAGTATCTGTCGCTTTCCTGTTTCATAGTTGTAGTGTCGCTATCGTAGTATATACCGCCATAAAGGACTGAATTTTTGAATGGCTTTGGCATATAGTCCATTGCAAGGAAGCGGGTTGAAGATACACGGTAAATTTCATACTTGTCTGAAATGGTCTTGCCGTTGCCGGTTGGAGCATATTCTACAGCAATCTGGTGCAACATTCCCGATGGGGCAAAGTAAATGCGTGGATTTTCGGGGAAATATTTCTCCAAAGGTTTCCATAGCATATCGTACAATCCTTTGGACTCGTAGATTCCTTGCCGTTTTGCTGCGACTGTGGTTGCGCCACGGTTTTCGTCATCGGTTGATGTTTCGTTTTTTGCAGGTGCTATGCCACGCTGCAACTTTTGCAGTTCAAACTGGTTGAAAAGCGGAACGCATACAGGGGCTTCCATATTTTTTGTAAGCACAAGTGCCAGATATTTTATTGTGTCGTCTTCGGAGAAGCTTGAGAATTCTATTGCTACATCGTTTGGCTTAAGAGAGTTCTGGACTTCTTTCCAGTCAATCTTAATAAAGTGTGTTACATCGCCGAACTCCTTGCTCTTTTCCACAACTCGTCTTTCTAACTTTTGGATTTCGTTTTCTAACGAATCACAATTGTATACGCGTTCTGCAATAGGTTTTTCAAGTTCCTTGTTTAATTGCAAGTGTGCAGTTTTCAGTGTTTCATATTCAGAAATTAATGCCGTATCACCGCTTTCCATTATGGTGTTGGTAAGGCTTATTTCGGATGCGAGTAACAAACCTTTGGTAATCAATTCTGTATCGTATGAGGTTTTTGTTGCAAGTGTGTCGTTTTGCGAATTGGATAAATATCCGAGGTTGTACAAGAAATATAGGTAGTTTGCATTCCAGAAGGCTTCGCGTTCGTGCGATGTCATAAATGAAAAGTTATTTATTAGGTTATTTTTGAAGATGTCAGTTGCTGTTTGATTCAACTTAATAGCGTTTTGAATGTCGCCCATTGAAAAATATATTCTGCTTATAATATGCAGCGATTGTGCATAGTCAATATGTTCATCGCCGAAGTTTTTTTTCCTGATTTTCAGCGCTTGCATACAATATTTCAATGCAGTTTCAGAATCGCCAATATCATTATAAGTTACGCCAATATTATTTAGGGTAGATGCATAATCGGGATGCTCTTCGCCTAAAACTATTTTATAATTTTCCAATGCTTGCAATTCATATTTTATAGAATTCTGGTAGTCTTCCAAATCATTATATGTACAGCCAATATTATTCAGTAGTGTCGCAATTCCGTATGTATGGTTCTCCTTGAAAATGTTTTTTCGTATTTCTAATGCTTCTATATAATATTTCAAAGCATTTTTGTGGTCTCCCATACCAGAATATGCTTTGCCAATACTATTTAGTGATGTTGCATAATCGGGATATTCCACTCCATAATTTTCCTTTATTATTTCCATCGCTTTCATTGTATATTTTAATGCATTCTGGTAGTCGCATATGTTGAAATAGATATCACTGATTCTAAGTAATGAGTAAGCATAATCTATGTTTTCCTCTCCAAAAGCCTTTTTATAAATTTCCAATGCTTGTAATGAATATTTCAATGCTATTTGATTGTTTCCTAAAAAGAGGTATGTATAACATATATTGTCTAATGTGCCTGCATATTCGGGATGAACTTCTCCTATCGTGTTTTTTTGTATTTCTAATGCTTTAAAGGAATATTCCAGCGCTTTTGTATAATAGCCAATATTGTTGTATGTGATTGCAATATTACGTAAAGTTGTCGCATAGTCAGGGTGCTGTACCCCTAAGATTTTTTCCCTTAATTCTAATGCGAGTTCATAATAATGCAATGCTTTCTGGTAATCGGTCATAGCATCGTATGCTCTACCTATATTATCCAATGCCAAAGCACACTTGGAATCAGATTCACCAAATGATGCTTTATATATATTATATGTTTTGATAAAATATTCAATAGACTGGGCATATTTTCCCATGGCACGATAAACAACGCCAATATTATTTAATGTTTGGGCATATTTGGGGTCGTTTTCTCCTAATAGATTTTTTCTTATTACCATTAGTTGTAAGAAATGTTTTAGAGCTTTGTTATAATCACCAAGGCTTTCGTATGTACAAGCTAAACGATTCAATGTTTTTGTATAATCAATATTATTTTCTCCTGATTTTTCTTTTTGTATCAGAATGGCTTCTTCGAAATAAGGTAAGGCAGAATTGTAATCTCCAAGCTTAAATAAAGACAATCCTACATTTGATATGGAATCGGCATATTTTAATGAGTCTGCTATTTGTGAGAAAGCGACATTGCACAGGAGTGCGAGGAAAAAGAGGTGGAATAATCTTTTCATGATATTTTTTGTTTTAGGGTTCTAGGTTTAAATTGTTTGATAATTGTAGAGTCGTTGCGAGCAACGACATCACAATTGTCCATTATTAATTGTTCATTATCCATTCAAAAAATCGTAAATCAATTTTCGTTTCCGTCTAGCATAATGAATGCCGCCCAGTATCTTGGATTCTCAAAGCCGACCGTTGTCTTGACCTTGTTTTGCGCAGTTAGGAAAGCTTCCCGTTTTGACATTCCTTTGGTGAGGTTGGCATAGAATTCTGTCATCATCAGCAGGGTGGCGTTGTCATCGACAGGCCAGAGGCTCATTATAATGGTACGCGCACCTGCCTTCTTGAAGCCGCGCTGCAGGCCGAAAACACCTTCACCGGTGATTTCGCCAAGTGCAGTCTGACATGCCGAAAGTACAACCAAGTCGGTCTTGCGCAAGTCCATGAAACTTATTTCTTTGGCTGTGAGGATGCCGTCCTCAATGCCGTCAGGAATAGGCTGGTTTTGCCAAGCATAGTTTGCTCCTGACAATAAAAGTCCCGACTGGATTAGTGCCTGATCGCCGTGAAGTTTTTCGTCGGTGGGTAGGAAGAAACCATGAGTTGCAATGTGCAATACTGGGATGTCACTTCCCGACAGAGCCTTGAACGATTCTTCGTTGGCTTGCGAGCCTTCGTAGAGAGTTGTCTTTATCTTGTTCTTCTTCAATTTTTCTATAATATCTTCGACTTCGGTTTTGGTGCCTGGCAGATAGTTGAGGCTTCCGCGTTCTTCGCCTGTGTTAAAGGCGGCAAACGACGAATAGCCAGTATTGCGTGTAGAGTAGCGTTTGCTTTCCTTTTTCATTGTGGTAGTGTCGCTATCGTAGTAAACGCCACCATACAGGACTGTGCTTTTCATCTGTTTTGGCATATATACCAATGCAAGGAAGCGTGTCGATGATACACGATAAATTTCGTATTTGTCGGAAATTAGCTTGCCATCGCCTGTAGGTGCATACTCAATAGCCACCTGATGCAACATTCCCGATGGAGCAAAGTATATACGCGGATTTTCGGGGAAGTATTTTTCCAATGGCTTCCATAGTATGTTGTAAAGTCCGGTAGATTCGTAGATTCCCTGTCGTTTCGACGAAACTCCGAATGCGCCACGATTTTCATCTTCCTTTTGTTCTTCCTGCTTTGATGTGGCTACGCCACGTTGCAATTTCTTAATATCATTCTCTGTTAACAGCGGAACGCATACTGGAGCATTCATACCTTTTGTAAGCACAAGTGCGACAAATTTTGTAGTGTCGCTTTCCTTATAGTTGGCGAATTCGATTGCAACATCATTCGCCTTCATAGAGTTTTGTATTGTTTTCCAATCTATCTTCAAGAAATTGGTTACATCGCCGAACTCCTTGCACGATTCCATGACATGCCTTTCTATTTTCTTGATTTCGTCTTCGAGTGAATCGCAGTTGTAAACACGTTCGTCTTTCGGACGTTCCAGTTCCTTATTGAGTTGGAGATGCATATCTTTCAGATTTTCATATTCTTCAATAAGTGACTGGTTGCCGCTTTCCATTATTACGTTGGCAATGTTTATTTCGGAAGCAAGCAGCAGACCTTTTGCGATGATTTCGGTGTTGTATGCTGTCGTTGTTGCCATCGTATCATTAGGCAGATGCGACATATATTGGATATTTCGTGTGAAGAGGTCGTTCATTTCGTTCCAGTATGCTTCGCGTTCGTGTGCGGTCATGAACGAAAAGTTCCTTATCAGGTTGTCCTTGTGAATTTCGGTAGCTAGCTTGTTTGTCTTTATTGCATTCTGGTAGTCGCCCATATTGTTGTAAACGAAGCCGATATTGCTGAGCGAAACAGCATAATATGTATGTTTTTCACCATAAACCTTCTTGTAGATTTCCATAGCTTGCTTATGGTACTTCAGTGCATTCTGGTAGTCGCCCATATCGTCGTAAATGTTCCCCAAATGTGCTAGTGATGAAGAATAGTCTGGATGTTTTGTGCCAAATACTTTTTTCCTGATTTCCAGTGCCTGGGTATGATATTTCAAGGCGTTCTGGTAATCTTTTGTTAACCTGTAAATGGTTCCGATGTGGCTTAGCGAATATGCATAGTCTGGATGTTCCTCGCCTTGAAGTCGCTTTCTGATTTCCATTGCCTTTTTATAGCATACTATCGCATTCTTATAGTCTTCCAGATTTTGGTAGCAGCCGCCTAAATTGTCAACCGAGGTTGCATAGCTAATATCTTCATCTGTTTGAATTGATTTTTGTTTCATGATTTCCAGCGCCAGCGAATAATATTTGAAGGCTGTCTTGTAGTCGCCCATGCCACTGTATATTATGCCAAGATTGTTGTACGACCTTGAAATTGCATCGCGATACGAGTCTCCAAGCGTTACATCCGGATGTTTAATGGCTATATGATAATCGAGTATCTGTTGCCTTATTTCGAGCGATTTCATAGTATATTTCAATGCATTCTGGAAGTCGCCGGCTTCTCTATATGCAGAACCTATATCACTAAGTAGGGATGCGTATTGGGGGTCTCTTTCTCGTAAATCCTTTTCCTTCATCTTTTTTACTTGCAACAAATACTTCAATGCCGTTTGCCAGTCGCCTAAATTGTAATATACATAACATATATTGATAATTGACGTTGCGTAGTTAGGGTTATCTACACCCAAAACTTTTTTTCTTATATCCATCGACTGCTTATAGAATTTCATTGCGTTTCTATAGTCGCCCAAAGCTTCGTATATATAACCGATTTCGTCTAATGTTGATGCATAATCAGGATCTTGTGGAGGGGTTTCGGTGTCGGATTGTAAATATTCTTTCAACTCCTGACTATTAAATATCTGTTCTATTGTTGATCCTTTTTTGCCAAGAGTTTTCTTCTGAATGCTAGCATACTGCAAAAAATAAGGCAATCCTTCCTTGTAATTTTCCATTTGGACGTATAATAAGCCTATGGAGTGTAATGTTTCAGAATACTCGTAAGTCTTTGTGCCGATGTTTTTCTTATATATATCCAGCAACTCCATGTAATATTTCAAGGCAGTCTGGTTATCCTTGTCATGATAGTATGAGTATCCGATACTAAACAGGGTTTCGGCATATTTGGGATCGTCTTTCCCTAGAAGTTTTTCAATAACTTCCAATGCCGGCAAAAAGTATTTCAATGCAGTATGGTTGTCACCTACAAAGTAAAACATGTCGCCTACAGAGAGTAATGCATCCACATAATGCATATTGTAACCGTTGTTGACGCTCTTGGCAGTTGCGATTGCCTTGTCGTACAATTTTACAGCTTCATCGAAATCGCCGAACAATCCTTGGTAATCGGCATCGTTCATTTCTTCCTGAAACTTCTTGAAAATGGCTGTGGTGTCTTGTTGCGCAAAAGCAGTGTTGCATAAAAGTGCGAGTAAAACGATAGGTATAAGTTTCTTCATATTATTTATTTTTTTGAAAGGGACGCAACGAATTGCGTCCGTATAATTTTAAATTTATTTTGTTCCTTAGGCGTTTGGTTGTGTTTTGTAGGCTTGCAGTGCGTCGCTTTTGGTCTGCTAGCTTTTTCGCCTGCTGGACTGTTAGCCTGCGAGCCTACTAGCCTTTTAGCCTGTTTGCCTCTTACAAATCCCATTCAAATCCGTCCTTCTTGTCCTTGATGTTGAAGCCCAGGGCGGTGAGTTCGTTGCGAATCTTGTCGCTGGTTGCCCAGTCCTTGTTCTGCTTGGCTTCAAGACGGATGTTCAAGAGGAGGTCGACGGCTTTCTTGTAGGATTCCAGTTTTCCATTGTCGCCACTGTCGGCAACCTGCAGACCGAGAATGTCCTCTACGAACAGCTTGAACGTACTGCGCAGTTCCTCAAGGTCTTCCTTCGAGATTGTACCCTTGCCATCTGCTACGGTGTTTATTGCCTTTGTGGCATCGAAGAGGTGCGAAATTACAATCGGGGTGTTGAGGTCGTCGAGTAGTGCTTCTTCGCATTTCTTGCGCAATTCCTTGACGTCCACCGACGAAGCGTCTGATGCGGTAAGTTTTCCAAGTCTTGCGTATGCTTCCATAAGTCTTGCAAGGCCTTTTTCTGCCGACTGCAGTGCTTCGTTAGAGAAATCGAGAGTGCCACGGTAGTGTGCCTGAAGTATGAAGAAGCGAATTGTCATTGGCGAATATGCCTTCTCAATCAGTTCCTTGCCTTCTGCGTTCTTGTGCGATGTGCCGTTGAAAAATTCGTCAAGCGTAATGAAGTTGCCCAACGATTTGCCCATCTTCTGTCCGTCGATGGTAATCATGTTGTTGTGAACCCAGTAGTGTACCGACTCGTGTCCGAGGGCTGCTGTCGATTGTGCGATTTCGCATTCGTGGTGGGGGAACATCAAGTCCATTCCGCCGCCGTGTATGTCGAATTCTTCGCCCAAGTACTTGGTGCCCATTGCCGAGCATTCCATGTGCCAGCCGGGGAAACCGTCGCTCCACGGCGATTCCCAGCGCATAATGTGTTCTGGCGCTGCCTTTTTCCACAATGCAAAGTCCACGCTGCGGCGCTTTTCGCTCTGACCGTCGAGTTCGCGGGTAGTTTCGAGAAGTTCCTCGATGTTGCGACCCGAAAGTTTGCCGTAATGGAAATCCTTGTTGTACTTTTCCACATCGAAGTAAACCGAGCCTTCGCTTACGTAGGCATAGCCAGCTTCGAGAATCTTTTCCACAAACTTGATTTGCTCGGGGATATGTCCTGATGCGTGCGGCTCAATGCTTGGCGGAAGCACATTCAGTTTTTCCATTGCGTGATGGTAACGGTTGGTGTAGTACTGTGCAACTTCCATTGGCTCAAGCTGTTCGAGACGAGCCTTCTTTGCAATCTTGTCCTCGCCTTCATCGGCATCGTGTTCGAGGTGACCAACGTCGGTAATGTTGCGCACATAGCGAACCTTGTAGCCCAAAGCCATGAGCGTGCGGAACAAAAGGTCGAATGTGATTGCTGGACGTGCGTGTCCCAGATGTGCATCGCCATAAACTGTCGGTCCGCAGACATACATTCCAACGAATGGCGGTTTTATTGGTTTGAATACCTCTTTCATTCTCGAAAGAGTGTTATATAGGTAAAGTTTTCCTTCCATGACTGTAAATTTAATTTTGCGCAAAGTTAAATAAAAAATTATTATTGTCCGCTAAATTGTGCGCTGTCACAGTTTTTGCATTGCGATGCTGCAAAAACATGCGCCAGCGCTTCAAAACACATACGTTTTTCTATATATATGCAACCTCTCCGAGGTTGATATATTCTTTCCAAAATCAAGCCTACCTTTTTTTTTTTTTGTTGGTGTAATAATTTGATACACTTGAACTTATGTGGTTTGTTGAAATTTTAGCGGATAACAATAAAAAATTGTCAACTGATACGATATTCGGTTGCTTGAATAAAAAAAAGACTGCCCGAAAGCAGTCTTTTGTATCCGCTATTGATATATTATTCAACAACAATTTGCTCAATATAAACCTTGTCGCCGTTGATGATTCTTATGAAATATGTGCCAGCGGAGAGGTTATGGTTGAACATCTTGTTTTCACCATTAGTTACATTGATGTCGCGAGTTTCAACTACTGCGCCGTTTGCATTGATAATCTGGTAGGTTGCATCACCTTCGATGTTGCTGAAGTTGATGCTGAACATACCGTTGTTCGGGTTCGGGTAAACCGACATTGACCCGTTTTCAATCATATCAGCCGAACTTACGAAAACGAATGTTATTGCAAGAGTATGGTTTGCCGTTACTGGTTCGAATGTATATGTGTATGAGATAAGAGGGTAAATTTCGGGCAGTTCGACTTCTTCTCCATCAACAGTGATTGTTCCAATAAGCAAGTAATCTGCATTTGTTGTCATCCCGCCATTGATTTCAAAAGATGGAGTAGAGCCTTCTTCTACAGTGATAGGAGCGGTAACGTATTCGCCATTGTATGTGACTCGTCCGTAATACCACCCCCAATCCCAATCGACACCTTCAATCTCAACTGTAATTGTGTAGGTGGTAGCAGGTATTGCCTCGAAAGTTGCATCAATAGTGTGGTTTGCATTTACATTCGTGAATATGTAAGCAGGCTCAATAAGCGATCCTGTACATTGTCCTGTAACATCTTCTTCATTTTCAGTATTTGCATCAACTATTACACTAACCAGTCTGTAGCCTTCGTTTGCTAATATTGTGAATGTAGCATCTGTACCTGCATTTACAACGACTACACCTTCGGGGGTGATTGACCCACCTTCACTAGCTCTTGCTGTGATTGTGTAAGTATTCTGGTCTGTTGTGAATGTACTTGTAGTCCATGTATTGTTATGATCTCTATTGCAAATACTATTCAACTGATACAAGTAAGTGGTATTGGCATTCAAACCTGTCAATTCAATTGATGTTTCGGTTGTATTTACTACTGTCCAATCCTCAGGCATTGCTGCATATACAGCGAATTCATCAACATTTAGATAGAACTGATCGGATGTATTGAAGTGACGCAATGCAATATAAACAGTCTGTCCAGCGTATGCGGTAAGATCGGTATTTTTCTCGCCCCATGTTCCTACATATCTATGAGTTCCACCATTAGAATCCATAGTTTCTTCCCACAACAATGTGAAAGCGGAAAGTTCTGTTGTCGTTGTTGAAACATATACACCATAATGTTCTGCTGGAAACGCCATATCTTGTGCCGAAGCGTAGAACTGAAGGTCAATCATATTAGCATTAGAAGGCAACTCAATAGCCGAAGTAATCAACCAGTTGTTAGGATGCAAGGCACCATCATTGTAATCGTATGACTGTGATGTAATCGCATTCCCTGTGCCGTTGTGTCCATATACATTTGCGGAACCAGAAGTTAAATTGCTCGAAATAATCCAGTTATGACCATCGCCATCTGCATCAACTGTTGTCCAGCCTGCGGGCATTCCGTTTTCAAAGTCCTCGTACAACACTATATTTGCGGGAGCGTAGCGAACCGCATAACTGTTGGCTGTACCATCCCAGCTTATGGTTACTGAAGCATTGGTTATTTCTTCAATTTCATAATTTTCAGGATCTGGACATGATGAAAGAGTGGTGAATGACACTTCTTCCCAACTGCTCTGTTCTTCTCCGCAATTTGCACGAACCTTTACTGTATAATCAGTTTCATCGTCAAGATTTGCAATAAGATATGTGGTTTCAGTAACATTGATAATGTTTTCTTCGTTACCATTTACACAAATCTGCCAAGATGTTTCTGATCCTATCGGTGTCCAAGAAACAGATGCTGTAGTAGCCTCAACATTATTAACCATCACATTTATCGGTCCTGGACATGTTTGAGCGACTGCCCCGAATGCCATTGCAAACAACAGAAGCAAATTTAATAATAGTTTTTTCATTGTTATATATCTCCTGTTATATACCATTGGAGCCTTCGGCTTTAAAAATTTTTATTTCAAATATATGCACCTAACACAAACCATCCAAATATGATACAAATATAATTGTTTTTTGTTATATAACAATAAAAAGACGAAAAAATTTAGATTTGCTAATTATTATTCAACAACAATTTGCTCAACATAAACCTTGTCGTCGTTTATAATTCTTACAAAGTAAGTGCCGGCCTTGAGGTTGTGGCTGAAGTTCATTGTTTCACCGTCCGTCACGTTTATATTGCGAGTTTCGACAACTGCGCCACGAACATCAATGAGCTGGTAGGTCGCATCACCTTCGATATTGCTGAAGTCGATGCTGAACATACCGTTGTTCGGGTTCGGGTAAACCGACATTGACCCGTTTTCAGTCATATCAGCCGAACTTACCCAAACGAATGTTACCGTAAGAGTATGGTTTGCCATTACGGGTTCGAATGTGTAGGTGTATGAGATAAGAGGGTAAATTTCTGGCAGATATACTTCTTCTCCATCAACAGTGATTGCTCCAATAAGCAAGTAATCTGCGTTTGATGTTATAGTGCCATTGATTTCAAATGATGGAGTAGAGCCTTCTTCTACAGTGATAGGAGCGGTAACGTATTCGCCATTGTATGTGACTCGTCCGTAATCCCAATCGACACCTTCAACCTCGACTGTGATTGTGTAGTACCCAGGAATTATCTCGAAGTTTGCTGTATATGTTGCATCTTCGGTGACAGTGATTGTACGTGGATTGTCCGTATTTCCATCGTCCCACGATGTAAAATGATAGCCATATCTGGGTGTTGCCGAAATTTGAATCTCAGAACCTTCGTCAAATGTGCCGCCTCCATCTACAGTGCCTTGGTTTTCATTTGCCGAAAGCACAGTGATAGTGTGTCTTACAGTCTCCTGAGTTACCGAAATATTTTGGGTATAATCACCTTGAGTTATTGTGATTGTTGCGTATCTTGTATTTCCTGTTGAGTTCTGGTCGATTGTAGCCGTGATTCTTGTCATTTCTCCTGCACCGGGGGCGGTGTAACTCGAAAGGGTTACCCACGGCTGGTCGCATGTCAGTGTGCAGTTTTCTGGTCTGTTGCTGGCGTAAATCATGAAATGATAATTGCCGCCGTTGATTCCCGCATTTATATTATTCCCCGAAGTTGACAGTAATGTGTATGACGGCTCAACTCCCAGTACAGCAGTATGGTCTAGGTAGAACAGATAGTCGCCGCCACCGATTCCTCCTGGGTCTGGTTCTAGTGCGTCAACAGAAAAGTAGCCGTCAGCGTAGCCTCCCCATCCCCAATTTACATGGAAAAGGTCGTTGTTGTCGTATCCGTCGAATACGAACGCATGTCCGCCAATGTTGCCGTGCCCGGTGTATAAGATGGGGCGCAATGCGTCTAAGTCCTCCTTTAGCATTGCTGTCCATGCAGAATCTGTATATGCTATGTATGTTAGTGTGTCGCCATTGTCGTCTTCGTATTCAAATGACCTATATTCGCCATGCAGGTCGTTGCTGTATCCGAAGAAGTTGCGGAAGGCATTTTCTGAGCAGTATTCCAATTGACCTTCGTATGTAATTGTGTATGCTCCACTTCCTGTTGCACTATACATCATTTCGACAGATACGCCACAATGGTACATCAGGGTGGCAACTGCGTTTATCTCTGTGCTTGAGCTTTCTTCTGTCAATGCGTTTGGCATATTGTCCCAGTCGTAGATTGTGTTTCCGAAATGTGCCGATAGTGTTCCATATTCTGGGTGAGAGTCGGATGTGTAATAGTGAGAACCCGTTCCTTGTGTTGGCCAGTTCCAGTATTTCATAACCTGAGCCATGGCTGTGGCTACGCAGCCAGTGACGGAAAGTTCGCCTTCGTCTTCATCGTAGGGGCACAAATTGTTGTATAATGGCCTTTGGCTCCATGTTGTGGTAAGCAATTGCGAAACTTCTCTTGTGCTTTTGGGTGATAGTCCTATGCCGTTGCGCAGATTGCGCCATGCTTTGATAGTTGCTTCGCCTGCCTCTATGTTGTGGTCAATTGCATATTGTATTTCATCGCAGTAATTGCGAAGCCAGTTTTTTGCGTTTATAGGAATGTTTTCAGGGGTGAAAGTTCCTTGTTGTGAGTAACCGAGGATTGGTTTTGCCACATCGTCTGCCGAAACTATGACGAATCCTCCATTGGTGTTGAAAATGTAGATGTTTGAAAATTCTGTCTGCGCAGTTATGTCATAGAATTCGGTTCCAGACTTATGACCGCTGCCTTTCTGAACGTTATTTTCCCAAAATGTTGCTGCTACCGATTTCGCCGTTTCTAAATCGACGTGCTTTGCCATAGCAGTTAATGACAGCATAATTAGAATTGAAATAAATGTAAAAGTCCTCATTTTATTCTTTTTGCGGTGAGTAAATATTAATGGTACAAAAATAATAAAAAATTGGAAACTATATACAAGTTGACTAAAATTTAAGTTACTCTTCTGTAGTTACTTGCTTCGTTGCGTGAGCTAAAGGTTGCTTGTTTCACTGCGTGAGCTAAAGGTTGCTTGTTTCACTGCGCGAGCTAAAGGTTCCGTATATAGCTGCCAAAAAAAAGACTGCCCGAAAGCAGTCTTTTGTGTTTGTAAATGATTGTCTATTAGTCAACAACAATCTGCTTGACGTAAACCTTGTCACCGTTTATAATTCTTACAAAGTAAGTACCGGCCTTGAGGTCGTGGTTGAAGTTCATTGTTGCACCGTCCGTCACATTTATGTTGCGAGTTTCGACAATTGCGCCACGAACATCAATGAGCTGGTAGGTCGCATCACCTTCGATGTTGCTGAAGTCGATGCTGAACATACCGTTGTTCGGGTTCGGGTAAACTGCCATTGACCCGTTTTCAATCATATCAGCCGAACTTACCCAAACGAATGTTATTGCAAGAGTATGGTTTGCCATTACAGGTTCGAATGTGTAGGTGAAATTGATTAACATTTCTTCTGATGGCAATTCAACTTCTTCTCCATCAACAGCGACTGCTCCAATAATAAATTGTTCTCCGTTTGTAGTGCAAGCTCCAACAATTTCAAGTGATGGAGTTGTTCCTTCTTCTACTGTAATTGTGGTTGGATAATCATTGATGTGATGAACTTCTTCGCCGTTGTAAAAGACTTGTCCTGAACCTTCTGACTCAATTGTGATTGTGTAGTAGCGTATAATTTCCACAAATTTCACAGCGAGAATGTGGTTTCCTGCTACAGCATCGAAATTGTAGGTGTAGCCTGCAGTTTCTTCCTCGGTGAGTTCTATGGTTGTTTCGTCAATTGTGAGTGCATCAATCTTGTAACCTTCGTCAGGTGTGATTACAAATGCAGGAGTTTCGCCTTCGAATACAGTAACTGTTTCTGCATTTTCGAGTTCGTCACCGTTGTGGGAAACAGAACCGCTACCTATAATATTTACTATAATGTCGTATGTAGGAATTCCTTCGAAAGTTACGTCGAGGCTGTGGTTTGCCATTATGTTTTCAAATGTATAAACGCCGTCAACGAGAGATTCGGTTACATTGTCCGTTCCGTCAACTATTACGCTTACAAGGCGGTTGTCGGTAGCGGCAGCTATGGTGAATGATGCAGTTTCTCCTTCGGTAAGTGTGATTACTTCTGCATTTTCAACTGCTTCGCCATTGTAGGTGACAGAACCGTTACCGGCAATGTTGACTGTTATGTCGTATGTTGGCACGAAAGTTATGCCGATGTTGTGGTTTGCCGTTACGTTTTCAAATGTGTAAACGCCGTCAACAAGCGATTCGGTTACATTGTTCGTTCCGTCAACTATTACGTTTGCTATTCGGTTGTTTTCGTTTGCAACTATTGTCAAGGCAACGTTTTCGCCTTCGGTCACTGTGATTACTTCTGCATTTTCAATTGATTCGCCATTGTAGGTGACAGAGCCGTTGCCAGCAATGTTAACCGTGATGTTGTAGGTTGGGATGAAAGTAATGTCGATGCTGTGGCTTGCCATTACATTTTCAAATGTGTAAACGCCATTGACAAGCGATTCGGTTACATTATTTGTTTCGTCAACTATTACGCTTGCAATGATGTTGTTTGCGTTTGCAACCATAGACAATGCAACATTTTCGCCTTCTCGTACAGTGATTGTTTCTGCATCTTCAACAGCTTCGCCATTGTAGGTAACTGTGCCGTTGCCAGTAATGTTGACAGTGATGTCGTATGTAGGTATTGCCTCGAATATTGCAGTGTAGGTCGCATCTTCCAAGACGGTTATCTGGCGAGGATTTTCGGTGTTGTCGTCGTCCCATGCTACAAACCTGTAGCCGTCGTTAGCGGTAGCAACAAGTTCTATTATTGTCCATCCTGCGTAAGTACCGCCACCTGTTACCGTACCATATGCTTCGTTAGAAGATGTTGCGGTTATGGTAAAAGTTTGTGTGGTGAGAATATCGACGAAATTAGCTACGTAACTTGCGTTTTCGGTCACAATAATTGTGCGCGGATTTTCCGTATTGCCATCGTCCCATGATGTGAATACATATCCATCATTAGGAGTTGCATTTATAGTTATGGTTGTACCTTCGTAGTAGGTTCCGCCGCCGGCAACCGTACCAAATTCTTCGTTTGACGATGTGGCTTCTATAACATATTGAGGTATAGCCTCGAAATAAGCCGTGAATGTAGTGTCTGCGGTCAGGATTATTGAGCGCGGGTTGTCGGTGTTGTTGTCGTTCCACGATACGAAGCGGAAATGCTCGACCGGGATTGCCGAAATCTGCCTTTCTGAACCATAGTCGTATGTTCCGTCTCCGCTGACGGTTCCCATGTTCTCGTCGTCAGAAACAAGTGTAATTGTGAACTGGTCGATTGCAAACGTTGCGGTGTAGCTTGCCGATTCGGTAACGGTTATCGTGCGTGGGTTGTCGGCGTTGCCGTCGTTCCACGAAACGAAGTGGTGATGTTCGGCTGGAGTTGCCGAAATCTGGATTTCATCGCCATAGTCGTATGTTCCTCCGCCGTTGACGGTTCCCATAGTTTCGCTGTTGGAATTAACCGTAATTTCAAACTGGTCTATTGCAAATGTGGCAACATATACAAGGTCTTCGGTAACAGTTATAGTACGTGGGTTGTCGGTGTTGCCGTCGTTCCACGAAACAAAGTGGTAGTGTTCGGCTGGAGTTGCCGAAATCTGAATTACTTCACCATAATTGTATGTTCCGCTGCCGCTTACGTTTCCCCAAGCGTTGTTTGCAGAAGCAACCATAACAGAATGCTGGTCGATTGCAAATTCGGCAGTGTAGCTTACGTTGTCGGTTACTGTAATTGTACGTGGATTTTGTACGTTACCGTCGCTCCACTGTACAAAGTGGTGATGTTCGGCAGGAGTTGCAGAAATCTGGATTTCATCACCATAATTGTAAGTTCCGCTACCTCCGGTTGTTCCCATTGTTTCGTCGTTGGAGTTAACCGTAATGGTGAACTGGTCGATTGCAAATATTGCGGTATATGTTTCCGCATCGGAAACGGTTACCGTACGCGGATTGTCAGTGTTTCCGTCGTTCCACGAAACGAAGTGGTAGTGTTCGGCTGGAGTAGCAGAGATGGAAATTTGTGCTCCTGCATCAAAAGTGCCGCCACCTGTTGCTGTGCCGAATGCATCGTTGTTTGATACTACATTGATAGTGAATGTTACATTGACTTTCACATCGTCGATGAGGAGCAGGAATGCGTCGGAGCAGTTGAAATGACGGAAGCCGATGTAGATAGTCTGACCTACATAGTCGCTGAGGTTGGCAGTCTTTGCGCCCCATGTACCTTGTGCCTTGCTATGTGAGCCACCGTTCTGGTCCATTGTTTCGTCCCAAATCAATGTGAAAGCAGACGGGTCGGTGGTAGTTGTAGAAACATATACGCCATAGTGTTCTGCAGGATACTCCCTGTCTTGAGCAGCCGCAAAGAAACTCAGTTGTGCTGTTGTGGCGTTAGTCAGGTCAATGGCAGGTGATATTGCCCAGTTGTCTGGATTTAAGACCGAATTTGTCGCATTGGTAAATGAACCGGAGACAAACATATTGGATGAATTATGGCCTGAACCTACGATATTTTGACCATTCGGGAAATATACGCCGCCGACATTGGAAGCGGTTACCCAGCCATATCCGTCGCCATCGGCATCGACAAGAGTCCAGCAAGGGTTGATTCCGTTTTCAAAGTCTTCAACATACGGGAATGTTGAGATTGGCAAACTGCAATCGACTACATTTATTGTAAAGGTCTGGCTGTTGTCGCTATTGTTGTCGGCAACACCATTGGGATTGGATACGGTAACAGCTATGGTGTGGGAGCCTACAGACAAACCGTTGATAGCAGTCGGGTGTGTGAAACTATGTGTGCTCATGTTTTCAACATTTATTCCGCTAACGGTATATTCAACTGGTTCGCCGCCGTCAACTGTATATGAAACCTTGTATGATGTAAGGTTGATGCCGTTGTTTGTGACAACACCGCCTATAGTGAGACCTTGTCCTGCTGCTATTGAAGAACCATTTGCTGGAACTACGGATGTTAGTGCAATTTCCGGTACGGTTGGGGTGTTGTGGAATATGAAATCGTCAACATAGAATGTCCATTGGTCTGCACTTGTGTTTCTTATTGCAATCTGTATGGTTTGTCCTTCGTATGCAGACAGGTCAACTGTTACAGTTTCTAATTCTGGCATCACTGTAGTTGTTTGTGTTGCATTTCTAATTGAAGTGAGAGTTTCGTTCACATAGGCATATACTTGGTATGTTTCTGGATAGGAACCCCTATGTGCAACCTTGAAAGTCAGGTAGTCGCCACTAGCAACGTACAGCGATGGCGATAAAAGGAAGTCGTTGTTCTGGTCTGTATAGTTGATAATCATACAGTAGTTTCCTGAATAATTGGATAGTCCGAACGTATTGCCGTCCTGATTGTTGTCGATTATGCTCCAGCAGTATAATGAGGGGTTGGATGGGTCGAATGTTTCTATCCAAGGAGCGTAGATTGTGTTGCATTCGTATGCGGTACCGTTGAGTGCAATAGTCAGTGGGGCGGCTCCGTCGCTGGTTAATGTCAAGGTGCCATTGTCGGTTCCTGTTGTAGCTGGTGAATAATTTACATAAAGAGTGCCTCCGATGGTGCCCAGTGTTGCTGTAGTCCCGAAGGTGTTGTTGTCGGAAGAGACAGAGAACGGAGCAGTTACGGTGGCGGTAATGTTTGCCGTTAGGTTCATGCCTATGATTGTAACGGTTGATGCTTCGTTTGTGCTGCTGATGTCGTTGTAGAATGACATTTGAGTTTCACTGGCTCTCAATGTCGGTCCTGTAGGCATGTCTTCGATTGTGAGGTCAACCTGGTCGTTTGTTCCTCCGAAAGAAACTGTGAATGTGTATATTTTTCCAGCTTCAAAGACATAATTGTCATAACGTGCGGCAATATTTCCATTGGAGCTTGCTATATAGACCAAGTCGTCGGGTGTAGGATTGGTAATGCACCAGTCGTATGTGCCGGCGGGAACATTGATTGCCACGCTGTTGTTCAGAACGATGTTGGTCGTGTTGCAAGCACCGTCGGCATTTGTTGGAATTTTGTATTCGAATTGGTCATATACGCTTGACGGAACGTCGCCTGATGTTGACAAATTGCCTGTTGTAGGTATTGTTGAACCGTAGGCTGTTGCATCGGCATCAAGAAGCATCTGGTATCCGGAACCGTCTCCCCATACGTCGCCAGCAGACAGGATTATGATGGCTTCATTACTGCGCAGTGCCCTGATGGAATTTTGGACAGTTGATTTTTGTGGCACTATGGTTCTGCAATCCGTTTTGCTTTTCAAATTAGCGCTACTTTTGTTTTGTGCAAAGCCCATAGCCGCTACGAGCAATGCCATTAGTAAAAATGTAAACCTTTTCATAGAAAAAATTATTAAATGTTACTACTCCTATTATGTAAATGAAATTCGCAAGCAAAGTTACAAATATTTATTAATATGTATAATATCTTTTCATTTATTTTTTGACAATTTGTTGTCGAAATGCTAATCGGTGCTGGCATCAATATTTTTTCATAATTTTGCATTCAAATCATTCAACTATGGTTGAAATAAGAGATTTTAACGTAGCCGATACCGAATGTGTAGTTGCCATTGCCGACAAGCAACTTGGCGAAGGCTATATCACTGCCGATGATTTTGTCGGAAAGAAAGTCATTGTGGCTGAGGAGGCTGACGAAAATAATGTCGTTGGATTTTGTATTGCATACATTGATTCTGAAGATGGAAAGGCGTATGTGAAGACTGTTGCTGTTGCGCAAGAGTATTCGGGAAGGGGCATTGGTACGGCTTTGGTGGCTAAGGCTGTGGATTATTTGAAAGGTCTTGGTGCAGAGCAAATTTTTTCTCCTTTGTGGAAGCACGACGGGGTTGTGAATTCCGATGTCATTTTTCGGAGGAATGGTTTTGTCCCCGAGCGCGAAATTCCTGACTATTGGCTGAATGACAGCATAGAGAAGGGTTATTCGTGTCCTGTATGCGGAAAAGTGTGCCATTGCGTGTGTGTGATGTATGGGCTGAAAGGCTAAAAGGCTCGAAGGCTAATAGGCTGACAGCCAATTTCAAACAACCTCAAACCATTTCAAACAACCTCAAACAACCTCAAACCATTTCAAACAACCTCAAAACAACCTCAACCCAAAAGGGCTCGCAGGCTGACAGTCGTACAGACCAAAGACACGAAAAAAGCATTAAGAATGACCTTAATGCTTTTTTATATTAGCCTGCAAGACAAAAAAAGGATGCGCAAGCATCCTTTTTTAATTATAATAGTTACCTATTATTTCTGGTTCTTTTCCTGCTGGAGAAGTTCTTCCTTCAAAGCTGCGAGGTCGGTAACGTCACCGATAGTGGTCTTTTCCATCTTGTCGGCTGGTTTTGCCTTCTTAGCCTTGCTTTCCTTCTTCTTTTCATCGTCAGCGGGCTTGTTCAGGTCTTCGAAAGTTCTCGAGTGCGAAACAAAGATTTTCTTGTTTTCCTTGTTGAATTCGATAACCTTGAACGGGAGCTTTTCGTCAATCTTAGCTGGAGTACCGTCTTCCTTGATGAGGTGACGTGGAGTTGCGAAACCTTCAACGCCGTAAGGCAATGCGATAATCGAACCCTTGTCGCTCATTTCGACGATAGTACCTTCGTGGATTGAATCAACTGTGAAGATAGTTTCGAATACGTCCCAAGGATTTTCTTCAATCTGCTTGTGGCCGAGGCTCAAGCGACGGTTTTCCTTGTCGATTTCCAATACTACAACTTCGAGTTCAGCACCAACTGAAGTGAATTCTGACGGGTGCTTAATCTTCTTGGTCCATGAAAGGTCTGAAATGTGTACCAAACCGTCAACGCCTTCTTCGAGTTCAACGAAAACGCCGAAGTTAGTGAAGTTGCGAACCTTAGCCATGTGCTTTGAACCAACTGGGTACTTCTGTTCGATTTCTTCCCATGGATCTGGATGGAGCTGCTTGATACCGAGAGACATCTTGCGTTCTTCGCGGTCGAGGGTGAGGATAACGGCTTCAACTTCGTCGCCAACCTTCATGAATTCCTGAGCTGAACGGAGGTGCTGCGACCACGACATTTCTGATACGTGAATCAAACCTTCTACGCCCGGAGCAATCTCGATGAATGCACCGTAGTCGGCGATAACAACAACCTTACCTTTAACCTTGTCACCAACCTTGAGGTTCGGGTCGAGCGAATCCCATGGATGAGGAGTGAGCTGCTTGAGACCGAGAGCGATGCGCTTCTTGTCGTCGTCGAAGTCGAGGATAACAACCTGAATCTTCGAATCCAACTGAACGATTTCTTCCGGATGAGTAACGCGTCCCCATGACAAGTCGGTGATGTGGATGAGACCGTCAACACCGCCCAAGTCGATAAATACACCGTAGCTGGTGATATTCTTAACAGTACCTTCGAGTACCTGACCCTTTTCGAGCTTAGAGATAATCTGCTTCTTCTGTTCTTCGAGTTCTGCCTCGATGAGAGCCTTGTGAGAAACAACTACGTTCTTGAATTCGTCGTTGATCTTCACAACCTTGAGTTCCATAGTCTTACCAACGAATACGTCGTAGTCGCGGATTGGCTTAACGTCAATCTGAGAACCTGGCAAGAATGCTTCGATTCCGAATACGTCAACAATCATACCGCCCTTAGTACGGCACTTGATGTAACCCTTAACGATTTCGTCGTTGTTGCAAGCCTCGTTAACTCTATCCCACGACTTGAGCGACTGAGCCTTCTTGTGTGAGAGGAGCAACTGACCGTTTGCAGTTTCCATGCTTTCCACGAAAACTTCTACCTTGTCACCAACCTTGATGTCGGTTTCGTAACGGAATTCTGCTGCGTTTATAACACCTTCCGACTTGTAGCCGATGTTAACTACAACTTCTCTCTTGTTGATAGCAACGATAGTTCCGTCAACTACGGTACCTTCCTGAATCTGGCTGAAGGTTTCACCGTATTTCTTTTCTAATTCTTCGCGGCTTACACCGTCGAAGCTGTTTTCTTTTTTGCCCAGGGCATCCCAATTGAAGTCCTCGATGGGCTGAATGTTCTTTGTTGTCATTTAATTAAAAACAATTAATTTGGTTAGACATTATTTATAAAAAATTTCGAGCCGCAAAAGTACAACATTTTTTTGTAATTCAAACAAATAGCGAAAAAAAAGTTTCTAAGTTTGAATGGCTACGCCGTTTCAATGGCTACGCCGTTTCTTGCTACGCTGTTTGAATGGCTGGTGCCGTTTCAATAGCTTCGCCGTTCTCGCTGCGCTGTTTCAATGTCTGGCGCCGTTTCAAGTTCAACGTTTAATGTTCAAAGACTGTATCGGTGCAATGCTTTGCATCGAATGAATTTTATATGTGTTATATGTTGTTTGAGAATTTCTTTGTCGGGCAAAAAGGCTAACTGAAGACTAGCCCGTATGTCTAACAGAAGGCTAGTCAAACAGACTGCCAGACTGTAAGTCTGTTAGCCTGCAAGCCTGTTAGCCTTTTAATTATTTCCTCTTGGATAAATGTCTATAAAACCGCCATTACCATTGTGAAGTTCACCGTTAAATCTATATTGGCAACTAGCAACTTTGCAAGGCTCTTCCCACTCTATTTTTATGTCTGTAACAGTATCTCTATATTCGGTATTTTCAATATATACAATGTAGTCGTTGAAATATTCGCCATAGCCATAGCGTTCGTGATCAATATCATTGAGTTCTAACGGAAAATGGTTGCAATTAACAATTTCATATTTGCTTACTCCTACGACTGATGACAAATCGTTTTGCTCTGTTTTTATTATGCACACCTTTAATGTATCAGCTTCTTTTATTTCTGGGTATCTTAATGAGACAGCAGCCAATTGGCAACCCCCGTACTTATTACAAGAAATACCTACAAAAACTAAAATCAAAATTGTAAATAATAATGCTATTTTTCTCATAGATAAAATTTTAAATTAAACTTTTGCAAAGATATTAAGGGAAAGAATGGCAACCAAATTATAAATCTGATATTATACTTTTAGCATATATTTTATATAGAGATAAAGAAACTAGCAAGCAAACAGAAAAACACCCAGACAGTCTGTTAGCCTGTTAGCCTTCAAGCCCATCGCAAATTACTCCGCCAACCTCCAAGTGCAATTATTCTCCTTGTCGTAAAATTCGGTAAGTCCTTTGCCTTTTACGATAACCATATCAGAGAAATCGTCGTTCTTTGTATTTTGCAAAACAATTGTATCGCCAAGTTTTTGTTCGTGTCCATAATCATACGGGTTTATATCTGGGAAATCGTCTTTATATGATAAGCCTGCAAGGTCTTTGTCCACGCTTTTTAAGGAAACAGATATATTGCCAATTGTCCCAATACCTTGGTTTCCCCGATTTTCATTAAGATAAAAATATATATTTAATGCCAGTTGCTCATTTTTTAAACCTACAGACAAATCACCCCCACAGCTACATTTGCAATTTCTACTGAAACTATTAGCTTCTGATTTGTAAAAATTTATAACTTCTAGTTTTATTACAGAATCATTTTCGTTCTTGAAAGAAACTGTGCTGCCTTCTTCGTATGGTGCATATTTGCACTTCTTCGTATGGTGCATATTTGCATAGCCATTCGGGGAAAGCTGAACAATGAATCCGACATGACTGGAATATTAATGCGGAAATAATTAGCAATGCTACTATAAATACAATATGTTTTTTCATAGTTTTATTAATTTTAGTGTTAATGATTTTGATAGTGTTTTTAGTGCAATTATATAAGTTCCTGAACTCAAATCTTCTAAAGAAAAATTTGTAAATAATAATGCTATTCGTTTCATGATAAAAAATTTATCATTATTTAACGCCGCAAATATAAACATAAATTTAAAACAAGACACATTTCGCGAAAAAAAACGCACATATCTGCATATTTTCTTACACAACATACATTATATAACATCTCATGAGTTTTGCTTCCATATCGAATAGAACTAACAGGCTAACACAAAACCACCTGGACAGACCGCCAGACCGTTAGACTGTGGGCCTGTCCGCCTTTTAGCCCTCGCTATTAATGTTTAGTTTCGCTTTCGAGTTTCCAACTGCCGTCGCTATCTTCCTTGAATATATAAGTTTCCATTAGAGACTCTTTTTTGATTTTATGATGAATCCACCATGCTTGCTTTTCTATAATTTCAACATAATAGCCGTCCTCTATCTTTGGAATTAGAACAAGATTGATAGTTCCTAAATAATCTTGGAAATAATCGCATTGCAAATTTGTAATTGTGTACACATATTTTTTTGCATTGTCATCTTTGGTGACATCCCTTAAAAATTTTGTTGAACCATTACCAGAGGTCCTTTTGAATAACACAGAGTATTTTGAAAAATCAATAGGAGAACCGTCCGAATTTACTATGCCGAATATATTATTTTCATCGGATGTAACAACTCCGCTTCCTGTCTTCCAAGCACTAACCAATGAGTCGTTTTCGCTATTTTGTGTGGCTGTGCCGACAATAAGTCCGGTTCCTGCATCTTGTGCTGGCATATCATCGCATTTGCAATGGTTCATTTTATATTCTGTACAACCTGCTACAATTGCAGTAAAAATCATTATTGTTAATATTATCCTATTCATAATTTTGTAAAATTTGATGATAGAATAACGAAACAGATGCTTTTTTATTGCTTTTCAACGGGTAAATTTTCTATATAGCGTATAAATAGCGGGGTAGCATAACATAATTAAATTCTTGGAGCACACCAGACTTCAAGACTCCAAGTCTGTGAAACTGTGATTCGAAAAATTCTTCCGAAAGTTTGCGTCCATTCTGCATATTTTTATTATCTTTGCTATTTATTTGCTCTTTAGATGGCAAGGCGACTTTTCATATTGCTGATAATCTTGACTGTAGGATTTTTCCGCAGTTACGCCCAGTTTGACGGTGAATTCTGTAATGACATCGACGACAAGAAACTGGTAAAGAGTTTCCAGAAGGGCGTGCAGCTGCTCAACGACGGCAAGATGAACGAAGCCGAAGTCATCTTCGCAAAGATTATCGACGAGGAGCCCGAATTTACCGAGGCTTGGGTGGCTAGTTCCGAAATCAACTACTCGAAGTACAAGAGCGCAAAAGACCCCAAAAGCCAGAACAACTACTACTCGCGCTACGTGAAATGCCTCGAAAGCGTGGCAAAGCTCTGCCCTTCGTACCAGAACTACGAAGTATGCTACACATTGGGAAAGATTTTCTTCAGCCACGACAAGCTCGACGTAGCCAAGACCTACCTGAAAACCTACATCGACAACGGCAAGAAGGGCACAAAGTACTACACCGACGCCGAAAGCACCTATCATTATATAGAGCAGTACCTAAATTTGATTGAAAATCCGGTTCCGTTCGAGCCTGTGATTGTGGAAGGCGTGTCGAGTGCATACGACGACTACCTGCCGCTCATCTCGCCCGACGGTTCGCTGGCTCTGTTTACGAAGGCCTATATGAAAAAGGAAATAAATTCGATTTATGGCGACCGCTTTGTCGAAGAGTTTACCGTATCGAAGGCTTCCGACGACAAGGGGCTAATCTTCTCGCCGGGCGAACCGCTGCCATATCCTTTCAACTCGGGCAAAAACCAAGGTGCAGCCTCAATCTCCATCGACAACAAGACGCTTTTCATCACAATATGCGAATTCGTGAGCCGCGACTACGACAACTGCGACATCTATATGTCAACCCGCGTTGGCGACGGCTGGTCGGAACTGAAATCGCTCGGTCCTAACATCAATGGCGTTAAGACCTGGGAAAGCCAGCCCTCTATTTCGGCCGACGGCAAAACCCTCTACTTCGCCAGCATACGCGAAAGCAACATCGGCTTCGACCCCGACAATCCAACATCCGACATCTACTATTCGACCAAGGACGAAAAGGGCAACTGGACAAAAGCCAAGAACCTCGGTTCGAAAATCAATACCCCCGGCAACGAAAAGTCGCCGTTCATACATTCCGACAGCCAGACATTGTATTTCTCTTCCGACGGTCATCTCGGAATTGGCGGATACGACATTTTCTTCTCCAAGTTCAGGGACGGCAACTGGACAAAGCCTGTCAACATCGGCTATCCAATCAATACCAAGAACAACGACTTGGGTTTTGTCGTCAACACTCAGGGAACCAAGGCATATTTCGCATCGAACAAACTTAACGGCAAGGGCGGATGGGACATCTACGCCATTGACCTTTACAAGGAAGCCCGTCCCGAAAAGGTATTCCTCGTGAAAGGTCAGCTCGTGGATGACAACGGCTACGCGCTCAGCGATGCCAAGCTAGAAGTGAAAAACACCCGTACCGAAGAAGTGTCGGAAGGCGTTGTAGATGCCGAAACAGGACATTACGCAGTTGCCGTAACCGCAAAAAACGAAAACGACGATTTCCTGATGGTTGTGAAGAAGGAAGACTACAGCTTTTCATCAACATTGATTGAACCAACCGAGGAAACCTTTGAAAAACCTATTGAGGTCAACTTTGAAGTGAAGCCGATAGAAGCAGGAAAGTCGGTTCAAATCAACGACATATACTACGCAACGGCATCGTACGAGATAAACCAGAAGAGCTATGCGGTACTGAACGAGTTTGCCGAATTCCTGAAGTCGAATCCGACCGTAAAGGTTGAAATCCGCGGTCACACCGACAACATCGGCAGTGCGCAGACAAACATAACGCTGTCGAACCGCCGTGCGCAGGCAGTTTATGACTACTTATTGTCAAAAGGTGTTCCAAAGGCAAATGTAAGCTACAAGGGCTACGGTCCCAACATGCCTATTGCCGACAACCGCACCGAAGCCGGCAGAGCGAAAAACAGAAGAACGGAATTTTACATATTGTCAAAGTAAATCAATCCTAAATCGTCAATCGTAAATCTAAAATCGTAAATCAAATTATGGAAAACAAGAAACCTGTTGAAATATCTGAACTTGGGGAATTCGGTCTCATCGACCATCTCACAAAGGACCTGACTGTCATTGATAAGAATCTTATAAAAGGCATAGGCGACGACTGTGCTGTGTTTGAATGTGGCGACATCTGCAATCTTGTTACCACCGACCTGCTCGTCGAAGGTGTTCACTTCAATTTGATTTACACACCTCTGAAACATCTTGGATACAAGGCTGTTGCAGTAAATCTTAGCGATATTTACGCAATGAACGGCACACCTAAATATATTACGGTTTCTGTTGCAATAAGCCGCAAGTTCTCGGTGACGGCTATGGAGCAGTTGTACGAAGGCATTAAACTTGCCTGCGACCGTTTTGATGTGGAACTTATCGGTGGTGACACAACAAGTTCGCTGTCGGGACTTTTCATCAACATTACTGCCATTGGACAAGCCAAGAAGGAAGACATTGCCTACCGTAGCGGAGCAAAAAAGAACGACCTTGTCTGCGTAAGCGGTGACTTGGGCGGTGCCTACATAGGTTTGAAAGTCCTTGAGCGCGAAGCAAAACTTTATATGGACGACAAGGACACTCAGCCGGAACTCGAAGGATACGAGTATGTCATTGAACGCCAGTTGAAGCCCGAACCTCGCCGTGACATTGTTCGTGAACTCAAAAAGCGAGGAATTGTTCCCAATGCAATGATTGACATTTCGGACGGACTATCGTCGGAATTGCTGCATATCTGCAAGGAGTCGGGCGTAGGTTGCCGTGTGTATGAGGACAAGATTCCAATTCACGAGCAGACCGAGTTTGTATCGAACAAGTTCCGTCTCGACCCAAGCCTTGCCGCAATGAATGGGGGCGAGGACTACGAATTGCTGTTCACTGTGCCGCTCGACAAGAAGGAGATTATTGAAGAAATGAACGATGTGGCAATAATCGGATATATCTGCGAAGATGCTAATTGCAGAAAGTTTGTCGCCCGTAATGGCGTCGAACTCGATTTGAAGGCGCAGGGATGGAATGCGTTTTAATATGATAAGGTTTATCCGTTAAAGAAAAGGTGGCAACTCGTATCAAGTAATACTGTCTGTAGAAGTTGCATCACAAATATGTATCTCTCACATAAGTTCACTATTTCACAGATGATGAGTGTAAGCGGACATAATATTTGCACTTCTAAAAGAATAACGATTTGATAAATTCGGAAAATGCGGAGAAAAAAATACTTAATCTCCGCAAATTTGCGGAGATTAATTCGTATATTTGCCGCATAATTTTTTCGGTATGAGACCTATTTATATTTGGCAACATAAAAATTGGACTGATTTCCAATGGGATAGCGGCAAAATTGAGAAATTGCTAGGCGAGGTAAGAAACATTCAAGGGAAAGTTTTCGGAACTTTTTCCATGGTCGGATTTGAAACTCAAAGCAAAACTGCACTTGAAGCAATGACGCAAGATGTTGTAATGTCATCGGAAATAGAAGGAGAACGCTTGAAAGCAGATTCGGTAAGGTCGTCACTTGCAAGACATTTGGGACTTGACTATGCAGGACTTCCCGAAAGCGACCATTATATAGAAGGTGTGGTTCAAGTGACAATTGATGCAGTAACCAATTGTAACAAACCTCTTACAGCAGAACGACTTTTCGACTGGCACGCAGCCCTATTCCCATACGGACGTAGCGGTGCATATAAAATTACAGTCGCCAACTGGCGACAAGGTGATGACGCAATGCTAATAGTTTCGGGAGCAATGGGTAAAGAGAAGGTACACTACCGTGCACCAGACTCTTGCCAAGTGCCTGAAGAAATGGAAAAATTTCTTGCTTGGATAAATTCAGACACACAAACAGACAGCATACTGAAAGCTGCAGTCGCCCATCTCTGGTTCGTTGCAATTCACCCATTTGACGATGGCAACGGAAGATTAACCCGTACAATAACCGACCTGCTATTAGCCCGTTCCGACAATATGCAGCATCGGTACTACAGTCTATCGGCAGAAATCCGAAACAACAGGAAGGAGTATTACGATATTCTGGAACGGACAACCTGCGGAAAACCTGAGATAACAGAGTGGCTTATATGGTTTCTCAACTGCACAAAACAAGCAATGGAGAAGTCTCTGGAGAAAGTAAAAACAATAGTGGAAAAGACAAAGTTCTGGGACATACATAAAGACACGCAACTAAACGAACGCCAACGCAAAATAATCAATATGCTGTGGGATGAGTTTTTCGGAAAACTTACCACCTCAAAGTGGGCAAAGATATGCAAATGCTCTCAGGACACTGCTCTCCGCGACATTCACGACCTAATTGAAAAGGGTATTCTAAAGCCATCCGAAGCAAGCGGACGCAGTAAAAATTACATTCTTGCATTTCTTGCATAAAGAAGATGTCCTGTATGTGAATTTTATTAAGGTGGGTCAAATGACCTGCTTTTTTTGTTATGATGGAGGAGGTCTGGATACAAAAAAAGCGAACCAAAGTTCGCTTTTTCGTGCCCAGGACAGGACTTGAACCTGCACGCCCTTTGTGAGCACCAGCCCCTCAAGCTGGCGTGTCTACCAATTTCACCACCTGGGCAAACACGGGCGCAAAGGTAATGCCTTTTTTTAGATTGGCAAAGGATTATTTGATTTTTTTTTGTCATGATTTGTCGCTGATTTACTGCGCTATATGACTGAGTTGGAAAAAATAGAAAAAGCGGAAACAAAATTGCTCCCGCTTTTCTCGTTATGAAATCTGTTTTCCTTTGCCTAAATCAAATCATCTGCTCGATGTTCCACACAAATGCCTTTACACCGACTTCACGGTTGCGGTTGTCAAGTTTCTTTACTGTTTCGAGAAGTTCGGGAACTTTCTCGTCGGGAACAACCGTAACTATTGCCGAGTTCATTTCCGGCCAAGTGTGGGTGCCTCGGCGCGGTTCACCATTTTTGGTGCCTCGTCCCTGCACATTTTCCCAATATGTGAAGCCTCTGATGTTCAGTGCATCGAGAATATATTCAACACGCTCGGTGTTTGCCTGGTTATATACTATGAATACTGCTTTCATTGTTAAATCGTTTATAAGTTTCTAAGTTTAACTTCGTTGAAGGCTTCGCCGTTCTCGTTGAGTAGTGGCGCGCCGCGACCTTACTATCTATGATTTTATTTGTTCTTCATTCGTATTACCTGTTGTTTCTGCATTTTCTTCTTCCTTGTCGAGGTATTCGTAGTCGGCATTGTTGATGTCCATGAATACGAATGTCTTGCGGAGCTTAGCCTGGTCGTCGCGTTCGCCCTTGCGCGAGAAGATTGCGTAAAGCACTGGGACGACAATCAAGGTTACGAAGGTCGATACGGTAAGACCGCCGATTACTACAACACCCATGCCGTGCCACAATTCGGAGCCTTCGCTGGTACTCATTGCCATTGGCACCATACCGAGGATTGTGGTGAACGCCGTCATAAGTACAGGACGCAGACGCGACTGTCCCGAAAGGGCAATTGCTTCCTTCAGTTCGTAGCCACGGTCGCGCATAAGGTTGATGTAATCGACGAGCACGATACCGTTCTTAACAACGATACCTATAAGAAGTATCAAGCCTAATGCGCCCATCATGTCGAGGGTTGCGCCAGTAATAAGCAATGCGAGGATAGTACCGGTTATTGCGAACGGGATTGACATCATTATGATGAACGGCTTGGAGAAAGATTCGAACTGCGATGCCATTACAATGTAAACCAACATCATGATGAGCAGTGCCAAGGTAACCATATCCTTGAAGGTATCCTGCTGGGTTTCGTACGAACCGCCAAGTCGGGTAGAGATGCCAAGCGGAATATTTGTCTGGTCGATAACGCCCTGAATATCCTTTGCAAGGTCGCCCAACGAAGCATTGTAAGGAGTTACGCTTACGGTGAGGTAACGCTGACGGTTCTTGCGCTCGATGTTAGGAGGACACCAGTATTCGCTAATTTCGGCAAGTTCGCTCAACTTGATTTTTTCACCTCTCGGTCCCATTATGGTAAGTTCCTCGATGTCGGTTAGGCTGTTGCGGAATTCTTCCTTCAGTCGGACAACGATGTCGTATTCCTTACCGTCTTCCTTCAGGAATCCTGCAGTCATTCCGTTTACACGGTATCTTACATACATTGCGGCTTGAGATGTGCTAAGTCCGTGGCGTGCAAGCTTTTCCTTGTCGAAAACTATCTGAAGTTCAGCACGGTCTTCCTCACGGCTTATGGTCACGTCGCGTGCCGACGGCAGTTCCTTGAACTTATGTTTCAACTCGTTGGCAAGGATATTTGTTTCGTCGAAGTCGTAGCCGTAGATTTCAACCGAAACATTGTTGTTGCCCATACCGCCACCGCCGCCGCTGCTTGTCGAAACCGAATAGTTGATGATTTCGGGGTAACTCTTCAGTTCTTCACGGATAATTTCGGCCATTTCGAAGATTGTACGCTTACGCTCGTATTTCTTCGATGTTCTGACTGTCATGTTTATCTTGTTGTTGGTTGTTCCCGAGAACAATGCCGAAATACTTGATTCGTCGTTCGAACCTGCCGAAGTAGAGATAACCTTGGTTTCGGGGATAAGTTCATGAATCCTGCACTCTATCCTACGGGCAGTTTTAAGTGTTTCTTCGATTCTTGTACCGCGCTGGAGTTCTATCTTGATTGACATGCTGCCATTGTCCTGCTGCTGCATGAAGTCGGTTCCGATTGTGCCGTTGGTAAACGGAATCAGCGAAACTACGAATATTGCAAGAGCAATAAGCATAGTGATAAGTTTATGGTTGAGGCATACGCGGAGCAGTTTCGAATACCAGAGGTCAATCTTGTCGAACAGCTTGCCGATAGTATTCTTGTGAGAGAAAATTTTCTTCTTCTGCTTTGCAAGGTATTCCTTTTCTTCCTCCTTGTTGACGAAGAACTTGTTAGCTTTCAGCATCTTTGAACAGAGCATCGGGATAAGCGTGATAGCTGTTGCCGTTGAGGTACATACTACTATTGTAACAATCCATCCGAGTTCCTTGAACATGATACCTGCCATACCTGTAAGCATTGTAAGCGGGACGAACACGGCAACGATAACAAGGGTGGTCGCGATAACAGATACCCATACCTCGTTGGTCGCGTAGATTGCAGCTTCGCGCGGGCTGGAGCCTCGTTCGATGTGCTTGGTAATGTTTTCAAGTACAACGATAGCATCGTCCACCACCATACCGATTGCAATGGTAAGCGAAGCAAGCGAGACTATGTTGAGCGAGCTGTCGGCCATGAGCAGGTAGATGAATGATACGATAAGCGAAATAGGAATTGTCAAGCTGATAATCAATGTTGAACGCCAGTTGCCGAGGAATACTAGCACAACGAGTACCACGAACAGCAAAGCGTAGAATATTGAGTCGGCAAGACCGAAGATTGCATTCTTGATTTCTATTGAACCATCGCGGATTACGGTACATTTGATGTCTGGAGGAAGGATTTTCATGATTTTCTCCATTTCGGCGTTCACCTTCCTACATATTTCAACGGTGTTTGCGCCGGTCTGCTTGCTGATTTGCAAACGGACACCTTCCTTTCCGAGAACTTCCTGACCGTCTTCGAGGATGCTTATTCTTTCGTCGAGCGACAGGTCCTTGATGGTATCGCGCACTGTTGCAAGGTCGCGGACGAAAACCTGTTTGCCGTCGGGGGTGGTTGTTACAACTATGTTGTTGATTTCGGAACTTTCAATGTATTCGCTTTCAACGCGGAGCTGGTACTGTTCCTTTCCCATCTTCACGGTTCCCGATGCAAGGTTGAGGTTGTTGCCTGCAATGGCATTTCCGACTACTTCAACCGAAAGGTTGTAGGCGTCGAGCTGGTTGGGGTCAAGGTCAACATACACATAACGGTCGGGGGCTCCCGAAAGCGAAATGTTTCCGATGCCGTCGATACGGTTCAGCGTATTTACTACATTGTCCTCCAATATTTTGTCCAAGCCTGCATAACTTTCCTCGGCAGTGAATCCGAGTTGCATGATTGGCATTGCGCTCGAGTTCAACTTGATAATCATTGGTCGGCTTACACCGTCGGGCAGGTTGTCGTAAACCAAATCGACATAGGAGCGGATGTCGTTCATCACATCGTCGATGTTGACTCCCCACTCAAATTCGAGCGTTACAATGGAAAGGTTATCCTTCGAGGTGGAAAACAAGTTCTTAAGTCCATCGACGGAGTTAAGTGCATTTTCGAGAATCTTGCTTATGTTGGTTTCGATTTCGCTGGCGTTTGCACCCGGATAGGTTGTCATAATGGTGACATACGGCGGGTCGATTTCGGGGAACTGGTCGATTGGCAGTCGTGACAGCGAGAACAGACCCATCACAATTACGGCGACAAAGATAAGTCCCGTAGTGATAGGCTTTTGTATTGCGGTTTTGTAGATACTCATCGTCTTGTCCTTTCTGCTTTATTTGGAAATGTTAAGTTTTACGCCATCGACGAGTTTTGCCTGACCGACAACAACAAGTTCGTCGCCTTCCTTAATGTCGTTCGATATGATTTCAATCTTGTCGTCGAAACGCTTGCCCATTTCAACAACTACACGCTTTGCATAGCCGTCGTTGTTGATGAATACATATCTTTCGTTAGCCCCCTGCAGTTTAAGAACCGACTGGTAGGGAACTATTATTGCTTCGATGTTGTCGAGGTCGATGTTTACGCTCATATACATACCTGGACGAAGTTCCTCCTTTGCGTTAGGAATCCTTACCTTTGCCTGGAATGTGTGGGTATTGGGGTCGATGGTGGGGTATATGATTTCGATTGTTCCTTCGAAAGTGCGTCCCTTGTAGATGTCGGAACTGAGCTGAACTTTTGTTCCAGTCTTTATCATCGGGAAGTAGGCTTCGGGAATGTTTACTATTGCCTTCAGCATGTTAATCTGTATCAATGTAAGTATTGGCATTCCGCTGTATAGTTCGCCCGACTCGAAGTTCTTTGCCGAAATTACACCCGAAAAGTCTGCCTTGACGTATGTGTTTTTCTCGAGGAACTCAAGGTTTTCCTTTGTAAGGTCGTACTGCACCTTGGTCTGGTCGTAGGTCTGCTGCGATACGCTTCCGCTCTTTAGCAAAGCTTCTACACGACCAAGTTCCTTTTCGAGGTTGGCAAACTGCAAACGCGTGGTTTTCAACTGCGTTTCGTCCATCTGCACAAGTGTCTGGCCTTTGCTGACACGCGATGCCACATCAACATTTATCTTCTTTATGATACCTGTTACCGACGGTGAAATGTTCATAGTCTCGTATGGTTGCAACACTGCCGAGATGCTTATGCTCTTGGAGATAGTCTCCTTTGCAAGTGTCTGTACCGAAACCAATTCCGTCTTTTCTTCCTGAACATTGGCAACATTTGTCTCTTCTTTCTTCTCTTTGCATCCAGTTGCCGTCAGCATCATTGCTGCGATTAAGGCAACACCTATCAAATTCTTTATATTCATTGTTTTGACTTATTTTCTATTCAACAGTTGTTCAAATTCTATTTGTGCATTCACGAGGTTCAGCACGGCCGAAATGTAGTTGCTCTGTGCCGATATTATGTCGCTGCTAGCGGTTGTGAGTTCGAGGCTCGATGCCATTCCGTGTTCAAACTTGTTGGACACATTGGTAAATACGCGCTCGGTGACTTCGAGGTTAAGTTTCTGGGCCTCGTAGGTTTCGTAGTTTGATGTCACATTGTAGCGCAACTGGCGTTCCTGAACCAGCAGGGCATCGCGGGTTGTTTCGATTGTGTTCTGGAACTTCTCGTATTCGATTTTTGCCTGCTTCACATCCGACCAAGTCTTTCCGCTGCTCCATATCGGGACATTAAGCGTAAGACCGATGAGGTTTGGAGGGGTCATGTTGAAACCTTCCTTCTTTCCGAAATATGTTCTGCCCGAATACTGGTAGTATGCGCTCAAGGTCGGGACATAACCCATTATCTTGAGGTCAATCTGCTTTTTGAGCAGTTTGGAGTTTTCTTGTAGCAACTGGTAGTTGTAGTTGTTCTCCACATTGAAGGTTTCGTTTTGCAGAGCGAGAATTGCTTCCGGCTTCAGAATATCGTCAACAGTCTGTGTGAGAGTGAGTTTTGTGTTTACACCGCAGCCAAGTTGCAGGCGCATTGAGTTTTCGAGCATTTCGAGCGACCTGTTTGTAGAGCTTATGCTTGTGCGGAGCGACAATACCTGAACCATCAACTTGTCGGCATCGGTCTGTTCGGCAGCACCTACATCAACGGCATTTTGCGTTGTTTCTTGCAGGCTTTCAAGGTTTTCGAGACTGCGTTCAAGCAGTTCGGTGGTGTTCTGCATCACCAGAATCGACATATAGATTTTTGCCACCTGGTAGCGTATTTCGTCTTCGGACTGCTGGGTAGTAATGTCGGCGAGAGTTTTAGACATTTCGGCCATTTGTATGCCAATGATTTGCTGTCCTGTGAGTGCAACCGAAGCGGTTATGCCGAGAGTTCCAGTTGCCGGCATCGACATCGACATTGGACCGAGATTCATTTCGTATCCGCAATAGTTTGAGTATCCGAGGCTTGCGCTTACCTGAGGAAGCATTGAGGCGATTGCTCCCCATTTTGCAGCTTCGGCCTTGCGTATGTCGAGACTCGAGTTTTTCAGTGTCTTGTTGTGCTCTATGGCGTAGTCCTGAGCCGATTTAAGCGAAATTGATAACGCTCCGTCTTCGTTTTGTGCAAATGAATGTGCAGCCGACAGCAGCATAAGCACTGCGGTTGTAATTAATGCAATTCTTCTCATTTGTTATCTTTGCTTTTTATGAGTTTCTTTACCTTTTCGTTAATTATTTCCTGACCCTGAGGGGTTGATATTCCGAGCAGAATAGGAATTGTAAGTGTGTGATGGAAAGCTACCGGTGGCTTGCTCTTGACAAATTCCTGCTCGTTTTCGTAGATTTCGACAAGTTTCTGTAGTGTGAAAATCAGAATGTCGGTGTCAACGTCTTTTTTGAAGTAGTTTTCTATTTTGCCACGTTCAATAAGCTTGAATATTGTGGTGTAGGTTTCTTCTCTGATTTTCTTATAGGCGGACGAGTATATTGCTGGGTGGTATTTAATCAAATCCTCCAATGTCTTGGGGTTAGTCTTCGATTTTGCGCTGGCTTGTACCTTCTCCTCGGCAATGCTGAAGATAGCATCGAGTACATTGTCGCTTTCGGCAATGATTTTTTTGATTTTCTCGTCGGCCTTTTTCATCTCGTGTTGCATTACTTGCATCACAAGGTCGTCCTTGTCCTTGAAAATTTCGTAGAGAGTGCGCTTGGAGATTTTCATGTCCATCGATATGTAGTCCATAGTTACAGGCTTGATACCGTTGGCGTTGAACATCTTCGCGACTTCTTCCAATATGGTTTCCTTTTCAATCATAAAAATCCAATTAAAATCGGCGCGAAATTAGAAAACTTTTACATAGTGGAAACGTTTTCTGTGGTTAAAGTTTTGTTAATGGAAAGAGGCTTGCAGGCTCAAAGGCTAACAGGCTTAAAGTCTAAGCCTTTTCAAGGCTTCAACCTTTAGCTCCACGAAGTTAAATTTTGGAGTCTTCAACTGTCTTGTTGGCTTCTTTCTCAGCCTTGTGTTCCTTTTTGCTGTCGGATTTTTTGCGCAGGTAGGCGAGGATTGTTTTTTGCAGGTAGTCGCGACCCGATGCCTTGTGTATTTGTGCGTTCTGCGCTATTGAAATGTTGCCCGACTGTTCCGACACGATTATTACCATCGCGTCGGAGGTTTCGGAAATGCCGAGTCCGGAGCGGTGGCGCAGACCGTATTCGTTTGGCAGGTTGGGGTTTTGTGATACTGGTAGAATGCACTTTGCTGCTACAATTCTGTTTTTCTCGATTATCATTGCTCCGTCGTGGAGAGGGGCGTTTTTGTAGAATATAGCCTTGATTAGCTGAGTGTTTATGTCGGCATTTACGGTTTCGCCAGTCTGTATGATTGTCTGTAGCGATGTTTCGCGAGTTATTACGATAAGAGCACCTGTTTTGCTTTCCGACATTTCCATACAGGCTTGCACTATGCTTTCGACGGCTTCGAGCGAAAAGTCGTTGCGCAGTTTCACCTTTCCGACAAGAAAGCCACGCTTGAAATATTTGTCGCCAAGCATAAGAAGGAACTGTCTGACTTCCTGCTGGAAAACCACAATCAGTGCAATGACACCAACGCCAATTACCTGTCCCATAATCGATTCCACAAGTTCCATCTTGAGGGCTTTTACAATCAGCCACACAAGATATACAATGGCAATTCCGAAAAAA
The DNA here is from genome assembly GCA_902776565.1 of uncultured Bacteroidia bacterium. Classification (GTDB taxonomy): domain Bacteria; phylum Bacteroidota; class Bacteroidia; order Bacteroidales; family ML635J-15; genus Bact-19. The sequence goes on from CACYQN010000010.1 coordinate 71,103, forward strand.
ATCTTCATGGCTGCCGTACCTTTAATCATCTGGTAGAGCTTGTACAGCAGGAATGCGACAATGAGAATGTCGATTACATCAATGATGGTAATATGTATCAGCGACAATAGCACCTATTATATATTATGGCGCAAAAGTAAGAAATATTTACGAAGTACGATTTACGATTTTTGATTATTCCGCACGGCTCTTTCATTTAACCGCCCCCTGAGCCTGTCGAAGGGTAAGGTTAGTAGCATTATATCATTTCGTTACCTTGACTTCCCTTCGACCATGCTCAGTGCGGCGCGACAAGCTCAGCCAGCGGATTTATTCAGATGTTGTATCACAAATAACAATATGGTCCAAATGAAAGAGCCGTGTATAGTCACTATTCCGTAAGCCCTACAATTATTTCCTTTATTGGTCTGATGCTATGAACATGTTCTATAGCAACACCTGCGCACCATACGGTCTTGTAGGTTGCCTTGAATGCCGAGTCGTAGAGTTTTTTCATTCCGGTCTTCATCATTACCGACTTGGCAAACTTTTTTAAAACAGAATTGCTATTTATAAGTCTTTCCCAGATGTTGGGCTTGTTGCCGATCTGTTGCAAGTAGGGGGTGTTTATCACTGCCGTCGGACTGCCCGAAAGTTTGCGCGTCATTACAATGTCCTTGGCTCCGTATTCTACGACGGCCTTCTTGTATTCGTCCGAAACCTTGCATTCGTCGCTGGCTATAAATATGGTGCCTACCGAAACTCCTGCAGCCCCCATTCCCAATGCCTTGTCAACATCCTGCTTGCGGGCTATGCCACCTGCATATATTATAGGTATGTGGCAATTGGCGACTAAGTTGGGCATTAATTCTTCGGGAGTGAGCATTCCAGAATGTCCGCCAGCAAGCGAGTTGACAGCGATAATTGCATCGGCACCAAGACTTTCGACTTTCTGCGCAAACTTCAAGTCAACCACATCGCAGAAAACCTTGATGCCATTTGCGTGGGCAATTTCTATTGCCTGTCTGGGACTTCCAAGCGATGTGATTACGAATGCAGGTTTTGCTTCAACTATTTCGGCAAGTTGCTGCTTGTAGCGCGTGTTCGACTTGTTTACCACAAGGTTTATTCCGAAAGGCTTGTCTGTTTTCGCCTTGATGTTTGCAATTGCTGTGGCAATTTCGCCTTTTTTGCGGTAGTTGGCGGCCGGGATGGCGGCAGTAATTCCACATTGGAGTGCAGCTACAACCATTTCCTCGTTGCTGACGAGGAACATCGGAGCCATTATGATTGGGTGTTCGATATGCAATATGTCGCAGAGAGTTTGCATCGCTAAAGACCGAGAGTGTTGTTGTTTTCGCTTGCCTCGAAATAATCATCTACGAGCAGATTGGTGCCTGTAGCGGCGGCAACGGCAAGCTGGTCGCAACGGTTGTTGTATGGATTGTCGGCGTGACCTTTTACCCACACGAACTTTACGTTGTGTTGCTTGTATATGCGAACAAACCTTGACCATAGGTCGGGATTCTTAACTTTGTTGAACCCTTTTTGTATCCAGCCGTAGAGCCATTTCTGGTTTATTGCGTCGGCAACGTATTTTGAGTCGGTATAGACGGTTACGTTGGAATTAGGAATCTTCAGCATTTCGAGGGCGGTTATGACACCTAGCAGTTCCATACGGTTGTTGGTGGTACGGCGGAATCCGCAGGCTACATCCTTGCGGTATTGTCCGCTCATAAGCACGATGCCAAATCCTCCCGGTCCCGGATTTCCTCGCGACGAGCCATCGGTGTAGATTGTTATAGTAGGCGGTGTAGCCGTTTTTTCTTCTGCCATTACCTTGCAATAAGAACCTTTTCGGTTACGCTGTGACCGTCGATGTTCATCCTGACGAAGTACAGCCCTTCGCTGAAGTCGCTGACATTAAGCTCGATGCTGCCTTCGCTACTGTTGTGGTTGCTGGTTGCGACATTTCTGCCGAGCATGTCGTAGATGTCAACGGTAATGTCCTTGCCGTATTCAACCGAGCCGAGTTCGATGTTTACTATGCTGCTGGCTGGGTTGGGGTAGATGCTGATTTCGTGTTCTGTTGCATAGTCTTCGATGTCAACTATGCAGGTTACTGGACGCATTGCGGTAGAAGTCCTAACGCCGAATTTTTCGTAGGCAGTGTACCATGTGCTGTCTGTCCTGACATATAGGGTATTTGAGCCGGAGCCGCTTCTGTTTGGAGCTACGCTCACAACAAACCAGTCGCCGTTCCCACTTGAATTTGTGCCGTTGTAAGGAATCTTGTAGCCGGCATAAAATGGTCCGTTTACTTCTACAGGTTCGTCAAACTCAACGACATAGTTGTAGTTTTCGGGAATATCGCGGATATATACTCTCTTTTCGGCGAGTACCGATTCGGGGAACTGCGAATTGCCGTCCCAGATGTAGAATGTTACCGAAGAGTTGTATGTGCCGGTCTGCGACTTGGAAACAGGTACGATTAACGCGCTGACCTGCTCGAATGAGTACTGGTTGAACTTGTCGGCATAATATTTAACCTTCTGTCCGTTTTGTCCGCCGATATATCCCCACGAACCTGCTACTTGTGGGCTTGTCGGGATTTCATTCGGGAGGATGTTTGTAATTGTGTCGCAGTACATAGGCACTGGACCTGAAAATACCATGATGTAGTCTTCCTTTGTGATAGTTGTAACGCCACATTCATTTGATACAGAATGGAATACATCGTAGAATCCTGCTGCATTGTATTCGATGCCGTTGATAATGTTGGCTGTTGCTGCAGTGTGTGGGTAACCGCCTTCAAATTCCCAAGTCCAAGCGGTGGGGTTGTTGGTTGACTGGTCTTCAAAATAGACTCTTGTTCCCGAAGTTATAAGTCTAGGATATGCTGTGAAATTGGCTTCGGGGATTGCTACGCAGGGGTCGGATTCTGCTACGGTTATGTAGTTTTCGCGACGCAGTGTGTCGATGCCCATGTTACTTTCAATCACCAATTCTACATCGTAAGTTCCTGGCATTGGGAAGATTATTCCTGTTGGGTTTTGTGCATTGGAAGTTGTTGGAACTGCACCTTCGAAGAACCAGTGCCAGATGTATGGGGTGCCAAGGCTTCTGTCGGTAAAGTTTATGGCATCGCCGGGTGCAATATAGGTCCTGTCGGCCATGAAGTTAGCTTCGGGTCTGACTGTTGCTTCAGGAACTACGTTGATATAGAAATTCTTGGTTTCGGTATCGCTGTTGCCGTTCATGTCGGTTACTGTGAGTTCTACGTTGTACTGACCTACATGCGGATATGTGATAGGGGTGGGGCGTTCGTCGGAAGATGTCGATGGCATTCCGCCTTCGAAAGTCCATTGGTACGATGCGAACGGTCCGTTTTGGGATATGCTTGTGAACTGCACGATGCTATTGGCTGGGATTGTCGTGTGGTTGGCAGTGAAGTCTGCGATTGGCGTTTCGGTGTTGGGAAGCACTGTGATACATTCGGTCACGACTTCGGTGTTTACCATTGCACCGTTCTGTACTTCAAGGATTACCGAATACACGCCGGGATGGTAGTAGCATATATTCTGCGGGTGCTGCTCGGTTGATGTTGGCGTTTGTGCGCCTTCGAATGTCCACTGCCAGTGGGTTGGATTGCCGGTGGTCATATCGGTGAAGTAAACGCAATCGCCTGCGGTTATTTCGTATGATGATACAAGAAATTGAGCATCAAGTCCTGCTTTGCTGTTTCCCTTTTGCGAAAAAGCATTTAACGATAGCACTATTAAAGTCAATACTGCTGTGATTTTCAATATGTTCTTCATTTACACAAATTTTGATAATGAAACATAAAATATCAATTTGCAAATATAAAATTTTATTGTGAAATCGGAATGCGTTTTTGGAAGAAAATATTTTTGGACATTTTTTGGTAGCTATATACGTGTTGACGCAATGTGCTTTTGTATTATACACTCTTAGTCATCCGCAACCTTTAGTTCACGAAACTTGCGAGTAAAACAGAACGAACAGCATAAGGAACGTTGCTTGTGAGTTCGTTTATGCGGAATCTCCAATTGAAAACGTTTCTATAGGAGATTCCGCACAGTTGAACAATATTACGCTCCCCGTTCCGTATCGCGTTATTGTTCTAACTTGCGGAATGACTGTTCAGTAGTACAGTCTTTAGTCACTGAGTGAAATCGAAGTGTTGTGAAGTATCGAAGGGTGGCTGCGCAAAGGCTTCGCCGTTTCTGAGACGCAATGAATTTTGTCTGAACAAACGGCTTTTAGCCTTTCAGCCTTCCAGCCTGTTCGCCCTTTGTTACTCGAAAGGTTTTCTGTTTTTGATTGCCTGAGTGAGTGTGATTTCGTCGGTGTACTGCAGTTCTTCGCCGACGGCGATTCCCTTGGCTATAACAGTGACCTTTACGTCCGAAGCTTGTAGTTTTTTGTTGATGTAGTAGTTGGTGGTTTCCCCTTCCATTGTGGTTGGCAGGGCGAGGATTATTTCGCTTATTTCGCCCGATGAGGCTCTTTCGACGAGGTCGGCAATATGTAGGTCGGAGGGACTTATGCCGTCCATTGGTGAGATTACGCCGCCAAGTACGTGGTAGGTGCCGTTGTATTGCGCCGTGGCTTCAATCGCCATTACGTCGTTTATGTTTTCAACTACGCAGATGGTGGAATGGTCGCGGTTCGGGTTGGCACAGATTTCACAGATGTCGTTTTCGGATATGTTGTTGCATATTTTGCAGAACTTGACGTCTTCTTTCATGCGCTGTATGGTGGACGTGAAGTTTGTTACATCTTCAAACGATTTGCGAAGCAAGTGAAGCACAAAGCGTTGCGCTGTCTTGCGTCCAATTCCCGGCAGTGTCATGAACTGCTGTATAGATTCTTCTAGGAGTTTGTTTTCCATGAAAATCTTATTTCTTCTTCAGCAACGAATTGTACAGTTTGTCGTCGCCAATGATTTCGAAAGCGCGTTTTACGGTTGGGTCCTGCTGGTTGAAGATTACCCAGAATGCTGCATTTCCCCAGATGTCGCTTGCCATCGACGACTTGATGTGATTCTTCAGATAGATTTCCTGTGCTGGTGTGGCTTTCGGTAGCGAATCGACGTTGATTTTTGCATCCTTAGCCTTTGCAAGCATAGTTTTCATAAAGTCATCTGGAACAGTGAAATTCTGTGCAAAGTTTTCCACATCCTTGTATTTCTTCTTCAGCTCATCTTTATGCTTGTCGATGTACTCCGAAATGGTCGGGAAGAAAATGTTCTTGCGCTGCAATGCAAGATGATAGTCGGAACGCAATGTGGTGTCGAGCGGAACAAAGTCGTCGGGCATAACGCCACCACCGCCGTAAACTGTTCGCTTGTATTTCAGGGTGTTGTATTTCAAACTGTCGTTGAACTTGATGCTGTCCTTGTGGTAGTATTCGCCGTGGTTGTATCGGTTGAGCAGGTCCTTGTTGTATTCTTCGTAGCTGCTGTACGGCTTCTGTATGCAACGTCCCGACGGGGTGTAGTAGCGGGCAATCGTCAGGCGGACTATTGAGCCATCTGTGAGGTTCATTTCTCTCTGTACCAATCCTTTGCCAAACGAGCGGCGACCTACGATAACGCCTCTGTCCCAGTCCTGTATTGCTCCCGATGTGATTTCGCTTGCCGATGCGGAGTTCTCGTTGATAATGACAACCAGTTTCCCGTTGCGGTTAACTTTTTCTGCCGACATGTCCTTCGAATTGTAGTCGTAGCGAGGCATTTTTTCTCCCTTGGTGTAAACGATGGATTTGTTTGGCTCTATGAAACGGCTGCAAAGTGTCACTGCCTGGTCTAGGTAGCCACCGGTGTTGTCGCTGAGGTCGAGTATGATGTTCTTTACTTTTTTCTGGGTGAAATAAGTGAATGCCGAGTCCATTTCGGCTTCAGTGGTACGTGCAAACTTGTTGAGTTTCACATATCCTACATCGCCGACAGTGTAGAACGCATCAACGCTGTGGATTGGAATTTTGTCGCGGATAATCTCGAAGTAAAGGAGGTCTTTTTCGCCTGGACGCAGGATTCCAACGGTGACTTTTGTGCCTTTTTTGCCACGCAGACGCTTTGCAACACCTGTATTGTCGATTTTTATGCCAGCAACGACTTCGTCGTTAACCTTCACTATGCGGTCGCCCGATTTCAGTCCTACCTTTTCCGACGGACCGCCAGAAATGACATCCTGTATTACTATGGTATCCTGTATCAGACGGAACTGTACGCCAATTCCGTCGAAACTGCCGTCGAGCTGTTCCTTCGACTTTGCAACATCGTCGGCGCTGATGTACGCCGAGTGCGGGTCGAGTTCCTGCAGCATCTTTACGATTGCGACTTCGGTAATTTTGGCTATGTCGGCGGTGTCAACGTACATTGCATCTATGTAGTTGAGCAGGCGTTCGAATTTCTTAGCTTGCTTTATAGGTTCTGTCTGTGCGAACAATGATGCGCTAAATATCAGTACGATGGCTAATAATGAGAATATCCGTTTCATTTCTGTAGTATTTTTTGCAAAGTTAAGAATTATTAACGATGGAAAATGTTGTTTTGTTGTTAAATTTGTTTTTATTACGAAAAGTTTCGTTACGAAATTTTTCGTAATAACTATGAGGCGAAGTCCAAAATCCATTTCTTGAAGAACGGGTCTTCGATTTCGTAACGGTTTGAATATATCACAAGTCCCTGCTTTTGCATTTTCTTTAGTGCGCTATATATCGTACTAGTGTGCAAGTCGGTCATTGTCAATTGAGTATCCGAAGCAAGACTTTGCAAAATTTTCTTGTCGGTACGATTCAGTCGAATCCATATTCGTTCAAAATCTAAGTTGTGTGTTTCTTCAATTTGATGTAATGCTTTGGAAAATAAGTCTGTACATTCAGGATTAATAATTGCCGTCTGCCAGATTTGCGAAGCAAGCTGTTGCGAATAATATGGGTGACAATCGGTATAATCAAGTATTTCCTTTGTGATTTCAGTGTAATTTTGTGGCAAAATACTCTTTAACCTTGATGATATGTATTGCTCGAACTCGTTTCTTGGCAATTTGCGCAATCGCATCAGTTGTCCGAAATGGTAGAATGGTGATTTCTTCTTTTCAAAAATATCTTCCATCATCGATTCCTGGCTACCAAGCAATATATAATTGATGTTCTTTTGTTCTTGCATAATAGCACGCAATTGCTTGTCCAAACCAGTCTCTATTTCCAGTATCTCTTGAAACTCGTCGAGAATGACAACTAATCTATTGCTTTCATTTCCAATGTTTTCTAATGTTCCTAAAACATCTTCAAGCATCACATTTGCGTTTTTTGATGGTTGGAAACTGACTTCTACAGCACCTGTCAAGGCGTTGGTATTCAATGTCGGAATTATTCTAAAGTTGGAAATTAATCCGCGAAGTTTTTCCCGTGTATTGTGCTTGTAAACTTCAGTGAGCAGTTTTGCAGCAAAATCTTGAACCGACATAACTTTTTGCAGGTTAAGATATATGTATTTGCGTCCCGACTGTTTCACAGCCTTCAAAACGACACTGCTCTTTCCGAAACGGCGTGGGCTTATAAGAATCAAATGGTTCGCACTATTGATAAACTGCTTTATATAAGCCACTTCCTCAACTCTGTCGGTAAAGAAGTCGCCTTCGACTATTGTCCCGAATTTGAATGGGTTTTCCATATTACGACTTTTTTCGTTACGAAATTTTTCGTAAAGGTATGGAAGATTTTATTAATGGCAAAAATTTTCTTCACTTTTTTATCAGTCCATCGAAAGTTTCCACCACCTTGTCTTCCCAGGCGGTAACCGAGAAGCGTTCCTCGACGGTTTGTCTGGCGTTCTTGCCAATTTCGCGGCGAAGTTGTTCTGAATCAATGAGTGCCGACAATTTTTCCACCCACTCGTCGTCGGTGGAGGCGAGGAAGCCGTTCTTGCCTTCGTCGATAATTTCTTTGTTTACTCCAACTGGCGACATTACCACCGGCAGTTCCAGAGCCATGCACTGCAGTCCCTTGAAACCGCACTTTCCACGGCTCCACTTGTCGTCGGGCAGGGGCATAATGCCGATGTCGAACTCGCAAAGCTCGTCGATTTCATTTTGTGCCGACCATTGCACGATTTTGGTATCGGGGATTTCGCTTTGCCAGGTTTTGGAGTTCATTATCACTTTGAAATACACTTTGTCGCCATACTTTTCCTTGATGCGCTTGAGTACGGGATATGCGGTTTCGTAGTGCTTGAGCGTAGGTTGTGTGCCTGTCCAGCCGATGCAAATACGGTCGTGAGGTTTGCGTTCTGTCGGCTTGTGGTAGTTGGTGTTTATTACTGTCGGTAGTATGAAAATGTTGCTGTTGAATTGTTTTGCATAGTCGGCAAGATATTGGTTGCCAATGCTTACGAGCGTAGCATACTGGCAGATTTCGTTTGTCTTTTCGGTGCGTTTCAGCCAAGCAAGGTTCTGGTTGCCTTCGCTGGTGTCGTTCAGCCAGATGGAGTCGTCGAAATCGAAAATCATTGGAACTCCGCTCTTTGCAAACTTGCGCTCGAAGATTGTCGTACCAAGCATATATGCCTCGCGATAGACGAACACAAGGTCGAAATTCTTTGCTCTGCGGACATCCTTCATCCTATGGAAGAAACTCTTTATCACGAACATAAGTTTTCCAAAATAATGTCCGTGCGAGTAGAATGTCTTGTCGTCCTTTTCGCTGATGATGTTGGAGAAAGTGACTTCGTAGCCTGCTTTTTCGAGGCGTGGCAAAAACTGCTCGATTCGGAAGCGTTGTCCGGGAGAGCGGTTAGGTCTGTGGTGTACTATGAGCAGAAGCCGTTTTGTCACGATGAGTAAATTTGATGCAAAAATAAGAATAATTTACGATTTTGGATTTACGATTTACGATTGAGCCTGTTCGCCTGTCAGCCTTTTAGCCTTCCAGCCCCTTATAAACTTTCAAATATCTTTCTGCTCCGATTTTCAGCGAGAACAAGTCAAGTGATATTTTGCGCAAGTATTCGCGGTCGAGGTTCTGTAGGGTGTCGATTTGCGAAATGAGTTCTTTCATTGAGTCTTCGTCAAACTTGCTGGTAATCAGTCCAAAAGGAGTGCCGTGCATAAACTTGTCGAGGTCGCCGACATCGCCGTTGCAGATTACGGGCATTCCCATGCCAAGCAATTCGGCAAGTTTGGTTGGCGATGAGGCCTTTTTGGAGAAAACTGGCTTTATGAAGAACAGCGACACATTTCCTACGGCAATCATTGTCGGCACATTCTCGCGGTCGGCGGGATGCACTATCGCATCGCTGTGACTGATGTCGTACTTGTCGCACAACGAGTGGATTATCTGTGGATTGTCGCGCGAGATGAAAAGAAATTTTGCATTGGGCTTGCTTGTTTTCAGTAGCTTGAAGAAGTGCATCATTTCTTCTGCCATATACCAGGTGCCGATTGAGCCGAGGTAGGTTACGACAAATTCATTTTCGGTAATTCCTAGTTCCTTGCGTTGCTGTTCAACTTTTGCCGTGTCAATTTTGTGGTAGTCAAAGAGTTCTGTGTCGGCACAGCATGGGATGACTTCTATAGGTATGTTTTCCAAGCCGGCAAAAGTGTGTATTATGTCGCGTCCTGCGTAGGTGAGGCTTATGGTGTGGTCGGCCTGTGTGAAGAAAAGCCGTTCCTTGCGCTTGAAATACTTGTAAACGGCGTTGTAAATCGGATTGCTGCGGTTCCAGAGCTTTCCGTCAACGCGCTCGTCGGCGTAGAATCCGCGCATATCGAAGATGAACTTGGTGCCGAGCTTACGTTTCATATAAATGCCAACGAATGCCGAAATGTATGAGCGACAATGTATTATGTTGAAATTGTACTGCTTGTGCAGACGGCGTGCTTCCTTCTTCATGCGGAAGACATCCTTCACTGTGGAAACTATTGGCGGTTTCTTGGTGTATGGAACGGGATGCCATTGTATGTTGTTGTCGGACAGAAGTTTGCCTATGAAATCCTTGCGCTTTGCGTAGGCTTCGGGCTTTTCGGCAGAGAGTATGTGAATGTCGTAGCCGTTTTTGGAAAGCACTGTCAGATAAGGAATTACCTGCGACTGACCAAGACTGTCGGTCATTCCGTCGTACGAAACGTAAAGAACTGATTTGTTGTGAGTTTCAATCGCCATTTTTTTGTTTGTTAGTATTCAATCGAATTTGCCACTTTCCTGAACATTTCCAGACATTTCGCTTCGTCGCCGTACGAAATGCCAGTGAGGACAAAATATCTGTCCTTGTCGAACAGCACAAGCTGGTAGATGAATTCGGTTTTCAGGAATTTGCTTACACCGCTTGCATAAATTTCGTAGCCAGAAAGTTTACTTGTGCTGTATTTTTGCGGTGTTAGGTCGCTTTTTTCGTCCCAAGTGAGCGGATAAAGGCCTATTCTGTGCGAACAGATGTCCTTTTTCTGTTCTTCGGTTAACTGTATTCCGCTGTGTGCTTCGTGGATGGTGAGCGAAGTCATGTCGTCGGTTTTAGAGGGCAGGTTGCCGTCATCGGTGAAGGTGCGGGTGTCGCCCATGGGAGGACATTCGATTAGACCGGTTCCTTCAAGGTTTACCTTGTACGAGAACGATTCGCCTATAGGCTTTGTTTCCATCTTCGGGTCAAAAATTACGCTCAGCAACGAGTTGGTAATTTCGATGTTCATGTTGTTCTGTATTGGCTTGGGCGTTGAACCCATAATGAGGAACGCTTCGGTGCAGTTGCCGATAATGAGTATCGAGACGGCAAATTCCTTGTCGTTGATGAACTGGTCGCCATCAATCATCATTGCTTCGAAGCCGTTGATTTTGAAAAAAGTTTCCTTCATTACCACAATTCCCGCCTGAAACATCGATTTCTTATCGAAAGTGTAGAAGTTGCGGTTTACGTCGCCATCTAGCGGCTGGACGGAAATATAGCTTTCGGCAAGCATATTTTCGTAGGTGGTGGCGTTGCGGCGAGTGAAAGTTTTTGGAAGTTTCAGTCTAAGTTTTGTTGTTTCGATGGTGGTGTAGTCGTCCGAATCGACATTTGTAATTTCTATTGCCTTGGAGTTAATTCCTTGACATACAGCGATTACGCTTGCAATAATTAGTAATATGACGACAAAAATACGTTTCATTGTCAGAAAAAATTTCCCAAATATAAATATTTTGTGTTACTTCGTGAAAAATTTTATTGCGATGAAATTTCATTTTGCAAGATTGCCGATAGTGCTGCTATTCGTATTGCTAGGCTTGAAGTCGTTTGCGTTCGACTTCGACCGCGATACCGTCAGTTGCGTTGACCGTGTGTACGAAAAGAGCCTGAAAACAGTTCGCCTGCATCTGCACGACTGGGAAGTTTCGTCACCTGTGATGGAACTTTACGGCGAGGTAGGACTCGAATTTTCGTTCGACCAGGTAGAGTCGCAGCCACAGGACTACTATTACACAGTAATGCATTGCACCTACGACTGGAAGCCCTCGAATTTGATGTTTGTTGATTATGCCGATGGTTTTGAGGAAAATGAAATTCGCAACTACGAGGAATCGCAGAGCACCTACGTTCAGTACACGCATTTTTCGCTCAACCTTCCAAACGATGATTTGCAACTGAAACTCTCTGGAAATTACTTGCTTATAGTTTTCGTGAAGGAGCCTGAGGAACGGATTGTCTGCACTAAAAGATTTATGGTTTACGAGAACATTGTCGAGGTGGAAGGGCGTGTAAATTCCAATGTGTTCGGCGAGTTCAAGAAGGAATTCCAGAAGGTTGACTTTGTAATTAAACCGAAAAAGTATCCCATCTACAATCCGCTTGACGAACTGAAGGTTACGCTTGTGCAGAACAATCAGTGGGACGAGGCCTACACCGAGATGAAACCGTCGTTTGTTAGCGGAGATGCCATAACTTTCGACTGGGAGGACAAGTATCTGTTCAATGCCGGCAACGAGTATAGGTACTTCAATTTCAACAACTTGGAGCTAAATTCCGAGTACGTTGAAAACATTGAGTATCACAAGCCGTACTATTATATCGACCTTGTTGCGGGCAAGACAAAGTATTTCGAGCCTTATGCAAGCGCCGAGGACATAAATGGCGGTTATGTTATAAAGACCAACCGTCGCAACAACAACAATTTCCCCGAAATACAGTCGGAGTATGCCATTGTGCATTTCCGTCTGAACAATCCGTCGATGCTCGGCAATGCCAGTGTATATCTTTATGGCGAACTGACAAATTATGAAATTTCGCCTCAGTACAAGATGAAATACAATATGAAGGCGCATTGCTACGAGCTGCTTATGTTCCTGAAGCAGGGATATTACAATTATAGGTATGTAGTTGTTCCGGAAGGCGAGGGGGCGGCTATTGACAGGAATTTCTTCGAGGGTAGCCATCGTCAGACCGAAAACGATTACCAGTTGTTTGTGTATCACCGCAATCCGAGCGAGTCGTACGACAGATTGATAAATTACACGAAATTCAATAGCAAGTAGAACTTTTTTTTGCGGATACAAAAAAAAGTTCTACCTTTGCAACCGCAAAATGCCCAAGTGGCGGAATTGGTAGACGCGCTGGTTTCAGGGACCAGTGTTCGCAAGGACGTGCAGGTTCGAGCCCTGTCTCGGGCACAGAAAGACGAAATTTTCGTCTTTTTTTTTGTTTTAAACCAATTGTATCACAAAAAATTCTTATTTTTGTAATTTATTTTAAATGCTATGCGTAGATTAATAGCTGTATTGTTGGTCGTTATCTTGTCGGTCGCAACGTTCGAATCGTGCGGAAGATACGAGAATGGACCTGAAATTTCACTTCGGTCGGCAAAATCGAGAATAGTCGGGGAGTGGCATCTCGCCGATTTGCTGGTTAACGACAAGCGCGAGCAGACATTGTTCGACATGGAATCGTCATCGGAATTGACTTTTAATGACGATGGTACATATTTATATAATAAGGTTCAGTCTGTGAAATTTCCACAGGAACTAGTTGGTGAATGGTCGTTTGGCGAGGATAAGACCGAATTGCTGTTGATTCAGCGCGACAGCATCAATGGTGATAGCGAACGTATGTACAAGATTACTCGCCTGTCGAAGGACGAGTTGTGGCTTGTAAACGGTAGTGAGGAATATTCAGGATACGACGACCTTATCGAACGCCATTTTGAAAAGAAACAGGAATAAAAAGATATTGCTATGAAAAGACATATTTTAATTATTGGAATTGTGGCACTTGTGTTGTGCATGGTATATTCGTCGTGCAAGAAGTACGAGGAAGATTATGGTTTGATGATGAAATCGCCGAAAGGCCGTCTGGTTGGAACATGGAAAATTATGCAACTCGATTCCGATACTGCTTCGTTAAAACTTTCCGACTATGCAATGTTCGGTGAGTTGCAGATGATATTCAACAAGGATAATTCCGGCGCTGTAAAGTTTAGCGACAAGGGTTTGGGCGAATTGTTGGAAGACATCGACTGGGAGGAAATGATGGGCGATATGCAGGATTCCACCATGAATGCCGACAGCATCCAGGCTGGGCTCGAAGGTCTTGACTTTTCTTCGATGCTTAACGAAGGGTTCAATTTCAACTGGGCTTTCGACGACAAGAAGGAATATTTGAAATTCAAAATGTATGATTCTACATCAAACGCTTATTTTGAGATTGCCAGCATGAGGATTCTCTCGCTCTGCAAGTCCGACTGCAAGCTGCGCTACGAGGAAGATTCTACAAAGGTGGATATTTCGATGCAGAAGTAAGACTATTTGATTAAAAGACATAAAGTTGCATTAATTTTTGGTGCAACTTTTTTTTGTCCATAAAGTTCTTCTAATCATTTATTCCCCCAATATCGCCACTCGTGGCCAAACATCGCCATCAAGCCACGACAAGAATTTCAACTGAATAGGAATCAGAATGTTGCCTATGCGTTGCAATTGGGTAGGTTCTTCTGTGGGAACCTCGTAGGATTTCAGACAATGCAAATCGTCGGCAGCAAGCGCAAAATAGCGAAGCTGGTCGCCCGATGAAACGCTTACCGTCCAGTCGTGGAAGTTGCCAATTATCATCATTCCATCGGTTTCGGGATTGAAATCGGGTATTTCTGCTTTCCGAAATCCATAATTCTTGGCATCAAGCATCCAGAAACGATTTTCAGTGTCGCTAATGAACGCCAAGGAACGCTGATTGCGGAACTCGGTGACAAAAATGTGCTTCGGCACTATGCCATCGGGCAACTCGATAGGCCGCAAGTAAGGTCGCCCGCGCTGCATTTTCAGGTGGAAAAGCTTGTCGTTTGAATCGGTGATAAGATAACCGTTGTCGTATTCCTTCTTAGTTGTCGGATTTCCCGAAATAATATGCGCAGGGAAGTCAAAACCTTTCTGTACAAACATTTTAGTAAACAAATCGGATTTTGTCTCGTCAACCGAATTTGTTGCCATATCAACAAATTCGATGGCATTTTCCGTAATGCGGAATACATCGGTCGGCATTTCCAAATCGACACGCCCCGACATCGATTCCATCAGCGGATAAAGCGCAATTTCCCTCTTATTCACAGTAGCAGGGGCAGTCTTGAATGTAAAGTTTTCGTTCTGTATGAATTTCGCACTTACTGGACGACCATACAGGGTGTCGGGCAATTTCTCATTCACAATCAACTGCTTGCAGTAGAATGTCGGTAGCATTTCGTAAAACTGTGCCTCGGTGTATTCGTTGGCGTGGGCATCATAGTAATGTTTTCCCGAATCCTCGTTCTTGAACATTGCAAAGTCATCAATGCCGGCGCTATACAAGGTGAATGGTGGTTTGTCGGAAGTGTCGGCTGCGAAATGGAACGCCCAAGTAAGAATCCACACGACAAGAAAAGCGCATACGCAGACGAAAAATGTGCGTCCAACAATCACCAAAAGTTTCTCTATCTTATTCATAACTACTCCTTTCCTTCCTTAAAACGAACAACCGACAAAAGTGGCAATGCCAAACTCACTACGACAAGCACCATTAGCCACGGCAACAGCCTATTGTATGCTTCGGGTGCTGGCGACATATAGAAAACTCGCAGGCAGGCAATGGAAATCAAGATGTTGAGAATCCGTCTGCGCCAAACTGGTTCGAGGCAAATCCAAGCCACTAGTATGTACGCCGCCAAGCCTGCCAGATACCACGGCAAGGCAGTAAGAACAATGTGCCAGACTATTTCGTTGGCAAAAAAAGTCTGCAAGCCCAGCAGAAGCATAACAAGATTGCCGCAGAACAGCAATGCAAGGCATCCGAAGCCAAACAGAAGCATCTCCATTACCGAACGCACATATCCGCGAGGAAGGTGCATTGTGAGTTTCAGCCGCTTATGAACCAGTTCGGGAACAAACTGAACCACCGCAGCCACAATCCCCACCAACAGCGGAACATACCGCAGCATATCAATGAAAATGGCATCGCGAAACATCGCAACCTCCCACAGATGGGCGGCACCTTTCAGCGACACCAGCCTGTTGATGTTCAAAAGCACATATCCGCAAAGTGCAAAAGTTGTCAGCAATGCAACCGCATAAAACCAACGAGTTTTTATCCATTCCTTGTAAAGCATAGCGAGATTTGTTATTTGATGATTTGATTTGTAGCGACGTGGCGCGCCGCGTCGCCACTAATTATCAATTATCCATTGTTAATTATCAATTGTCCATTATCCATTCTTTAATATTTCCCCGTCAACCCAATAAATGCATCCTCCAAATTAACCTTTTGTGAAGAAAAATCCTCGAAAGCAACACCTTTTGCCGTCAACCGTGATTTCAGTTCGTCGGCATCCAGGAACGAGCCCAGTTCTACATTGCCACGGATTACCGTAGGATGATAAACATCTGCCATTTCGGGCAAAGTGCAGTTTTCTGCCAACTTGAAATTGTACTGACGATATTTGCCAAGCAATTCGTCAACAGGCATCTGCAAGATAATCTTGCCATAGTCCATCATTATGCAGTCGTCGATGAGCCGCTCCATATCCTGTATGATGTGCGATGTCAGGAAAACTGTCTTTCCCGACGATTTCACAAAATCGCGAAGGTAGTCGATGAACAGACGACGGTAGCCAGGGTCAAGTCCGAGCGAAAAGTCGTCCAGTATCAGCAACTTGGGATTCTGCGCCATCAAAAGTCCGAGTGCCACCTGTGAGCGCTGTCCGCACGACATTCGCGAAATGCGCTGGTTCGGTGCAACTTTCAGCATCGACATCAGGTCGTAATACACATTCTTGTCCCATTGCGGATAGAATCGGGCATAAAAGCGTTCTATCTGGCGGATAGTCATAAAGCTGTACTGAATATGCCCTTCGATGAGCAGACCGATGTCGCGGCTAAGTTCAGGATCCATACCGATTATGTTCTGCCCGAAAATACGGCATTCGCCGCTTCGTGGCTTCAGAAAACCGCTGAGAATGTTTATCGTCGTGGTCTTGCCGGTTCCGTTCTTGCCCAAAAGTCCAAGTATGCGACCTTGTGGCACGCTAAAGCTAAGGTTTTCGTATATGCACCTTTTGCCGTAGTAATGGGTTAGGTTTATGCAATCAATCATGGGAGATTCGATGATTCAAAGATTTGATAATTTGAAAATTCGATGATTTGATGATTTGATTTGTAGCGACGCGCCATGGCACGTCGCTACAGATTATCAATTATCCATTATTCATTGTCAATTACATTATATTCCACCGCATCTATATGATAGAACGACAAATACGCCTTGCCTTCCTTTGCATTGCGTTCTGCAATTTTGGCGCGGAAATCGGCAATGCGAGCTTCGGGGGTATTGGCTGTTTCCTGACGCGACTGCTTTTCGGCTCCGCAACCCTCGGCACCTTCGCCGTGCTGTTCCATTCCTGCGAGTTCCTTTTCCCATTCGTTCAGGTAGTCCTCGTCAATGCGCTCCTCTCGGACAATGCCCTTTACATAAACAACATGCTCAAGACATTCCTGCTTGAAAGGTTCGCCAAGTTCAACACTTTCAACACGCAAAATCTGCGTATCGTCGCTACCCATAAGGAACATCTTGCGTCCGCTGTGACGGCACAAATGCATACACACGCCCTCGACCTCAACCGTATCGCCGACCATTGCATCAATCTTTGCAAGCGCATCGTCAACCTGCATTACCTTTGCTTCGGGAGCTTCTTGTTCAACCTCGGCATTTTTCTTTCCATCGCAGGAAAAAAGAGCAAATGCCATCATTATTACTGCTAAAAGTTCAAATATTCTTTTCATATACTTAAATTATTTCGTTTCTACTCACATCGACCCTTCGACAAGCTCAGGGTGCGGGTTAGTTCTTTTTATTTGTCAATTATTTACATTCAACAAAAAAGCGTCGGGGCACGAAACATAAAAGAATATGAACAACATCTGCCCCGACATAGGAAATTTAACAAAAAGTCTTAACGAACGAGTATCTTTTCAGTATTATTATCACCAACTTTCACGATGTACATACCCTGTGGCAAATTGTGTCTTTCTACATCGCTTACAACGGCAAACGATTCCACAACCTGACCTAACATATTATATACCATAACATTCAATCCTTCTGCGCCAGAAATCACCAATTCGCTTTCGTATGAATAGATTTCGATGTTCCTTGCTTCGTCAGACAAAACGGAAGTGGCAAGTTTGAATGTGACATCAATAGTTGCATCGGCTGTAACGGTAAGCGTATATGTGTTGTTTTCAACGGCAACTGCTTCACCGTCAACCTTGAATTCGTCAAGTTCGTAGCCTTCCGCTGGAGAAATTGTGAAAACAACTTCCGTGTCGGCAAGCAAGTCGGTCAAAGATTCTGGTTCGGTAGTAACCGTGCCATTCTCACCGACATTCAAGGTAATGGTGTAGGTTTCAGGTTCTACAGGTATCAACTTGAAAGTGACATCAACCGTTGCATCGGCAGTAACGGTGAGCGTATAGGTGTTGTTTTCAACGGCAATTGCCTCGCCATCAACCTTGAATTCGTCAAGTTCGTAGCCTTCCGCAGGAGAAATTGTGAAAACAACTTCTGTGTCGGCAAGCAAGTCGGTCAAAGTTTCGGGTTCGGTAGTAACCGTGCCGTTTTCACCAACATTAAGCGTAATAGTGTAGGTTTGCGGTGCTGGAGCTGTAAATTCATATCCGGGGAATGTGTATTTTGCGACAACGCCCTGCCACGAATATGTTGATGTGTAAGAAGTTGCAGTTTCTACAAAAGCAAAATCCAAAGCCTTGTTTGCCTGTACGCGTGCTGCAATCAAGAGCGAATCGCCTTTTACAGCGCACGAATTTGCAGTTATCGAACCAGTTGATTCGCCTAAAATGTGCGATGCAGAAGTTTCAAGATTGTGGTTGAACGAATCGAAGTAGAGCGATTTTGGCGTAGTTGCCCAGTTGTAGCCGTAAACGAAAACGCTGTCGGCATTCACGGCAAGTCCGAAACTATTTGATATTCCGCTTGTCTGCTTTACAAAACCCTTGTCGGCAACACCAGTAGCGGAATTGCAACGGAAAACAAAGCCTGCATACATAGTTCCCTGTGCCGACACTGTATCCTGTCCAATCTTGAAACCGCCCTGAATGCCACCTGCGACAAAGAAGCTTGAATTGTCGGGAGCGATTTCGAGTGCATTCAACTGCATAAAGTTCTTGTTGTTGACCTGTGCGCCTTGTACCAGCGACAAATAATCGACCGACAAATCGGAAGCATTAACCCTTGCTGTCCAGAAACTGTACTTGTCATCGGGTGTAACCTGCGCCTCGCCAAGCGATACAACTGCATTGCTACCTTTCAGATAACCAGCAATATACAATTTTCCATCCTTGTATTTCATTTGCTTTGCTGTTTCGCCAACCGACGAGCCACCCGTAACGATATGACTATTATAGGTAAGGTCGCTGTTGAGTTTCAACACAAATGCCGAGCCTGCAAATCCTGAGCCGCCATCCCAGTCGGCGACATTGTGAGCCAGAATCTCATTCTCGCCAATGTGCATAGTGCGTCTGAGGTTGCCCGTAACGAAGAAATTTCCGTTGGCATCCTGTGCTGTTCCGTAAAGCGAAAATCCATCCGAAATGCCCCAAGTATAACTTGATGCAGGATTGTCAACAGGGTTCCAATCGACTGTAGCACGGACTGCACTGCTAATGTTTCCATCGGCATCAACCTTTACGAAAACTGGCTGATACACATTATGATACTCGGCATCGGGAAATGAAAACGAAATTGTTGTCTCGGTACCATTGTTGCCAACCAGTTGCAACAAAATGTCGTTTCCATAGAAATTTGCGCTTGTGTGGCGGGCTTTCAGTGCGAGGAATGCGCCGCCGTCGGCAGTTGGCGTGTAGTCGCTCGACGACACATCAACATCACCGTTCTTGGAGTATATCTTCCACAAGGCATTTCCGCTGAAATCGTGCTTTACCAGCATTATGTTGCTGTTGTAGCTTGTTCCCGAATATGGAGCGCCCGTCATATCCTCGCCCAGCAAATGTCCCTGCGTAGCAGCCACATTGCCGGTTGTGTCGGCATCGGAGCCCATACTTGCCAAAGTATATACATACCCAGCATCATCCACCTTTGTGCCATATACGGTGGTCTGGGCCTTGTTCTGCGCGTTTGCCTCGGCAACAGCAGCCGAATACCAGTCAAAACTTATTTCCTGCGTCTGCGCACCGACGGCAAACGACAACCCAATAAAAAACAAAAACAATGATAAAACTTTACAATTCATATTCTTAACTTTTTAATTATTAATCAAATCCATAAAATTTTCTCCGTTTTGAAACGACATTGCAAATTTACCCTAGCGCACACATACGCTCCTATCCCCATTTGTCGTAGTTTTTGCCACCCCAAATCCCTATTTGTTGTGATTGACTGACAGCACCGTGACATCGTACCTTTGCAAACGATGAAAAAAGCGGTCGCCATATTGTGCCTTGTCACCTTGTTTGCAAGTTGTCTTGCGAACAACACCCTGACAATAAAGCTATTCGACAAAACAAACAAGGAGCCTGTTGCCGATGCATACATATACGCTTCGGATAGCAACGGCAAATCGACTGGCGCGGTAAGCGACGACAACGGCACGGCAAAACTGATACTCGGTAACGGCGAATACACCATATACATTTCGCACATACAGTACGAAACGCAGCAAACAAGCATAAGGTTGGAAAAAGACCTCACCTTGACATTCTACTTGCAAAAAAAGAACTATCAGCTCGGTGAAGTCGTTGTGACGGCCTCCGAATCGAAGAAAATCGGTTCTGTTTCGACCATTGGTCGCGATGCGATGGGCCATCTGCAACCTACTAGCATCGGCGATCTTATGGAACTTTTGCCAGGCGGTGTTTCACAGACACCATCGCTCACCCAGGGGAACTCCATATCGCTGCGCGAAACTGGCTCGCTCGGCTCCAGCGGACAGAAAACGAACAGTTCGCAGTACTCTACCAATTCGCTCGGTACTTTGTTCGTGGTCGATGGCGCACCAATAAACACCGATGCAAATATGCAGTATATGCAGGACGGTGGCTTCGACGGTATGGATATGACAAACCGCGGCGTCGATATGCGAACCATCAGCACCGACGACATCGAAAGTATAGAAGTTTTGCGCGGAATACCGTCGGTTGAATACGGAAACCTTACGAGCGGCGTGGTGAACATCAAGAAGATAAGGAAGCCGACAAAACTAAACGCCCGCTTCAAGGCAGATGACAAAAGCCAGCTTCTTTCGCTGGGAAAAGGTTTTGCTCTCGATTCAAGCAAATCGCACATCCTAAACATTGACGGCGGTCTGCTGAACGCATACGCCGACATTCGCAATCCACTCGAAGAGTACAAGCGTGCAAACCTCTCGGCACGACTGACAAGCACACTAAATAAAGAAAAGGTAACGCTGAAAATCACACCGTCGGCGGAATATACAGGTTCGTTCGACAACTACAAGACCGACGAAAACCTCAGTTATTCGGGCATAAACACCTTCAAATCGACCTACCACAAGCTGGCAGTCGGCAACGGCATCAGCATTTTGCCCAACGCGAATGGCCATTACCAGAAAACTGTCATCAATATGCAGGTAACACAGGAGTTCGACAACCTTGAACGCCGTGTGCTTGTAGCACCGTCGCGGGCTGGCATAGCGCCAAGCAGCAACGAACCGGGCGAATACGACGCTTACTTGCTTTTCAGCGAATATGTTGCCAACTATAGGGTCGATGGCAAGCCGTTCACCGCGTTTGCAAAAACAACCACCGACTTCGAGTTCAACAGCCAGCACATAGTGAACGCTCTGAAATTCGGTGCGGAATGGAATATGTCGAAGAATTTCGGCAAAGGACAGATATACGACCTTTCGCACCCGCTATCGACCAAGGGCTGGGGCAGCCGTCCTCGCCAGTACAACGAAATTCCCGCTTCGCACACGCTGTCGCTTTATGTTCAGGACTACATAACCGCCCGAATCGGCAAACATCTGCTGGAAGCACGGATAGGTGCGCGTTCTACCTCAATTCTCGGATTGACAAAGGAATACGCAATGCACGGAAAATTCTACCTCGACCCGCGCATAAATCTGCAATGGACACTGCCTCACTTCGGCGAAAAGCAATGGAGCATATCGTTTTCGGGCGGAATCGGACGCACAACCAAAATGCCAACAATGAACTACCTCTACCCAGATGCCAACTACATCGACATCATACAGTTAGCATACTACAACCAGAGCAACCCTGCGGAGTTCAGCCGATACAACATATTGAGCTACAAGGAAGATGCGACCAACCACGCGCTTCAACCGGCACGAAACCTAAAAGGCGAGTTCCGCGTTGACTTCGAAATTGAAGGCTATCGGCTTTGGGTGTGCGTTTTCGACGAAAAAATGTCGTCGGGATTCCGCTATTCAAGCACCTACACGGCATTCGACTACAAGGACTACGACGAGACATCCATCGATGTCAACCTTGCCGCCCGTCCCGAACTTGTCGACATCAGCTACGAAGCACGAAGAATACTTGGCGGATACAGTTTTGTCGAAAATGGCAGCCGTCAGGACAAAGTCGGGATTGAATGGGAATTTTCGTCGCCAAGGATAAAACCGCTATGTACGGCCATAAAGTTCAGCGGAGCGTGGTTCCGTAGCATTTATGTCAACAGCCGTCCGATGTTTTATCCCGTCAGCAGTGTGGTCGACAATGTGGTGATTTCCAACAATTACATCGGTCTTTACGACTGGAACGACGGACGCATAAACGAGCAATTAAGCACCAATTTGTTCCTTGATACGCAAATCCCGAAACTGAAACTTATTTTCTCGACATCGGTGCAGGCAATGTGGTTCGTCTCAACAAAGCGTATGGAACAGAACTGCATTCCAGTGCAATATCTTTCGGTAGCCGACGGTCAGCTGCACGACTACACCGACGAAGCCGTTGCCGAAAATCCATTGTTGCGCCACCTCGTCTATAACCTCAGCGAATCGGCCTACGAGAAATACACGATTCCACCTGCGATATACATAAACCTGAAAGTCACGAAGAACATTGGCAAATGGTTGAGTATGTCGCTTTTTGTAAACAAACTGCTCGACTATACACCCGACTTCAGACGCAACGATGTGCTTATCAGGCGCAATGCAACGCCTTATTTCGGCATGGAAATAAATATGAAAATTTAAAATGACAATCTGTAATTACAACATAATGAATACAAAGGAGATTTCGGATAGGTTAATTCACACTGCTCCCCGTTCCGTATCGCAGGTTCATTATACCTTCCGAAATGACGGTGGGGAGTCATTCCACAAAGCAGAACGAACAGGCGCAGGTACGAGCCTTGTGAGTTCGCTTATGCGGAATCTCCTTCTATAATTAAGACTATACATTTAAACAAATAATAAAAATGAACAGAAAAGTATTATTAATGATTCTTGCGACAATCCTCGCATTCACATCCTGCAAGAAGGACAATGTAAACTTTGTTTTCCCGACAGGCAACATAAGGATTATCCTTCCTGAAAATGCCAACATAACCGCGCGGAACAACCAGACCGTAAAGTTCACCAACCGCACCACAAACGAAGTGAAAACCGTCAGTTACGGCGATGAAGTGGAACTCACCAAAGGTCTGTACGACTGCGACTATACCGCCGAAGTGGAATACATAGTCGATGGTGTAACCTGCAACGCAATGCTGAGCGGCAGTGTAAGTTCGGTAAACATTATCGATGAAACGGGCTTTCCAATCACAACCTACCTTATGGTTTCGTGCAACGATTTCATAATCGAAGAGATATTCTTCACTGGCACACTGCGACCATCGGGCACAACCTACAACGGCGACAGTTACATAAAATTGTACAACAATACCGACAAGGTGCTGTATGCCGATGGCGTTGCAATTTTGGAATCGGAGTTCACCTCGACTACAAAATACGACTACTCGCCCGACATTCAGGCAACTACGATGACGGTAGAAGCCATTTATGTAATCCCCGGTAGCGGAACCGAACACCCCGTTCAACCCGGTGAAAGCATAGTAATATGTGATGTCGGCATCGACCACCGCGACGCAAATCCCAACTCGTTCGACCTTAGCCACGCCGACTTCGAGTGGTACGACGAATCTACATCGCCACAAAACCTCGACATTGACGGAGCAACCGTACCCAATATGGACAAATGGTACTGCTACACGGCAAGCTACTGGATTTTGCACAACCGCGGTTTCAGGTCGTACGCCATAGCAAGGATTCCAATCGCCAAGGAAGCCTACCTGCAGAGCTATTCGTACACCTACAACTACACGATGCACCTTGCCGCCGGTGACTTTGATATGCAACGCACCGCCTACCAGATTCCTAACGAATGGATTATTGACGGCGTGAACTGTAGTGTGGAAGCAGAACGCAAATGGAACATCCTGCCGCCAAACATCGATGCTGGCTGGACTCACTGCGGAACAATCGACCACGACCAGACACGCTATTTCAAGAGCGTTCGCCGCAAAATGCTGTCGCTCACATCTGACGGCCGAAGAGTGCTGAAGGACACCAACAATTCCACCGACGACTTCAACACCGAGTGCGTGCCTTCGCTCATCGAGCAGCAAGGAACCGCCACCGATGCCAACGGCACACCAGCAACAACTAGAACCTACGATGGAGTAACACCGATGAATAATTAACAATTGATAATTGACAATGGATAATGGACAAATCCTTCCTTTTTTTTGTCATCCTGAACTTGTTTCAGGATCTTAAAAAAGGAAGGATTAACTAAACGGATGCTGAAACGAATTCAGCATAACTATAAAAAACAGAAATGTTCCACATGCGCACATTTTTAACCAACATATTAATTCTTCTGTCTGCCCTCGCCAATGCAACCAACGACACCATTCCCGTTGCAACAAGGATAAACGACGGCACGGAAAAATACGGCAATTTCATACCATTTGAAAAGCCGTCCATAAAGGTTTTGAAACGCAAATACTCGCTGACAAGCGTTTCGGTCGGTGCAACATTAAGAAACGAAAGTCGAGCCGTTATGCCTCAGCTCGGCAAAGGTGAGATTTCTGGCAAATTCAACGCCAATACATTTATAACCAACAAGAAGGGCGCCACTTGGGGAAATGCCTCTTACACCAATGGCAAGATTGCCGATGTGCAGTTCAACGAGACAAGCGACTACGCAATGCTCTACCCCTACACGCTCGGTGATTCGGTTGGAGGCGACCTGCGCTTTCAGAACTACCGTTTCGGCGGTGGAGTGAACACCGCACTTAACAGCAACTGGAAATTAGGCATCGAAGCCCAATACCGCGCCGACCTTGCCTATCGCCAGATTGACCCGCGTCCCAAAAACCTTGTCACCGACCTCGACGCCACCATCGGAGCATCGCGCAGAATTGCTGGCAAATACATTGTCGGCCTCGACCTCAACGCTGGAAGGTACAAGCAAACTAACAGCCTTAGGTTTTTCAGCGAGCTTGGCGTTCCGAATGTCGTGCATTTCACAGGACTTGGCACACAATACTATCGTTTCCAAGGAAGCAACTACAGCACCTACTACAAGGGTTATCGCGTGGGCGGTTCGCTCGGCATTGTCCCCGACGGAAGCGGATGGCTCGGCAATATTGCATACAACTACTTCGCATTCACCAAAATAATATCTTCGCTCAACGAACTGCCGATGGCTCGGGCTGGCGAACACCAGACTTCGGGCGAAATCGCATACTTGAACACTGAACCAACCGCGTGGGGCATAAAGCTAAATGCAGACTACAGCCGAAAGTCGGGAACCGAAAACATTTTTGGCGATGCAGCCGACAATGTATATCCACAGATAATGAGCCTTGAGCAGTTCTCGGCAGAAAACCTAAACCTGCAAATTTCTGCATTATATGGAAAAACCGCAGAAATCCACGACTGGAACATTACCGCACAAGCATGTTATTTGTCGCATAACGAGAAATATAATTCACCGGAGCAGCACCTGACATTAGCCCACGCAGGCGTAAAAGTCGGCGGACTATACGGCTACAAAGGCAAATCGCTGCACGTTGGCATTTCGACTGACCTCGGTTTCTACGCCAGCACCCACCACGACCTGCTTCTTTACGGAAACACCATCTGGCAAAGCCCCGTACGGCAAACCTACGAAATTATTTCGGGACATTTCCTTCAAAGCAACACAAGTTTCCGCATATCGTACGCCTTCGGCAACGACATTGCAATATTTCTTGATTTAAGATACTCGTATTCGCGTTTTTTCAGCGGCAGCGACATCCATCAGGGTAACATTTCGGTGGGGATGATGTTGTAGAATGGTGCTAAAAGAAGAAAAGGCTAAAAGCCAGAAAGAATACCAGTCGAGCAGTTTGGCTGTTAGCCTTCGTGCCTGTTAGCCTTTTAGCCCCAAACATTTGTTTAATTTGGATAATATTTGTAAGATTTCTGCTCAAAGAGCACTCAAAAATAAGCCTATACACTTCCTGCGTAAGCATTTATAGTGATTTCTTTCCCGATAATCGCCATTTGTGGGGATTGTGTGGCCTTTCCGAATGCAGGAACTTTGCAGTGTAAAAGTTGATAAGAGAGAATAAACAGGAAAAACAATAAAAAATACAATAAAATGGATTTGAAAATAGGTGATATTCAGGAAACGGCACTGATAACGCTGGCAATTCGCGCCAGTGAGACAAGCCGTCCGAACGCACGAATCAAGGATTCGATGGCGAAGGAAATTATCGACACGCTTGGCGTGGATGTGAGCAAGTACGATCCGTTTATGTCGCACGAAGGCGTTGTGGCACGTACCATAATGTACAAGAACCAGTTGGAAGAACTCATCAGTCAATATCCCGATGCGCTGTGCATAAATCTTGGCTGCGGTTTCGACGACAAGTTTGTGCAGGTGGACAATGGCAAAATCTCGTGGCTCGATGTCGATTTGCCCGACATTATGTCGGTTAGACGCAAGATATACCAGGATCGCGACCGCTGCCTTATGAAGGACGGCAGTGCTTTCGATGCAGAGTGGACAAATGGACTGCCCAAACGCTCCATGACCATCGTCGTTATGGAAGGTGTGCTGGAATATTTCACGAAAGAGCAAGTAAAGACTTGTCTCAACATGTTGTGCGATTCGTTTGAACATGGCTACCTGCTGGCCGAACTGCATCATCCGCTACTTGGCAAGAACACCAAGCATCACGATGCCGTGAAATACACCAATGCCGAGTTCCAATGGGGGACAAAGTCGGGTAGGGAATATCTTGAGTTGGAACAGCGTATGAGTTTGGTTTCGGAACGGAGCTACAACGAGGAAATGCGGAAATATTCCCTTCGTGCAAAGTTGTTCGCTCTGTTTTTCCCACATCTGAACAATAGATTGGCAGTGTATAAGTGGTAAAAAGTTATTGAATTATGGTTGATTTTTCTTCTGTAGTAATAACATTTCCGCTTATGCCGCGGGGGCAGTTCCTTGTTATTCGCCCCAACAAATGATTTTCAGCGGTGCTCATGATTGTCTTCGACAATTGTTGGCAAAAAGGAACCAAAAACCATGTCCGCTGAGTCTGATTCGCTAAAAATCGGCTACACTTCGCTAAAAATCAGAAACTTACCGTATGTGATGGTTGCGTTTTAGACGCGAACCATCACAACGGTTTCAAACAGACTGATTTTTTTACGCTCCGTTCCACCGATTTTCTTAACGCTCACCAGCCAAGGCGGCAATCAAGGTATACTTCGCTCCGCTTCGTATTTGTTTAAAAGGTCGAGGGAATCAGTCTTCGAGAAATTAGTGACCGCCTATGGCTCATTATTTATTGGGAGAAAATTATTCAAAAGTTGAAGGATTAGTGTTTCGTAACAAAAGTGTTGAATTTTAATAAGTTAACGTAATGAAAACAGCATTTAAAATTATTCTTATGGCAATTGCCTATTTTGCCTTGTTTATTGTAGGCGGGGCAAGCGGTATGATTCATCCGATGTGCTATGCGTACATTGGTGCGATTCTACCCATATTTTTTGCTTTCGTGTATCTTTATTCGGCAAGTCTGTTGCGTTGTTTTGGCGTGGCAACAATTCTCAATGGAACTTTCCTTGTCGTAGCTTTACTGGCAGGTGAGGCCGACATCTCATTCATCATAGGAATAGCGATTCTTACGGCACTTTCCGAAATAATCAGGATGGTATGTGGTTACGATACGCGGAAAGGCGTCCGTTGGAGTTTCCTGCCGTTTGCATTTTCGTTTTTTGCCTTCACTGCCCACTGGTGGACCGATACCGAAGGGTCGCTAGCTGCTGCAGTTGAAGAAATGCCGATAGGCTACGACAAACTGATGATGCCTGTCATTGACAATGTGCCTATGCTTATTATAGTACTGCTTCTGACCATACCAATTTCCATACTTGCAATGCGGTTGGCAGAGCGTGTGCTGAAAAAACAAACGGCAGTATTGAAATAACAATTCGTTTAATCGTAATTTTTTAGCAATGGATAACAAAATTTCAAAAGTGTCCCTTTTATGGGTAATTATTATGGTGGGCTTTATGGCTCATATTGCAGCCGACCTTCTTCCTGCATTCTGGGGAGCAAATATCGCAATGCCCGATTCTACGGGTGAAGCCTCAATGGGTATGATAATGTTTATGATGACTATGGCATTCTTCGTTCCGATGTGCGGATTGCTATGCATGAATTACCGTAAATTCAAGGTTATGCGTGTCATAAATCTTGTTTTGGCAACGGTGATGATGCTGTTCAATTTCTTCCACACAAGCGAATTGTTCATGGAGTTCAATCCCGTGCAACTGATAATCCTTCTTGCAATGGCAGTTCTGGGGGTATATCTGTTTGTATATTCGCTGCGTATGGTGAAACAGAAAGACTAAACTGAAAATTTCAAAAGCATACAAAAATCATCGTAAAACTGGCTGTATCGTGAGATGCAGCCTGTTTTTTCGTGGGTTACTTTAATTCTTTCAGCATTTCTATTGCTTTTGGGTCTCCTTGTTCTGCAGCCTTTGTTAGCCATTTCACACATTCTGCAAGGTCTTTGTTGACACCATCGCCATGCTTGTAGAACATTGCAATATTAAATTGTGCTTCGGGCATTCCCTGTTCCGCAGCTTTGATGTACCATTCGGCAGCTTTTTCATAATTCTGCTCAATGCCTTCACCACACTCATAACATACACCTATATAAAATTGAGCATTCATGTTGCCTTGTTCTGCAGCTTTGGTGAACCATTCTACCGCTTTCTCAAGGTCAATCTCTACGCCTTCTCCCTTTCTATAGCACATTGCCAGTATTTGTTGAGACTTGGCAATTCCTTGCTCTGCCGCTTTGCTAAATAATTCGAATGCCTTTTGGTAATCTTTGCTTATGCCATCGCCGTATTTATAACAACAAGCAAGATTGTGTTGCGCCTCCGAATCTCCTTGTTCAGCCGCTTTAGAAAACCATTCAAAAGCCTTCTTGCGATTTTTTCTGACACCTTCACCAAACATATAACTTAAACCAAGATTATTCTGGGCTACTGAATATCCTTGCTTTGCGGCTTTTGTGAACCATGCCACAGCTTTCGACGAATTTTTTTCAACACCGTATCCATTATCATAACAAAAGCCTACCTCATTTTGTGCCACATAATCGCCTTGTTCTGCGGCTTTAGTGAACCATTCTACAGCTTTTGCATAATCCTGCTTTACGCCATCACCGTATTTATAACAATAACCAAGATTGCATTGTGCACCCATTGCCCCTTGTTCTGCGGACTTTGTGTACCATTCAACAGCTTTCTCAAGATTTATCTCTACGCCTTTGCCTTTTTTATAACATACAGCAAGATTATTCTGCGCTCCTGCATATCCCTGTTCTGCAGCTTTGGTGTACCATTCTACTGTTTTAGTTAAATCTTTTTCCACGCCATCGCCTTTTTCGTAGCGGCGAGCCAGTGTGAATTGAGCCTTAACATCTCCTTGTTCCTCCAATTCCCTTAGTTCTTCAAACGGTAATTTTGAATATTGAACTTCCTTCTGTTGTTTTTCTTCCATAATTCTAAATTTTATATTCCACGATATGCAATGAGTGGACATCTCTTGACTGGTCAAAAATCCCTCATCTAACAACCCAAGTCGTACAATTTAGCAAACCGCCTTCCTTGGCAACATCGTTGTAGTCGATTGTCTCAATTATCTTGTTCGGAAATGTCCTTTGTAAGATTTCAAGAACTTGTCTGTCTTCGTCCCGATTAAATATTGGCATCACAATCAAATCATTAACTTCCAAAAAGTTCACATATATTCCAATCGCACTGTCAGGATGTTTCGGGTCTTTGATGTCAGTTAAGAATGGCACATCAATGTAAGTAAGGTTGTATGTGTCAATGACTTTTTGCATTCCTTTCTGCCAATATTTGTATTCGTATGCCAATTTGTTTCCCAGAATAGTGTTTCTGTCCACAAACCTTACCATACCATCGGCGTGACCAGTATAATCGCCTTTTTGCGCAGGTATGATAATAATCTCGCATTCAAGCAGTTTTGATAGTTCGTTTATCAGTGAATCCTTTTCGTAATCTGGATTTTCTGAAAAAATCCTGTCCGACAATATTGCCCGTCCATCACAGATAAGAACATTTCCACCGTCCAAGTTTATGTCCGAAAATGTTGCGTCAATATTATTCAACCGGCAAACTTCCTTCACATCGGAACGCGAATCTTCCCATTCCTTTTTGCCTTTCAAATAGCTTGGCTCGTACCTGAACTGGATAAATTTTCCAGATTCGGTTTGTACCGGCATATAGTCGCGGCACCAAATGTCCTTTGTCCCTTTAATGAACGAGTATTTCACATGGTGCTTTTCGAGAATGGCAATCAAATTCTTGCAAGTTTCTGGGTATTTGTCCATTAGCAGTTCCGACAAATAGACGGTTTGTTCGCTGTGCGGGTTGTTGTCTTTCATTTCAAACATAGGTTCATTTATTAAGTTGTTCTTTTTGTAAAATTCGTTACCAGTTGCCGCATCTGTGGATATGAAACAGACGATAATTCCAATTAGTAATCCGAATGTAATTCTCATTTTATTGTTTTTAATCCTACTAGTCTAAATTGCCACAATCTTTCTCCTTCTATATTTATTCGTTTTCCCTGCTCAATGTCGCCACCTTTATTATATTCTACCCATTTTATAGCATTTGTACCCATGAACGATAGTAGGCCAGAATAATACAAATCATCATAAAGATGAGATGAGCAATAGTCGTACAATATAATATCTTTATTTGGGTCATCCTTCTTAAACATTCTATAAGAGCGAATAAGAAATGATGCTCTATACTTGTCGTTTTTGTTGTCATCATTTTCAAATGTTACATCTATACCTGATTGGTGAAGGTTGAAACTACCTCTTTTAAAATACGGATATCCGTCATTCTCTTTTAATTCTTTATAAAAAATAGGTAATTGTTCGATTGGATATTTTTTCAACCTTTCCTTAAAAACATTAGGCAACTTATCGTTGGTATGATACATCTTGGGGTCTTTTATGGAGCCATCCTCTTCATGATAATACAATTCTATAGACCCCAAATCAATAATGTATTTACCATTGATAAGAAAATAACCATTACATAGAATTTCCCTAGCACAAGATTTAAAACATTCTGCTACAGCATCTTCATCCCATTTGCCATTTTTTAATTCTTTTCTTTTGTTGTCAAATTTTTCTAAAATTTTAATCAAAGCTTCCATAGTTACAATTATTTATTTGTTTCACTCCGCAAAAGTCCCCCGAAAAATTCACACCGCCAAAAATTTTTTGTTAAAATTTGTTAAAGAATGGAGAAAAAGTTATTTATTATTTTGTTTAATATTTGAAAAATATAATTTAATAAAGTTTTTAAAATATAATAAAGTATTAGCCGTTATGCCATTCGATACTTCGACATAGCTCTGTAATCATAGGCTCGTGGGGCTAATATGCTCTTGTTGCACATCATCGTAAAATCACAGTCTTCTGGATAGCATCACCTTTCCTCCCTTTGTTGATAAAAACACAAAAAATCAATTCGTTCCGAAATGCTTTTTTTACTAATTTTACAGCCATATTTTTAAATGTATAACACTATGATTACAAAGGAAGAATTTCAGAAGTTAATTTTGCAGGGTATTCCTGATGAACTGCCGGAACCTGCTGTATATGAACCCGAAATAAATCATGCTCCTATAAGGAAGCAGATTCTTACAAACGACGAAAAGAAACTTGCAATAAGGAACGCTCTCCGCTATTTCCCGGCTAAATTCCACAAGACTCTCGCTCCCGAATTCAAGAACGAGTTGGAAACCTATGGCAGAATCTACATGTACCGCTTCCGCCCGAAATACAAGATGTTCGCACGCGACATAACCTGGTTCCCTCATAAGAGCACTCAGGCTGCTGCAATTATGCTTATGATTTCCAATAACTTGGATTACGCTGTTGCCCAGCATCCGCACGAACTTATCACATACGGCGGCAATGGCGCTGTTTTCCAGAACTGGGCTCAGTACCTGCTCACAATGCAGTATCTTGCAAACATGACCGACGAGCAGACTTTGGTAATGTATTCGGGTCACCCGATGGGACTTTATCCGTCGCACAAGGATGCTCCGCGCGTGGTTGTAACAAACGGTATGGTAATTCCAAACTACTCGAAGCCAGACCACTGGGAGAAATTCAACGCAATGGGCGTTTCGCAGTACGGACAGATGACTGCAGGTTCGTATATGTATATAGGTCCGCAGGGTATCGTTCACGGAACAACCATCACGGTGCTCAACGCTTGCCGTAAGATTGCAAAACATGGCGAAGGTCCCGAAGGCCGTCTGTTTGTGACTGCTGGCTTGGGTGGTATGAGCGGTGCTCAGCCGAAGGCAGCAAACATTGCAGGCGTTGTAAGCATTTGTGCCGAAATCAACCCCAAGGCTGCCAACAAGCGCTTCGAGCAGGGCTGGGTTGACGAAATCATCGACGATGTTGACAAGGCTATCGATGCTGCTCTCGAATGGCAGAAGAAGAAACAGGCTCACTCGATTGCATATCTTGGCAATGTCGTTGACTTGTGGGAACGCCTTGCCGCACGCGGCATAAAAGTTGACCTCGGCAGCGACCAGACTTCGCTTCACAATCCGTGGGCTGGCGGCTACTATCCAGTAGGACTTTCGTACGAGCAATCAATTGAAATGATGGCTCACAGTCCCGAAAAGTTCAAGGAAGCAGTTCAGGCTTCGTTGAGAAGACAGGTTGCAGCAATCAACAAGCTTACCGCCAAGGGAATGTACTTCTTCGACTACGGAAACGCCTTCCTGCTCGAAAGTTCGCGCGCTGGTGCCGACATTATGGCTCCCAATGGCATCGACTTCCGCTATCCATCTTATGTTCAGGATATTATGGGACCAATGTGCTTCGACTATGGTTTCGGACCTTTCCGCTGGGTTTGCACATCGAGCCTTCCCGAAGATTTGGAAGTCACCGACAACCTTGCAATGCAGGTTTTGGAAGACATCGCAAAGGACGCTCCTGCAGAAATTTCGCAGCAGATGCGCGACAATATCCGCTGGATTAGCGAAGCTAAGAAGAATAAACTAGTTGTCGGTTCGCAGGCTCGTATCCTTTACGCCGATGCCGAAGGTCGTATCAAGATTGCAAAGGCATTCAACGATGCTATCCGCGACGGTCGCCTGAAACAGCCCGTTGTGCTTGGTCGCGACCACCACGATGTTTCGGGTACCGACTCGCCATTCCGTGAGACTTCAAACATCTACGACGGCAGTAAGTTCACAGCCGACATGGCAATCCAGAATGTAATTGGTGACTCGTTCCGCGGTGCAACTTGGGTTTCAATCCACAACGGCGGTGGTGTTGGTTGGGGCGAAGTTATCAATGGTGGCTTCGGTATGGTTCTCGACGGCAGCCCAGAGGCAGAGCGCAGGTTGAAACTTATGCTTCTGTGGGATGTCAACAATGGAATCAGCCGCCGCAGCTGGGCTCGCAACGAGGGCGCAATGTTTGCCATCAAGCGTGCTATGGAGGAATATCCCGAAATGAAGGTTACAGTTCCGAATCTGGCGGACGATGATTTGATAAATTCGTTGTATTAACAATATTGGTTTTCGGCTGTGCTTAGAAGTGCAACCGAAAACTTTTTATAGAACGATAGGATTCTCTAATCAAAACATATATTATGAAACAATATACCCGTATATTAATAGCGTTTACACTTCTAATATTAAGTGGTGGCGTATTTGCACAAAATCTTTTCGACAGGGCAAAGTTGGACAATTACTTCGATAAACTTGAAGAAAACAACAAGTTTATGGGAAGTGTTGCCGTTGCGAAGAACGGTGAGATTATCTACACAAAAGCAATCGGCTATGCTGATGTCGAAAACAAGGTTAAAGCAACCGAAAAATCCAAATATAGAATCGGTTCTACCTCGAAATCGTTTACGGCGGTTCTGGTTTTGAAGGCTGTTGAAGAAAAGAAAATAGACCTTGACCAAACTATTGACAAATGGTTTCCTACAATAGCAAATTCACAGAAAATAACTGTAAGGCATTTGCTAAGTCATAGGAGCGGAATACACGATTTTACACACGACGATGACTATCTGGATTGGTGTACACAGCCAAAGACGGAAAACGAAATGCTGGCGATTATCGAAAAAGGCGGCAGCGATTTTGAGCCTGACAGCAAGTCCGACTACAGCAATTCGAACTATGTGTTATTGACCTACATGCTTGAAAAGACTTTCTCGAAACCATATTCCGACTTGTTGCAGGAATACATTGTCAAGCCAATTGGTCTGACCGACACATATATTTTTGGAAAAACCAACCCGAACAACAACGAATGCAGGTCATACCGCTTCTTGGGTTCTTGGAAGGTAGAAAACGAAACAGACTGGACTGTTCCGATGGGTGCGGGTGCAATAGTGTCAACACCTACCGACTTGACAAAATTCGCTGACGCTTTGTTTGGTGGAAGGCTTCTGACTGATGAAAGTCTCAAAATAATGAAAACCATTAAGGACGACTATGGTCTCGGGCTGTTCGAGATTCCTTTTGGCGAAAACATTGGTTTGGGACACACGGGGGCAATAGATGGTTTTGTTTCTGTTTATTCGCATTTTGACGACGGAAATATTTCGTATGCCATGACTTCTAACGGGCGTAATTTTAAAATCGGAGATATTAAAAAGGCGGTTTTAAGCGCAGTTTACGGCAAACCTTACGAATTACCAGAATTCTATAATGTGGCTTCGGAGGATTTGGACATTTATTTGGGCGTGTATGTTTCCAAGAAAATTGGTTTGGATTTTATTGTCACAAAAGAAGGAAACACATTGATTGGGCAGATTGGAGATGATGCTTTTTCGTTTGAGGCAGTTGACAAGGACAAATTTAAGTGCGACCAGTTAGGTGCAAAATTTGAATTTAATCCGAAAAAGAATGCAATGACTTTATTCCAGAATGGAGCGAAATTAGTTTTACGAAAGAAAAAGTAAATAATATAGCAAAATAAAAAGTATCGATTATGAAAAGAATAGTTTTCCCATTAATTGTTTTGGCAATGGTAGCGTTTGTTTCGTGCAAGGATTCAAGCAAGGAGAATGGCGCAGTGGTCGCCGAATTTAGGATTCCGCAGAACGACATCGAAAGGACTGTGCGCAGCTTGAAGGAATTCTGCAACGGACAGGAGTCTGACCGCATCGAAAAGGGCGTAACACAGGTGGCGGCCTTGTGGCAGGAACAGGATGGTTCGCTCGACGACTTCTACGATTTCTGTATGACAAACTTTGTGCTTGACTCGGCAAAGCGCTTCGAGACCTACAAGAAAATCGAGCGTGACCTTGAAATCCTTTACGGCTATGGCAACACAATGACCATCAAGTTGATGGAGCCTCTGCACCTTGATATGGGCGAAGTCGATTTTGTCGATGAGGCTATGGGCGCATATTCAACTACGGCGCATATTGCCGACGATTTGTTCGCCAACAAGATGGCGTTCTACATCGTGCTTAACTTCCCGTCGTACTCGCTTGCCGAGAAGAATGCCCTCTGCGACAAGTGGACGCGTCAAGACTGGGCGTATGCTCGTCTGGGTGACAAGTTTACATCGCGCATCCCGGCCGAATACGAGCAGGCTGCCAATGTCGCAATGACTAACGCCGACAATTATATTTCGAGCTACAACATTTATATGGGAAATCTCGTGGATAACAATGGACAGACATTGTTCCCAAAGGACATGAAACTCATCAGCCACTGGAATCTGCGCGACGAACTGAAGTCTGACTATTCAGATTCGGAGCACGGACTCGAGAAGCAGCAGATGATTTATGATGTGATGCTGCATATTGTTAATCAGGACATTCCGCAGGATGTAATCAACTCCGACAAGTACCAGTGGAATCCGCGCACAAACAAGCTTTACAAGGATGGGGCAGAGGTTTCAAGTCCTGCCGAACCATATACCCGCTACGAACATATATTGTACAATTTCAAGGCTTTATCGGCAATGGACAAGTTCAATTCGGTTTATCCAACCTATATCGAAAGGGCTTTCGATGAGACAATGGAACTTACGCAGGATGAGGTGGAAAAGTTGTTCATCGACTTTATTTCCGCACCCGAAATTGCACAGGTCGGTCAGTTGGTTTCAAGTCGTCTTGGTCGTCCGTTGCAGCCATACGACATCTGGTACAATGGGTTTACCGCCCGCAACGACATGAACGAGGCTGAACTTGACCGCATAACCCGTCAGCGTTATCCGAATCCGTCGGCATTTGGCCGTGATATTCCGCGAATCCTTACCGATTTGGGCTGGTCGCGCGAAAAGGCAAACTCTATCGCAGCAAAAATCAGTGTTGACCCTGCCCGTGGTGCTGGTCACGCTTGGGGAAGCGAAATGAAGGGCGATGTGGCTCACCTGCGTACAAGGATTGCAAAAAGCGGTATGGACTACAAGGGCTACAATATTGCTGTTCACGAGCTTGGACATTGCGTAGAGCAGACAATAACTCTTTACGACATTGACTACTATATGCTGAAAGGCATTCCTAACACCGCATTTACCGAGGCAGTTGCATTTATGTTCCAAGGTCGCGACCTGAAGTTGCTCGGACAGGCAAAGGGCGACGCTTCGGAGGAGAAGGAAGCAATGGCGGCATTGGAAAACTGCTGGTCGGCATACGAGATTATGGGTGTTTCGCTTGTTGATTTATATACTTGGCGCTGGATGTACGAAAATCAGGATGCCAATGCTCAGGAACTCCGCGATGCAGTGGTTTCAATCGCCAAGGATGTGTGGAACAAGTATTATGCACCAGTTTTCGGTGTGAAGGATTCTCCGATACTCGCAATCTACTCGCACATGATTGATTCTCCGCTTTATTTGGCGAATTATCCTGTAGGACATCTTATTGACTATCAGATAGAAACCTATATGGCCGACAAGCCGTTCTCGGAGGAACTTACAAGAATGCTTCTGCAAGGTTCCATCACTCCGCAGGCTTGGATGAAGGGCGCTGTAGGAAGCGAAATCTCCGGCGAACCGACTTTGGCAGGAGTAAGAAAGGCATTGACTATAGTAAAGTAAGAAGTGAAATATTTCGATTTGCAAAAGGGTGGCATTTGTGTCACCCTTTGTTGTTAAATTTTCGTATTTTTGCCTCAGAAAAAATAAGCGAGATGGACAACAGGAACACAAAGAACTCAAAATATAAGTTCGACTACGACGAAGTAGCCGGCATAATCCACGTCACAAACCTTGAAACAGGAGAGGAATACGACCTTCTGAAAGAAGACACTGGCTGGTACGACCCCGACTACGAATTCAGCGTATAAATACAAAAAACTCACCGAAAATTCGATGAGTTTTCGTAGCCCGACCGGGAATCGAACCCGAATCTACGGTTTAGGAAACCGCCATTCTATCCATTGAACTATCAGGCCATCCAATTTTGCGGTTGCAAAGATAATACTTTTTCCTGTATGGCGCAAATGTCTGCAATTTTTATCAAAATGAAATTATTGGGTTTTTAGCGATTCGTCAGATACTCAACGCACGCATACGCACACATACAGCCGAAAACCACTGGAATATAGCTGATTGTACCCACATTCGACTTCTTGTTGACACTTTCTTCCTCCACAATCGCACTTTTATCGACCAGTTCGGGCGAAAATACAACGGTTATACCTTTATATATACCTAATCGGTGTAGTCGCTTGCGGAGCATCAGTGCAAGACGGCAGTTGTAAGTCTTTGATATGTCGGTAATCTGGATTAACTGCGGATTGCGTTTTCCGCCCGAACCCATACAACTTACCGAAGGTATGCCGTTCTGGTGGCAGATTCGCATCAGGTGCATCTTGGGTGAAAGCGTGTCGATGGCATCAACCACGAAGTCCCAGTTGCCGTCTTTTAAGGTAGATTCCAGAAACTCATCACGGAGATATTCGCCTATCACTGTTAAGTTTATATCGGGATTGATGGCGCGGAAACGCTTGGCGAATTCTTCTGCCTTTGGTTTACCGATATTTTCGTGAGTGGCAATGAGTTGCCTGTTGATGTTGGTTTCGGAAACGCAGTCGGCATCGACTATTGTAAGGTTCTGTATGCCAGCGCGGACAAGTTGTTCGGCAGCAGCACCGCCCACACCGCCAAGTCCGCAGACAAGCACCTTTGCCGAGCGCAGTTTTTTCATTTTTTCGTCGCCGAGAAGCAGTTCGGTGCGTTCTTGCCAACTCATAAGTTTATGGATTTCAAGTTTTTGTCAATTATTTCGCAGAGTTCTTCGAGCGAAATGTTCATCCAGCGTGTTGCCGACTTATAGACATTTTCCACTGGGAAATTGCCGTCGTCGGTTTCGAAGAACAGTCTTTCGCTTGGCACAAACGAGAAGAATTTTGATGACTTCTTGTCCTTCGACAGCAGCGAGTGCGATATTGAAAAGTAGATTCCGCTGTCGATTAGGGGGCTTACCTGCGATAGTTTTCCGCAGAATCCGTGCAAAATCCACGGCATAGTGGGCTGCAATTTCTTCTTTTCGGCAATCAGGTGCTGGAACTGCTTTACGCAATGTATAATCAGCGGTTTCTGCAGTTTTTCCGACAATGCCACATGGGCTTCAAAAATTTCTGTCTGTCCTGCAAGGTCAAGTCCCGACTTCTTGTCGAAGCCTGTTTCGCCGATGGCTACCACCTGCGGATTTTCGGCTGCCTTTGCGATTTCAGCCATCTTGTGGATGGAGTTCTTGTCGCAGTACCACGGGTGAAGCCCTATCGAATACTTTTTGCCTTCGGTAAAGTTGGCGTATTCGCTTATGCTTATTATGCCCGATGTCTCCGATGGATTGTGTGTATGGAAATTGAAAAAGTTCATAATGTTGTTTTGGTATAACATCAAAAATTTTGAACCAGAGAAGAAAGCATACATTTGCCAATAGTCTGGTATTCAATGGCGTTTCTTCTGTCATTTCTGCTGGCATAAAAAATACCAGTAATATTATGGTCAAACACTGTTTCCATATCGCTTGCAAATATACGAATAATTTTCTACCAGAATCGTTTCGTGGGAAAAAATGATTTTTGCGATGCTCTTAAACTCATAATCTAAATCATTGTTCAAAAATATTTCATTTTGTGCATTGACTAATTGATTTGTTTTATATTTTTGCGAAGTAAAAAAAGTGCAAAAATCGGAACCGTACTCCCGATTTTCTTAAAAA
This sequence comes from uncultured Bacteroidia bacterium, assembly GCA_902776565.1. Taxonomy (GTDB): domain Bacteria; phylum Bacteroidota; class Bacteroidia; order Bacteroidales; family ML635J-15; genus Bact-19. The sequence continues at coordinate 110,417 of CACYQN010000010.1, forward strand.
AATCGGGAGTGTATTTCCCAATTTTTAAGGTTTATGTATAGGAGATTTTTTGACATAGAGAACAAGTTGGACGAAGGAATGTTCTTGTTTGGCGCGCGTCAGACTGGGAAATCCACCCTTTTGAAAGAACGATTTAAAGATGCAATTTATTATGATTTGCTCAATCCAAATGTGCGGAGAGCATTCAAGTTAAATCCCAATTCCTTTTGGGAGGCTCTTCAGGACAAACCTGCTGGTACGCTTGTAATAGTAGACGAAATCCAGAAAGTTCCGGAACTACTGGATATAGTCCATTCTCTGATGGTGGATAGAAATTTATTCTTCATCCTCAGTGGCTCCAGTGCAAGAAAACTCAAACGTTCGGGTGCCAATACTCTCGGAGGTCGTGCTATACCCGAAACGCTCTATCCCCTTGTGTGGCCAGAGGTTACTGATTTCCAGATTGATCGTGCGGTTCAGAATGGTATGATTCCCCGCCATTATATGGTAGAGGATGCAACAAAGCGTCTTTCTGGCTATGTGAAAGTGTACCTTGATGAAGAAATTAGGGAAGAAGGCGAAGTTCGGGAACTTGATGCATTTGAACGCTTTATGGAGGTTGCTGCAATTTCCGATGGAGAAATGCTGAACTATTCAAATATTGCTTCCGACTGTGGTGTTTCTGCAAAAACGGTCAAGTCTTATTTCCAGATTCTTTATGATACGCTTATCGGGTATGAAATACCTGCATTTAGGAAAGAAATTAAACGAAAAGTTGTACAGTCTCCAAGGTTCTACTATTTTGATGTTGGTCTTGCTAACTACTTGATGGGGCGTCATTCCTTGAAGCGTGGCACTGATGATTATGGGCATGCCTTTGAACACTTTGTAATGCAGGAAATCCTTGCATATAAAGGTTACAACGATAAGCAGGATGTCATTTCGTATTGGCACACCTACGACAAAAAAGAGGTGGATGCTATTATCGGTGATGCAAAAGTGGCTATTGAAATTAAATCCACAGAGCATGTTGAGAACAAGCATAAAAAAGGACTCAAGGCTTTTAAGGAGGAGCATCCAGACTGTCGTTTGATTCTCGTGTCCCTTGACCCTATTACCCGCAAATCTGGAGACGAAGAACTGATATATGTATTGGACTTTTTGAAGATGCTATGGAGTGGTGAAATATTTTGAAAACACAATCCGTAGTAATTAAGTCTGGTGCTTTGGTTGCGGATTTTTAATACCCTCCCCAGAATTTTCTTAAAAACCATTCCGCAGTAGCGAACAGCAGTATGCAGATGAACAGATACCAGAAATCCATTATCGACGACAACGATTCTTTTTCGTATGCAACATTCTGGATGTCAGGGTTCGATGTCAGGTCATCCTTTATCTTCGACATTTCGGCAGGATAATATACCTTGCCTCCGTTTGCGTTTGCAATGGCGAAAAGCACATTGTGGTTTGCCGTGAGGTTCTGTGCTTCAAGGTTCATATTCCTAACCATTATGGCTATGTTGGTTTCGTATTTGTTTCCGTCGAATTCGGTGGCGAACTTGCAGGTGTACGAGCCTTTTGCAAGCCGTCCGAGGTCGATGCGGTAGGCATTGCCGTTGGGTTCCATTATGTACTTGAACTCGTTGTCGGCGCTGTCCTTGAGCGTAGCTTCGATTTCAAGGTCGGGGACAAGCTCGTAGGCATCGTTGTAGAATTCAGCGGTGATAATTATGTTCTCGTTGTCGGTGTAAAGTCGCTTTGCCTCAACACTCAGCTTGTTCTTCTGCTGCTTGGTGATTGTGAAACGCACAATCTTGTTTATCAGCGTGTTGAAATTTTCGTTGCTCGACGACTGTTTGTAGTCGTAGATTCTCCAGCGCCACAGACCTTCGCCCATTACGAAACAGCACTTGCGGTTGTCCCTGTCGGTAAAGAAGACTAAGGGCTTGTCGGTTTTGATTCCGTTAATGGTTTGGTACAAAAGGACTTTCGATTCTCCCGAAATCTTTGGCGAGCAGTAGGGCACCTTTAGCGGTGGAAGCTGTTGCAGGAACTCTGGCGATTCTATCGAGAACGAGTTGAATGCCGAATTTAGCGCAGGAACAGCATCGTCGAATGAGTTGAAGTTCGAGTTGACTTTCAGGTCGGTGCCAAGCTTGTCGAAATCGTTGTACGATGTGTTTGTTCCTAGGATTATAATTTGCGGAATTGCGAATTTCTCAATTTCGGCAAAAATGCCCTGTGCCTTGTTCTTCACCGATGGCAACTGGTGGGTAATTACAAGGTCGTAGCCCTTTGCAGTTATATTGCTTTCGTACAGGTATTTAGCATCGACTTCGAGGTCGGGGTTGCTTTTCAGGGCTGCTCTTATAGCACCGACATCGGGGTGGGGGGCATCGGCGAGAATCAGAATCTTGCTTCGCTTGTCGATGACTTCGATGTAGAATTCTGCATCGTTGTTCTCGTAGCTTGTTTCGTTGTCGAGATGCTGCAGAGAAACTTTGTATTGCTGCAATCCGATGAGGTCGGCGGTAAGTTCTACTTCGACGCTCCTTGTGGTGCCGTTTTCAGGTAGGTCGATGGTCTGCGAATAGACATTTGCGCCCTTTCTGGTGATTTTTATCTGAGCCTGCTTTTCGGTGCATTTGTCGGCTGAAACAAGAATTCTTACGGGGAACTTGTTGCCGAGGAATGTAACGCTATTGTGTACTATGTCCCTTATCTGCAAGTCCTTGCGAGGCATAGTGTCGCCCATTGCAATGCACATTACGGGATATTTGGCAGGGTGTGCGTACTGCGGATTCTGTCCCTTGTTGTAGATTCCATCGGTGGCGAGGATTACCGCACCCATGTTTGCACCAGCGTAACGCGATGATATTTCGTTGAATACCGATGAAATGTTGGTCGCATCGCCAGTGAAGTTGATGCTGTCGTTGTTTTCGACGCCATCGGAAAATGGTAGCAGGCAGACATCGTACTTTTCCGACAAGTCTTCGGAAAGTTTTGCAATGTTTTCCCTGTATTCGTTCTTGTAAAAAGCAGAATCCTTGTTGTAAAGTATTGATTTTGAGTTGTCTTGCGCAATTACAACAATAGGTTTGCGAATGTCGCGTGTGATGTGCTTTACAATCGGGTTGAGCAGAAGTGCGAGTGTGAGGAAGATGAATATTGCCCTGAGTGCCGTCATCAGGCGTTTTTTCCATGGCTCTATTTCTGCGAAGGTCTTGTCCTTGTGGTATAGGAAAATCGCTATTGCGACGGCGACAATCACCATCGGAATCAGCAGCCAGGGGGAATATTCAAAGTAGAATTTCATATTATGTCAGCATTGCACCGCAAACATTAATCACCTGACCTGAAATGTATTGCGACATATCCGAGGCGAGGAAGAGTGCTGCGTTGGCAACATCTTCGGGACGGCCTGCGCGTTTTAGCGGAATTGCATCGATTATGGCTTTCTTCTGGTCGTCGTTCAGTGCGGCGGTCATATCGGTTTCAATGAAGCCGGGGGCAATGGCGTTGCAGCGTATGTTTCTGCTGCCCAGTTCCTTGGCAACCGACTTTGTAAAGCCAACAATTCCAGCCTTCGATGCGGCGTAGTTTGACTGACCTGCATTGCCCGACAGTCCAACCACCGAGCTGAGGTTGATGATTGAACCTTCGCGCTGCTTGAGCATAATGCGCTGTACGGCCTTGGTGTAGTTGAAAGCCGACTTGAGGTTGGTGGCGATTACGCTGTCCCATTGTTCTTCGCTCATACGCATAAGCAAGGTATCGGCGGTAATGCCTGCATTGTTGACAAGTATGTCGATGCGGGTGAATTTTTTCACTGTCTCGTCGGCTATTTCGGCTGCACGGTTGAAGTCCTTGGCGTCGGCTTCGAAGTAGATAAATTCAACGCCTAGTGCCGAAAGTTCCTTTACGAGCGAATCTACATTTTCGTTGCGGTGCGTGGATGTAAATGCGATATTTGCGCCAGCCTTGGCAAATTCAACGGCAATAGCCCTGCCGATTCCGCGTGAAGCACCTGTGATGAGTGCGGTTTTTCCTGTTAGTAAACCCATAATTATAATGGTGTCAAATTTTGGGCAAAAATAAAAATTATTTACGATTTGGCAAAGCCGAGCTAAAGGTTACGAGGTACGATTTACGAATGGGGATTTTGATAATTTGTATGGGGGATTTTGTTGAATCGCACCATGGTGCGATTGTACAATATTTGAATATTCAATATTTGTTGTGTTGCAATGTTTTGCGTCAAGATAAATAGTCAAAGAATCAAGGTCCGAAAATATCTCTAATGCCGAGTGAGTGGTTGATAATTTGAAGGGATTTAGGTGGTTTAGTCCTGTATGCATCTTATGCTCAGCCCGATATGCTTGTTGTTGTGAGACCTTGTGCAATGTGCCCTGCTGAAATAAAGGTATCTGTCCCAGCCGTTACCGTTTTCATAATATCCTGTCGCCCACCAAGCTGCACTTTCGTTTATATGTTTGAACAGTCCGTTCAGATGTTTCCAACCTGCTGGTTTTCCGTTGAATCCGCTTGAATTGTTCTTCTGCTGCAGTCTGCCCGGTGAATTGCTGATGTCGGAAACCGTCCAGTTGCTTTGCGAAGCCATCGACTTGCCAATCACATTATGTGTGTCACGGTCGTTGTCGGAGTCGATGTAGCCGTCGAAATTGTATCCATGGTTTTCAAGATAGATTTCCAGTTCAGTCCATTCGGAGTCGCTTGGTAGATGCCATCCTGCAGGACAGGCGGTTTGTGCGGCAATGTTGTTGTACAATACGCCGTATTCGTTGTAGTTGTATGTGTCCTTTGCTTCTTCAACATTGTTGCCTTGGTAGTCGTAAACATAGTAGCGGCTTTCGGTGTACGACTCCTGGTTGCTCCTATATACGCTCGGCAGGTATCTAAGGTTCTCTGCCATCCATACCTGGTCGCCGATTGTGATTGTGCAGTACGAATTTCCGTCGCGTTGGTCGGTGAAACCGTTGCCGACGGTAAGGGCAAGCGACACTAAGCTGTCGCATCCGTGAACCGATGTGTACATCCGCTGGTAGATTCCGCTTTCTGTGTAGGTAATTCCATCCCAAGTGTAGCTTTCATCGCAGGTTTGGACAACAATCTCATTGAAAATCTGGTTTCGAATGTCAATGTCGAGGATTACAACGCTGTCGCAGTGGTAGCTGGTTTCCTGATGCTCAATTTCGTAGTGTCCGCTTTGTGTATAGGTTACTCCGTTGTATGTGATTGGCTCGCAGTCTGTTAGCTCGATATGGACATAGAAGTCGTCGCAGAATGGAATTTCAAACATGAACTGCAAGGTTTCTGAGCGAAGATAATGTTGTGTTTGTTGCTGATATACTCTTCCTCGATAAGAAGTGTATCCTGTGTAAGTCATCTGGTCGTTAGTGCTGGCGTTGCCTTCAATGTTTAATCTTGAACCGTTTGCAAGGTCAACGTTCATGACAGTATCGGGGAAGATTAATGTCCTAGTCCAGTTTCTTGTGCGGTTTTGGACCTTTACGCTGTCGAGAGGTATGTACAGGTACAGCCATTGGTAGTTTGTGCTGTGTCCCCGGCTGGAGAAATTTACTGTAATGTCGTGTGTCTCTGGAGTTTCTTCTGTTGTGAAATTTCGTATTTCGCCAATGTCTGAACCTGCACTATTTGTTGCGTATGCTTGATAATAGTATGTGGTGTTTGGGGTCAAGTTCGATAGCGTGTATGCAAATTCTTGATTATATATTGATGTGGCTGTGACATTGTACTGAAGGTTGTTGGAATTTGTTCCGTACATAAAGCCCAGTATTGTATTTTGTATGTTTTGTATGCCATTTGTCAGTGCTCCCTTTATGGTTGCAGTAGTCGAACCTACCGGTGCTGCTTGCAAGGTAACCACTTCGGGAAGTGTTGGTGCCGATTGTGAACCTGTTGTGAAATTTAGTGTTTCTCCTGTGTCTGTTCCTGCCGAGTTTGTCGCGTAAGCCTTGTAGTAATAGGTTGTGTTTGGCGTTAAGCCAGTAAGTTGTCGCGAAAACTCTTCGGTAAGCGTAGTTGTGGCTATGACATTGTATTGCAGGTTGTCGGGCGACGTGCCGTATAGGAATCCTGCCTGGGTTTGTCCTGTTGCCCAGCCCCTTACGGTGGCTGTTGTGGAGCCTATTGCGCTTGCAGGTAATGTTGTGACTTCGGGAAGAGTGGTCTGCGAACTGAAATTCAAGGTTATGTATTGGTCGGCAATCTGTTGTTGGACTACTGTGCTGCTTGCTGTTGCTGTTCCGTTTATGGTAGTGTAGCCTATGTAGCCCATGTTGTCGCCTATGCTGAACTGGTTGAGGCATTCGAGTTTTGCCGTTATGTCCTGCGATTCGCCGATGTATCTGATTGCATTGCCGCATCCGTTTCCGACATTTACCATTCGTATAGAATATGATTTTGCGCCGGCTTTTGCATTGAGCAGGTATGTCTGAGGTTTTTCTGCCGAAATTTCAAACTTGTGGACTCCAGCGTTCAGTGTGCCATTATAAGTGGTTAATATTCTGCCATTTACGTCGAGAAGTTGAATGTTTACAGCAGATTGGCTTGATATTGCAAGTTCGGCGGTTGTTGCGCAGTCGAATGGATTGGGGGCATTCTGGTATAGTGCGTCACTGTAGGATGTGATTGTGCCTAAGCTGTTTGTCTGGCTGAGTATTGCAATTGTGTCGGGGTAATATACCGTTTCTGTCCAACCTTTGCTTATGTCGGTGACTTTTACACTGTCGAGGCGCTGGTATGCCGAGCCGTCAAGTTGTCCCGAAAATCTGACAGTTATCGATGCCTGAGAAAACCCGAGTATGCTGTATGCTGTCAGCAGAAGTATTGCAGAAAAGCATTTCGTTAATGTTGATATTATATGCGGTCGCTCCATAACTATCAGTTTGTAAATCGCAAATTTAATGAATTTTTCTATATGACAACAGAAATGTCGATTTCGTTGCCTGAATTATCAAATTTTTGAATTTTTGAATCTCGACGCAAAGCATTGCGTCGCTACAATCCTCAAATCATCGAATCTTTGAACTTTAAACATTGAACTCTGGAACTTGTACAGTCGTGGCGCGCCGCGACCACTACAACTTTAAACTAGAAACCAGAAACTTGAAACGGCGTAGCCATTGAAACCTGAAACGGGCTTTAGCCCATAGAACGGCGAAGCCCTCAACGAAGTTAAACGTGCGTAGCACATCAAACGCCGCATGCATTCAAACGGCCTTCGCCCTACAGCGTCAGCGTCCACGTCAGCTTGAATGCCCAGTTGTTTATTTCCTTGTCGGTGAAGCGGTAGTGACCGTAGCGGTAGTAAACGCCCAGACCGAAGCCTTCAATCGAGAGGCAGAGCAGGTTGTTGAGTTGTATGCCCGATTCGAAGAAGCCCTTGTTCATCTTGCGGGCATAGTCGCTGCCGTCAACATCTTGCGTAAGCTTGCAGTCGCCCCAGCCGAGGCTTGTGGTGATGGCTATGCTCGGACGCGAAAATTTCTTCTTGTAGAGTATGTTGCCGAAGTCGTGCATGAAATGGAAAGTGACGAACTTGTCGGAGATGAACTCGTTGGGACGCATTGTGTTGAAGGTGTGGTCGATGTTGAGCCACGAGTCGGTTCCCGAGGCGTAGTACAGTTCGCTGTAGCGCGGATTTCCGCCGATATATCCGCCCGTGAGAATCAGGTAGGTGTCGCCGACTTTCCTTATGACGAAATGCTTGTATATTTGCGCTTCGAGCTTGTAGTAGTCGTTGGCGTTTGGCGTTACAGGCACCGACTTTATGAAGTTGAAATACATTATCGGGTACTTTGTTCCGAGGCTGACCTTTGTTCCGCGCGGTGTCTGGAAGAATTTCTCCTTATAGGCGTAGCGCAGGTAAATGCCCGCTTCGGCGGCTGTGTAGTGCTTGTCGATTGTGCCTGTGAAATTGTATCTGTCGGTGTTGATGATGTCCTTGGTGTAGTGGCGGAACTGCAGTCGTGCCGTAAGGTAGCGCAGAGCCCTGAATTCAACATACGCCTTGTGCTCCGAAATGGAGTCCATCTCGCTGAGGAACCATTCGTAAACCGACTGCGACGACAGTTTTGTCGTCCGCTTGTTGAACGACATTCCGTCGCTGAAGTCGAGGTCGCGCTTGTAGGTGACGCCTAGTTTCAGCTCGTGTTTCGGCCATAGGTTAAACTGCACCTTTGCACCGTATTTCCAAGCCTTGTCGCCGAATCCGTATGCACCGTAGCCGCCCAAAGTCACCCATTTCGTAAGCTTTTCGTTTGTTTCTATGCCAAGACCGAGGCGCACTTTTTCGTATTCGTTGAACCAGATTATTGAGCCGAGGTCGAAATTGATGAATTTCCACGGAATGTAGCCTGCAGCTAGGATTTCGAGAACTTCAATTTTCTTGTCGAGGTTTATTTCCTTGCCAAGGCTGTCGATGACGCGGTATGTTTCAAGGTCTTTGCTTGTGAGCGAATCCTTGCGGTACTGGTTCCAGAAGTCGTCGTCCTGCTTGTTTGCCTTGTCGTTTACCTGCACGCCCTGATTGCTGAACTCACGCCTTTTGATGTCGGGGTTGAGGCTGATGTCGGAAATGTAGCTTTTGCCTATGCCGACAATCGGAACATATTTCTGTCTTTCGCCTTCGGCTGGCTTTGTGCCGTCGGGAACTTGCAGTATGTTGAAAATTAGGTTGGTATTCAATTGCACTGGGAACCATTGTATGCTGTCAACAAGTTCGTATTTCTGCTGTATGGAAACATTGAACACTTCCGACGGTTCGTTTGGCTCGGCGGTGATGCTTTCGATGGCGTAGCCGTTGGTGTTGATGTTCATTACGCCTTTAAGCCCTTCGAACACCTTGTTTTTCAGAGGAATGAACGAAATTACAAACACGGTGTCCATTGCTGTGTTGTACATCGTGTCCTCGATTTGGAAGAAGTATTTCGAGGTGCTACCCTTGCTAATCGGGCTAAGGAAGCGCTTGTCGAGCAACGAGATGTAGTCGCTGTAGAACGACATCGACTGGAATTGCGTAGCAAGTAGCGTAAATGCCGGGTTTTTCATTCCCGACATACGGTGGGCGAGGACATTCTCCTTGTTGTTGTCGGGGTGTCTGAAAATGCGCTCCGTAACCGATTCGATGAGCAGAATGTGCTGTCGTGCAAGCAGTTGGCTGAACGAAGAGTCGTTGTCGTTCCCATAGGCGGAAGTATCTTCTGGAGGCTTTACATCGGCGGTGAAGTACATCTTGTTGTACGACACATACGAGAACGAGCGCATTTTCTCTGGGTTGTTCCTGTTGGCGTTGGCAATCACGAGGTTTACGATTCGGTGGGCGGGGTTTTCGCCCGGAAGCACCGTTACTTCGGCAAGGCTTGTAACATCTTCGTCGAGAGCAATTTCGATGTAATGTTTGGCTCCAAGTTCGTCCTTGCTTACAATCTTGGTTGTGTATCCGAGGTACGAAATGCGCAGGAATTCGATTTTCGAGTAGTCGTCAATCTTGAAGTATCCGTCGAGGTCGGTTGAAGTGCCTTGATTCTTGGCGTTGTATATTATGTTGACGAAGGCTAGCGGCTCCTTTGTTTTTGCATCTGTCACGCGCCCTGCGAACTTGCCTTGGGCGAAAGAGGTGAGGGCAAGCAGTAGTGCTGCCAGCAGGAATAACAGGTGTTTCGATATGTAGGAGGAGTGTGGCATCTTGTGCAGTTAAATATATTTATATTGCATTTGACGGCAAACCGAGCCTATTTTGTACTTGCTCGATAATTGTACGTTGCTGTGGTTGTGATAGTGTAAAGAAATCAGTCATACAAGTCGGTGATTAGTTGGCGAATCCAGTTTGGCATCAGTCGCATATCGGCATTTGAGAAATGAAGTTGACTATTGATAAGTTGCTTTATTTTCAGTTTCTGTTCTTCTGTGACATTTCCATTTCCGATTTCCTTAAGTGCAATGGTTATAAGTTGAGCCAACGAATTGGAAAATGCGAAAATGCGTGGTGCGACATGCTTGAAAAAAATGCTATGACCATCGTGTATTGTTATTTTTCTGCGCTCGCCGTCTGTCAGATAAACAACATTCATAGGTACTTGGGTACTTAGTCCCAATAAGTTCAGTGCGTATGCCCCTGCGGGAATTATTCTGGTTTTATCGCGTTTGGCTATGCTTTTTGCAATCTCGTCGAAAGAGGGGTAAAGTATGCCTAGTCCGAGTTTCCTGTCTATTTTGGGATAACAATATATGCCGTTGGCAAGACGAATAATAATGCCTTCGTTTGTCATGCGCTCCATTGCTTTGCTGATGGTTTTGGCTTGTGCGTAGTGTAAAAATGATGTGGAAAAGAATATTGTTCCTCTTCCGCATTTTTTTAAAGAAGCAATTATTTTATCATCAATAGATTGCATCTGTTTTTTGTAATTAATTTTGTCGCAAAAATACAATATTTTTTCGACAATGAGAAATTTAGGGAGAAAAATGTTATTCTATTTTTTCCCGTGTCTTTCCATCACCCCCCCATCCCTCTGTGGTTTTTTGGATTTATGCATCGAGAAGATTCCAATAATTTGTCCTGTAATACTTTTTTCTTCATTTGCGGAGAAAATTTTGCACCGCCATCCGATAAAAACAGATTTTCTCCATCATTTTTTTCCATCATTTACAGGCTCACTTCATTTATTGTGTCATTTATTGTGTCATTTACAGGCTCATTTATCGGCTCAGATTCGTCTTGTTTTGGATTTATCGGCTCATTTACACCGACATTTATACCGACATTTACAGGGACATTACTAATGCGTTATTTGTTGCTTTGTTCAATGATTTCCCAGTGACCGCCCTTGTCGGGACCTACGCGACGAATGATGCCTTGAATTTGAAGCTTGCGAAGATGTTCCTGCACATTCCGAGGTGCGATGCCTATTTCTTCTGAAATAGACTGTGCCGAGGCATAGGGATTTTTCCACACAATCTTTACAATACGCCCACGCATCGTAGATAATTTTTCTACGATGTTTTCTACGATGCTTTCTGCGATGTTTTCTGAGATGTTGTTTTCCATACATTTAATTTTCTTATTGGACATTTTATTGGACATTGTGTCCGATACTTCTTTATTCTGTCCAATATCATCTGCGTTCTTCAAGTTCACATTGTTCCTCTGGAACGTCACCAAGACACCTCCTTGCTTGGATTCAATCGTTGGTTTGGGCAAGCCTGCGGCAACAAAACCATCGCAGATTTTCTTCCAGCCTCGTCCCCACGACTCAATGAAGCCAGCTTTGTAGAAAGCAAAAGCCAAATTCTTATTGCGAGGATATTCCTTATATTCTATATTCTGTGACTCCATACCCGATGTTTTTATTCTTTAGGGGATTTGCAAAGGTAATATAAATTGTTATTAAAATTTCAGACAATGAAAATTTTGCACCGCCAAAATATGTAGTTGTGTCGGATTTGCAACCTTTAGCTCGCTGTCCCTAAGACAACAATCCGACAAGATTGAATATCAGCTTTTGTAATGCGGAAATAAACGACATTTACACCGACATTTTGAGTGACATTACTATTGCGTTATTTGTTGCTTTGTTCAATGATTTCCCAGTGACCTTTTGTGTCGCTGCCGATTCGTTTTATGAACTTGTCTCGCAAAAGTGCTATGTGGTTTTTTACCGTTCGTGGTGATATTCCGAGAGTTTCGCTCAATCTTGCAATGGTTGCGTATGGATCTTCTACAATTGCTTGGTATGTTCTCTGGGCAATTTTGGGAATTTCTCTGGGCAATCTCTGGGCAATCTCTGGGCAATTTTGGGAATTTCTCTGGGCAATAATAGGTTCACCAATCGTGGTTATACCATTTATTTTTTTGTTTTCTCCATCATTTAGAGGCTCATTTACAGGCTCAATTCTGTTTTCTCCATCATTTTCTTCATCATTTACAGGGACATCCGTAGCAATTTTCCCTTTGTTCCTTTCTGCTTCCAGGTATTCTTGGCTTGGGAGACATTCAACTGCCAGTCCGCCACAATTTTCTTCGGGCAAGGGAAGCACTGCGTTTCTGAACTCACAGATTTCGGTTATGTTTTTGTAGCCTCTTCCCCAGCTTTCAACATATCCTGCCTTGAAAAATACATTGGCAATGTTGGGATTCCTCGGTTCGGATGAGTGCGGCTCGAAAAGTTTCTCGGCAGGGACATCTGCAGGCATTTTCCCTATGTTCCAGATTCTGATTTTGTGTTCGTAAATCCTTATCTGGATAGGAGTGGGGCGCATATAGTCGCGATGGATTACGGCGTTTAACAGCAACTCGCGGAACGCCTCTTTCGGGAAGAAGAAAGTTTCCTTGCGGTGTATGCCTTCGTAACTGATAAGTGCTTTCATGTATTTGGTGAAAATCAAGTCCATAGCCTTCTCAACCTGCATAATCAGTGAGCCGTGAATCTCGTCTTGATAAAGAATGTCGGCATCGTTGTCGGCAAAGAAACCTATTTTTATGTATGCGTTGGTTACATATTTTTCGGGGTCGGGATGAAAGCACATTACGGCAGCCTTGGTGAGATAGTCGTTTTCGAAAAGCCGAAGATTTCTGATTAGCATTTCGTTTGAAACATCTACCGATGCCTTGTCAAGTCGGTTATGGTCTAGTGCCATACGCTTGAAGATTTTTATGGAATCGTTGTCCAAATCCTCAACTTTTGCTCCAGGAACTGGTACGCTGTCCCAAGTGCGCCCTTGAACTGCAAGTATCATTTTGTCGAGTTCGTAGCCGGTGACTTCCATAGTGGTAGAACCCGAGCGTTTGTAATATCTTCCGTGATAACTTACAGGGAACGGATATTTCTCGACAATGATTTGCAAATATTCCTTTCCGTCCTTTTCCAGCAGATTTACTTCGCAGATTAAACCCATTGTATGGAGTATCTTGTTAGGAATTGTTTCCGACAGTTGATGGCTGTTGTCCACACCGCAAATTTCTCCTTTGTCGTTTATTCCTATGTAAAGTGTACCTCCATCGGTGTTGGCAAAGGCGCATATCCACTTCAAATATTCATCCTTCCAACTTTGCTTGTATTCAATATTCTGTGACTCCATCGATGTTTTTATCATTTAGGGGATTTGCAAAGGTAATACAAATTGATTCAGGCAGATTTCTTACTAATTGTGTGGAAAATTATTGTCAATCCAATGATTCAGGTTCGTCATCTTCAATACTTTCTACAGGCGATGCATCAAATGCCAGAAATATTTCAAGAAATGCAGTCTCTCTGAAGAAATAGTTCGGGTCATCGGTTAATTTGTCTTCCATAAAATGAAATCCCCAATTTGCATATTCTTCCATTGTTTGCATTAGCATATCGACTGCTTTGCGAGTTGTTATTTCTCCTTTTTCTAATGCAATGAAATCAATGTCTGTTCTTGCTATGAGTGCGATAAAAATATATTCGCGAAGTTTCGGATAGGCTTTTCGTCCTTTTACAGAATCAAGATTTCCCCAATATTGTATAGGTTGACCAAATATCTTACGTTTTTGTGTGTCATCAATTAGTGGTCGTTTTTCATTGAAATATAAACCGATAAAAAATGCGATAATAAATATTTCATAACCACCGCCAAAGACTTTACCCCTGTCTTCTCGTAAAGAGGTTGCCCCGCGGCCATAATCACAGAAATTTTTAATGATACTATCTTCGTATCTTTTTTCCCATTGAGGATTACGTGTTGCCCACAAATCATATAGTTTTTCTGCTGCCATAATTTTTACCTTATTTGTTTAACAACTGTTTGAATGGTTGCCAAGTCTTTGTCATTAAATGGTTCTACTTTCTCGATTCGATAAACAGAACAAGAAAGTTTGTTAATAGTGTCATAATCCAATGTTTTCTGTCCTGTTGCCTTATCAATATTTAGCAAATCCTTTGTAACAATAATACATTGCTTATCAATTGTATCAATTACATTGTAGAATGTATCTTCCTTGAATCCGCCAAATGATGAAGTAGGAGCATCAAAAATTAACGGATAATCCTGTTCCCGTTTCAAAGTTGTAATTTGTGAAATTGCAAATAGAACTGACATATACATTGTGGTTTTCAATGCTCCATTAGGATTTTCAATGCGAGAACCATTGTCACTGTATAGTTCAATACGTGCGGAATTGTTTATTGTTTTGCGGATTCTTATTATTCCGTAGAAATCATTCTTGTTAAGTTTTTGCAAATATTTATTAGCTTCAGTTTCAAGCATTTGTAGGAAATTGTTAATATTTTGCTCTTTGGCGTTTGAGAATGCTTTAGTTATTTTCTCAAATGCAGCATGAACGCGTTGATATACTTGTGTCATTGAACTTGTAGGTTCAAGTTTATCTAGTTGTTCCTGTATTTCTTTTTTTGCATTCTCTTTGAATTTCAGAGTGGTTTTCAATTCAGACACACGACTTTCTGCACGACTTTTAGCATCAAAGAAACCTCTCAAGTCGGATATGCTTTTATCAAGAAGTTCTGCGCTTAGTCCTGACTGCATTAGCAAATCGTTTTGCTCTGTTTTTAATTCTTGTAATTGCTTATCAACTTCTGCCAATTCACTTTTCCTTTTACTGACGAAATCCAATTCGTCAGAAATTTGTGTTGCAATATTTGAAATTTCTTGTTCCGTTTCGCCACTAAGTTTTATTTGGCGATTGTGTAACTCGTTGATGAATGAATTTTGGAATAGTGGTTTGTCTTCTTCTGTTGCACTTGATTTTTTATTGGCTTCTGCTGTTATATGTGCAAGATATTCATTCAGTTTATTACACATAAACTCATACGCTTCCGAACCTTTAGGTGCTGGACGACCACAAACTTTGCAAATTTCATCATCAATCATTTCTTTCATTGTCGATTCATCTGGCAAGTTCCATGGTAGAGGAACCGCATCGTTTGCAAGTTTCTGAATCTTTGAAATTGTTTCGCGTTCTCCTGCTTCTTTTGCACGGCGTTCGGTTTCCTGTTTGTCAAGTCTTCTTTTTTCTTTGCTTAATGCGGAAACTTTTTTAGAAAACTCTTGTATAATTGGTGGAAAAGAGCGTAAAATCCATTGTCTGTCTAACAAATTTGTGCTATATTCGCACATTGCTTGTCCTGCTAATTTTGCTCGTTTGTCAGTAAGACCTTTTAGGCGTTCTTTTATTGCTTGATAGCGTTCCGATGTTTCTTGATTCTTTTCTAATAATTCTAATTTTGATGAAAATTCTGATATGGAGATTTTCTTTTGTTCGAGTTCTCGTTCTATGTTCTTAATGTCTGTTAAGGCATCATTTAATTTCGTATTCAGTTCTTTCGCCTGATTTGAAACTTTTTTATCGTTTTGCAATTCACGGTTTGCGGCATTGGCTGATTTCTGTTCGAACCCAGAAGTCAATTCAACTAGTTTGTCAAAATCTCTGATTCCAGAAAACGTATCAACAAGTATTTTCAATGCTGTGTCATCTTGGTCGAATACATTCAATTTGTCTTCTCCCTTGAACATACAATAGTTGCGAATTACAGGTTCAAAACACATATTCAACAATCTGTCTCCAGAAATTACATTACGCTCAGCTCCTTCTATAAAATAACCTTTGAACATAAAATCTCTTGTGTAGACCGTTTCGTCAAATGATTTTTCAAAAGTAAAACTTTTTTCGATTTCTTTTTCTCCGTCATGTTCAAATGTAATACTTACAGATACTTCATCACATTCTCCAATATCCAATTCTGATTTTCTTTTTTCTGATATATGTGAAGTTTGTGTATTTGTTCCTGTGGTATCAAATAACCATTCTAATGCTTCAAAAAGAGTTGTTTTTCCATCTCCGTTATCTCCAATTATCAAAGTAAGTCCTTTTGATAATGACAAGTGATTTTCACCATAATAACTGCGGAAATTTTTTATTTTAATCTCTTTGATAATCATATATTTGATTTTAGAAAGTTACTAACTTCATTGTATATTTCCCTCTCTGTTGCTTTTTGCTCATTCCTAGATATAATTTGAGCAATTGCTTGAATTACGACATTTTCGGAATCCATAGCATCCGCTATTGAATTGTAATCGTCAGGATTATAGCCGTATGAATTTATTAGCTGTTCATCAGCAATTACGGCTTGCAAAATTTTATCACTATTTGTTTGATATGTACTCATATGCTAATTAAATATGGATAGATTATAATGATTCAATACTTCTTGGAGTTCTTTGTCTGTATCATTTAGATTTTCTGACAACAATGCAAAATCGCGAACTCGTTTTAATTCACTTGCAACCAAATTTTTTTCCAATGAATAACATTCTTCATCAAAAACATTGTCTGGAATAACAATTAGGTCGTGAATTATAGCAAAACGTTTGTCTTTGTGTGTTCTTAGAACACGACCACGGCGTTGGATAAATTGTCTGGGATTTCCAGTGCTTGCGCAGAAAATAGCCAATTCACTTCGTGGTACATCAACACCTTCGTCCAAACATTTCATCGATGTAAGTACATCAATGCTTCCATCGGCAAAGCCTTTGAGCATGGCATCTCTATCTGTTGAGTCTGATGTAAATTGCCGGACGATGATATGAGAGTCCATATCACGGACAATTCTTGTGAAATCGTCAATTAGGTGTTCTGTTTCGGGGTCTGATCCGATAGTATCTGATTGGTCGAAAATATCAGCTTCAAAATTGTCTGGTTTATTGCCTTCTGGCACATAGACCAATGTGTATTTCAAACTGCCATTGTCTGCCATTCGTTGTTGAACAATTTGTTTGAATGTATTCAACTTGTTGGCCGCTTTGTGAATAATGCTTTTCCGTTTCAATAAAAGCATTTTTAATCGTTCTTGACTTTCTTCATCGTGAAAGCCCATTATCTTGACAATCTTTTTTGAAAGGACTACATATTGAGACAATTCGCTTTCTGTCAAATGTACAATGTGCGGATAGTAGTAATAGCGGCATAAAGCACCATTATCAATAGCTTCTGCCATTGAATATTCAAATGTATAATTGTCGGAGCACCCAAAGAAATCCATTAGCTTTTGGTTGCCAGTTTCGTCATATTGCCGTTCAGGTGTGGCGGAAAGTCCAATTCTACGTAAGTATTTTATATCAGATAAACGCTTTGCCATTAATCCTCCACCCATATTATGTGCTTCGTCAGCAATGAGTAGAAGTTTATTTTTGGGGAATTGATTTAATTCAATAAAGACATTTGAACGAACAAATGAAGCGTATGTGGATATTATTATATATGACGAATCATTATTGGCGTTTGTCATTTCCAATAATCGGAGATTGGCAACAGCAGATTTCCAATTGTTATACTTTGAACAAACTTTAATAATATTACTGAAATTGAATTTTTTGCATTCGACTTCCCATTGTTCAACAAGGGTAATAGTTGGAACAAGAATTATGGCTTTATAATATCCTTTTCGTTTGTATATCTCTAATAGACAATTTAATGATGTGATAGTTTTACCTGTTCCTGTCGCCATAGCAAACAAACCTTTCTGCTCGTTTGCTTTCCAGTTTTCAAATGCTTGTTTTTGATAGTCTCTTGGTCCGGATTCATATGGAAAATGAGGTTTGCCAAAGTCAATATTGGGGATTTGCTCTTTTTTGACTTTTAGATTCTCAATTTCAATCTCGACTTTATTTTTGGCTTTTTCCAATGCCTTAATTACAGATTTTGGCAATGATTTGTTGTCAATATCCTGTTGTATGAATTTGTATTCGTCTTCCAACAAATTTTTTAGTTCCCTGTTCTTGAATAATTCTGCAATATGTGTTTTTACTTTGTCGGTAGGAACAAAAACAACGTTTTCATCTTTGCCGTTGAATACAAGATCAAACTCATTTTTGATTTCGTTTATTGTTGCTGTTGCAGAGTTACCATCCCAATCGCAAAAAATAGTAAGGCTTTCAATATTTTCGATTAAAGCAGAACGAGAAAAATTGCATGAACCATCAAAGCCAACATTGTTTATTCCATCGAAGAACACACCTGTTTTAGTGTGTGAAATACCAATACCATCTTTGGGCACAACAATTTTTATATTAAGCCTTTCGTTTCGAATAAGCCAAGCAAGGCATTCAAAGAAATGAACATCCCGTTCTGATAATGTGTCCTTTAGATTTTCAATGTCAGTTATGTCAAAATAGGGAAGAGGAGTGTTGAGTTCTCCGTCGGCGATAGCTTTTTTATCTTGTTCTGTCAGAATGTCATTTACAATGAAATTCATGCGTCCCCCATTGTATAGAAAAGATGCGAATCCATCAGCCAATACATTGATAGCAGTAGAGGAAAAGAATCCCAACATCAAATCGAACTGTGTTGAATTGCATAAGCAATCGGAGAAGAAACCTATCGGTTCCCACTCGGTGCGCGATTTGAATCGGCGATGTGATGGAAATGAGACATCTTTCAGCATAAAAGAGCAATTAATCTACCAATGTTGGATGAAAATGTTTTGCACTAATTGTTTGAAATTTAGATTGATAACAACTGTTGTTGCACCAATGATGAGCCAATGATAACATATATGGTTTCCAATACTTTTCTTGAGCACTTTTCACCGCAGCTTTATATTGGGAATCATTTTGTATTTGCCTATATATATCAGATTTAACAAAATTGGAAAGCACAAAGTCAATTCCTAATACAATATCCATGGGGGGATATGAAATACGTGGTGTGGGTAAAAGTAATATATCACCTAAGTCCATATTTTTTATTGTATTTCCACCCCAAGTCAAATGAAAATGTGGATGAATATAATCTTGTCCATCACTATCATCATAATCCAAATGCCATGCTGATTTCACCTTGCCAGTTTCTTTTTGTCCCTCAATTGTGATTCTAAAACAATATTGAGATATTGGAATGTCCGCATTATTCGTTTCTTTGTACGATATATCTAAAAACACATCCAAAAATGAAACAGATGGTTTTGCGTTTCTTGGAGTGTCAATCTTAAATTTTAGTTTTGCAATATTGCATTCTCCTCTTCTGTAACCGCCAATCAAAGGTGATGTATCAGAGCATATCTTCTTATTTTTGAGGATGTTGGCTATATTTTGAATGTATGTTGCATAGTTACTCATATCTTATTGTTTTTTGCGTGAATACAACGATTTCAGCTCTGCGTACCTTTCTTTTTCTACATCTGCAACATTAAGCCAGTTGTCGATATTCTTTCGCCATAGAGCGGCATCAACAGAAACGTATTCTGGCTCTTGCCAAGAATATAAATTGTCTTGCCCTTGAATTAACAAACCATCAACAGGGTCTAATGGAAGTCCGTGACCTTTACAAATTGTCCAAAACTCATCGCTATCCGCTTTATCAATTTTTTTCGCGACAACTAATTGTGTCAGTTCTGTAGTTTGTTTGATTTTTTCAATTCTTTCTCCTGCAGATGTTGAGCGTAGATATAAATTCGAATTAATCACTTCTTTCCACCATTTTTCTATTAAGTGCATCCACCAACGAGGCCAGCCATTGCAAAAAACGCCTTTATATTTTGCTTCTGTCAGTAATTCCAACAATTTGGGCCAATCAGTAGATTTTGATTTGTCTATTCCAAGACGAGCTGCTAAAACATCTTCATCAATAAGCAATCCTTGTTTGGACAACAATTCTGTAATCAAAAACCTTGATTGGATGTGAACAGGTGATTTTTTTGTTTCATCATATTCATACACGAATCTACTATCGATAATAGTTTCATCAACTTTCAATATGTTGTTTATTGTCATCGCAGAATCACCCAAAACATTGTATCCAATAGGTAAATCTATGAGTTGAGTGGTAAACATTGTAAAAGCTTTATCATCCAATTGCTTATCAATAAAAATATCAAACAAGTCTTTCCCTGATTTTTCCAATGCTTGTTCTGTTTTTTCATTCGTTGAAAACAATACTATTGGAAAACTTTTTAATACACCTTCCTTTTGCCTCGTTCTTATTTCTTGAGCTAACGAAGTCCCTCTAAAATTTGCTCTTTTGTTATTACCATTTGGCTTATCATCAAGTTTTAAATCCAAGATTAATCCATCAAAATCATCTTCTTTTTCTTTCAAGAGACCAAACTGTTTTTCCCAAGAATCTTCGTGCTGCATAGCAACAATAGATAATTCTGCATTTTCAAAACCTGTAACCTTGCTTTGAGATTCTGGGTCGTCATCAATGTAAAAATACTTTATAGCCATAGACACAATATTTATTTGTTTTTTGGAATTGTTATTTTAAAGCAAGTTGAATAGCCATCATTGGGAGGAACAATGCAAATACTGCCTTTATAAGAAATAATAATGTCCTTTACTATTTTCAATCCAAGTCCAGTACCAATCAATTGTTTTTCGTTTGGCGCATCAAAACTTGCTGGTGTAGAAGTTGAGAAAAAAGCATTGAATACTCTACTTTCGTTTTCTTTTGGAATACCATCACCATTATCAAGGAAATTAATAAATATATTCTCACCTTCGACACCCACTTCAACTAATACTTTGCCAATGACATTCGCTCTCTTTATTGCTTTCCTTGAGTTAGTATATAAATTGTATAAAATAGAGTTCCATTCTGAACTATGCATAGGAATTGTAGTAACATCGAAATCATACGCATCAACATTAAATTCTATTCTATTCTTTTCCAAATCGTTTTTAATTGTATTTTGGAATCGGTCTAAAACTGCCAGCAAATCAATCGGTAATTTTTTCCTATTTGTATTTTGGGAAATTGTTGTGCCAAAATAATCCGTATAACTAAATAAGTTGTCAAAATCCGCTTTTATTTCAGATACATAATTTTGAACTTCATTATTAAGATTTAGTTGGTTTAACTTGCTAATATGTCCATAAACAGAAGAATGGAATTGTATCATTTCGTGTGTGAACTCGCCAATAGTAAGACCTAATCCTGCCAAAACCCTGAGCATACCTGCTTCTTCTATTAGATTTTCAAGTTTCTTTATTATTTCAAGTCCTTCTTTTTGCTCATTTTCTATTATTGTATCTTGTTCTTCATTTTGACCCCCTGTATTTTGGTCTGATTTATTATCAAGAATGCTCTTTAATTTATCGAACATTTCTTGAGTTGTTTGTTCCTTTCTATCAGAATCTTGGGTAAAATCATCTTTGTTTTGCTTCTCCTTAAATATTTTAATTTTTTCTGCAATTCGACCTCTGACTGCAACAAGTGATTTGTTAATAAATTCTGATAATTGATTAAATGCTTCGTTTTCAATCAATCCTTCTCGACTAGCTGTTTCTTCGAATGTATGACCAGTAGGGTCAATTATTTCTACAAATCCAAATAAATTTTGATTATTTAGAGGAATGTTTGTCTTCCCTGATTCTGCACTCCAACGTTTGTCAATATTCGTCCAATCATCTTTGGGCTCGCCGTAAGGTAATACTCTAAATCCATTTCTATATAGTCTAACACCACTAGCTGTTTTTGACAACTCTTGTATTTTCTTTAAATCAGGGCCTGACACTTTTTCTCCATAATATTGAGGTCTATCATAAATAAAATAGTGTATTTTAAAATATACATTAGAAAGTGCTGAAAAACTGTACTCATTTTCTGTATGTGTAATTTCAATAATGTCATCGATATCAAGACTATCACTTTTAATCGAAACGATTCCACTATGATTATTGTCAATATACCCTTCGAAAACAGCCAAAGATTTATCAAAAATTGAAATTTGTTCATTTAAGAATGGGTGTTTCTCGTTATTGGAAACCAAATTAAAATTGACCTTAAATGTCTCTTCGTTTCGGATTGCAAGATTGTCTGTTTTGCTTCGTTCTGACAAATAATCAGGTTGAAATAAATCTAATACATACCTGTAGATGCGTTTAATGGCTGCGTCTGTCCATTTTTCTCTAAGTCCACGAATTTCGATTGTAGTGCCCTCATCTTTTTGTTTTTGTATAAATTCGATTGGAAAAGTAATAGAAGTAAGGTCTCTATCAATAGAATATTTGTTCCAGTCAATTTCAAGTCGAATAGCTTTATCAGATTCTTTAGTTTGTGTAACAATAATCAAACGGTTTCCTAACCGTTGCGTGGCAAATCTACCAATTCCTTTTTTCCCTGCTTTGGTTCGATTAAAACGAGGTGATGTCGGATTATGAAGTTTGTCTGTAGAAGATATTCTCATAAAACCATTGATAAGTTGCTTTTTTGACATACCTAAACCATTGTCAGATATGATTAAAGAACCACCCAAGACAGATGTGTCAATAAAATCAACATCTACAATTGTTGCATCTGCATCATAGGAATTTTTTATCAGTTCGGAAACTGCGGTTTCTGCTCTTCCTACTAATTCATAGCCTAATCGCTGAATTAATCCTGCATCTATTGTAAATCCAACTTCTTTAATGTTTGTGTATTCTTCCATGAACTTTATATAAAACAATTAGCACACATTATTTCATCTCCTAGAATGTCAACAAGGGTAGTTCCTTTGTTTTGCTTGCGGCTTTCCTCTTGTCGCTTAATAATGTCGAGTTTGATTTGGCGTACACGCTCGGGTTTGCATAAATCTGCCAGACTTTCGTTCTGATTCCAAGTGTAGCCGTCTTTTTCAAACTCCATAGCCTTTTTGTAGAGGTCGGGATGTTGCTCATACAGCCATATCCATTCTATTTTCTGTTGGAAAAAACAGAAATAGCAACCGGAACGGCTTCTGCTGTATGTTCCTGTCTTTCCGTCAACTTCGAAAGGAATATCCTCGTAATATGCAGGAACACCTACGCCGCTTTCACGCAACAAACGGAAAATATCTTCTTTTACAAGGACATCGGTGTTATCAATCAATGGGAAATAGTCTAATTTGCCAACTGGATAATCAGTGGTCTTTAGGAATGCAAAAACGGCTTGGTTGAACATTTTTACATCGTAATCAAGCAGAGCATTCATTTTTTTCGAGTAGTAATATTGTTTGGTGATTGGCTTTTTTACGATTGACATTATTTCCTCTCGTGCGAAATCATTAGGGCAAAGGATGTCGTAAAGCTTTATTATTTGTTCAAGATTATCATTGTTCAGAAACTTGCTGATTACATCTATGCTCCAAATGTTCCTTCTGAACGGGAAAATTGCTTGTATGTTTGGCTTTGTTGATATGTAACCGTCCCTATCTTCATCGCCTCGTATGCCAACGTATGAAATTGCCAAATCGTCACCAACATATTTTTCAAATTCTGCCAGTTTCATTTTTTGTGTACACCAGCGTGCTTGTGGTGAAGGCAAGAATCCTCCCATTGCTTTCAGAAAGTGGTGAAATGGGGATGGTTCAGGACTATTCTCTGCTGCTTTTAGCCGAGTGATTTTTTTGCCTAGATAAACTTCTAGGTTTGTAATTAATTGTTCTGTTTCGGTTAATTCACAACCTGTGTCAGAATTGTAATATTCGATACTAAACGTCGGATATTTTTGTTTCAGATAAATTGCTAGTGCAGCACTGTCTTTCCCTCCTGATATGCCTAATATATGTCGTACATTCATAATCCTTACTCCTGATTATTCATTTTTTTATTCAATAAAGCAAGCAATGTGCAAACATCAACATTGTTATTGCCGGATAGAATTTTGCTTATCTTATTTTCTAACTCTGATGCACGTTTCTTGTCCTTATTGGGTAAAACATATGTTTGGGTTCTGATACTTGTACCCATATTTGTTACCATATCAAAAGAATATGCTGTTTCATTATTTGATTTTGTTTTCAGAGAAATGTCAGCATATTTTTCACATTCACGTATTAGATAAATCAAATCGTCAACCAATTTTTCTTCTTCTTCATCGTGTAAATCTTCCAATTTATGGTCTAAAATAGGATAACATATTGATTGATACCACATCGTGCGATTTTCGTATTCAGTCATAATATGGTTATAAAACTCTTTTTGCTTTGTCGTCAGTAAGTGAACTTTTACATTGCTTAATTTCTGTCTGATTTCAACAATGTATTCGTTATATTCGGCGGAATATAAGCCCAATTTATCAACAAGGCGTTCCTCGATACGGTCAATTAGACCTGTGTAGCAAGAGCGTAGTTCTCGTATAGCGGTTTGAATAACTTTGCTGTATTCCTCTATGTTTACATCCAGCTTGAGTTTTTTTGTGAAACCCAATGCTTCTGGAAGATCTTCAAAGAAAGCCTTTTCTGGGTCTTTTGCGGTTGCTAACACATCACGAAACCGCATAGTGGTTTGGTGGGTAAATTTCCTCGTATTTTTTGTATAGTTATTCAGCCTCTTGTAGAAAAATAGGAATGGCTTAATTGTTTCAATAAAACTTTGATTGGTAATGTTAAATTCATCTCCCAGATTAACAAAGCGACGGTACTGATTGAAAAAATCAAGTTTTACTCCATCAACCTCAAATGCTTTTACAGCATAATCGGCAGGATGTTTTTGTAGCAAATCAAAGAACAACATATCTACATTTGGGATATAAGCACCTTTGGTTATATCATACAATGCAAAATCTTGCCGTTTGATAAACAAAAAAGTAGGTATCCAGAAATCAATGAAACCTTGCTTCAACTTATATGGTTGGTTGGATAATATTTTTATCAGTTCTGATATTTTTCTTTGTTTGCCGACTGTGCTTTTTAAGAAACTGATACTTTCGACCCACAAACTTTTCAACTTTTCGTTGGTGGGGTTTTCTGCAAATCCGGTTTCAGAATGTAATCCAGTTTTCTTTAGTAACGAAAAATAAATTGTTTTTTCGGGTGGAAATTTGTCTTTTTCAAATCCCAAATCTTCTTCTTCGTAATGTTCGATAAGTGCGGTAAGATAATTCTTTCTAGCCAAAGAAATCGCGCTGCTCAATTTGTGGCGGTTGAACAATTCATTGTGCATTATAGGTGCTTTGCAATAAACATCATCGCAAACAGTAGAAAGAAGTCGATTGAATTCTTTATGAGATGATATTTTGCATTTTTCGCCTTTAAAAATCCATGTAACACGATTCTTATATGCAAACAGATTGTCACTTATACTTTTATTCAACAAAGTTTCCTCGTATTCTTTCAATTTCTGAATTTCACCATATGCTACACGGTCAGCCTCTTTGTCAATCAGTACTTTTGTGAGTATATACTCATATTTCTGAATGTTGTAAAGATGGTCAATTATTTCCTTGGTATTGTTGAAATATGCATAAATAATGGCATGTTCAGTTTCTGAACTGATTTTTTCGACAGATTCCAGAGCGTCTTTTTTTGAAGAAAAAATAAGTTCAATGTATCCGTCTGTATCACCAGATGGTGTCATATCTACAGGATCTTCTCGGATTTCATATTCAAAATATCGTGGTGTACCTTTATGATAATAATGAGCCTTTACGGGGGATATGCGGTTGTTTATGAATTTGCGTAAGTCATCAATAAATGCAATGGGGCGAGCAACAATAGCTCCAGCTTTTTGTATCTCTAATTCCAAATCAATGTCTGTCCCTTCAAAAAGCAATAAGCGTTGCTTGTATGCTGCATATCTGATAATCTTAAATTTTTGCAATTGATTGATAATTTGTTCGGAATCATCAATATCCATTGCCAGTTGAGCATATTCAGACATTTGCTTAGGGTTCATTGTAAAACTTGCAATTCCAAACAGATTTAGTAATCCGATTGCTTTTACAATTTTTATGGCGTCTTCATTTTGTTTCGCATCGCTCCAATAAAGTCCTTCGACTCTTTCAATAGAAACCTGCATTGAACTCCAACTCATAGAGTCCATATTGGCATCTTTAAGATATGAATAGAAATTGAAAACGATGTAATCATATACATTTGCTAGGTTGTATGTCAGATTCTGCTTTGGCGTAAATTCAGAAAAAGAGTTCGTCCCATGTGTAGCAAGGAATGAGAATAAAGAGCGTTCGTTTTGCCCGTATCGCTGTATGGCTGATGTGATTGCAAATGCAGAGAAAGCATCTAATGGATACAACATTTGTGCAGTATCTCTAGAAAATGCATTGGAAACAAATTTTGTTTTTTCTGCCAATTGATACAATCGTTCCGCATTGGGTTCATTTGCTTTGCTTTCTCTTTCGTGAATTTGCTTAGAAGCTAAAAAAAGGAGTTGCTCGACAGGTTCAACAAAAGTAATTTCCTTGAAACGACCTTTTACTTTGATCCATTCGTTTTTTTGAGTTTCTGTAAGATTTTTGGAATACGAACCAAAATTCTGGTGCAATGTAGTTAAAAGCAATATGTCGTTAGATGGGACATTGACAAATTCTGCAAATTTCTGAAGGAAATACAGTTCTTGTTCTGGATTATTTTTCGCGGCATGTTCAAGCACTTTTCCGAATTCGTCAATTACAATTAGTAAGAATTTATCTTGGCCTTTTAATCTGTTGTAATGTGCTTTCAATGCATCAAGTACACTATGAGAATAGTCATCAACATCTAATTTCTTACCCAACAAAGTTGATAACTCCATATAGTCACCAACAATGTTCATAATCTCAAAATTCTCTGTTTCCGAGAGGTGCTTAGGATTTAGTAATTTTTTAGTTTTGTTGTTTTTGTCTAAATCTGCCTCTAATGCTAAAATAAACGATGACTTTCCTGTACCGTATGTTCCTATGATTGTAAAGGAATGAATACCTGAATTATAATCATCAATGATGCATTGTGCCGCCTTTCTCCCATTTGGAGTAACAATGTATTGAGCATCCTGAGGGAACCCATTTTCTATATTTGCCGATAAATTAAATCCCTTGTTCATAGTAAATATCCAATACTTGTTGTCCTTCCATTTGCTTTGTAAATTGAAGTTGTCTTACTCCGGCAACATCGCTATATGTTAATGAATCATAATACTTTTCAGAAAGCAAATTCAACATATCAATAACTTCCAGGTCTGTCATGCAGAATATCAATCCTAATTCGCGTAATAATTCAAAAGGAATACTATTGTCGGCATCTTCTTTTGTTGATAGGATTGCAAATAGGAATATTTCTGGCATTATTTGGCGTTTGCCTTCAATATTAAAAAAGTATTTAGTTTGCTTATTGTCGGCATCAGAATTTTTGTCGGACTGTCTTATTAAATCTAAATCCATCAGAAGTGTTGAAAAATCTTCATTTGATTGTGGATTGCGAGGTAAGCAATAGTTTGATAGTAATACACTGACATCCTTTTTTACTGTATTTTCGTTATAAAGGTTATCTTTTCCTGCCTCTATCATTTTGCGTTTTACAAAATTGATTACTTGCGTTTTGTCAAATATGCGACGTTCTTTTTGAAAATCGACAAAAAATATTTTATATAGAGAGGCTTCGCCTGTATAAATTAATAAAAAGTGAAGCAACCACAAAGTTCCTAAATCTTCAACATAGGGGTCTTTGCCTATTTTAGAATCAAAAATGTATTTAGAAATCCAATTCGTTTTTGATTCGTTATTCAAACCAAATACTTTGAACCAATATCTTATTGATGCCACCATATTTTTGCCGACACCTAATTCAACAACCGAGTCTGGTGCATTAAAATCTTTTCCGTCATTCACAAAATCATATCCTTTCTTTAGCCAAAGTGTTTTGCAAGGAAACGATTCGTGCCCAGAAAAAGTGAATTTTTGTGCATTCTGTCCTGTGTATGAAGGCATTTCTCTTCTAACTTAAATCCATAATTATAAGTCACAAAGATAATCTTTATTGGGTGGATTTTAAAATTTTGGAATATATTTTTATCAACAACTTGAAAAGTTTATCAAATTGCGTTCGTGTTTTCTCCGTACCATCTCCGTACCAAGTCCGTACCAAGTTGCTCCCTGCTTGCTCCTTGGTTGCTCCTTTTAAATCTTTGAATATAGAACCATCGCAAAGCATTGCGATGCTACAAATCCTTGTCCCTTGTCCCCTTGATTTGTATAGTCGCGGCGCGCCACGACACGACAGGAAACGATATTGTCATTGAATCTTTTGAATCATTGTTTAACGCCGCAAAGCATTGCGTCGCTACAAATCCTTGTAAAAACACCCTTGCTGGATATTCATTGATTATGACCGATAAAAAAATCGTCAACAACTTGCTGACGATTTTTTCTGATTGCTTTTTCCACTTATAAATTGGAACCTGCGAAATTTACGAACACACTACGTTTGCATTTCGTGTGTTGACTTGCCGACTGTTATTCCAACAATTTTTTCAAGTCTTCAATGTCTGGTAAGGCATTTCGCATGTTTTCTGGTAAGTCGTCGGCAGTCTTGTAGGTTGCTACACCCATTGGCTTGCTGTAGTCGCGTATCATAAATTCCACATATTCACGGTTTGCACTTTTGCAAAGTACGATGCCGATGGAAGGGTTTTCGTGTGGTTTCTTAATTTTTTCGTCTAGAATTGTCAGGTAACCCATCAGTTGCCCAAGATAGTTGGTCTTAAATTCACCAGTCTTCAGTTCAACCACCACCATACAGTTAAGCCCTCTGTTGAAGAACAGCAAGTCGGGGAAATGCTCAACGCCATAAACTTCTAGTAGTTGCTGGTTGCCGATGAATGCAAAGTCACGCCCGAAAGTCATAA
Organism: uncultured Bacteroidia bacterium; assembly: GCA_902776565.1. GTDB lineage: Bacteria > Bacteroidota > Bacteroidia > Bacteroidales > ML635J-15 > Bact-19. The sequence goes on from CACYQN010000010.1 coordinate 138,992, forward strand.
TAAAGTTCTTGATATTCTGAACAATCTGTTGTTCTACAACGCGCTCGTCAATATCTGCGGCATCGCGTTCGCCAATCTGCTCAGTGTTGATAAAGTTGAGGAAATATGAGTCCTTGAACATCATTACAGCCTTACGCATCGTGGAGGCATCTGGAATAGTCTGTTGAAAGTTGCTAGGCATTTGGTTGCGATTTGCATAGGCATCGTTTAATATTAACTTTTCCAGTTCTCTCGTACCTAAATGTTCCTCTGCTGTTCGATGAATGTAATAGTATCGTGTGTTTAAATCCTTAATTTTTGAACGGATAATAGAATGATGAGTGAAAGGAATCTTAAAAAAGTCTTCAATAGGAAAATCCTTCATGTCAGGGATTCGTATTCCGTGATAAATGTCTATTTGATTTTGTGGTAATTGCGAATCTCCAATTGTGACTGGTGGAACTTCATCGGTCACGACCGATGAAATTGGAATAAATTGATAATTAGTGTTTTGTAATTCGTCGGTCGCGACCGATGAATTATAATCAAGTATTCTCCATGCCTCATAGAAAAGCCTCATTTCTCTTAATTGAGTGGCTGAGTATCCCTTCAGACCTGGTAGTTCTTTGCGCAATTGTTCGCTGATTGTTTCTAATGCACCAGTTCCCCAAACTCCTTTTCTTGTATGCAGTGAGATGTATTTGCCTATGCCGAAATAAACAGCCAACTGTATTCGGTTCACACCTTTGGATGCTTCGTATTGTCCTTGCAGGATGGCAGTTTTGATGTTTCTTACCGCTTCGCTTAATTCCAGTGCTTTATGATTAGTTTTTTCGGTCATCATTTAATATCTACAGCATAAAGAATTTTTTCTGGTCACTTTCTTCTATTCATACATTCCCGTCTTCAATATGGTGATTTCCTTTTCGGTGAGGAATCTCCACTTGCCACGGGGGAGGTTGAGCTTGGTGAGGCCGGCGAAATATACGCGGTCGAGGCGCTTCACCTCGTAGCCGAGATGTTCAAGCATACGGCGCACAATCCTGTTGCGGCCCGAGTGTATTTCGATGCCGATGATGTTCTTGCTGTCGCCGACATAGCTTACTGCATCGGCGGCAATGAATCCGTCCTCGAGTTCAAAACCGTCGGCAAGTGCCTGAAGGTCGGCTTTGCTGATGTTTTTGTCGGTCTCCACCTGATATATTTTCTTCTTCTCGTACGAAGGGTGGGTGAGTTTCTTGGTGAGGTCGCCGTCGTTGGTGAGCAGAAGCAGACCTGTTGTGTTGCGGTCAAGACGGCCGACGGGGTAAATCCTTTCGGGGCAGGCATCCTTCACCAGGTCCATTACCGTCTGGCGTTCCTCGGGGTCGTCGAGGGTGGTGACGCAGTTCTTGGGCTTGTTGAGCAGGATATAGACGAGCTTTTCGGGGTTGATAAGTTCTCCGCCGAAACGCACTTCGTCGCCAGGCTTAACCTTGGTACCCAGTTCGGTAACGACTTCGCCGTTGATGGTCACGACGCCAGCCTGAATGTAGGTGTCGGCTTCGCGGCGCGAGCAGATGCCCGAGTTGGCGATGTACTTGTTGAGGCGGACTTCGTCGTTGTCCTTCTTTGCAGGCTTTGGCTTTTCCGACCTGCGGATGCGCCTTTCCTGGTAGTTGTTGTCGTCGAACTCGTCAAAGTTGTCGTAGTCCTTGTAGTTCTTTGTGCGGAACCTTTCTGGCTTGCCGGCAGGCTTTCCGCCGTGATGTCCGTCGTGGTGCTTCTTCTGGTATTCGGGGGCGTCGTAGTATTTCGAGGCCTTGTCCTTCTTCTTGCCCGAGAAGTTGCGGTTGTCGGGGTTGCGCATGTCCTCGTCGAACGAGCGCGGTTTTCTGTCGCGGTTGAACTTGTTGTTGCGCGGTTTGATGTCGTCGTCGCGGTCGAAGTTGCGGCGTTCGCGCGGAGCCGAGTTGCGGTCGTCGCGGTTGCGGTTGAACTTGGGTTTATTGTTGTCCCTGCGGTCGCGGTTGTTGCGTGGTCCGCGGGTTTCGTCGTCGTCAAATGTTCTCATTTGTTGTGTTTGTTATAGTTGATGTAAAAATTCCGTGTGAAAATTAGGGATTTATCTGTCTTAAATTATCTGTCGTCAATTATGTTTTGATTTGGCAAATATAACTCAAATAGTATTCAGAGCAAAAAAAAGTTTTTTGGGGTAGGAAATGGAATTTCAGAAATTTCCGTACAGCAATGTCTTATCAATACTTTGGATTATGTCTTTGGGTATTCCGTTTTTCAATTGTCAACTTTATCCCAGTTGAAATCAGTTGTTTCTGCCGCCTTTTTAGATTTGTATGCGTGTTTCTTCTTTGGATGTTTTTTTGCATATTCGGATAGTGCGATTGGACTTATTGGCTTGTCTTTCAGTATCTCGTCAAGAATTTCCAGTTTGTTCAATGCTCTTAGCACCATTACAAGGCTTAGGATTGATGTGTTGTGTCCGTTTTCCATCTGGCTTATCGAAAACGCGGAAAGTCCGCTTGCCTTTGCCAGTTCGCCCTGAGAAATGTTCTTTTCGATGCGGATTTCCTTTAATTTCAATCCTACCTGCACAAGAATTGCCTTATCTGTCAATGCATATATATCCATTGTGTATATCTAATAATTCTTTGCAAAAATAATGAATTTATTTGATATAACTAAAATTTGTTGCTTTTTTTGTTTAGCTGCAAGAGATGAATTCCCGTCTTTGATGTGAAAAGTGAAGATAGGTAGTTTTAGATTCAAGACTAAAGGAATAATTTTACTTTTTTTTACAAAAAGATTGTTTGTTTGAATTTAATGTTTATCTTTGTGCGTTCAATAAATGTTTAACATAAATGGTTTTTAATATGAGAAAGATATTATTTTTATTGGTGGGAGCATTATTCTTTTCGCATTATGTATTCTCCCAAAATTTGGCAGTATGTGGGAATAGTGTTGATTTGAGCGCTGAAGTTGAAAATTATACTGATTTCTCGTGGTTTTGCGATGATGCTGTAGGTGTTTTTTCTGATGCAAATTCATTAAACACAACATTTACATTGGCTGTCCCTTTTAATGAGCAGGGTTACCTGGCAGTTCGTTTTTATTACAATGCAACAGTCGGTGGGGATGTCGTTTCTGATACGGTGTCAGTAGAATTCTTGGAAAGACCAGTTGTTAACGCGGGACCTGATTTTACCGTATGTGGACTTGATTTTCATTTAAATGCAATATCATCGCATACTGAAGGTGACAACATAACGGGATTATGGACTTGCCTAGGCATAGGAACAGCAACATTCGACGATGCTACTAGTGCATATACTACTGGCTATTATTCTGGATACGGCAGTGCAACTTTCAGATGGACAGAATCAAATCATCCGCATGTCAATACCGAAAGCGATATTGCCTGCTCCGACTACGATGATGCTATTATTACATTTTACGAGGTGCCCTCGGCAGCATTAAGCATGAATGTTGCCGATACTGTAGCATGTGGTCTTTCTTTTGAATTCCTGCGCGCAGAAAATCCAGAAGGTGGTATGTCTGGTTATTGGTACGAAGAAAATACATCAACACAATTTGGTATGGGTGGAATGGGTATTTTCAATCCTATAACTGATGTTACAGTTTCAAGCTACGGCAGGCACGACTTTTACTGGATTGTATATGCTGGTCCGGAAGAAAATCCTCGCTTATGTGTAGATACTGCAGGACCTTGGACAATAAATTTCGTTCGTCAGCCGATTGCTGAAATATCAACATCTGCGGGGCCTTTTGTTGCTCCTGATGCACATGTAATATTTTATAATACAACCGATTATCAAGATATGGAGAATGTTGTTTGTGAATGGCATTTTGGAGATGGAACCAATGAGGATAATTGTAGCGAATCTGTTGAACATGTCTATGCCGAGGCAGATTGTTACGAGCCATATCTTGTAGTTATGAGTAGCAACGCTCCACAATGTAGTAGTACGGCAAGACTTGAAAATTGCGTGTCAGTTACTACCAGCATTGCTGATTTTAATGTAAAGGATATTGACATCTCGCCAAATCCAGCAACCAATTCCCTCAATATCACATCAAGTGAAGTTATTTCTGATATTGAGATTGTGAATGTGATGGGACAGGTTGTGTATCGCACAGAAGTAAATTCGGACAATGCTGTTTGCGATGTGGAAGATTTGAAGGCAGGTGTTTATATTATAAGGATATACGGAACGAGCACGGCATCGGTTGTTTGCCAACGAAAATTCATAAAGGAATAATCGAAATGTTTGTGGAACAATATCGTAAGGGAAGGTTTCAAACCTTCCCTTACGCATATATGTTCCGTCCCTTATAGGCGGATTCTATCCGCCAAACAAAAAAGGCTGCCCAAAATTTTTTCGGACAGCCTTTTAATGTATAACCTTAAATTTATATCCACATTATAAGCTTCGAATCCTGCTTGTACGGCAGAAGGTCGTTCTTTGCGTAGGCGCGGATTGCGTAGTTGTAGATTCCGGTCTTGTGCGGTGCGCCCTCGATGCGGAATACTGCAATCTTGCCGTTGCATTCCTTCAGCTTGAACGGCATCTTTTCGTCGATGACTATCGAGCCGTCCTGCTTCTTCGAAACTGCTATTGCTTCGATACCTATGTCGTTTGGTGATAGGCGGTTGAGGTTCAAGGTAATCTCTCCGTAAGCATCCTGCGGATTCTCGAACTCGGTGGTGTGGAAGTCTATCTTCAGCACTTCGATGAAGTTCCAAGCGCGTGCAGCCTTCTCCTTCCAGTTTACAATATCGAATACCTTTGCGTAGTCGTTTTCTGCCAGTTCGGTCGAGCGCTTGTAGAGCTTGCCGTAGAACCTGTCCTTGTAGTCGTCAATCATACGCTTTGTGGTGAACATAGGTACAATTTCGGCAATCGACTTCTTGATGCACTTAACCCAGCGGTGAGGAATACCGTCGTCGCTGCAGTCGTAGAACATCGGTACAATCTCGTTTTCGAGCATATTGTAGATTGTCTGCGTGTCGAGTTCGTTCTGGAAGTCCTGGTTTTCGTAAACGCGTTCCTGTGGCAATGCCCAGCCTGCGCCTTCGCGGTAGCCTTCAACCCACCATCCGTCGAGTACGCTGAAATGCAGTGCGCCGTTCATTACGGCCTTCATTCCGCTGGTTCCCGATGCTTCGAGCGGACGGGTAGGGGTGTTCATCCAGATATCGACGCCCTGAACGAGCTTCTTTGCCAGACCTATGTCGTAGTCCTCGATGAACAAAATCTTGCCGAGGAATTCCGGACGCTTCGAGAATTCAACGATTCTCTTGATGAGGTCTTGTCCTGCGCCATCGTTCGGGTGAGCCTTTCCTGCAAAGAGGATTTGTACAGGCATCTTCGGATTGTTGAGGATTGCGGCAAGTCTTTCGGGGTTGCGGAACAGCAGGTCGCCACGCTTGTAGGTAGCAAAACGACGGGCAAAACCGATTGTAAGTACCTTTTCGTCAAGCTTTTCGAGTACTGTGACCATGTTGCTCGGCGATTCGTAGCTGCGTATCCAGTTTTCGCGAACGCGGTTCTTCACATAGTTGATGAGGCGTGTGCGTTGCAGCTTGCGGATATCCCAGATGTCGGCATCATCGACATTGTTGATTTTCTCCCAGTATTTCGGATTCGACATGTCGCTTAGGAAGCCTTCTCCGAAGGTTTCTTCGTGAAGTTTCTGCCATGTCTTCGATGTCCAGGTCTGGTAGTGAACGCCATTTGTAACGTAGCCAACGTGGTTTTCTTCCGGGAAGTAGCCGTTCCACAGCGGAGCGAACATTTTTTGCGATACGATTCCGTGCAACCACGAAACACCGTTCACTTCCTGCGAAATGTTTGCTGCAAGGTAGCTCATCGAGAACTTGTCGTTGGGGTTGAGACGGCCGAGCGACATCATCTTGTCCCAAGTTATCTTGAGACGGTCGGGGTAGTGCGACATATAGGTACGCAGCATATTTTCCTCGAATGCGTCGTGTCCTGCCGGAACTGGCGTGTGGGTAGTGAACAAGGTCGATGCCCTGACGATTTCCAGAGCTTCGTCGAACTTGAGGTTGCGAGCCGAAATGAGGTCGTTGAGTCGTTCGAAGCCGATGAAAGCAGCGTGACCTTCGTTGCAGTGGTAAATGTCTGGTTTCAGACCGAGAGCCTTGAGTACGCGGGTACCGCCAATGCCGAGAATCATTTCCTGCTTGAAACGGAATTCCCAGTCGCCACCATACAGGCGCGAGGTTATCAGCTTGTCTTGGTCTTGGTTGTCAATATCGTCGGTATCAAGCAGGTACAGAGGAATACGACCAACATTTGCTCTCCAAATCTTCACATAGACATTTCGTCCCGGGAAGCGTACAACGATGCGCTTCTGGTTCCCATTCTCGTCAAGTTCCGGAACAACTGGTATCTTGTTGAAATCCTGTGCGATATAGTTTGCCTGCTGTTTGCCTTCGAGGGTAATTGTCTGCTTGAAATATCCATACCTATATAATAAACCTATACCAATCATGTTGGTGTTGGTGTCGCTGGCTTCCTTCAGGTAGTCGCCTGCAAGGATTCCGAGGCCGCCCGAGAAAATCTTCAGGTTGTCGTGCAGGCCGTATTCCATGCTGAAATAAGCAATCTGTGGAGCCTTCTTGTCCTTTGCAACCTCCATGTATTTCTTGAAGTTGCCGTAAACGCGGTTGTAGAGCTGGCAGAATTCGTTGTCGTTCTCGAGTTCCTTCATGCGGTCGATGGAAATTTCCTCGAGGAAAACTCTTGGGTTGTACCTCTTTTCGCGCCACAGGTCGGCATCGATTCGCTTGAACATTGCCGATGCTTCGTAGTTCCAAGTCCACCAGAGGTTGTTGGCTATTTCCTGCAGACCTTCGAACTGCTTCGGGAGGTCCGACTTTATTTCTGCCTGACGCCAGATAGGTGAAGTTTCCTTCGGCATAATCGTGCGCTCTATCTTGGTGTGCTGCATCCTGTAGTTTATTGCTTCGGCGCGTTCGGCAATCTTGCTCTTTGCTATTGCGTATGCTTCGATGTATTTTTCTACCAGCGACCTCCACAGTGCCTTCTTCGATGCTGCTGTAGCCGATTCCGAGATTTTCTTGCGGCTTTCGGCATCAAGGTTTGCAAAGTAAGCCATCCGTTCTGCCAAGTTGGCTACAACTTCGTCGTTGTTGTCCTCGTTGCGGTCGATTACGGTTACGCAGTTGTCGAACCTGTCGATGTTCTGCTTCGACCACATTCCGAATCCCGACAGCGAAGTCGTTATTGTCGGTACGCCGAATGCGATGCTCTCGAGCGGAGTGTAGCCCCATGGTTCGTAGTACGAAACAAATGCTGTCAGGTCGATGCCTTGCAGAACATCGTAGTATTTCATGTTGAATACGCCATCGTCGCCATTTAGGTATGACGGAACGAAAACGACTTTTACCTTGTTTTCTGGGCGGTTTGTAAGGCCGAGACGCTTCAACTGGTTAAGAATCGGGTCGTATTCGGCATCGTGAAGTCCGTGGGTGAGGTTCTTGTTCTCGATGTTTGCGTTTTCGCCGTTGAGTGCAGCGAGAAGGCTCTTCTGCGGACCGTAGTTGTTGCCCGGAACAAGGATGTAGGCAAGAATTTCGCGGTTTACATTTGCATTGCGGTTAAGTTTGTCGAGAGCATCTACGAAAATATTGTAGCCCTTGTTGGTGTATTCGTAGCGTCCCGAAGTTGCTATAATCAGCGGGTCTTCCTTGAATTTGCACGAAGTGAGTTTTTCTGCCACAGCAATCATTTTCTGGCGTGCCTTGCTGCGAATCTTGGCGGCTTCTTCTGCCTTCGGAATGAAGTCGTCCTCGAATCCGTTTGGTGTTACCACATCGGCAGGTTTGGTGAGCAGTTGTGCGCACTCCGACTGTGTAATGTCGCTAACTGTTGTGAAAACATCAGCATTGATTGCGCTTATCTTCTCAAGGCTGTGCTTCGATACTATGTTGAACTGGCGGGCCATATTCTCGCCGTTGTAGTTTGCAAGGTCCTTGTACAGAGGCAGTCCGTTTCCTGCAATGGAACGGCCTATTGCGGTTGCGTGGGTTGTGAAAGCTGTTGCAATGTGCGGTGCGTTCTTCTTGAGGTAGAGGATACCAGTGCCGGTCATCCACTCGTGGAACTGAGCGAGGATAGCATCGTTTGCCGAGAGGTTGAAGTCGCAGAAACTTTCGATGACCTTACCGGCGGTGTACCCGAACAGAGCAGGTTCGATGTAGTCCCACTGTCCCGACAGAGAGTCGAGTTTGTAGTCTTCCCAGAAGTCGGCGAAAATCTTGTCCTTTTCGCTGATGAAATCGGTGAAACTGATGAGGATTACCTTTGGGCTTCCGCAGATGTTCCAGCGGCCGGTGCGCACGCGCAGACCAGTCGATGCAGCGTATTGCTTCCATTCAGCGAATAGAGCAGGCTCCTCGATGAACTCGGAGTTTTCGTTTGTTCCGTATGTGTCGGGGCCGATGAAGATGAGGTCGCCGCAGCGTTCCGACAGTGCCAATGATTTTGTTGAAATTACGGTGTGAATACCACCTACCTTGTTGCAAACTTCCCAGCTTACTTCGAAGATGTAGTCAAGATTCAGAGTGTTGTTCATATTATTATTTTAATTTTTGATAAACGAAATTTTTAGGTCAACAAAGATAAGGAAATTTTTGTGACTTCATTTGTTTCGGGACGATTTTTTTTGCTGATTTTTTTACGACAGCAATTATCGTGGTGGCATTTACCTAAGTTCAACTTAGAAGTGCAAGTTTAGTTTGTCATTTGCCTGCAGGCAAATGACAAACTAAACAAAGATTCAAAAGCAAACAAAAAAAGGGAG
>CACYQN010000011.1 GCA_902776565.1 uncultured Bacteroidia bacterium
TAAACAACAATAAGATATAATTGAAATAAGTAACAAATTAGATAATTTTAAAATAATATAATTATGGTAAGAATGAGTACCTTATTTAAGGTAATGGCAATGGTAGCCATTATGTTTGGTGTAAGTTTCAATGTCGAGGCTCAACTTTTGGGCGGAATCGCAAAGGCAATAAAAAATAAATCACAGCAGTCAAAACAGGAAAAAGCAATGGAAACGCCAACAGGCGATGCAAAAGATGCAAAGAATGGTCCAGCAACTTTTTCTGTAGGTAGAGACGGCGAATTGCAAGCTTGTACATGGAATCCCGAAACACTCGAGATTACAATGCTCTGCGATATTGCGGGCAACAAGAAAGGCGATGTAATTAAGTACGACCCAAGCACTGGCAAGTTTACAAATAACCGTGGCGAGTACAAAGGTTCTATGAGTGAAGATGGGACTATCGAATCAATACATATTGGAACGATGAAGTTTGAGGTAAAAACTTATGGAAATACTACAAAGTATACCGTAAATAAAGATGGCAAGCAAATCGGTAATCTTACAGCAGACCATTTTGTTTCGTTAGCTATTATGGGGCCGTATACAGGTAACCCGAGCCGTTTGCTTACTGCGTATGTATATTATGGGCTTTTGCTTGACAAGAGAACATACTCAATTAATATATTGAAGTTCGATCCTGAATTAAAATATACTGTTGAGCAGTTGGATGACAAGGTTAAATGGATGGACCAGGAATCTATCAACAAAATTATGAAGTACGAATCGTCGCTTCCAGGAGCTGGTTTCAAGGAAACATATCCCGAGTTCAAGAACTGCAAGGTTGCTGCAGTTGGACTGATGAGCAATCAGTGGGCAGAAAGAACAGAAACAGATAGACAGGGATATAAACATTGGTTCTATGTATGTGATTATTGGGTTGTTTACGAACTCGCCGACGGACGCAATGTTGTTACATTCAGTGTTGCACGCGAAAATAGTAGATACGGCGATGTAATATCAAAGTGGCAGGTACACGATGGCGAATTTAATGAAGTTACCGACTGGGTACGCAAATAAAGGGCTGAAAGGCTGACAGGCTTGAAGGCAAACAGGCTAAAAGCCCCAAAATGACTTCAAGCCTTTGAGCCTTCTGGCCTTTTCGCCCAAAACATTGAACTTTGAATTTTTGAACCTTGAACGTTAAATTTTTAAACATTTGAATATGAAGAAATTATTGTTATTTTTCGCCATTGTTTCTGTAGCAGGAATGTTGGCAAGTTGTAATGGCAATGGCAAGGCTGCCGAAGCTGGAAGTGAAGGAACTGCAACCGAAGAAAATGCAGAAGATGTTGGATTCTTACAGGGATTCGCTTATGTTGACCTTGGTTTGTCGGTAAACTGGGCAACCTGCAATGTCGGTGCTAATGCTCCAGAAGAATTAGGTGACTATTATGCTTGGGGCGAAACCTCAAAAAAGGACAACTATACTGCTGAATCACACAAGTTTTATGGTGGCGAAGGTGAGTTTGGTCCAAAATATACCAAGTACACAAGCGACGACAATCTGGAAAAATTGGAGGTTGCCGACGATGCTGCTTCGAATAGCTGGGGCAATGTATGGCGTATGCCTACAAAAGCTGAGTTCCAGGAACTTATAGATAAATGTACTTGGACATGGAAGAACAACGGCTACGAGGTAAAGGGTGCAAATGGACAAACTATATTCTTGCCGCTTACCGGTGCCTTCTGGAATGGCAGTGTGTGCAATGAAAAGATAGATGGCCTTTATTGGTCAAGCACTGCAGATGGCTCTATGAAAGCTTATTATTTATCTTTCGCAGACCAAAGAAAACAAGTTAGCTGTGACGGACGTTACTACGGACACCAAATTCGTCCAGTTTGCGCAAAATAAGAGGCTAAAGGCTAGCAGGCTGACAGGCTAACAGAAGACCAGTCTGTCTATCGTTAAGACTGTCGGACATCAAAGCCTTCAAGCCCAACTTTAAACATTGAACTTTTGAATTGTTGAATTTTTAAATCTTTAAATTATTGAATATGAAAAAAATATTGTTATTTTTCGCCATTGTTTCTGTAGCAGGAATGTTGGCAAGTTGTAATGGCAATGGCAAGGCTGCCGAAGCCACAAGTGAAGAAAACTCAGCAGAAGCTGAAGAAGTTGGTATGGTGCAAGGTTATTGTTATGTTGACCTTGGTCTGTCGGTAAATTGGGCAACCTGCAATGTTGGTGCTAATGCTCCCGAAGAATATGGTAATAAATATGGTTGGGGCGAAACAAAAGCAAAGGAATCGGATTTCAATTTTGACAATAAGTACAAAGTTGATGGCGAATGGACCAAGTATAATGAAACTGACAATCTTAAGACTTTGGATAAGGACGACGATGTTGCAACATCCAACTGGGGTACTGACTGGCGTATGCCAACCAAGGACGAAATGCAGGAACTTGTTGACAAGTGCACTTGGACAATTAAGGATAATAAGGGCTTTGAGGTTAAGGGTCCCAACGGAAAAACTATTTTCCTTCCTATAAATGACGATTTGAGCACTAGCCACTGCAAGGGTAATTACTGGACAAGTTCGCTCGATGAAAACTGCAGTTTTGCATTTGAACTTGTATTCCATACAAAATTTACAGGTTTGAACAGTGACAGTCGCGGACACGGAAAATTAGTTCGCCCAGTTTGTGCAAAGTAGTGAGGAACAAAATAAAACGGCAGTTGGCGGTGGCTGACTGTCGTTTTTTGTCGATTATGTAGAGACGCAATGCATTGCGTCTTCTAAATAAACAACAATGAATCATAAAAAAGAAATCGTTTTAAGTATGAAAAAATATTATTTAATTGTTTTAACCGTCATTTCAGTGTCTCTAATGTTGGTAAATTGCAACGGAAACGGAAACGCATCGGCAGATAAGAACAATGGTGCAACTGAAGGCACTATTAACGGTCACGACTGGGTTGACCTTGGTTTGCCAAGTGGAACGCTTTGGGCTACCTGCAATGTCGGAGCCAATGCTCCCGATGAAAACGGCGATTACTTTTCATGGGGCGAAACCGCAGCTAAGGAAGAATATTTGTTGAGTACTTGCAAGTATTTTGACTATAATAATATTACAAAGTATTGCAACGATCCTGGTTATGGCGACAATGCCTTTGCCGACAACAAGACGGTTCTTGAGCCGTCTGACGATGCAGCCACCGCCAACTGGGGTGATGGTTGGTGTTTGCCTACCAAGGACGAGTTCAAGGAGTTGATTGACAAGTGTAATTGGATGAAGAAATCGAATGGATTCGAAGTCAAGGGACCGAACGGAAAAATAATACTTTTGCCGCTGCCAGGCTATCGTGTCACCGAACCTAGGGAAGTTGGCATGAATGGTTACTACTGGACAAGTTCGCTTGGCGAAAAAAATCCTTCGTTTGCGTGGAAAACCGATTTTACTGGCAAACGGATGCTCGAAGAAGGTCGCTATATGGGACTTCCTGTTCGTCCGGTTTGCAAGAAATAATTAACTTTGCAACCGGATTTCTAATTAATAATCTGGCACAGCCAATATTACAGACGCAATTCATTGCGTCTCTACAAACGGCACCGCCACAGAAATTAGAAACTTTTGAACTTTGAATTTTTGAACATTGAACCAGAAACTTGTACAGTCGCGGCGCGCCACGACTCAACAAGAAACCAAAACCAAGAAACATATAAACATCTTAACATGAGAAACATTTTATTAATTTTAGCCTTCATTTCCATAGCGGGAATGGGCTGCAATGCAAACGGAAATACTTCCGAACCTGCAAATGAGGAAACTGAAACGAAGAATGTCGAGGCTAATGTAGAGCAAGATAATGAGGAATCCGCTCCCGAACCAGAGACTTACTATCACTACTCTGATTATCAAATCACTTTGCCTACCGAAAAGTGGGAAGTCAATATTGCCTATTCCAATTCAGGCATCAGAAAGAAAGGGTCAAAACTCGAGTTTGAAGTTAAACACTGGGATTCGCCAAGCCTTGAGGAAACCATCGCCAAGTATCCTGCCGAAAGCCGTCACGACGACATTGTAATCGGCGACTACACTTGGAAGGTCTTCACCGACGACAACGACTATTTCAAGATGTGCTGTTACATATACAACACAGAAAAGAAATATGTAGTCCGCGTTGCTACCGACGACCTGACCGACCCGAACAATCCCGACTTGCACGAAGTTTTGGAAGGGGTAAGGTTTGGGGAATAATGGACAATGAACAATGTATAATTAACAATGGATAATATGCCGACCTTCGACTTCGCTCATGGGTCGGCATAATGTAATAATTCTCAGCCTATGCTAAGATATTTTGGTGCGATTTAGAACATTTCGGGATGATTCTGCATCATCACGACAAACAAGCTCCCCTTCTACTCCACTCATTTCAATCACAATAAAAGCTTTCCGTGAGCAACTCAAAGATTAGCCATTTTGTGTTACATAGCATATTTTTTGTCAAATTTTGCAATATAAAATGGCATAACTTTGTGACAAACTAATAATAATTAATATGAAGAAATGTAATTTTTGTGGTACTGAAAATGAAGATATTGCCATTTTCTGCGACGAATGTGGCAAGTCATTTTTAAAGAAGAGATGTGACAAGTGCGGAGCCGAAAACAGATTGTCCGCAAAGTTTTGCAACCAATGCGGAAAAAGCCTCGATTATGATGCAAAATCGGAAAGCAACAAGGCTGATGTCGAAAAACCTAAACATATACCTATTGTATATGAGCCCATTATAGAGCAGAATATAATCTATTACGAGGCTACAAAAAGAATAGAGTTGCTTTTCATTAATGTATTTACCCGTTCGCACAAGTTTGCAAACGGCAAAGGCGAGGTCAAGCTAATAGAAGCAACGCCAAGAATATGGGAAAATGCATTCGCCAACAGCGAAGCTCTGACTTCAATGGTTATTCCCGATTGCGTAAAAAAAATCGGAAGGTTTGCATTTGACAGATGTATAAACCTGTCGAAAGTCTTTTTGCCAGAATCGCTAATTGAAATTGGAGAATGTGCATTTAGAGATTGCTACAATCTGTCCGAGATTGATATGCCAGATACGGTAAAAATAATCGAAAGAAATGCATTCGAAAGATGCGCCAACCTACGTTCTGTAAGGCTTTCAAACAGCTTAAAGAAAATATGCGATTACACTTTCAAAGATTGCATCAACCTGACAGAAATTGTAATACCTGATTCCGTAAATGAAATCGAGTCATTTGCATTCGAAGGTTGCAACATTCACTCTGTGGTTATATCCAAATCAATGGAAAAAATTGAAAATTATTTATTCAAAAATTGTATCAACTTGACAGATGTAATAATTCCCGATTCTATCACAAGCATTGGCGAGTGCGCTTTTAAAGGTTGTAAAAATTTAACATCAATTGTAATTCCTGATTCGGTTAAAAAAATTGGTTGTGCAGCATTTCTCGGATGCGAGAATCTGCCGGAAGAAACCAAGGAAAGAGTAAAGGAAATAAACGAAGATGCTTTTATCGATGATGATTGTTTGCCATTTTAATGACAACTATACGAAAAAATAGTATCTTTGCAACAAATAATAACAATTACAATGAAGAAACTTCTTTTGATTTTGGCAACTATGCTTATTGCAACGCAGTTTGCAACAGCAACTCCCGGCTGCTACTGGGTATTTTTCCGCGACAAGACTAATACCTCATTTAATCCATACGAATACTTTGACGCAAAGGCAATTGAGCGTCGCCAAAAATTGGGCTTGTCGTTGTACGACATTACCGATTATCCGCTCAACGGCGGTTATGTTGATGCAGTTTCAGCTTTGTCGGAAGAAGTTGTCGGCGAATCACGCTGGTTCAATGCGGTAGGCATTATGGCCGAAAGTGCAAACATCGAAAGAATCAAGGCATTACCGTTTGTGTCGCGAGTTGTGGAAATTGCAGGGGAAATGGTTGTCGCTTCATATGCAGGTATGGTTGACGAAGAAAACGATGAAACCTACGACATCGAAATGCTGAAACCCGAACTTCTGCCTCAGCTCGTAAGGATGCAGGGCGAAAAGTTTGCCGAAAACAACATCGATGGTAAAGGCGTCAGGATTGCCGTATTTGACGGCGGTTTCCCAAACGTTGACAAACACGAGATTTTCAGCCACCTTCGCGACAACAACCAGATTATCAAAACTTGGAACTTTCCGAACAAGAAAGAATATGTTTATAGCTGGTCGTCGCACGGTACTATGACTTTAAGTTGTATTGCTGGCGTTTACCAGACAAGCAGCAAGGTTCAGAAACTTGGTTTGGCTACAGGTGCAGAATTTTTGCTTGCCCGTACCGAGGTGAATCCCGAACCTTTCAAGGAAGAAATTTGGTGGACACAGGCAATGGAGTGGGCAGACCAGAATGGTGCCGACATAATCAGCAGTTCGCTCGGCTACGGCAAGGAAAGGTACTACACAAGGGATATGGATGGCACTTCGCATGTTGCCAAGGCTGCAAATATGGCGGCTCGCAAAGGTATGCTGGTTTTCAACTCGATGGGTAATGAGGCCGACGACAATTCGTGGACAGTGCTTATAACTCCAGCCGATGCCGATAGTGTTATTTCGGTCGGTGGAATCGACGACTCGCTCAACAAGTACCGTCACATTGACTTTTCATCCTACGGACCGACTGCCGATGGTCGTCGCAAGCCGAATGTTGTCGCTTTTGGTCACGCGTATGTAGCCAACCCAAAGGGCGGAATGACAATGGCTTACGGAACTTCGTTCTCGTGTCCTCTGGCAGCAGGCTTTGGTGCTTGTGCTTGGCAGACAAAGCGCGACCTTACCGCTATGCAGATGATGGAGGAAATTGAGAAGTCGGGTGATATTTATCCGTATTTCGACTACGCACTCGGTTATGGCGTTCCGCAGGCAAGCTATTTTGTTGATGGCGGCAAAAAGACTGTAGAACCAACATTCGAGTTTGAAAAGTCGGACAATACATTGAAAATTAAGTGCCAGCAGTTTGATGAAAACACCGAGATATTCTACAACCTTATGCGCGAGGATGGCCGATTGCATTCGTACGAACATCTTGACGCAAAGGGTAATGCAGTGATTTCAATTGACAATATGGATTTTTATCCAAATTATACGATAAATGTATATTACCACGGTTATGTTGGCTCATACAAGAACGAAGGTAAGAAAGAAGGAGATATCGTATATGTTCGTCCGCCCAAAACACAGATGACAGGTGCGACAAAGATTATATCGAGAAATGAGAACCAGAGTAAACGGGAATTCGGCAAACCGAAGAGACATCATTTGCTGTTGCAGATGAATGCAGGTTTTGCAGGTGTTAAGACTTTCGAAGGCTCCACCAACAAGCAGAAGTCAACTTTCTCGGCATTGGTTGGCGTGCAGTGGGATGCTTGCAAGAGGTATCATCTTGGGGCTGGCATTGGAATGGGATTCGATGACTATAGAGGCACTTCTCTTGATGGAAATATTATTGCTACACCAGCTATGCCAGGTGTTAGAGATTTGATAAAAGAACGATTCCGCACATCTAACCTGAATATAGAATTGTTCCAGAGGGTTACGCTTGCTCATGGCGGACTTTTGCACAATGGTCTTACTTGGGACTTGGGTGTTTTCGGAATGTGGAATTTCGAAGACCGTTATGTTCAGGTTTGGCAGGCAGCGATTACCGACAATTACAGGAAGTCAAGAATCATAAACAAGAATTACGACTTTATCAATCCGTTCCAGTGGGGTGTGAAGACGGCAATAACCTACGATATTGTTTCGGTTTATGCAAAACTTAGGATTTCCGATTTGCTCAATCCGTCTTTGTATCCAGGAACTTACAATGACTTTATGAAACTGGAGATTGGAATGCAGATAATATTACCGTTATAAGTGAATTTCCGATTTATGCATTTTGCATAATATCATTGCATTTTCAATTTCTTGTAAACGTCCGCTAAGTTTGCCAGCAGCGAGCCGAATGTCTGCATAGCCTGGGCGGTTTCCTCCGAGACGCTCTTGTGCTGAAGTTTCAGCAGCAACAAGGCATACATGGCATCTATGCAAATCTCAATCTCGTTGTCGGAGTTGCTTCGTGACAATTTCTTGTACTCGTCGATGTTGGGTTTTGCCCAAGTGTATAGTTCATGATGACGGTATTCTTCCTTGTCATTGAGCAGTGTTAGATGAATTTTGTTCAACACGGCAATCAAGTCCTTGATTTCCTTGAGGTCACCACCAACAACAATGTTTTCGTTGTGCATCTTATTAATAAGGTCTTGGTACCAGTTGTGGATTTTCAGCTTTTCCTTTTCGCTTACCTCGAACTTGGAAACAAGCAGTTCGTCAATCCTATGTATATCCATATTGTTGGCACGCATAATATCAGCCAATTGTCTCATATACAATATGTATTCTACAATATTTTCCTTTTTCTTTAATTCTGCGATTATCATAGTTCCCTGAATTTTTCAATTAGACGGCGCTCCTTTTTGGTTGGACGACCAGCACCCGGGTCGCGTTTCTCAAATGTATTGTTAAGCATTTTCAGCCTGTCGAATTCCGACTGCGGGGTAATCTCCTCGACCAAGGTCTTTGCAATGGCTGCCGACACGCGGTTCTGCGAAATGCCTGTAACGATAAAACTGCGGACAATCGGCGGAAATTTTATGTCGATTCTCTCGTTGATTTTAACAATTCGGGATGGTTTCACTTCTGAATTGTTAATAAGTACACGTCCCTTTTTGCACTCGTCAGTCGCCAAACTTCTTGTCTTATAAATCCTTACAGTCCAAAGGTATTTATCAATCCTTATTTCGTCCATAGTGCAAAATTGTTTAAAAGAGTGTTAATTTTTTTTTCGCTGTTTCCTGTAAAAATTGTATTTTCGGCAAAAATAATATTAACTAGTAAAATATATCATAAAATGAGGAAACTTTTTGTTTTGTTATCATCGATGCTGTTGCTTAGCAGCCTGAGCATCAATGCATTTTCACAGGAAAAATTTATGGAGGACGGTGTATATAGCACCGACAAGATTAATCCGTCGAACTTCAAGGAAAAACTTTTTGAGAAAGTCCTGATTAACAGAGTAAACGAGTATCTTGACTCGTTGGGACTGGAAGGTTTTGTGCAGAACGAATTTTTTGTTACGCCAGCCAAGGAGCACGTCGAATATATGGTTGCAAAGCAGGACACCAAGACCGACGACTACAAGAGTTATCTTGTCAATGCTGGTGGAACAGGCGTTGGTGCCGAAGTTGCCGGTAAAATAACTATAAAGGTATCGAACGAATTCATCTCCTACGACGATGTCGCTTCGCAGCTTGTATCGCGCTGGGGTGCAGGTAAACCGCAGAAGATACTTGCAGGACAGAAGTATTTCTTTGCTGGTGTTGGTTCAAAGATTTCCGACAAGAAAATCTTCGTATCAATGTTTGTTGGTAATTATGCGTCAATCACACCTATTCGCGTTGACAGCAAAAGCAACACTGCATCGGCATCGCTCAATTTGCCGGTTACCACCAAGAAGTACGGTCTGAAGCCATACGACGAGAAGGTATGCAAGAAGGTTTACCGCAAGATGCCAAACCTTTGGGACATGCAGTCGGGACTTTCGGTAAACGACAATGGCGAAATCGTATTCAAGTACAACGACCTCAAGAAGTTCAAGCGCTTCATGAAAGGCTCGAAAGACGCTTTGGCTGTTGACATTATCCAGCCGGAACAGTTTGCCTGCGGAAGCGAGAACATTGCCGACTATTCGCGCAACAACATCGGCTACATGACAAAGAGAATGTGGTCGAAGAAGATTTACAAGAACAACGTTGCTCCTGGCGAAGGCCGCAAGAACAAGGTTACCAAGTTGGAAGTTGCCCTCGGTCTTTTCCCAACCACTCTAAATCCATCGGATGTAGAAATGAACCTTATGGTTATCAAGGAAAAGTCGGTTTGCGCAAACATTCCAAAGTCGTATGTTGACAACAAGATTTACGATTTCGTTCCGAAAATCGGTTTGCTCCCCGACACTATCCTCGCAAGCGGCATGAAGGAATATTCTCCGAAGGCAATTAAGGAAAGACTCACCTTCAAACTTATGTTCGAACAAGGCAAGTCGGACTACAAGCCCGAAGAAATGCGTGATGTAATTGCTACGTTGGACGAACCGGACTTCTTCATCGACAAGATTTTCATCCGCGCCTACTCTTCGCTCGAAGGTTCTCAGGCAACCAATGCCCAGCTACAGAAAAAACGTGCAGAAAACATTGTCAAGGCTCTCGAAAAGAACCAGAACGCCAGCATCGTTGATTCTATCGAAACAGCAGCAAACCTCAAGGACTTGCAGGACGCTGTAAGGGGTACTTCATTCGAACGTCTTTGCGACATGGACATGAACTCGGCTATCGCTTACGTCAACTCCAACCAGAAGAAACTCGAACCTTACTTGAAGCAGACCCGCTACGCCGACATCACTATTGATGTAACCTACGACCTGCGCGATGCAAAGAAGGAACAGAAGTTTGTCCTCAAGCAGTTCAACAAGGCTGTAGAAGCAAAACAGCTCGACCTTGCACTGTCAATCCAGAAGTACATTTTGAAGCAGGTTGTTTCGGGCAGATACGACGACCAGGCTGTTGCCGACATGAACATTCCAGAAGGAGCCGACTATGTTGGCCTTAATATGAATAAGGTATGGTTAACCCAGTTCATCTACAGCGACCCGCTCGACGAAGATTACCGCGACAGAGTTGACGAACTCAACAAGCAGGACCTTGCCAACAACTATGTGGACTACAACGATGTGCTCTGCGAAATAGTTGTAAATGACCTTTCAAACGAATCATACGTTGAAAAGTTGCAGGCAAGAGTTGACAAGCTTTACAACACTCCTATTAATATGGAAATGGTTGATATGCTTAACATCGAGTTGCAGTATCAGGTAATGGACATCTACAAGGATTCCTGCGGATACGACCATCCGACAGTTGTAAAATGCCTCGAAAAGATGAAGGAAATCATCAAGTTCGATAAGCTCACATGGGAAAATTCACTCAAGTTCGCAAGCATCTTCATCAACCACTCCGACTACGAGTATGCAATACATCTGCTCGAACCGTGGATTGAAGACGAAAGGGTTCCTCTGGTTTACATAAGCACTTATGTTACTGTATGTTCAAAGGTTGAATACAAGATTCACTCCAACAATTATGTAAAGGCCCTCGAACGACTGAAACAAATGGATTCCAAGTTCTTGTGCGACCTGTTCAATTCGGGTAAACTTTCCAAGCAGACATTTGTCAATACCAATGCAAAGAAAGTATATTGCGAGACTTGTGCTAAATAGTTAATATTGTTGTTTCCAAGGAGACTGTATATTATGCAGTCTCCTTTTTGTTTTATGAATATGAAAAAAATCCTGTTCCTATTGATTCTTTTTCTGCCCGTTGCTGTCTTTTCTCAGTGCGTTTTTAGTGGCAAAATTATAGGCTATTCATTTGGACGGCTATACATCTGCGAGCAGTTTGGCGACGACAGCAAGGTTGTCGAAACTATAACGACCAATGCCAACGGTGAATTTGTCTTTAATTTTACAAACCAGCAAGTTGGCCTTTATCGCATTCATGCCGACAACAAGGACTACTTCGACATAATATACAGTGGCGAAAATATAAGGCTCGAAACTAGCATTCGCAATATGAAGTCGTCAATGAAGATTCTGGAATCGGCAGAGAACCAACAGCTTTACGCCTACGTTGCACAAGCGGAACTGGCCGAGTACAAGATTGGAATTTTGCGCGAACTGGTCAAGATTTATCCGCAGGGTGAATTTCTTACGGCAGCAGAAAAGGAACTGGGAAAGGAAAAAGCACAGGTAAACACTTGCCTCGACAAGGCAATAAAGCAGAAGAATGGAACTTTTGCAAGCCGTTATCTGTCGTATTTCAGGGAAATTAACTTCAATATTTCGGAATCAACCGATAAGAAGATGAATTTCCTTAGCAGAAATTTCCCGATGAACGACTTGGAACTTCTCAACTCCAACGCCTACCACCATTTTATAGTGTCGTACCTAAAAAAATATGAGCCGTCGGAATACTTAAACGCAGTGCGTGAAATTTTGGACTACCTCAAACAAGGGAATCAGGAGATTTTCTCCAAAATGTTCGATTATGTGCTTACGGGCTTTGAATCGATGGAGCGCTACGACGATTTGTACCAGTTGAGTGTGGAGTACGGCAATTCCTGTTCTACTGACGGAAACCTTAAGACAAGGGTAAAGAGTTACACCGATTTGCGTGTTGGAGCTAAAGCCCCCGACTTTGAAATTGAAACTATTGACGGCGAAGATGTTGTGCTTTCGCAAATGAAAAACAACTACACTCTGGTCATCTTCTGGGCAACGTGGTGTGAAAACTGCAAGGCGGAGATTCCGCGCATAAACGAAGCAATTTCGTTATTCAAGCGTGCAAAGGTTGACATTGTGGCAATCAGCATCGATGAAGAGGAAGCTGATATTAAGAAATATGTAAAGGAAAATTCCATTTCGTTCAAGGTGGCTTCCGATTTGCTCGGCTGGGAAGGCAAGATTGTGACTGACTACGCCGTGTATGCAACTCCGTCGATGTTCATTGTTGACAAAAATATGAATATCGTGGCAAAGCCAATAACTGGCGAACAACTTTTCTCGGAAGTTGAAAAACTGATAAAATTTTAGATTGAATACCATTATGCAAATAAAGACAGCTGAATATTTGATGTCCAACGACGACTACCGCAAGTGTGTTAAGCCAGACAAACCCGAATTTGCATTTATCGGGCGTTCCAATGTGGGAAAATCGTCGCTTATAAATATGTTAACGTCGAACTCAAAGTTGGCAAAGACTTCGGCTAGTCCAGGTAAAACACAGAAAATCAACCATTTTGTAATAAACAACCAGTGGTATCTTGTCGATTTGCCCGGCTATGGCTACGCAAAAGTGTCGAAAAGCCAAAGGGCAGTCTTTAGGAAAATGATAGACGACTACATATTGAACCGACAAAATCTTGTCAATCTGTTTGTCCTGATAGACTGCCGGCACGAACCGCAGGATATTGATGTAGAGTTTATCAACTGGCTTGGCGAGAGCAGAGTGCCGTTTACCATAATATTTACCAAGGCCGACAAGATTGGACCCAATGCATTAAAAGACAAGGTTGAAGCCTACAAGGAACACTTATTACAAACTTGGGAAACGCTTCCCGATATGCTTATAAGTTCGGCGGTAAGCAAAATGGGGCAAGAGGAAATTTTGGATTACATTGAAAAGATAATCAAGGAATTGCAGTAATTACAAATTATTGTTTTCTGCCATTAAATCTTGTTTATCTCCTTCATTATCTGGAATCCGATGCTGCATTTCAGGCAATGCTTGCGGTCGCAATAGTTTTTCTTCAGGTTTAGCATAGCTTGACTATCCAATGCATTGTTACACTTTATCTTATCGATTCCAACAAATGCACGAATCTCCCTATTGTCTTCAGCCTTGACAGTACGCATAAGGTCAATGATTTTTTCGCTGTCAAAGTTTGGATTCGTCGTTTTGCCATAGATGTACGAAAATGGAATCACGGTGTTTATCAATATGGTATCTATGGTTTGTTTTCCTATTTTTGTCTCCTTGTTCTTTGAAGAAATCCTGCCGAGCGAGAAATGTGTTTTCCAGTAATCTGACAATTTTAAGTCATCAAAAATACCACGGTCAAATTTATTATTGGAAATACTGTCGGCAAGTTCCTGGAATTTTTGCATTGTAGCGGCAAACTGAGCAATACGTGTTTCGGGAGAATTTGCGGGATGCATCTTCGAGCGTTTCCACATTGATTCAGGAATTGGCGTGAGGTCGTATTTCTTCTGCCAGAAAGAGTACTCGTTGGTAAGATTTCTAGTGTATTCGTCATTGGGCTGACCGTTCAACACTCCAGCCTGACCGAATATTACTGCTTCGAGAGCATACAGATTGTCGGCATTATGAAGCAGAACATTGAGTGGCGTATGCATAGCAAGCTGTTCGAAAGGCAGAGCATTGGTGCCGAAACCGAAGTTCCGTGCGAGAACTATGTAGAGCGTTTCGTTCCAGTCGCCATTGGTATATTTTAATATTTCCGATATGTGTTCCGACTTATATTCAAGTCTTTCAACCGCCATCTTCTCCATCCACATTGAAATATGAATGTCATCAACCAGGTCGATATAATCGGCGCAGGCGATTGGCTTTTCGTTGAGTTTGAAGTCGGAGTAGCGGTTGAACAAAGTCTGCGGAAACGAAATTTCCCAAGTTGGCAAGGTTCGCCCGTTATGTAAGGTTATGTCGCAGTCGCTATTGTAAACTACGTGCAATATTACATTGTCGTAGGCTTGGTCGCCATCGTGGTGATGCTTGTGCCAGTCGGAGGCATTGACATGAATTTCTACGTTTCCAACCCAAATGATTCCGTCAATTTTGATTTTTGCATTGAAAAAATCGGGACCTGAGTCGTGGTTATGAAGTCCTACGTCAATTATTTCAAACGGAGTATTGTCGGTAAGCAGTTCCGTACCTTTTGTCCATAGGCGGTTCTTGTATATGAAGTGTAGAAAATCCTCGTGCATAGCATTGATGTTTGTTGCAAAGATAATGAATAATGGACAATTTTCAAACAACCACAAACAACCTATATCCCCCCTACTCCACTTGCCAGCAAATCCTTGCTTTCGGGACCTACATTGAAAATCAAGTCGAGAATGCTGAGATTTGGCACGAAATCGAAGCGGTCGCAAAAAACCTGAGTGTAAGGCTTCGGAACAAAAGCTTCATCAGGACGATTCTTTGAAGGCTTCGGACTTATACTTTCGCGGAAATCGGTATAGCCAGTTGAGTCAAAAATGTAATCGGTTGTGTACGAATAATCCGCATCGATTTTAAGGACAGCAAATAGTGTCTGTAACACATTTTCATTCAAGTCGATAAGGAAAACCTCCTTTTTTTCAAAAAAACGCTCGAACTTGTAGAAATAATAGTCGTAGAATGCCGAATTCTTGTAGGCCGACTTCAAGGCGGTAAGATGGTTGCGCTGCCACATTTCGGAATAGTCGATGCGTATGTCCTTGGTAAGTGTGTGGTAATTTTTCTGCACTGGCACCGACAAAGGCAAAACCCCATTGGCACTCAAGATGTTGCAACGGTTACGATAAGTCTGCTTGGGATAAGTTTCGTATTTCTCAATCACAACTTTCCCAACAAGGAACTTGCTCATATACTGAACATTGGGAAAGAATGCCGTTGAAAGCAAAGCAGTCATCTACCAAACAACCTTTCCTATGATATATTCTGCGGGAATCGGACCATACATACGCGAATCGCGCTTGTCAGTGCGGTCGTCGTTGAGAATAAAGTAATAATTCTTCTGAGGAACAAACTCACTGACTTCCTGCTGATTAATGCGCACATGGTATGTATCGGACTGGAAATCGTTGCCCTCAAAAAGCGTAATTATGTTTTTGTAGATAGGTGCAATACGCGGATGAAGATTGAGCGTATCGCCCGACTTGGGCAAATACATCGGACCAAAATTGTCCTTGTTCCACGCGAAGAAAGCACTAGACGGGAAAATGTCCACATCCTTCCAGTCGTCACGGTCGATGATTTTTCGGCAAGCGGAAAAATCTTTCTCAGCATTGCGTATTTTCTCAAATTCGGCTTCCGTGCAAACAAATTCACAAGCTTTGCCATCGTTTAACATCTCTCCTACCCTAACATCGTACTTGGACAATATTGCATTAAAATCAACTTTTGCCGAATCTACCGATGCACGGAAACGATATAAAGTTTCGTATTCCTCGGCAACCTCTTTGTTGTTCCTGTACAAAACACCATCGTCGATAAGAATTATGTCACCCGAAACGCCAACAACCCGCGACACATAGACATCGCGTGACGAAAGCTTAGTATCAAATTCGAGCGGATACCTATAGGCTACCTCATCGCCAATTTCAAACGAACTTGTCTTTCGTACAAATACATGGCTTTCTCCACCATCCGATGCCTTGACGCTGTAGAAACCGAACATCGAATAAAATGCAACGCCACCACCAATAATGGCAAGTAGCAGCACTATGACAAGTATCCTCTTAGTCTTCATTATGAACAATCTTTCCTATTCTGCTCCAGCGGATTCCGCCATATTCCTTATCCATTGACAACCAGATGAGCCAAGCCTTGCCAACGATGTGGTCTTCGGGAACAAATCCCCAGTAGCGAGAATCGGCTGAGTTGTGGCGGTTGTCACCCATCATCCAGTAGTAGTTCATCTTGAAGGTATATTCTGTGGCCGGCTGACCGTTTATGTATGCCTTGCCGTCCTTCACTTCCAGCGTATTGCCTTCGTAGTAGCCAATTACGCGACCGTAAAGAATCAAGTTTTCCTCGGTGAGCTGAATCTTATCGCCAGCCTTCGGAATATACAGCGGACCAAACCAATCTACATTCCACGGGAACTTCTCGTTGTGCGGGAAAATGCGGAAACTATCATCACCAGTAAATCCCTTAGCAACAGTATTCTTCTCAATTGACTCAACAAACGACATTGTCTTGAACTTTTCATAATTCTCTGCCGTCAAAGGTACAATCTTATAGTTTAGACTGTCGGTATGCAAATCGTAGATGTCGGAACCGTTAATCTCATTCTTACGCAATACCTTCTCGGGAATGTTGGCGGTATTGATTGTCAGACGGTAATTGAACTGCTTTGATGGAATATCCTTCTGAGGCTTTCCATTTACAAAGACCTCACCGTCACGCACTTCCAAAGTATCGCCAGCAATTGCCACACAACGCTTGATGTAGTTTTCTCGCTTATCAACGGGGCGCACGGTGATGTCGTACATATCCCAAACAATCTGACGTGCAAGACGATAGTACTTGTCCATATCGGAATTTGCAGGATTTTCCTTTGACAAATTAGTCTCGTTTTCGCGCAACTTAGCAGATGCTTCGTTAACAAAATCGGGAGTATGCGCCACATTCGTCATAGGATTAAACAGTGAATAGGCAAGATTCATGTAATAGTCGGTGGTTTTCTGCGCAACATTTCCAACGACAATCTTCTTGTTCATCATTGTAGAGTACTGACGGTCAAAATCTGCCATACGGTACTGGGTTATGCGTACAATATCGTAGTAGTCCTGCGCAGGAATCTGCAAAACCACGGTATCGCCAGTCGGATAGTTGAACACAACCATATCATCGCGCTTGATGTCGCCCCAGCCAGTCATACGGCGGTATTCGTTCTGAATCCAAGTCACATACGAAGGTGTACTCTGAGTAAACGGCAAAGTGTGGTGTACAAACGGGAACGAAATCGGTGTCATCGGCACACGCGGTCCGTATGCCGTCTTGCTGACAAAAAGGTAGTCGCCCACGCGCAAGGTCTTTTCCATCGACGAGGTTGGGATTGTAAATGCCTCGAAGAAGAAAAGCCTGATGAACGAAGCAGCAATCACTGCAAAAATCAGCGCGTCAACCCATTCGAGAGTCTTGCGTTTTACCTTCGAGCAGTTTTCGGGATTTTTCGGTTTCCAGAACGCCCAACGCACGAACTTTGTGATGTAAATGTCAATTATCAGCAGTTCTCCGAGCAAAAACCAGTAGTTTCCGAGCCAAATCACCCAGCCGATGTAGAAGATTGTCCAGCAAGCAAACCAAATCCAATTGCGACGCGAAGGCATCTCTATGAACTTCTCGCACTTGCCGAGTTTTAGAGTCCAACCTTTTTTCAGCTCATCATTTGGCTTATTGACAGCCACATTTTCAGTATTTTTTTTCTTTCCGAACATATTATTATCCAAGTAAATCATTCATTGTAAACATACCGCATTTTCCTGCAAGGAACTCGGCGGCAAGCACTGCACCATTTGCCAAACCACGACGGCTTTTTGCCGAATGTGTTATTTTAATGTCATCGTAGTCGCTAGACCACAACACGCTATGGTCGCCGAAAACCTCTCCTTCCCTAAACGATTTTATTTCAAGAATATTGTCCGCCCCCTCATCAAGTTTCCAATCCGAATAGCGCGGATTGTTGTCGATAATGCCTTTGGCAAGCGTTATTGCTGTTCCGCTCGGCTTGTCAAGCTTGTGGATATGGTGGGTTTCCTCGATGTGAGCCGAATACTGCGGATAAGCTGCCAATTTCTGCGCCAGCATACGGTTTACTGCCATAAAGATGTTCATTCCAATGCTGTAGTTTGATGAATAGAAGAATGCCGACGAATTTTCACGGCACAACTTTTCCATTTCGGTGGCATCGAAAGTCCAGCCGGTAGTACCTGACACCACGCGCAGTCCGCCCTTCACACAAGCCATCACATTCTGCTCTGCCGTTTTAGGAGTTGAAAATTCCACTGCCACATCGCCGAGCGAAGAAAGATTGCTACAGGAACGAATGTCGCGGTCGATGTCAAAAATTTCGGAAATTCGGTGTCCGCGTTCAACAGCCACACGCTCAATCTCCTTCCCCATTTTGCCGTATCCAATAAGAACAATATTCATTTTTCGTTATCTACAAATTATTTTGCTTTAAAGGCGCGAATATAACAAAAAAGTAAATAAAAACAATACGAAATGGTTCTTATTTCAAGTACTCTTCAATCAAGCATGCCGCCGACCTTGCATCGTTCAGCACATCGTTGATTGTCATCGGACGCTTACACGAACCAGCAACGAACAGACCTTTCTCGGCAGTTTCGTTGTCGTTAAGATGCGGACTTGAAGTCTTTACAAAGCCATATTCACCGTCGATTCCACACTTCTTGCCAAGTTCGCGTGTACCGCACGAAGCCTCCATTCCTACCATCAGCACAAGCAAGTCGGTAGTCATCTTCAGCGGAACACCAAGCAAAGTATCTTCAGCCTTTATCTGGATTTTGCGGTCGAAAGTTGACGATGCTTCCGAAATTCGTCCACGCACATAGCGGATGTCGTACTTCTCCTGCGATTCGCGGTAAAGTTCCTCGAAATGCTGTCCCCACATACGCAAATCCATATAGAAAATGTAAATTTCGGCCTCTGGAAGCATCTTCCGCACTTCAATCGCCTGCTTTACAGCCGTCACGCAGCATACCTTGGAGCAATAGCGGTTGCCCGACTTCTCGTCGCGCGAACCAACGCACTGCAGGAAAACAACGCGCTTAGGCGATTCGTTTATGGAGTTGACAATCTGGTTGTACTTTATCATCCTTTCCATATCGATGGAAGTCACCACGCCTTTGTATATGCCGTAGCCAAGTTCCTCCTTGCGCGTAGCATCAAAGGTTTGATAACCAGTAGTAATAAGCACTGCATCAACGAAATAATTCTTTCCCGACTTGTCAACAATCTTCCATTCAGAATCGTTACGCACAATGTCAACGACCTCGG
Source organism: uncultured Bacteroidia bacterium (assembly GCA_902776565.1). GTDB lineage: Bacteria > Bacteroidota > Bacteroidia > Bacteroidales > ML635J-15 > Bact-19. The sequence goes on from CACYQN010000011.1 coordinate 19,472, forward strand.
TGTTGAGCATCAACTTGATATTTTCGTTAATCAGCTTTGAATTAAGGCTGTCGGCGATTTCCGATGCACTTGAAAAATCGGGGAAAAGATAAGCCTTGTCAAGTATGTTGGATAGAGCCGTCGCCGACTTTTCAAAAAGCAACACTTCGTTTTCCCTTGCTAGGATTGATGCACTTTCGATACCTGCGGGACCTGCTCCTATAACTGCAATCTTTCTCATATCTAATGTTTTATATTAAACTTTTAAATTCATCGGTTTTTCGGGTGACGGGAGGATTTCTCCATTTGCACCGCGATATTTCTCATTTGGCTTGTACGGAATGCCAATCTTGTCGAGCAGATTCTCCACCTGCACCTGATGCAGCTGCATTCCGAGTTTCCACGGGTCGTAGCCCAACAGCATTCCAGCCATTTCCTCGTAAGTGAGAACCGGAATACCATAGCCGTCCTTGTCGTAGGTCTTGTTTTCCATCTCGGCTATGGTGTACTGCCATTTGTCCATAAACATCGAACATCCGGGGCAGTTTGTAACGATAAAATCAGGCTCGAACGGCTCCATCGACTCGAATTTCTTCTTTGTGTTTGCCACCGAATAGCCACGGTTTTCCTGAAGCAGATAGTGACGGAAACCGAATCCGCAGCAATGACGGCGTTCGGGATAATCTACCACTTCCCCGCCCCACGCTTCAATCATACCGGCGAGAACATACGGAAATTCAGCCTTTCCGATACCCTTTTCGGGGAAAATCTTGGCATAATGACAGCCTATATGCTCCACAACGCGCAAAGGCTTGCCTGTGAAACGGTTCACAAGCTGGTATTTCATCTTTTCCTTCAGCTCGAAGCGGTACTTATAAATAATATCCGATGGGTGGACAAGGTTTTTGGGCACATCAAACTCGCGTCCAGTAGCTTCCTTCAAGTACTTGCGTGTCTTTTCGAGCATTTCGGGATGTTCCTTCCACATTTCCACCATTTCGGTAAAAATGCCGAACGAAGTCACGCACGAAGGCACATAGTTCTCGTAACCTGCTTCGGTCATCAGCGAGAACAGACGGGCAACAACCGTCATTGTAGTTTCGAGCGGAACAATGTCGGAATGATAGCCTATGCCCGTGCAAGTGTGCTGGTTGGCCTCATCGCGGATGTCCTTGCCAAGTTCCTCGCGGAGAATTTTCAGAAATGCCGTCTCGGAACCGGGGAAAAAGGTCTGCCTGATACAACTGCGCTCGTAGAAGAACTTGTCGTCGGCTATTTCCTTCTGGTATTCGTTCCAGTATCTTTTATTTTTTGATTCGTCCATAATCATTCTTTTTTAATCATCGTATCACAATCATTCTTTTTCAATCATTCTATTACAATGATTGTTTTACAATGATGGAAATTATCAATTATTCATTGTCAACCTTCAGCTCAGCGAAGCTAATTGTCCATTATCAATTATATTCTCTGCCACAATCTCTGCTATATCCTTTACCTGCAATGTCGTAGCATGATTAAACGCCTTCTTGCACATAGGACAAGCCGTTGCTATCAAATCGGGATTCTTGTACATAAGACTTTCGACCGCAGCATCGCGAACCTTTGTCTGCTGTTCCATAGTAAGCACAGTGCTTCCAAGATTGAAACCGCAACAGAGGCTCTTTTCCTTCTCGTCCTTTGCCTTCACCAGATTCGAAACCGACTTCAGAACCTCGCGCGGTTCTTCGTAGATTCCGCATCCGCGACCAAGTTCACACGGGTCGTGATACACAACCTTAAGGTCGTCCTTGCGCAACTTCAGTCGTCCCGACTTTATCAGCCCTGCAATGTATTCGGTGTGATGCATAACCTTGATAGGCAGGTTGTATTCCTTGGTGAACGACTGATAGCAAATCGGGCACGAGGTCACAAGCAACTTTGCCTTCGACTTTATAATCATGCTCTGGTTCTTCAATCGCAAGTCCTTTGCCTGCTTCAAGAAACCCTGCTGCAACAGCGGACGGCCACAGCAGATGGTCCTGTTCTTGTCCATATACCAGTAGTTCTGGTCAACAGCCTCGAAAATCTTTATCATCGACTCGGTAATACCGGGTGTCAAGTGCGACATACATCCGCCAAAATACAGCACACGACCTACCGAGTTGAATGCCTGAATATTATCAGCATAGCTATAGTTTCCCGACGCATCAAGAGCGCTTTCCTTTGTTCGCACCTGACGGCGGATTGTCATAAGGTCGAGCCCTACGGGACAATCGGACGAACAACGCTGGCACATAAGGCATTGGTTGGCAACTTCCTCAGTACCACGCTTGTAACGAACATCACGCAACAAATATACCGACTGAACGCCTTGAACACCAAGCTGCTTATCCATCGGGCAGTTGTCGATGCAGATACCGCAACGCGAACAAGCACTGAGTTCGTACTTTGTAAAGCCTGTCGGTTCATCGCCCTCAGTAACACCCATCCTGCGGAAGAAAATAAGAAATACTTCCGTGAAAATGTGCATATAACGCGAGAATGGCATCGAAACGAAGAACACAGCCAGACAGATGGAGTACATTGTCCAGAGAGCCATTTCGACATATTCATGATAAATAGGTGTAAACAAATTGCCCAATGCCTGTGTCATAAATCCACCGTTGCCGTAATATGCAGCCGTATAACTTTCAGCCAGCAGTCGCAATGGGAAAATGAACCACAGCGAGAACTTTGCAAAGCGGTCGAACAGCACATGCTTGGTAACCCTGCGCATACCCACAATCTTGGAGTAAACCATCTTGATTACGGCAAGCATAACGCCCGACAGCACAACAAGAAGCAAAGCGTCCATAATGTTTGCGAAGACAACACTTGTTGTAGTCGGATGCTCGTGAACGAAAAACCTATAGAATATAGCCACCCAGAAGGGCTTTGAACCATGTATGCAAACTTCGGCCTCGATTGCTCCTACCAATATGAGCAGAAACCATCCGAAAGCAATACTGCTGTGCATATAGCCCAAGACAAGATTGCGTCTGAAAACCTTGCGATGGAACAGACATTCCAAAATCGCCTCCCATATTGCAGGAAGGAATTTCAACGAAAGGATGTTTTTCTTTACCTTTGAACGCTGTACCCTGTCGAAACTCATGTACCACCTTATGTACTTGAAAACACATATTCCAAGCAGAACAAAGGTGCCGAGAACGAACGGAAGTACAAACGGACTGAAATAATTCATCATCATTTATTCTTTTTCGTTAATATTCTCCGCATGTTTACAATCGAATTCCTAAGATTGACCTCACGCGGACATACCAATGTGCACTTTCCGCAAAGCATGCATTTGTCAAGTTCTTTTGCTAGTCCTTCGTACTGACCCTGCATAAGCTTAGTCTTTATCTTGCGGATGTTAAAGTCGGAAAACTGCTGGGCAGAACAAGTTGCGGTACAAGCTCCACAATTTATACATACCATAAAGGTAGGTACGGCTTCGCGCAGTTCGTTCAGGCAACTAAAGTCAATCTGGTCCAAATCGATTGACCTTGTCTGCGATATTGAAAAGCCAAACTGTCTCATTTCTCCTCCTTTAATGTTTTCAACAAGTCCATACCGCCGGTAACCTCGAAAATCTTCCTTACTTCCTGAAGGTTTTCCTCGCGAATCTTGCGCAAAGCTCCAGGTCCGTCGCCGTGATAGTTGGCACCAAGTTTCGGCGCAACAGCCTCAATGTTATTCACATACCATTCCCAAATCGGTCCTTGCTCCTGATGAAGTTCGGGTTTTACCTTATCGGGGTGAACGCAATATCCGATTTCGAGGATATTGTTTCCAACTGTCTCTGCCAGACGCTTCTCCTGCTCGGCAATGCGCTCGTCCATATAGCCAAGCTTGATGGCCACCTGTCTGAGCACAAGTATCACCTCGGCAGGCACATTCTGACGCGGACAGCGCGTCTTGCACGACAGGCACTGACCGCAATACCAAATCATATCGGAACGAAGCAAAGCTTCAATCTCGTTTTCGTCCTTGCGCTGCACAATATCGCAGATACGGCGCGGGTCGTACTGGTAGAACTCGGCAGCAGGGCATATTGCCGTGCATATTCCGCAGTTCATGCAAGCCTTGAGCGCATCTTCGAAACGAGTATCCTGCATCAGCAGGTCATATAAGTTTCCCATGTTTAATCCAATTTTACCTTAAACATACCCATAACCTTGAACAAGAACCTTGGCAACGGCTTTTCGCGGTTGCGGGTAAGCATATTTATGTTCCATCCCAGCTTTTTCATTACTGGAATCTTGTGTGTTTCAACAAATTCTATCAAAGTTCCGTCGGGGTCTTCGATGTAGGTGAAATGTCCGCTTGCTTCGCCCATATCGAAACGCTCGTTGTTGGGACAGCTGTCAACCGTAAACGGGAAGCCCTTCGATTCGCAGAACTTACGAAGTTCCTGCATGTTGGTAATGTCGAAGCATATCTGGATGAATCCCGGGTCGCCCCAGTAGCGTCCTTCAAAAATTTTGCGAGGGTGACGCTCCAATGCAACAACAAGCTCAATGCTGCTATTGCCCATAAGTTCGGCAAATGCACCCTTTGGCTTGCGCGACGACCTCAGCAATACACGACGGTATTTCTGGTCACCTCCGTTCATAAATGCGAAATCAGCGAAAACGCCAGTTTCATCATACACAACGGTATCGTAGCCAAGCACATCGCGGTAAACAGAAAAAGCCCTTTCGATGTCGGTAACACCAATCATAGCTCCTACCGTACCACCCGACAAGCATTTCTGGTCGATGAAGACATAGTCGTCCTCAACAACCTGAAAATAATTGTTCCACGGGTCCTTCACGATAAAAGTGTCCTTGCCTTCGGGTGTTTTGGTTACATCGCCGACTTTGTCGTACTTAGCTTTCAGCTCGTCGTGGAAAGCCTTGACATTGCGGCTCTTAATTTTTGCTGCAAAAATTCCAAGGTCACCGACCTGCACATCGAATGGTATCGGTTCGGGCTTACGCTGCGAGTACTGCCATATTTCGAATCCGCCACCACCCTGCAAGTTTACTGCTATGCAAGCGTGACGCTTCTGCGGCTTGTTGCCAGTGTACGGAAGCATTCTTTCAGCAACGGTGTCGTCTTCCAGAATCTTAACATTCATCTGAAACATTTCGATGTACCATTTCCACGATTCGTGAAAGTTTTCGGTACCAACACCAACCTGCTGTATTCCTGATATAAAGTAATTTTCCATTGTATTCTTAATTGCTGAGTCGTGGCGCGCCGCGACTGTACATTATTAATTGTTTATTATCCTTTTTCTAAGTTTCTAAGTTTTTGGGCTTGCAGGCTAAAAGGCTTAAAGCCTTCAAGCCTTTTCTTCTTTTAGCCCATTATTAATTGTCCATTGTTAATTGTCCATTGTCCTTTTACATCGCCTTTATATTCCTTGCTATTCTTGCTGCCAGTCCAGGGAACCAACGCTTGATGTGTACCATTATCAGCTCCTTGCCTCCAACAAGCACCTCCCGCTTCTTGCGGTAAATGGCATTCACAATCTTGCGGGCAGCCTTCTCCGATGTAATTCCGCCAGCCTGGCCAGCGTCCATCTTGCCGTGAGGTGTGCCGTCCTTTTCAAGTGCATAAAGCGAAATGTTGGTCTGCACACGCCCCGGGCAAACAAAAGTAACGCGAATATTGTCCTTGTAGCACTCTGCCTGAACCGTCTCAAAAAATCCGTACAAAGCAAACTTCGACGAACTATAGGCACAACGCAACGGAAAGCCGAATTTTCCTGCAATACTTGTAGTAACGGCAATCTGTCCGCCACCATTGGCAATCATTTTGGGAAGAATCGTCTTTGTGATTGTCACCGGAGCAAAATAGTTGACATCCATAACCTTGTCAATCACATCCATCTGCGAATCAATTGTATTCGACCTCTGGCTGATTCCAGCATTACAGAAGAAAATGTCAATTTTGCCAAACAACGACCAAGCCCGCTCCGAGACCTGCGCCAAGTTTTCCAAATTTGACAAGTCGGCAGACAAAACCTTTGCATCGACAGCACCGCCAGCAATGCATTTTTCGCGCACCTTTTCGAGTGCCGACTCGTTACGCGATGTCAACACAAGGCTTGCGCCTTCCATTGCCATACGGTAGGCTGTTGCCTCGCCTATTCCAGACGAAGCACCCGTTATCCATACTATTTTGTCTGCAAAGCGATGTTTCATAGTTTTTTTTATGCCGCCCACTGAGCGTAGTCGAAGTGAAGGGAACGAAATTCGACCCTTCGACAGGCTCAGGGTGCGATAATTTTATTTTGCATCAACCTCCGCCTTGAAATCCTTTGCTCTTGCAGCACCTTCGCCAGTGTTTATGAGAACGGTCTCACCATTTCTGATACGACCTTCCTCGAGAGCCTTGTAGAAGCCAGCAAAGCAAACTGCGCCTGCAGGACCGAAGTAAACACCCTTTTCGTTCTTTGCAATGCGTGCATAATCGGCAATCTGCGATTCCTTAATGCGTACAAAGCAACCGTCGCTTTTGCGAACTATCGGAGTCACAATAGGATACATTCCCGGATTACCAGCCGAAAGTATCGAAACCTTGGTCTGCGGATTGTCGATTACAGGATAATCCTTTTCGTAGCCATCAGCAAAATTGCTCTTTACGGCACGCTCCCAACCCTGTACCATCGGGTCGCAGGTGTCCTGCTGAACCAAAATCATGCGCGGCAACTTGACTTCGGGATACATTCCGCAAATTTCGCGTACACCCTTGTCAAGTGCAATAGGACCAGTACCGCCGGCAACTGCCTGAACATAAACATCGGGCATCTTACCAAGCTGACGCATAAACTCGAAAACCATAGTCTTCTTTGCCTCAACGCGTATCGGGTCGATGTTGCCAGCCGAAATCATCACCTTCTGCTCCTTGTGGAAGTTGGCTGCAACTTTCTTTGCTGCGCCGTAGTCGCCTTCGCAAACTACAAGGTTCTGACCAAGCGAACGAATTTCGTCAATAGTGTCCTTGCAAACACATCCGGGGACAAAAATATCGAACTTAACGCCAGCCTTTGCCAAGTACTTGCTGTAGGCAGTTGCTGTATTTCCACTCGATGCGAGGCAATATTCCTTCACACCATTCTCCTTGAACAGCGAAGCAGCCAACGAAGCAGCCACATCCTTGAAAGTATTGGTTCCGCCGTTAAGGTCGTTGCGATAAACGTAAGCCTTGCAGTCGATTCCATACTTTTCCTTTGCAAAGCGGTCGAGGAAATCCCAATGTTCCACAGGAATTGCACCCTCGCCAAAACTTACAATGTTCTTTTTGTCCTCGAGAGGCAAAAAGTCGAAGTAATGCCAAAAACTTTCGGGCTTTCCATTGTAGAGTTCGGGAAGTGTCGAGTAGTCGGCATCGTATTTCACTTCTACATGATTGCTTCCGCACTGCGGACAAAGCTGGTCGTGAGCAAACCATTCGGCGAAATTATTTATAACAGCACCGCACTTTTTGCATATCAGATTGTATTTCATACACTTATCATTTAAAGCAGGAAAAGCATCCCGATTCAATCAGGACACTTCTCCCCGTATTTTTAATTCAAATAAAAAAGCCACCCCACACCGTCATTACTCGCAAGCTTCGTGAGCTGAAGGTTCCACAAAACTGAACGAACAGACGCAGGAACGAGTCTTGTGAGTTCGTTTATGCGGAACTGAAAGTCGCGACACGAAGATAGCAATCTCCCATTAGTACACAATGGAGATTGCTCGCAAGCTTCGCGAGGTTGCAAGCAACGTTTCGGATAGCCGTCTTCACACAGCTCACAATTCCGTATCGCTGGTTCAGTCTGGCTTCCGAAATGACAATCATGGGGGAAAACATTCATAACAAATTAAACAATTACCAATGTCCTACTTTGTGAAATTCAGCATCGGAGCAGGATCATCGTACTTTCCACTTGCCAACTTTTCCTTAATCTCCTTGAATGCATTCAGAGTATAGTCAACATCTTCGATGCTGTGAGATGCAGTTGGGATAATACGGAAGATTATCATTCCGACAGGAATAACAGGATAAGTTACGATAGAACAGAAAATCCTGTAATTTTCACGCAGGTCGTATGCCATGTTTGCAGCCTGGTTTACACCGCCCATGATATGAACCGGAGTTACACAAGCCTCTGCTGGACCGATTGTGAAACCAAGGTTGCGGAAACCTTCCTGCAAACGACGGGTAACTGTCCACAATTTCTTACGAAGTTCGTCACCCTCGGCACTGCGAATAATTTCGAGACGCTTCAGGCAACCTTCGACTATTGGCATCGGGAGTGCCTTTGCGTAAATCTGCGAACGCATGTTGTAGCGCAGGAAGTCGATTATATACTTCTTAGAAGCAACAAAACCGCCGATGCAAGCCATCGACTTTGCGTATGCACCTATATATATATCAATGTCGTCCATTACATTGAAGTGCTCAGATGTACCGCGTCCGTGTTCGCCCATAACGCCAAAACCGTGAGCATCGTCAATCAAAATGCGGAAATTGTATTTCTTCTTCAAAGCTACAATCTGGTCGAGGATACCAAGAGCACCAGTCATACCGTAAACGCCTTCGGTGATTACCAAAACGCCACCACCCTGCTCATCGGCAATCTTGCAGGCAACCTGCAACTTCTTTTCACAGCTTTCAATATCGTTGTGCTTGAACGAGAACGACTTGCCAATATGCAAACGCTTACCATCGAGCAGACAAGCGTGTGCCTCAGCATCGAAAACTATCACATCGTGACGAGTCATAAGGCTGTCGATAACCGACACAATACCTTGATAGCCAAAGTTCATCTGGAAAGCAGCTTCCTTCTTTTCGAAGTCGGCAAGTTCGCGTTCCAACTGTTCGTGCAATGCTGTGTGGCCAGTAAGCATACGGCTACCCATAGGATAAGCCAAGCCCCACTTTGCTGCGCCGTCGGCATCAGCCTTGCGAACTGCAGGATGATTTGCCAGACCAAGATAGTTGTTCAAACTCCAGCATAATACTTCCTTGCCTTGGAACTTCATGTGAGGACCGATTTCGCCTTCCAACTTTGGAAATGTGTAATATCCTTCAAACTTTTCCCTGTACTGTCCGAGCGGACCGCCCGACGACTCGTGAATTCTTTCAAATATGTCTTTCATAAACAATCAGTTGGGTTCATTAATTCAATAAAAAAACATCTTGCCTTTCTTCAAACAAAGAACCCGATTCTGTCTGAAAAAAAGTCGTGCAAAGTTAATCCTTTTTTTCGTAACCGCATTTTTCACAAGTTAATTTTATCTAAATGCAAGGTTACGACATTTTATTTCGCATACTATACATATCTTTGCAAAAAAAAGATGAAGGATTTTGCCGCCATAGATTTCGAGACTGCCAACGGCGAGCGTAGCAGTGTTTGCAGCGTAGGACTGGTAATTGTACGCAATGGGGAGATTTGCGATTCGTTCTACAGTCTCATAAAACCGGAGCCGAACTATTATTCATGGTTTTGCCAGCGCGTTCACGGACTAGGGCACGAAGACACCGACTCCGCCCCTATCTTCCCCGAAGTGTGGAAACAGATAGAACCTAAAATTGAAGGTCTTACGCTTGTCGCTCACAACAGTCCTTTCGACGAAGGTTGCCTGAAAGCCGTTTTCCAGACCTATTGCATGACATACCCCGACTACGAATTCAAATGCACTTGCCAAGCCGCCAAAAAGTTTTTCGGGCACAAACTTCCAAACCATCAACTGCACACCGTTTCGGAAGCCTGCGGATACATACTCAAAAACCACCACCACGCCCTTGCCGATGCCGAAGCCTGCGCAGCAATAGCATTGAAGATTCTGTAGGAAAGTCCAGACCACAAAGCACACAGAAATACCTGCGACACTTTTGCCGCAAAATTTTCAACACAATTATTGCCAATTCATAAATATTCGCTAACATTGCGGAGTAATTTAAAATAACAGAAGATGTAGTATAATTGCATAACATATTGACGTTTCAAGCCAATAAAAATCAACTGAAACCTAGGAAATTTCAAATGATAGTCGAGGCTGGTGATGAAATGTTCACACGACGTGGACTTTTTATCCTTGACGGGCGATTCCTAGGGCCTCAGTTGAATAAACAAGTTCACGTTTCTTTTTGTACAAACAAGAACCAACAAGAACTTTTGAATTGAAAATAATATGTCAGTATTTTGTGCGCAAAAACTAGGAATATGGCACTCAAGGAATTTCATATCGGGAAGCTGATACAAGAACGGCTTAAATATGAGGAGCATAGTGTGTCGTGGCTGGCACGAAAACTTGGTTGTGACCGAAGCAATATCTATCATATTTTCGATCGTGAGCATCTCGACAGCGAACTGCTTCTGAAAGTGTCCATTGTTCTTAACTATAATTTCTTCGAGTCGTATAAGGAGCCTTTCGAGAAAATGAAGTCGGCATATATGAAAAACGGCAAGGATTTGGAGAAGGTATTGGCGAAAAAGGGTTGAATGGCTGACGCAAGTTTCTAAGTTAAGGGCTTCGCCGTTCAATGGCTACGCCGTTTCTGGGTTTCTATGGCTAAAGCCGTTTCAAAAAAAAGCGGAGTTTCTAGGGTTCTCCGCCCTCGAGCTTGTTGAGTCGTTGCGCGCCGCGACCGTACGAATGTTCAAAGATACGATAATTTGAGGGATTCAAAAATTGAAAAATATTTATTGTTGTCCGCTAAAATTTCAACAAAACCTCATAAGTTCAAGTGTGTCACATTATTACACCAAAAACGAAAACAAACAACAAAAAAAATAGGCAGGCTTGATTTTGGAAAGAATATATCAACCTCGGAGAGGTTGCATATATATAGAAAAACGTATGTGTTTTGAAGCGTTGGCGCATATTTTTGCTGCGGAATGAAATGGAGCAACGCTAAAATTGTGACAACGCATAATTTAGTGGACAACAATGAAAAATATTTGATTAGATAGCATTTTGTAATATTCAGATTTAATGGATTTTACAATTTATGTACAAAATAAAAATCATCCTATTTCGCTACAATTTGTAGAATTTTAATTTCGTAGCGAAATAAACGCAAAATTATTCAAGAATTCTTGGGGCTAACAGGCTTGAAGGCTAAAAGTCAAACAGGCTGACAGGCTAACAGGCTAACAGCCCGACTTGTCTTCCGCTTGACATCAAGACTGGTCTTCTTTTCGCCTTTTGCCCCACCAAAAAAATCCCTATCTCCATTTATTCTAATCCACTGTATATTAATTTCTAAAAACCAAATTTGTTGAATATTATTCTACACTTTTGCTGAATTTTCATCAATACTACTATTGAATATTTTACAATATTTATATTTAAAATATTTCGTCATATAATTATTTTGTTATTTTGTATGCAATAATTATATTTGTGGCAAATTTTGGATTTTATTGTTTGCAATGAATTTCGTGTATAATAATAGGTACGAACAAGAACCAACAAGAACTTTGGATGGTATTGCGTTTAGTGCGAACTTTGCAGACGGAAAAACATGTAAATTATTATTTATTAACAAATTAAATTCATAAAAGCTATGGCAGAATTTAGTATTGATGGCCGTATGAAGGTCAAAACATTGAGAAAGCAGTTCAAGGATGCTTTTGGTGCAACTTTGAGAGTTTACAAGGGCAACCAATTCGCCGACGAAGATGCAACATTGGCATCTATTCGCGTAGGTGATGCTAAGGGTGGCGAACTCAAGTGCGCAGGAAACCTTAAGGTTGGAAACTTTGAGAACAAGATGAAAGAATTGTTCGGAGTAAAGGTACAGGTAGCCAACAAGGATGACAATGCATTGGCAAACAATGACATCACTATCGCTGCAGCAGGAAAGTAAGTTTAAAATTTGGATGGGCGGGGTTTCCGTCCATTCGTTTAATAATTAAAATGATTAAAATTTACAACTATGGGTTTATTAGATAACATTAAGGATCATTTCAACAAGGCGGAATTTACAGTTGCTCCGAACAAAAAGCTCAAGACCATTTCTGCCGACTTCAAGAAGACATTCGATTTGACACTGGCATTTTATAAGGGTGCAGTGCTGGCAGACCCCGAGATGACGCTCGCCGCCTTGAACAAGAAGACAACCAAGGAGGTGAATACCAAGGCCGACGGACTGAAGATTAAGGGCAGCACCAAGGTAAGCGATGCCGAAAAAATGTTCGACCAGAATTTTGGCGTTACCGTGCAGATTAAGGACAAGGCAGGAAAAGTTTGCGTACCAAACGGCATTACAATCGGACAGGCCGCAAGAGGAGAATATTAGTTGAGAGTTAAGAGTTGAAAGTTGAAAGTAGCGGCGCAATGTTTTGCGCCGATTTGAATGGTAGCAGCGAAAATTTTGCGCTGTGTAGCGTTGTGTAGCGGACAATGATTTGTGCCTCTTGTTGTATTGAATTTATAAAACGACACGCGAGAACATATACATTTGCTATGCGCGACAGAAGAAAAAAGAACGGAATTTATTGTGATTGAGTAGTAAAGGTAATTTGCTCGTTTAATATGATTAAAAGGAAAGAACCATGCAAATAAAGGATATGGCAGGAAAAATCTGTGCGCCGAGTAACTTTAATGTCGTACTGTATTCAAATAAAAATATTTATCGAAATGAGTAAGAAATCGTTAAAATCACTTGATGTCAACAACTTATCATTGTTGCTCAAGGAATTCGGTGGCAAGTATAAGGTTTTCCAAAGCGAGGCACAGTTTCAGTTTGACCTTGCCTGGAGATTGCATGAGGAATATGATTGTGTTGTCAAGTTGGAAGACCTGACCGTTGTAATAGAGAAAGTGGAAAACGGCAAGAACTCAAAGCAAAAAATATACACAGACATCACGCTTGAGCAAGATGGATATATTGTTGCTATAGAGTTGAAATACAAGACCGCAGCAATGACACAAGGCAACGACATTATATTGTTAAATCATGGCGCATCTGATTTGGGACGCTATGATTTTCTCTGGGATGTCAATCGCCTTGAGTTGTTAGTCCATCCATACAAGGAAGCTTCAGAAAAGGTCATTTACAAGGAGTATGCCCCACAAGTTTCAATTGATTTTCCAAAGTTAAAACATTGCAACAAGGGTTTTGCTGTAATTCTTACCAATGAAGATGACTATTGGAAAATAAGTCAAGAAAACTGCCAAAAAGGGGTCATATATGAACAGTTTTGCATTGGCGGGGACTCTACAGGCAAAGGTAAATTGTGTTCAACAAATATGGATTGGGTAAAAGAAAAAGGAACTGACAAATATACCAGCGCTATTGCAAACACATCACGAGCAAGACGGCTACAATTGCACGAACCATATAGTTATCAATGGCAAGACTATTGTCAGGTGCGTACAGACAACGGCAGAAACGGCGTTTTCAGATATATGATTATTTCAGTAAACTAATAGTTGATGGCAATGCCTGATTTTGAAAAAGAAAATTATGTTTAATTATTAAAAAAAATATTATGAGTACATTTACTGTTAATGGATTGGTATATGAGACTATCAATGATGATAAGGAAGTAAGACTAAGAGGAACGGAAGGCTTGAAGCGTCCAGTGCGTAATATTCCTGCCGAGGTGGAATTTAATGGCAAAAAGTACAAAGTAACAGAAGTGTATGGAGGATATTTCAGTATTTTTAATCTTGATAAGTATGTAGATGGAGCCTTTCGTGGTGACGACGTGCTTGCTAATTTATCTCTTCCTGAAACAATAAAAGCCATCGGCGATCATAATTCTACTGGCGCATTTAAAGACTGTAAAAAATTAAAAGATATTTATTTGCCAAATTCTTTAGAAACAATAGAAGATCATTCCTTCCGTAGCTGTCCTGCTATTGAAAGCCTTTATTTTGGAGATAATCTAAAAACAATAGGCAGTTGGGCATTTGGAGATTGTAGTGCATTGAAAGAGATAGACTTCAACGACAAATTGGAAATAATTGGCTATGATGCTTTTTGCAATTGTTCCTCTCTTAAAAATGTTTTGTTCCCCGAATCGCTAAAAGAAATTGGACATGATGCTTTCTTTGGTTGCAAGGCAATGACTGAAGTGAATATTCCCGCATCAGTGGAAACAATAGAAGGTAAGGCTTTTGAGGACTCTGGAGTAAAGGTTGTCAATATCTATAGCGAGAACATTAACATTGCCGAGGATGCTTTTCCTCCTGATGCACAGGTTAATTTCCTTGATGCAAATTCGTTCCCTAAGCGCAAACGCAAACACCGTGGCACAAAGACAGTAGAGGCACCCAAAGCCACTCATGTAGCCGAAGAGCCCAAGAAGGAAGAGCCTAAGCCAAAACCAGAATCTAAGTCGGCGGATGCACCCAAGCAGAAATCGGGTGGATTTTTAAGTAAGCTTTTCGGAATGTTCCGCTCATCGGATGATAGTGAAGATAATGCTCCTGCTCCTGCAGCAGCTGCACCATCGCCAGCCAAGGACGAGGCAACATCGGGCGACATGTACAAGTTTAATCTTACCTCAGGCACTACCGTAGAGGCTCTTGGCAAGGAGTTCAATGATGCTTTCGGCGCACAACTTCGCCTATATAACGGCAACAAGAAGGCCGAACCAGCAGAAACTCTCGGTAGCCTTGGTCTCACCGCCAATGGTGCTTTCGAGTGCCGCAGCAGTCTTACCGTTGGCTCGTTCATCGAGCGCATGTTGCAGAACCATGGACTGAAGGTAAAGGTTTACACCTGCGACTGGTGGGTAGCCGTGCTCGATGGTTTGACACTGAAAGCCGCCGGCATGGTGAAGAAGAACGCAGTGAAAGCCGATATGGAAAGTATGATTGCATATCAGCGTTCCGATGGCGAACCTGCACCCGCAGCACCCGCACCAGCAATGCCGGCACAGGTGAAGAAGTCGGCTACTCACAAGGACTACACCATTGTTGTAATGAAGGACAACAAGGTTGTGGTAGGCAAGGGCGACGATTTCTTCGACAACACCAAGGCCGCTTTGCGCGAAATTGCAGGCGAGGTAGGTTTCCAGTTCGATACAAACTGGACAACTCAGCAGTTGGGAAGCAAACTTGTGGACTTTTTAAATTCTAAATAGAGAAAAACAAATTGAAATTTTAATAAAAAACAGAAGATTATGGTAAATAAAGTACGCGTCTATGGTAAGGCGCAAAACCGCACGGCACTAGGAATTATGAACGCCTATATGGTGATGTATCCTCATGCCACAATGGAAGACCTTCAAAAGGCATTTCCCAACGAGTTGAACCCCGACAGCGGAGTGAAGGTGAACTTCGTAAAGGCTGGCGACAAGGGCACCGATACCAACTGGAACGGATTTTTCCAGAAGGATGACGAACTGCTCACTATGGGCGACGGCACCAAGGTTGCTGTGGTAAGCATGTGGACCAAGCCCAGTTTCGACCGCCTTGTAAGCCACGCCGCACAGTACGGCATCGAGGTTGCCAAGTTCGAGGAGTCGGAAGGCGGTGGCAAGAAAGGCAGTTTCCGCCTTGAGTACCTTAACGGATATGTTCCGCCCGCACCAAAGAAGAAGATTCCGATGTGGGTGTGGATTGTTTTGGCAGTAATCGTAATTGCTGTAATAGTCATTTTGGCAATGCGCGGATGCAGGGAACAGCAGGTAGTTGTTCAGGAGAAGATTGTTACCGACACCGTTGTGGTGAGGGATACGGTTTTCCTGACACAAATTGAGGAAATCGAAAGCAACTACAATGCAGCCGAGTTCGTACAGGGCAAGGCCGACTTGTCGGAAAGCGCAAAGTTCGTGTTGCACGACTTGGCAAAGGTGATGCAGAAGCACCCCGAAATCTGTCTGCGCCTCGAAGGTCACACCTCGGCAGAAGGCGATGTTGCTGCAAATCAGAAGCTTTCGGAAGACCGTGCACAGGCAGCAGTTGATTTCCTTGTAAACCACGAAGGTATTGATGCTTCTCGTCTCGAAGCAGTTGGCAAAGGTTCGTCGGAACCGAAGAATGCCGACGACCCGATGGCTCCGGAAAACAGAAGGACGGAATTTATTGTGCTGGAATAAGTGATAATTAATAAACATGACAAGTTGCAATTTGCACAAGAGTAATCGTGTCAGGAGATTCCGCATAAGCGAACTCACAAGGCTCGTTCCTACGCCTGTTCGTTCAGCTTTGTGGAATGACCCTTTACCGTCATTTCGGAAGTTATGATGAACCAGCGATACGGAACGGGGAGCTGTGTGAATCAAACTATCCGAAATCTCCTTAGTGTATGATTGCAAGTAATAATTAATAAAACAAGGTATTATGGCAACAACAACCAAAAAGACCACAACAACAAAGACCGCCGCAAAGAAGACAACAACGACAAAAACCGCGGCAAAAAAGACTACCACTGCAAAAACCGCAGTAAAGAAAACTACAACGGCAAAGCCCGCTGCAAAGAAAACCACAACGGCAAAGCCAGTAGCAAAGAAGGCAGCTCCAGCAAAGACCGCAGTTGAAATTTCGGTAACTGGCAACAAGAAAATCGGAACGCTGATGAAGGATTTCAACAAGCAGTTCCCGTACATCCGCCTGGGCATTTTCTACAGCTATGCCCGTCAGGAAGTGGCAAAGGGTGGCACAATATACAACATCGACGCCGACAAGACGCTTGCTTCGGTACGCCGTGCCGATTCGGGAGGCGACATTTCCATCAGTGGCAACAAGAAAATCAAGACTTTGGAGCAGGAATTTGACAAAGTTTTCGGTCTTTATGTACAAGTCTGCTATACCACAAAGGACGGTCATCGCTACTACACCAGTGGTTCTCTGGACGATATGACACTTTCAGCCTTCAACAAAAAGTGTGAAGCCGACGGTTGCAAGAAAGGAGAGTGGAAATAATTGATAATCAGTGTAATTTATAAATCTTAATTAATAATTTAAATTGTTAAAAAATGGAAATTAAAGTTGATGGACGCCTTTTGGTGTCAACCCTTTGCGACAACTTCAAGAAGGAATTTGGTGGAACACTTCGCGTGTACCAGGGACAGAAGCGTTTAACCGGTTCGGAAAAGGTTAGCGAAATCGCAACCAAGACCGGTAGCTACGAATGCCGCGGCAGCAAGACCGTTGGTGGTTTCGAGAAGGACATGATGGCTAACTTCGGACTTAAGGTTCAGGTTGCTTCAGCCGACGACTGGGTATTGGCTCTCGACGAGATGACTCTCGCTAAGTTGCCCGAAATCCCAAAGAACGCCAAGAAGGCCGACATGGACGCTCTCAAGGCAAAGTATGCTAAATAATTAGGGCGAAGGACAAATGCGGCAGGTGATATTATTGCCTGCCGTATTTTTAACGGATGTTAGTAGTAAACCGTCATTCCACAAGTCAGAACATACACGCGATACGGAACGGGGAGCGTTGTAAGCCGCTCACTGAGCGTAGTCGAAGTGCGGCTATATTCAAGGAGATTGCTCACTTCTTTTCGCGAGGCTGCAAGCAGCGTTCCGTATAAGCGAACTCACACGACACGTACCTTAGTCGGTTCGTTCTGCTTTACGGAATGACCACTAGAAAAGTGCAAAAACAATAAAACTAATAAATTATGGTAGCGACAAAGAAACCAGCAGCAAAAACTGCAACAAAGAAAACCACAACCACTAAGACGGCAGCAAAGAAGACTACAACGACAAAACCTGCCACAAAAAAGACAACAACAGCAAAGCCGGCCGTAAAGAAAACAACCGTAGCGAAAACTACAACAACGAAAACCACGACAAAACCTGCAGCAAAGAAAGTTGCTCCAGCAAAGACCGCAGTTGAAATTTCGGTAAATGGCAACAAGAAGATCGGAACACTGATGAAGGAGTTCAACAAGCAGTTCCCATACATCCGTCTGGGCATTTTCTACAGTTACGCTCGTCAGGAAGTGGCAAAGGGCGGCACAATATACAACATCGACGCCGACAAGACGCTTGCATCTGTACGCCGTGCCGATTCAGGAGGCGACATATCCATCAGTGGCAACAAGAAAATCAAGACTTTGGAGCAAGAATTTGACAAAGTTTTCGGTCTTTACGCTCAAGTATGCTATACCACTAAGGACGGCCATCGCTACTACACCAGCGGTTCTGCCGACGAGATGACACTTTCCGCCTTCAACAAAAAGTGTGAAGCAGACGGCTGCAAGAAAGGAGAATGGAAGTAATTTAAGTATTAACAATAAAATTTAAAGGAAATGGGATTATTAGACAATTTAAAGGATCATTTTAACAAGGCAGAATTTACAGTAGCACCGAACAAAAAATTAAAGACCATCTCGGCCGATTTCAAGAAGACCTTCGACCTGACATTGGCATTCTACAAGGGCGCAGTATTAGCAGACCCCGAAATGACACTCGCTGCATTGAACAAGAAGACAACCAAGGAGGTGAACACCAAGGCCGATGGCTTGAAAATCAAGGGTAGCACCAAGGTAAGCGAAGCCGAAAAACTGTTCGACCAGAACTTTGGCGTTACCGTACAGGTAAAGGACAAGGCAGGTAAAGTGTGCGTTCCAAACAATATCACAATCGGTCAGGCCGCCAGAGGTGAATATTAATGTTTAGATGTTGCGTGCAATGTCTAAATTGCGTGCTATAGAGAGTTGGCAAGATGTGAATGTTAAAAGATTAGAAGCAATGAATGACAAAAAGATTGAAGAAAAATTATATTGGAAAAACGACAAATATTGCTCGTTGTGTAATGAACTTAAAAAGTTGGATAAAGAAATAGAAGAATTACACAAGTCTATTGAAGATCACAATCCTGAAAAACTAGAGCAAAGTTTGGTATCCTTAAAATCTCAAGAAAACGATCTTTGCGAGCAAATAAAACACATACCTCAAGAAGAGATGCAGGCAAGGATTGATAAATACAACAGGGCATTAGAACAACTGGAAAAAGCCACAGACAACGCAAATTTTGCAGATCGAAATTTTGATAATATTATTCTCCTTAAAATAAATACCAAAAAGTACACTTATGTAGGACAGAAAAAAGAATTGGAAGAAAAATCCATGGCTGCTGCATTAAGGGCTGATGAAGCGAAGAGAGAGATGTCTTGTTGTCAGCGTGCCGTGGAAGAGGCAAAGGTTGGTGTCGAAATGCACTTAAAACTAGAAGAAATAAGGAATAATATAAAGGAGCAGGAAAGTTTGTTAGACTATGAAAAATTTGCTGCAGACCAAAAAAAACTGGACGAAATGCAAAAGAAGAAGGCTTCTTTGGAACGGCAAAAGTCCAGCATTTTTGAAGCATACAAGAAAAAACGCAAATTGGGGTGTGGGTGCAGTATTATCTTTTTACTTGTTATTGTTCTTTTTATTGCCTTGTTCATTTTATTCCCAGATTTTTTCTTAATGAAGATATTTATGTTATTTATTTGATAGAGAATCAGTAAACAAAAATATATCATTTTACGAAAAATAATTTGTACAACGATACAATGTTCAAGAACGTGCACTGTCAATTGATTAAAAACGAGAAATGAAATTTGTAAATTGTTATGAGTAAGGAATATTACAGGAAGAAAATCATCGACCTTCGCGCAAGCATGCAGAAGGAAAAGGATGCCAAGAAACGTGACAATGAACACTATGCTAACTTGATAAAAAGTGCGTCAACGCCATCGTCAAAGGCATCGTACCGTAAAACTAAGATTGACCGCGCCGCCTCACACGACCGCAATATCGAATCGTTGAAACGGCAGATTGAAAGCGCAAAGGAATCGCTGAAAAGAGAGAAGTAAGAGTCGAATTATAAATGTATAACTCGATATTATTATGGGAATATTAGACAAAGTCGGTTCTGCAATAAAGAATGTATCTGACATTGCAGACGAATTGGGAAATGAGGATGGCGTAGAAGGTTCTCTGGTTTCGAAGCTTTTGAAATCGGAAACGGCAAAGTCGGGAAAGAACGGAAAAAAGGATGCATCTTCTGCATCTAAAATGCCAAAGCAAGACGCTATCCGTCAGCAGGATGAACAGAAAAATGTAATTGTCGAGCCTAAATATGAAAGCCTAAGACCTTTGGTTCGGTCAGTGCTGATGCAAGACGAAATTTCCGAAAAAACTGTCGAAACATTAAAGAAGAAAGCCGTCAGCCTTGGATTGGATGCCGATGAGTTTGAGATATTTTTCAATGGATTAGTGGCAAAAAAGAAAAAAGCTTTCGATAATGATTTTGACCAAGTGTTTTTAACAGAAGAGGAACGATTGGCGAAAAAAAACAAGGCAAGCGAGAAAAAGAATATGAAAATAAACGATGTGGTTGACAAAACAAAGTCTATCGGCGAAGTTATAGGCAAATTAGGCGCACAAGTCCTGAATAATATTGGTTAACAACAAATAAGATAACATTATGGCATTTTTTCTTTGGATATTTCAATTTATCAGTCCTATAGCACTGATTATCGGAGGTTTGTATCTTGTGGAAGACCCGTCGCCGACGGCACTTGTGTTGGGTGGAATTGCGGCTGTTTTCGGACTTATTGTAGGCATTTTGGGCTGGGGCGATACGGTTCCGCCACGTTGGTTCTGGATTAAGAGCAGGATGGATTTGGCAGGTAGCCGCTTTATGACAGCAATCGGCTATGCCTTGCAGTTCTTTTTCATTCCTCCCTGCATTATAGGGCTGATTGAGTACTTCGGATAATTAATGGAAATTATATACAATTTGACTAAAGTTTGCCTCGTATCAGTCATTCCGCAAGTTAGAACAATAACGCGATACGGAACGGAGAGCGTAATATTGTTCAACTATGCGGAATCTCCCATTAGTACACAAATGAGATTCCGTATAAGTGAACTCACAAGCAACGTTCCTTATGCTGTTCGTTCTACTTTACGGAATGACGTAAAATTAGATTCTTAATAGATAATTAGTTATGACAAAAAGACTTACGTTATTGGTATTGTGCATCTTGATAGGTGCAGTATGCTTTGCGCAGGAAGAGCAAACTATTTCTGCCGACCGCCCAGGAATGTCAACGGGAACGGATGTTATGCCCTTGCACAAGGTGCAGTGGGAAACAGGTGTGGCTTTCGACTGGGAACATCGTGGTGGTGCGAAACAGGAAACTTTCACAATCAACAACACTCTGTTCCGTTACGGACTTACCAATTTCGCCGAAATCCGTCTCGGTATGAACTTCCAGTACTATCGCGACAGACTGTTTGACGACTATGTCTGGGGCGTTACTCCGCTGAATTTCGGAACGAAAATCAAGGTGTACGAAGGGACAAAATATCTGCCTGCCGTTTCATTCCTTGCCAATGTTGTGGCACCGCATCTCGGAACTAAGGCATTTTGTCCAACACATCTGGCACCATCTATGCATTTGCTTTTCAGCAATACCATAACCGACTGGCTCGGACTTGGCTATCAAGTAGGTTGCGACTGGGACGGATTTTCGCCTGTGCCGACAACATTCTTGGCAGTGTGCTTCGGATTCAGCATAACCGATAATTTGGGTGCATTTGTCGAGTCGTACAATAACTTCACGCGCTGGCAGACGCCCGAATGTTCGCTCGATTTCGGGTTCAACTGGCTTGTACACCGCAAAGTGCAGCTCGATGTGGCGGCAAACATAAATTTCAACGAAATAAAAAACTATGCAAATGTCAGTATGGGCGTTGCGTGGTTGATAAACTAATTTATAATCAGATAAAATGACACTACAGAATTTCAAAGAAGAACTTAACCGAGTTTTCGACGACAACCTGCACACCAAGCAGTGGCACAACATTGTCGATTATACAATTATTGGTTTCATTGTACTGAGCACTATCGAGGTTTTCCTTACAACTTTCGACACAGTAAACGAAAAGTACGAGACTGCATTATATGTTATAGACTGGATAACGCAGATTTTCTTCACGATAGAAGTCACATTGCGTATCTGGAATGCCGATATGCTTGACCCGAAGTACAGGGGCTTCTGGGGAAGGATAAGATATTGCTTCTCGTTCTACGGTCTTATCGACCTGTTGTCAACATACCCGTTCTACCTGAGTTTCTTTATGCCTATACCGTATATGGCGCTCAAGGTGCTGAGGGTTGCGCGTTTGTTCCGCGTTTTCAGGTATTTGCACTCGTTCAAGCTTCTGACAAGCGCATTCCGGTCGAAAAAGTCGGAACTTCTGGTTTCAATGCAATTCTTAGTGATTATCACGTTGATTCTTTCGTTCATACTTTTCTTTGTGGAACACGATGCACAGCCAGAGGCATACGACAATGGTTGGTATTCAGTCATTTGGGCATTTGCACAATATGTCGGAGACCCTGGAGGATTTGGAGAATATCCTCCGATTACCGTAACTGGACAAGTTATCGCTTTCATAATTGGAATACTTGGAATAGCAATGTTTGCCGTGCCCGCCGGACTTATTGGGTCTGGGTTTACCGAGGTTATGGAAGACGAAGCCAAGACGGAAGAACTGAAGGAGAATGCGCGTCGTATCAATGAGTTTTTCTTGGTAAAAAGCGCAAAAAGGTCTGGAATATTTTGGCCAGCCAAGAATTTGAGTTTAGTCGATTTGAAGTTGGATTTGGGTATGAGTGAAGATGATATTTTAAAAGCGGTAACATTCTCGCAAAATCTTAGGTTGAAGAACCTTGCTGCCGCCATACTCGAAGGTCCAAAGAACGACATGCCAGTGGTTAGCCAGTTCCATATTAATACGAATTACGGTTACCATGTAGAACGAGGTTCAAGCGTCACCATTGTAAATGCGATTGGATATGGAGACAATGGCTTAAGCTATTTCGACTGGCATATTGCACAACTTGGTGGTTTTAACTATGTTGCAAACGAAAATTTCTCTCGTACAATAGGAGATGAAAACAAACGCCACAATTTCTATACAATAGAAAAGGATGCTGGTGAAAATGCTGATTTCCAGCAGTTTATTGATGACACTATCAGCAACCGCGATGAAAACGATTGGATTGTCGTAGTTGCGGGAGAACAGGTTGTGAAGAACATTACCGATTTCCATTTTGAATTTGGTGGCGAGAAAGGCGAAACTTCTTTTGATTTCCCTGAATGTATTACTCACGACAAGCAGAAACTAAAGCAGTTGTACGATGATTTCTGCAAAACAATGGAAGCCCTGCAGTTAAAGACGGATGCCCATCAGGTGCAGCCTGTTATGAACAAGGCAAATGTTACACGCTATATTCAAGCTCGAACAAAAGCCAATGTGCTTCTTATAACAGTTTCGTACAAATTGATGGTGTTCGACAAAATTGTGTATGATGCGATTATAAACTTTGCCGATGTTCTGAACCGCAATCTTGAAACGCGAAAACCAGTTGGTTTGCACAAGGAGGAATATATGGAAAGACCTATAGAAAATGTCTATTGGAAAAAACTGTATGGCCTTGTAGAAGAATGAATTTACAGAAGCAACAAACCCTAATTTCAGCCCTATGAAGATTCTCGTTACATTTTTCGAACCATTTGGTGGCAATTCACTAAACTCGTCGTGTGAGGTTGCAAAATTGTTGCCCGACAGTATTGATGGTTCGCTGATTGTCAAAGAGATGCTACCTGTCAATTTTATGAGCGCAGGAGAAAAGTTGAATTCGCTGATTGAACTTCATTTGCCCGATGTTGTCTTGTCGTTGGGACAAAGTCCGAAATATGCAGGACTGAGCATAGAGCGTGTTGCCTTAAACCTTATGGATTCGGTAAAGCCCGACAACGATGGACATGTTCCCGCAAACGAGCCAATACATTCCGATGGCGATACGGCATATATGACAACATTTCCCGTCAGGCTTCTGGCAGATGCCTGCAATCGGAAAGGCATTGCGGCCAAGGTGTCAAATTCGGCAGGTACATTCGTCTGCAACCGCGTTTATTATGAGGCGCTTTATTCTGTTGCAAAGGGGCTTTTCCCTATAAAGGCGTTGTTTGTTCATCTGCCGTACATTACGGAGCAGGAAAAATCCCCATCAATGGACAAAGAGCTGCTTGCCGAGGGTATTACAGAGATTATAAATGAGATTGGAAATGTTCAATGCCAAACAATTTAAAACCATATTAAACAACATCAAACAAATGATTATCAGCAATCATCACATAACAATGAACTCTAAGGAGATTTCGGATAGTTTGATTCACACAGCTCCCCGTTCCGTATCGCTGGTTCATCATAACTTCCGAAATGACGTCTTTGGAGTCATTCCACAAAGCAGAACGAACAGGCGCAGGAACGAGCCTTGTGAGTTCGCTTATGCGGTACCTTCAGCTCGGCGTAGCCAATCTCCTTTTTGTGCAAATTACTCACTTCGTTTCGTGAACTAAAGGTTGCTGATGGTCATATCAAACAATTTGAAACAACTTAAAACGATTATAAACAATTAAAAACACTATAACAATGGAAACCAGTATAGTAGATGTTCCACGCAAATATTCAGAGGCCGATTTGTTTGGAATAAAGGTATATCAGGATGCCTTGATTGATTTTATTAGTTACACAAAAACCCCGATTACCATTGCCTTGCAAGGCGAATGGGGAAGTGGAAAAACATCGCTTATGAACCAGCTCCGCTACGAGTTGTGCGACAAGGATGGTGCAAAATATTTCCCTGTATGGATAAACACTTGGCAATTCTCGTTGATGAAAACGCCATCTCAAGCTATAATGAGCATACTCGAAGGCTGTATAAATCAGATTGGTGCGCTCAATCCAGAACAGAAAAACTGGAACGAGAGCAAGAAAAAAATCGGAGGCATATTCAAGAAAATGGCATCGGTAGGCGCAAAAGTTGCAGCAAACGCTGTTGGTGTCGATGGCGAGGTCGTTGATGGATTGTTCGGCGATGAGTCGTCGGAAAAGTCAGACATTGTGCAACTTAAGGAAGAAATCCAGAAACTTGTTGATGCCGCACTCGAACACGACAAGTCGCGTCGTGGTTTCACCTTTTACATCGATGACCTTGACCGTATCGACCCGCCAGTAGCTGTAGAAATCCTCGAACTTCTGAAGAACATTTTCGACTTGGACAAGTGCGTGTTTGTCCTTGCAATCGACTACGATGTGGTAATCAAGGGCTTGAAATCGAAGTTCGGTGAACTTACCGACAAGAATGAGCGAGAGTTCCGTGCATTCTTCGACAAGATTATACAGTTGCCGTTCTCGATGCCTGTGGCTTCGTATAGCGTAGATACTTTCCTTGTGGATGCATTGTCCGAAATAGAATTCTTTACCAAAGAAGAACTAGCAAATGGTGACCTAGGTGAGAATCTGTCGGAAATTGCCCGCTTGTCGGTAGGTACAAATCCGCGTTCGCTCAAGCGTCTGTCGAACACTTTGTCACTGATTTCGATAATCAACAGGCGAATGCAAGCAGGTGGCGATACAAACGAAAACCAGAATAAGATTGTTAACTTTGCGTTAGTTTGTATGCAGATTGCTTATCCGTACATTTACAACCAGTTGTCCGAGGCTCCCGATTTCAAGAAATGGAACGAAGGTATTGCCGCCAAATTGAAACTGCGTAAACTTACTGATGACGAGCAGGAAAGTCTTAATCAGGCTGAAGAGTTCGATGAAGAGTGGGAAAAGATTTGTTTCCGTATGTGCCAGAAGGAGACACACCTAAGCAACCGCGCTTTCCAAGTTTCACAATTGCTGAACAAGATTGCAGAAATCATCAACAATGATGATAAATTGGGCGATGTCATCGAGGCAACCATAGAACTTTCTGCTGTTACCAATCTGAAGGCATTTGACACTCCAAAGAAAGTTCCTGGCCAGCGCAATAGGGATTCGTCTAATTATAGATTCAACGGCAAGGTGTATAGTTTCAAGACAGCATTAATCAAGGATGTAGTATTGTATCATATTTCTTTAAATCCGGGATTAACATTAGCTAAATTGCAAGAGGATTTTCGTGTGACGAGAAATATGAATAGCATTTTTGTAAGTCTGGAGGAATTTAATCAAAAGGCCAAAAATGGAGCTTGGAATTTCTTTAAGTACAAAAAGGAGGATGACCTTGTTCATTTGGCCGACACAGATATGCTTATTTCTTCAAACTGGCCGACTACGGTTAATGGTGCTCCCGGAATATTTTTAACATTTTTGGATGTGGCAAAAAAATTGGGTTATCAGATTGTCCCTTGTGAAAAATAAGTAGAGACGCAATGCATTGCGTCTCTTTTTTTGTAGTCATACCAATAGGTAGTGTGAAAAATAATTGTCCAAGTTCCCAAGCGAAAACCGTCCAAGTTCCCAAGTGAAAACCGTCCAAGTTCCCAAGTGAAAACCATCCAAGTTCCCAAGCGAAAATTGTCCAAGTTCCCAAGTGAAAATCGTCCAAGTTCCCAAGCGAAAATCGTCCAAGTTCCCAAGTAGGTAAAAATAAATTTGCATAAGTCATTTATATGCAGTACCTTTGCGATGATTTTAAATATGCTGTTTTATGAGTGCTTATAGACATAGAATTGCGGACTATATGTTGGCAGAAAGGCTGAGAAGAAAAGGTGCTGTTCTGATAGAAGGGCCAAAGTGGTGTGGCAAGACAACTACCGCTGCACAGCAGGCTAAGAGCGTCCTCTATATGGCCGACCCAATGACAAGGCAGCAGAATCTTCAGGCGGCAAAAGTCAATGTGCAGCATCTTCTCAATGGCGACAATCCGCGTCTTATTGACGAATGGCAGATTGCTCCTTCGCTGTGGGACAGCGTCCGCTTCGAGGTTGACAAGAGAGGCGGATACGGGCATTTCATACTGACGGGCAGCAGTGTACCGCCATCAGCCGACGAGATTTTCCATTCGGGGACAGGCCGTTTCTCAAAATTGAAGATGCGGACGATGTCACTGTACGAGTCGCAGGATTCTTCCGGCGATGTCAGCTTTAAGGATTTGTTCGAAAATCCGCAGTTGCCACTTAACGGCAGTAGCAATATTGATATAAACAGGTTGGCTTTCCTTATTTGCCGAGGCGGTTGGCCGGGCGCATTGGATTTGAAGGAAAAAGATGCTCTCGCACAGGCATACGATTATTATGACTTAGTCTGCGACAGCGACATTTCACGCGTTGACAATGTTGAGCGCAATCCGCAACGGGTTCGGTTGCTTATGCGTTCGTATGCCCGCCATCAGGGGACAATGGCTACCATAGGCACGATACTCGCCGATATGAAGGCAAACGAAGCTAGTTCGTTGTCGGACAACACGGTATATGACTACATAAATGCTCTTAAAAAGATTTTTGTCATTGAGGATATGCCTGCGTGGAATCCGAACCTGCGCAGCAAGACCGCTTTGCGCACAAGCGACAACCGTTACTTTATCGATTCTGCCATAGCAACTTCCGCCTTGGGTGCAAGTCCCAACGACCTTATTAACGATTTGAACACTATGGGGCTTCTTTTCGAGACTCTTGCCGTGCGCGACCTTCGTGTGTATGCCGATGCGCTTGACGGAAAGGTATATCATTACCGCGACAAGAAAGGTTTGGAATGCGATGCAATTCTTCATCTTAGAAATGGCTCATTCGGACTTATCGAAATCAAGTTGGGAGGCGACGATTTAATTGAGGAAGGTGCAAGTTCCCTGAAAAAGCTTGCAGATGAAATAGATACCACTCGAATGAAATCACCGTCGTTTATGATGGTGCTAACTGGTGTGGGTGATTTTCCGTACCGTAGGGACGATGGTGTCATTGTTGTTCCCATAGGCTGCTTGAAAGATTAACAGGAATTCGTCCAAGTTCCCAAGTGAAAATCGTCCAAGTTCCCAAGCAAAAACCGTCCAAGTTCCCAAATAGCTTAGATTACAAATGCTTAATTTGTTAATAATTAATGAGTTGTAAAATTATATACACAACCTGTTTTTATCAGAAAAAGATATGTATTTTTGGCGTTTATTAAGCATGAAATTTATGTAATTTTGCATTTGCTTTTTGAATTTGCATAAAGATTTGACATTGAAATTATGGACCAGACATCAGATTCGGGATTTGTAACGAAACCGTTTGTGGATAAAAGCACTAACGAGTTTACCGATTATGTTGAGATGCCTTGTGGTGGATTCAATCGTCTGTTCCGTGCCAAGCGTTACGGCAAGTGGTTTGTACTTAAGGGGCTAAAGCCAGAATATTCTACAAATCCGTTCTATCGTGAATTGCTCGAAAAGGAGTTTGAACTCGGAATGATGCTTTCGCATCCAAACATTGTCACTTTTTATGGAAAGGAGCATGATACGGTTGCTGGCGACTGCATTGTGATGGAGTGCATTGACGGTGTGACATTGTCAGATTTTCTCGCAACAAATCCATCTTCCGACATTGTAATGAAGGTGATTGGTGAAATATTGTCGGCGATGTCGTATTTCCACGGAATGCAGGTTATACACCGCGACATAAAGCCGAGCAATATCCTTATCACCCGTAATGGCAACAATGTAAAAATCATTGATTTTGGCTTTTCGGATACCGATTCTCACGCCATTTTGAAACAACCAGCCGGCACAGCCCGTTATGCAGCACCCGAGCAAGTTGAAGGAAATGCAGCTCTTGACAATCGTGCCGATATTTACTCGTTTGGCGTTGTATTGAATGATATTGTTACTGCTACCGGTTTCCGCGGTTGCTCGGCAGTAGTGCGCAAATGTACGCAGACCGACAGGAAAAAACGCTATGGAAGTGCTACAGAAATATTGTCGGCAATAAAATCGCACCGAAAATTGATGATTGTGCTGCCTGTGATTTTGGCATTGACATTGCTTATAGGTCTCGTAACCGCAATTTTGTATTCGCATTGGAGAAATTCTGTTGCAGAAAATGACAATCTTCCAGTTGTGGACACTGCCATTCGCAGGAGTATCCCAAACCCAAAGGTTGCAGAAAATGTCAATCTTCCAGTTGCTGACACTGTGGTTGTTACGCATATTGATACGGTTTTTTTGAATAGACAGGAGAGCGTTGGTAGCAATGCTAATGTGCAGCCACAGACCGTTTTTATAAGACCGCAGGTTGATACAGTGTATGGACAGGAAATGCTTGATGAAGTTAAGGATAGGATGGAAACTATATACCTGAAATACAAGGAGGAATTTGAAAATTATAATGGGTATAGAGAATTCTTGGAGCTTCGGATGTATTGTTTTTTGACAGAAGCCTTTCGTATCCGTAAAGAAATCGAAAATAATATTCCTGCCGAAGAAGGTTTATTTGCATCTCAATTTATCAATTATCATAAAACCATTGAGTCCAAATATTCTTCTAAACTGAGAGAGATATTTCAGAATTTACCGTCGTTCAATAGAGAATATAAGGATAGGCTGATTACGAAAGAACAATATTCTGAGTTAGCTGATAGATACGAAGATGAAATAGGCGCATCATGCCGTTAGATTATTCACTTGCTTTACTCAATAAACTCCACTATTATACTGTCCGACACAAACATTCCCTTTGGTGTAAGCGAAAAGTTGTCAGCATTGCATTTGTAAAGGTCTGGCTGCAAATTGCTTATTGCAGTACGGATTTCTGCAACCTTTTCGCGTCCAAAACGCTGTTCAATTTCACAAAGATTAATTCCTTCGGATGTTCTTAGTCCGAGCATTATGGTTTCCTCAAAAATGTCGGTTTCGGAAAGCGTTTCAGTAGTAAGACAAATATTTCCTTCTGATATGCCTTTGATGTATTCCTTTACATTTGCGATGTTCCACGCGCGAATGCCGTTGTAGTATGAGTGTGCTCCTGGTCCTAAACCGAGATATTCTGTTCTATTCCAGTACGATGAGTTGTGTTGCGAACGCATGTTCGGCTTGCTGGCATTTGAGATTTCGTAGTGCTCGAAGCCGTTTTCACGGACTTTGCTGTCGAATGCAAGGAACTGCTGCAGACAACTTTCGTCGTCGGTGGGAGAGTACTTGCCTTCTGCAGTGTAGCGATGTAGCAATGTATTGTCCTCTATGCCGAGGCAGTAGCACGAAAGATGGCTTATCGGCAGCGAAAATGCCGTGTCGAGTTGCTTTTCCCACATTTTATTGTCGATGCCCGTAATGCCATATATGAGGTCGATGCTGATGTTGTCGAAGCCGCATTTCTGGGCTGCAAGTACGCTTTCGATGGCATCTTTTGCGGTGTGGCGGCGTTTTAGGAATTTTAGCGTTGCATCGTCGAAACTTTGTATGCCTATGCTTAGACGGTTGATGCCGATTTGCCTCAGTTGGTGCAGGTATTCCGCATTCAGGTTTTCGGGATTGGCTTCGAGGGTGATTTCGGCGTTGCTGTCAATAGTATAATTATTGTAGATTTCCGACAAAATGCCTTCTATTTTTCCAATTTCGAGCATCGACGGTGTGCCGCCACCAAAATATATCGTGCGTATATGCCTGTCGGTTAGTTGGTTGCTGCGAAATGCAATTTCTTTTTTCAGTGCATTGCAATAGTCGTCAACAAGCGAGGATACAGCTATAGAATAGAAGTCGCAGTATATGCACTTCGACTTACAAAAAGGGATGTGGACATATATTCCCGACATAGGGATTATTTGTCATCGTAATCGTATTCGTAATGGTATCTTACGCGGTCTGTACCATACACATACACTTCGCCATTACCCGACTGCCAAACATCGCCTTCGTCGGTTGCGTATGCTTCTACACGACCAGAACCTGTGCTATGTATTTCAACATATTGAGATGTGAGGTTGTAGCAATCTACATCGCCCGAACCACTGCATGTTATCTTTACTTCGCTGGCAACACCGTTGACTACCACGTCGCCCGAACCACTGTTAGAGATTTCTACGGCTTCGTGTTCGCAATTGAAAACATAGAGGTCGCCGGAACCAGTATTATCGAATTCTATCTTTTTTGATAATGGAGATTCTACCGATAGGTCGCCAGATGCATTGTTGGTGAAATACATGTAGTCCATTCGCTTCATGTAAACGGTAATAGTCACTGGCAATGTGTTGCGCAGACGGTATTTGTTCTTGTCTTTTGCAATTATCAATCTTTTACGCTTGGTATAAACCGTTAACTTTTGTACGATGTTCGATTCGCCAGTTATGACAACCTTGTTTTCGTTTGAAAATATAATAGTTACGTCAAATGGCGTTTCATTTCTTACTTCTTGAAAGTATTCGTTTATATTATAGGTTTCAGTAACGACGTTGCCATCACCTTCTATTTTCTTGCACGAGCTAAAAGCCACGCACATAACCAATGCTGCTATAACAAAGTTTCTCATTTCTTATGAATTAAATTTTTTGCAAAAATAAGGATTATTTATGATCTACGATTTATGATTCGAAAAGTTTATGTTGCATCGCAAAGCCTTGCGGAGGTTCAATTGTTCGTTGATTTGATTTGAAATCCAAATTTTATTCCAGCGAAATATCTGTTTGAAAAAAAGTCCTTGCCGGGGAGACAGGGACTTTTTTCGTAGTAAGTTTATGTTTTTGTTATCGACGTAAGCTTATTAAAGGGAGCTTTAGTCCAAAGCATATAGGATGTACTTTTAATACCTTGTTGTCTGCTGTTAGGTTGCTATAAACTTTCGACAAGTCGTAGGTAGCATAAAAACAGATTAGTCTAAGGTTTAATTCTGCTTTTACCCCGTAGCGCAATGCTTCGAAACAGCTGGCTTTGATGTGGTTCTTGTATTTTTCTCCGTTTTCGATGTATTTGTATTTGTTGCGACCTCCGATGTTGTATCCGACATATCCGCCTACGCCGATGCTAAGGTGTTTTGGTATGATGACAAAGGTGGGGCAGAGTTCGAAGTTGACGTATGGTGCCGATAGTTTGCTTTTCATGTAGGAGAGGTCGGTATTGGTGTCGTAGTAGAGGTAGGGCTGGTGCAGCGAGTCGGTTGCGTATCGTACCGAAGGTTCGCTGAACTTGAAGTTGAACCAGGTGAACGAAATTTCGGTTGGCAGGCGGAACCATTTGCCGAAACGTATTACGTTGCCGATACTTATACCAGCTTCCCATGATCCCCAAGGTTTTACTTTGTACATGCCTTGAGCGAACTTGCCGTTTTCGAGGTAGTTGTTGAAGCCCCATTTTGCACCTATGTATACGTTGTCTTTTATCTTCTTCTTTTTGGTCGGTGTATTGCTGTCTGTTTGAGTTGCGTTTGATTCTGGTTCACCGTTTGTAGTATTATTGTCCGGTGATCTGTGTATAACAACAGTTCCGCTTCCATCGTCATCGATGGAAGTTGCCGATTTCCCGTAGATCTCGAACCCTGCGTCGCTGTCGTCTTCCGATGCTTTTGAAAGAAGTCTCTTTAAGTTGATGCTACCCGAGCCAATTTTTTGAGTCTTAGGCGAACCATATACTGTAACCTTTCCGATTCCATCGTTGTTGACAGATATTGTCGAGTCAGCAAAGACTTCAACATTTCCAATGCCGCTGTTGTCGACCGAAGCGTTGTCGGATATAAGATTTTTTGCATTGATGTTGCCTGTTCCCGAATTGATTATGCGAGTGTTTTTTGATGAGCCGGAAATTTTAATTGCACCAATGCCGCTGTTGTCGATCGAAACCGACGGACAATCAACAGTCACCTCGCAGCTTCCTGTCCCCAAGTTGCCAATCTTGACGGGATTTTCTGATACGTAGACCTGGGCCTTGCCAACGCCTTCGTTTATAAATTCGTTCAGCAAAGTCGTGGTTACCTCGATCTTGCAGAAGTTGTTGTTCGAATATGACGAATTTTCTTCCGTGAAGATTTCGAGGGTGCCGTTGCTTACCGAATACCCGATTTGATTTAGCGTCTTGTCGTCGCAAATGAATTTGATAGAATACTTGTCGCCTGTATTTACTAATACGGTGGCAACACTTTTGTTGACTACTCTGTGGAATTCCTCTGTTGTGTATTCCGTTTTGTTGGCTATTGCTACGTTGTTGTCTTGTGCTACCACGATAATGCTAGCCAAACATGCCAATGTTACAATGATTAATTTTTTCATTTTTTCGTGTTTTATTTGTTAGTAGATTTCATTATTTGTTTCTAGCGTCAATTTTACCAAGACCTTCATTTGAGGCTTCTATTTTACTCGCTATCAGTTTCGAAGCCTTGATTTTGCCAATACCTTCGTTGCCGTAGTATGCTTCGTTGGTTGTGCCCGACAACTCTATGGATCCGATGCCATCGTTTTTCACAGTGACTATGTTGGCCTTAATGTTTTGTATTTCAGTCTTGCCGATGCCTTCGTTAGTAATGTCGATCTGGTCAGCCGAGACATTTGCAAGTTTTACCTTGCCAATGCCAATATTGCGGATAGTAAGCGAACTGGCTGTTAGCTTGTCGCACGATATTGAGCCTATGGTTTCGTTGGCAATGATGTTGCAATTGGGCGTATATACAACAATGTCGTGCTTGTCTTCGTCGATGCTGCTGTCGGTGTCAAAATATATCGATAACACTCCGTCTTTTACTTCGGTTGCAACATATCGCATTATGTTTTCGTGGACGGTGACAACAACCTTGGATTCGTCGCTCTGTACAATTTTGATATTGAAAATACCCGCATTGCATATCTTTTCGAAATTTTCAAGTTTGCGAGTCTCTGTTATTACCTTACCTTTTCCTTTTATCATGGCGTTTGATAAAGTGCGGGTGCATACAGATGTTTCTTCTGTCCTAGTAATCTCATTTGCATGTATGGCTACCATAAGTGCAAATCCTATTAAAAAAAAGTATCTCATAATCGTAATTATTTTTTGTTATTAGCTATAGTCAAACATATTTCATCTCCGATATCCCTTATCATATTAGCGGGTTCGCTGTTCATGAATGCTGAACGAATTTTGTTTGCGCTGCGGCGCAGAAATGTACGGAATCTACTTTCTTTAATTATTGTAATTCCGTTGTCTTGTGATTGGTATGCGAACAAGTCTTCATCCGAGGCATGGTTCTCTGGTTCTATATTTTCGATAGAATCTGTATTCTCGGTATTTTGTTCTGCGATGTAATTTTTCTCCTCGGTAACTGGTGAAGCATCTTCTGTTGCAACGTTGTCGAGTTCTGTTTCGGCAATGTCCTGAATGTCATACAATGACGGTTCGACGATGGTGTCGGTGTTGAATGCCAAAGTTTCGGTCGGTGCGTTGTTGTTTTTATGGGCCTTGGCTTTTCTTTGGAAATACTGTTCTTCCTTTAAGCTGGGTTCTGAATTGTTGGTGTTGCCTACGACAATTTCTTCTGTCATATTGTCGGTCTGAGCATCCGCAATTGTTTTATTGTCAATGTGTTGCGAAATGTTGTTCTGCTCGGGATAGGTAATTGTGTTTTCTCCGTTTCCAAAGGCATTGTATAGGATTATTCCACATGCGGCAATTAGTACTATTGATGCTGCTATGGAAACAGGTCGTAGCCAGATGACTATTCCGCGTTTCTTCAGGCCGTCCTTGTCTGGGTAGTGTACGTTCATGTCAGGCTTTTGGATTGTAAGCTTGTATGCTTCGTACGACTTATTTACATTCTGATTGGTTTTTATTTTGGTGTCAATGTATTTTTCGTCTTCTTCCGAAATAACTCCTTC
Source organism: uncultured Bacteroidia bacterium (assembly GCA_902776565.1). Classification (GTDB taxonomy): domain Bacteria; phylum Bacteroidota; class Bacteroidia; order Bacteroidales; family ML635J-15; genus Bact-19. The sequence goes on from CACYQN010000011.1 coordinate 54,012, forward strand.
TACCTTTTCGATGAGGAGCCTTTCTGTGATGTTTTCGACCGAAAGCATTTCCTTTCCTTCGAATTTTGCATCTTCTACGTCGCTGTTTTCGAGCATTGCTATGACATCGGGATTACTCTCGAGGTATGCCATGAGTTCGGCTTCTTCCGTTTCGGAGAGCTGGCAATCGAGGAACCTCTGCCACATTTCTTCAATATTGCTTTGATCTATCCTTGTCATAGCGCGTTCTCCATTTTGACGATATAGTCTTTTAGTACTTTCCTTGCGCGGAAAATGTAAACTTTCACTTGTGTTTCGTTGAGACCTGTGATTTCTCCAATTTCGTTGTAGGAGTAACCTTCGTAGTCTCGGAGCAGGATGAGTTGACGCTGCTGTTCCGGAAGCTTTGCAAGTGCATTTTCCAGAATTTCCTTCAGTTCGGAGTTGCTGTCGTATTCTCCGGGTTCGTAACCGGTACCTATTGCATCTTCTGCCGTGCTGAATTTCTCGTGTCTGGTTACGTCTATCATCCTGTTGTAAGCAACTTTGAACAGAAAAGACTTTGCGTTGTCGACTTCGTCGCGGTTTGTCCACAGCTTTGCAAAACTGTCCTGCACTATGTCCTGTGCAAGGTCGCTGTCCTTAATGTTCGACAGCACAAAGCGATAGACGTTGTCCGCATACTTGTTAACCATAATATTGTAGTCTTCTCGTGTCATTGTTCCCTCTTATGACGTACATGCAGTACAAAATGTTACAAAGAAAATGAAAAAAAATTAAAGAACAATTTTTTTGTTTTGTGTATCACGATTTTAATAATTAGAATTGCCTAATAATAAATTATTTGTATCTTCGCACCGTAGTTTGAAGATGATAAGATTGCTCTCACATAGCGAAATTGATTTTGTCAAGTATGACGAATGCATTGAAAACTCGATGCAAGGCAAAGTGTATGCAATGTCGTGGTACTTGGATGCGGTTTTTCCCGATTGGTCGGTGTATGTGGTTGGCGACTACGATGTTGTGATGCCTGTGCCACTGAAACGGAAGTTTGGACTTGTGTATGCGCTTCAACCGCAGTTCTGCCAGCAGCTGGGAATTTTCTCGAAGTCGTGGCTCTCGAAACTTCAGGCACGCGAACTAGTTGGAAAGTTGCCTTTCCTGTATCGTCTTTGCTTCAATAGCGGAAATGCAGATGTTTGCAATGAGAAAAAGCTTCGTCCAAACTATGTGCTGGATTTGAGTGCCGACTATGAGATTTTGAATGGCAGTTTTTCCTTGCAGTGCCGTCGCAATGTGAAAAAGGCAAAGACTTTTGTGCAACGGGTTGCCACAATTTCAAAGGACGAGTATCTGTCGTTCCTTTGCGAAAATGCAGGACAATGGATGGGAAAAGTGCAGGTTCCTGTTTTGACAAGGCTCATCGACAATGCCATTTCGGCTGGTTGTGCCGAGTTGGTGTCTGTCCGCGATGTGCAGGATAATGTTCTTGCTGCAGTATTTTTTATAAGGTGGGGTGGACGGCTGTATTATCTGTCGCCAGTTTCGAGCGAAAAGGGCAGGGAATGCCAGTCGATGACTTTCCTGCTGAACGATATTGTTGAGCGTAATGCAAATTCGTCGCTTCTTATCGACTTCGAAGGCTCGGCAATCGAAAGCATAAGGAATTTCTATGAGGGTTTCGGAGCAAAGGACGAGCCTTATCCTATGCTTGAGAAGAATATGTGGGTAGCGAAGATGTTGGGGAAATAATTGTTTGCCGATGCTGTTGTTAATGCAAAGTATGGTTATGCAGGGCTTTATCCTTATCTTGAAGGGGTTGCTGTGAAGTACAAGAAATAAGATGGTATTGGAGACTGTTTGATAAATTTGAAAAAGATTTGTTTAATTTCTGTCCACAGGACACTAATATAAAATAAAAAAAAGCCCACAAATGCGGGCTTTTTTATTTGATGCACAACTGATTATGCGTACAATTCTTCGAAAATCTTTCTCAATTCCGGGCTTTCGCGGAGTTCCTGGAGAGTGAAATCAGCGTGTCCCTTAGTGTAACCGTTACCAACGATCATGTTAACATCAGCACCGATACCTTCAGCACCGAGAGCAGCCTTTGTGAAGCTGGTTGCCATTGAGAAGAAGTAAACGATACCATCGTCCTTTGTGCAGAGAACAGATGTCATTTCCTGGTCCGGAACATTTACGCAGTTGATAGTTACATCAGCCATCTTGCCGTTTGTGAGCTTTTCAACGAGTTCGTAAATTTCAACTGGAGTCTTTCCAGCAACGCTTTCAACTACATCGCAGAATCCCAATTCCTTGATTCTGTTGGTTGACTTCGGGCTGTTAGCAAGACCGATAACCTTACCGGTTACACCAACGCGCTTCTTAGCTTCGTAGCAGCAGAGCATACCGCTCTTTCCACCTGCACCGAGGATAACAACATTCTGTCCGTACTGGCAGAGCTTTGCAGTCTGAGCTGGAGCACCAGCAACGTCCAATGCGCTCAAAGCGAGCTTTTCGGGCATGTCGTTCGGAATCTTAGCGTAGATACCGCTTTCGAAGAGGATAGCCTTACCCTTGATGTCAACTTGGTCAACATCTGGACGGATTTCGAGGATTTCGTCGATGCGGAGAGGAGTAAGTGACAAAGAAACCAAAGTAGCAATCTTGTCGCCTTCCTTCAGGTCAATCTTGCCCTTCAATGCGTCGCCAATCTTTTCAACGCGGCCGAGGAGCATACCGCCCGAACCAGTACGACGGTTACGGTGCTTACCCTGCAATTCAACATTGAGGAACATTTCCTTCTTAATTTCTTCCATAATCTTTTCCTGGCTTGCACCTTCGCCTGCCTGCTGCTTAGCGTAGTTGTGAATGTCGGTGAACGAAGCGGAGTCGATGTTTAATGTCTGAACATCAATAAGGATTTCGTTGTCATAGATTTCGTCCATATTGTTGTCAAGCTTGTTTGCCGGCTGTGGCAATACGCCCTTCGGCTCTAATACGCGGTGTACACCGTATTTGTTACCTTTCTTCTGCATTTTGTTTAGTTTTAAGTTGTTATTTAAATTTTTACAATTCTCTGCAATTTGTCAAGCGACCGCAAAAGTAATATTTTTCTGAAAAAAAATACATTATTCGGGCAAATATTTTTTTCATTTTTTATTGCTTGTGAATCTGCAACACAAAAAAATCTTGCATCATCGTTGTCCGCGTTATTATTAGTTGTATATTTGCATTTGCAATTTTGCGCAGAATTTAAAAACATATTTTATGGATAACACCAAATTTACGAAACAATTTGTTGCCTTGACAATGGCTACATTGAGAGCCGATGGCATCATCGAGCAGGTTGAACTCGACACTATCAAGGAACAGGCTGCCGACTTGGAGCTTGACATGGTAGAAGTTGAAAAGTTTATCGCTGAGGAAAACAACCTCCAGCAGAATGTAAACATCGAAAATTACATCAAGGAAATCGGTGCTACCGTTGAAAACCTTGGTGACAAGCACTGCATCATGGACGGCTGTATCCTTGTTGCTTTGTCGGACAAGATTCTCAAGGAATCGGAAGTAAAAGTGCTGAAGTTCGTATGCGAAGCCCTTGGTTTCTCAGTAGAACGCATGGTTCTCGACATTGCTATCATTGCTCAGAACGACCGCAGCATAAAGATTGAAGGAAGCGACAGCAACTTCGACGAGATTATTGAAGATGAGGATTACAAAAATTAAAAAATTATTGGTATGAAAGCATATAATCAGAACAGTCAGATAATGCCATTGTTGATGAATTTCGTTGTTCCTACCGACATAGTTGAGTATGTTCCAACCGAATTCTCATACGATGATGCAAATCAGGTAACATACGAAATGACAATCACCAGCACCCGCAGCCTTCGTCACCCTAGCACTCACAAGGGCGGTGAATATGTAGGCGTTGATGCAAAGAACGAAATCGACGACACCAAGAACAACCGCCACATGTGGTTCTAGTCGCGTGAGATGATTCTTATTTACACAAATAAGGAGGATACTCATCCTACCAACGTCATCAAGTACCTGAACGAATGGAATGTTCCAGTATTCAGGCTTAACACCGAGTGCATTCTTACCGACTACGAGTTTGAATGGTGGTGCGATGACAGAGGTGTCGATTTCCGCATAAAAAATATAAAGAACGACCTGCAACTTTTCGGACATGAGATTACTGCGGTATGGGACCGTCGCGCCTTGGTTCCGTCGGAGTTGCCGGTGGTTAACGAACATGACGAGATAAACCGCCATAACCTCGACGAGGCTCGCGGTTTTCTCGCTTTTTTGCGCTACTACACAAAAGATATTTTTTCGATAGGTAGCATTGTGGAAGACCGTCCCGCCGACTCCAAGATGCTGCAGTTGCAGGTTGCGCGTTCGCTCGGAATGCCTACTCCAGATACAAGTTTTGCAAATACCAAGGATGCGGTGCTGAAGTTCGCACGTAACTACGAGTACATTTCGCTCAAGTCGATTGTCGATAGCGGACTTTTCCTCGGTGGCGACAAGGAATATGTGTTCTTTTCGCAGCGAATCAAAAGCAGCGACCTTGAAAGTCAGCCCGACGAGGCCTTCTCGCAGACAGTAAGTTTTGTCCAGAACTATATAGACAAGAAGTACGAACTGCGCATTACGGTCGTGTGCGACGATGTGATTGCCTGTAAGATAGATTCGCAGTTGCAGTCGGAAACCACAGGTAAAATCGACTGGCGGCAAGGCTACGAGCACGACCTGAAGCACGAAATTGTGGTAATTCCAGATTTTGTCTCGGATTTCTGCCGAAAGTTCCTGAAGCACATGAAGCTCAATTTCGGTTGCTTCGACTTTATTGTTACTCCAGACGATAAATATGTTTTCCTGGAGTGTAATCCCAATGGACAATGGCTTTGGATAGAAATCGTAACAGAGTTTGACATATCCAGGGTAATAGCGGAGAATTTGGCAAAGAAAGAACGTTAGGTTCTGATAAGACAAAAAAATTATTAGTATCCGTTAAATTTTCTATTAGTCATTCCACAAAGCAGAACGAACCGACTAAGGAACGTGTCGTGTGAGTTCGCTTATGCGGAATCTCCTTTAATACAGTTCAATAGCAGATTACGGACAGCAGTATTCACAACGCTCCCCATTCTGTATCGCGTGTTACAACGAACTTCCGAACCTTTAGCTCGCGCAGTGAAACAAGCAAATGACAAGTTAAATGATTGATTAGTAGCGTTATTGCAATTATATAGGATACCAACAATTAACTTGATACGCCTTTCATATCCTCGCACATTGCTATGCTGCAATTTGTATTATTGTTCGTCACTGTCTCTTAAGCACAAGATTTTCAAATCCGTATTCGTTTCCATTTTGAAAAGTTCCAGATAGTTTAAGAGAGCCTTTAAATTTCTCAAAATCTGAAACTTCGTAAGTCCATCCTCCGCCTCCCCAAGAATCATTGAGAATTACTGTGTCTTCAACAAATCCGTTTGATGTATATTTTGCATAACATGTGTCAATGTCAGTGTGGTTTATCGTAAACACTATCTTGGTATTATCATGGCGATTTTCCTTTTTGTATATCTGCCAGTCTCCCCTATATCTTTTCTTGAGAGTTGTTATTAATATCGTATCTGTATTCTCAATAGTATCTATATGCTTGCATATAAGTGTTTTATAAATAGTATTTTCGTCATAGAAATTCAAATTACAATCCTTGGTGTATAAACTTCTTCCGTCTCCATTTTCACTGCTATCAGCATTGATAGTCCATGTTTTGTCACTTAATATCTGATTGGTGTTGATGTCAGTTATTAATTCGTGATAATCTAGGTCATTTATCGATGTTGTAATCTTCAAATGTCCATCCTTTACTATTTCTGAGTTAGATTCCATTATTGCCCATACTCCAAAATAGGTTAGTTTATCATGTTCTGTACGGCGACAATTAGGAAATATTACCAATGTGATTATTAATGATACGACTATTGTTGAAATGCGCTTTTTCATAATATTTTAAACTATTAAGTTTTGTCAAAAGTAACAAATTATTTTTATCCTCAAAAATTAATATTTTTCTCCGTTTAAATCTCGGTGCAAATACAGGATGACTGGATGTTTTAGCGTTGACTAGTCCCAAGTACTATTAGCACTATAACCTCCGATATGGTATTTTAACCCCTCTACTGCATTTTCAAATTCTTCTTTTTTTTCAAACTCATAAATACTTCTCAATTCTGCCATAGTTATCTTTGCGCAGTTATATCCCATTGCGCCCATCGGTTTGAAGTTATTAAATTTGGAACAAAGTTATGAATAGGAAATAAAGTGTGTTTGTTATATTGTATTGGATATTTTGACAGATTATTTCAATTTATTTGACAGATTGTCAAATATCTTTTTACAAGCTCTTTTCTTCCATATAATCGGAATAACATTTAAAGAAGTCATAATCGAGTACTTCACAAACTTTTAGCAGTTGGTCTGTGTATATGAAACTGCGGCTGAGTAGATAGTACATATTTTGCCGAGTGCATCCTATCTGTTTTGATAGCCATCGTGTACTCCGTCCCTGTCGTGCAAGTTCCGCCTTAATAAGATTTCCGATATGTGGTGCTTCGTGTTTATCCATTACCTTTGTTTTTGCAACATAAAAAGCGTGGAATTAAATTCTTGCCTAAACTCCGGGTTACCACGCCCACCAACTCAAACAAGTATTCCACGCCATGCCATACACGACATTTTGGAAACCTATTCTCGAGTTGGTGAGTCTTAGTTGACTCTTGTGGTAAATTGGAGTTCAAGAATTGCTTCTGTCCGCTATTTATATGTTAATATGTTCTTTTTGTTTCTTACATTTCCGTTATTTATGTTTGAATGACAAAAGTAAGGAAAATTTTTATTTAGTGACTATAAATTCAACGATTTATGCGATTGTGCAGATTCAACAAGCAAATTCAATATTCGCCAATGACAACAAAAAAGGGCGACAATTTCTGCCGCCCCTATGTAAAAATGTTAAAAATAGAATCCTTATCCGAGGAAGCTCAACAGCAGACCGGCTGCGATTGCCGAGCCTAATACGCCGGCAACATTCGGTCCCATTGCGTGCATGAGGAGGAAGTTGCTCGGGTTTTCCTTCTGACCTACGGTCTGCGAAACGCGGGCTGCCATTGGCACTGCCGAAACGCCTGCCGAACCGATAAGCGGATTGATCTTTTCCTTGAGGAAAAGGTTCATGAACTTCGCCATTAAAACGCCACCTGCAGTACTGAAGCTAAATGCTACAACACCGATGATAACGATTTCGATGGTCTTGAGAGTAAGGAACGAACCTGCTACTGCGGTTGCACCAACCGAAATTCCGAGGAATACGGTTACGATGTTCATAAGTTCGTTCTGTACGGTCTTGCTAAGTCTTTCGGTTACACCGCATTCCTTGAGCAAGTTGCCGAACATCAAGCAGCCGATAAGCGATGCTGCCGACGGAACTATGAGAACTGCAATCATAGTAATTACAATCGGGAAAACGATCTTTTCCTTCTTGCTTACATCCCTGAGCTGCTTCATTGTAATCTGGCGTTCCTTCTTGGTTGTGAGAGCCTTCATGATAGGTGGCTGGATTACAGGAATCAAAGCCATGTAGGAGTAAGCTGCGATTGCGATAGGACCGAGCAAATCCGGAGCAAGCTTCGAGGTGAGGAAGATTGCCGTAGGACCGTCGGCACCACCGATGATACCTATTGAACCAGCCTCGTTTGGTGCGAAACCTATTGCTACTGCGCAGAGGAAGGTAATGAAGATACCGAACTGAGCTGCAGCACCGAGCAGAAGGCTCTTCGGGTTTGCAATCAGCGGACCGAAGTCAGTCATTGCGCCGATACCTATAAATATTAAGCACGGGTAAAGACCCAACTTAACGCCCATATAGATGATGTCCAACATACCGCCTTCCTTCAGAATTGTGCCGTAGCTGTGGTAAGCAGGGCTATTCTCGTCGAGGAAGTTCGACCAAAGTTCGCTGTGGTACATTTCTGCGCCTGGCAAGTTCGACAACAGCATACCGAATGCTATCGGGAGGAGAAGAAGCGGTTCGTACTGCTTTGCAATTGCAAGATAAATGAGCAGACAGCTGATAAGCAACATTATGATTGCCTTCCAGTTTTCGCCCAAACCTGCGATACCGCTGGTCTTGCAGAACTTTACGATTTTTCCCCAGGCCGAATCGTCGGTTTCCTGCGGTTCTACATTTGCATTATTGCATTCGGCAGTGTTTGAATCTACATTTACTTTTACAGCGTTTTCACCGTCGCCAAGATTGCCAATCTGAATAGTAATGCCATTGAGCAATTCGGCAATCTCTTCTTCGCTCATATCATTACCTTCAATAACTTTAGTATAAGTATAGCAATTTGACTTTACGGTGTCGCCGCCAATCATTACTGTAACACCTGCCTGTCCGTCAGTCTTGCTGACCGTAGCTCCCGTAGTTGCTTCCACCTTCTGATTTTCGCCATCGGTTTTGTCCTGTGCGAAAATATTTGGAGAAGCCAGCATCGAAATCAGGAATACGAACCCGACAAGCAGACTTTTCTTTAAAATATCCATAATCATACTTTTTTAGGTTCGTTATTCGATTTCAACAAGTGCATCGCCGAGGGCAACAGTTCTGCCGACCTCAACATAAACAGCCTTTACTGTACCGTCCTTTTCAGCCATAATGTTGTTTTCCATCTTCATGGCTTCCATTACCAACAGAGTGTCGCCACGCTTAACAGCCTGACCTGCCGATACCAAAATCTTAACTACATTGCCTGGCAACGGAGCCTTTATTGCCGATGCCGATGCTGCTGTAGCAGGTGCTGCTGGCTTCGGAGCCGATGCTGCTGCTGGCTTTGGAGTCGGCTTGGCAACCTTTGCTATCTGCGGTTCCTTTTCCTTCTCTATTTCTACTGTGTACGACTTGTCGTTGACCTTTACATTGGCGATGGTGTCGTTTACATCTACCTCGACAGCGTACTTTTTACCTTCTATTGTAAGATTGTACTTTTTCATTTCCTTAATTATTTAACCACGGGGAATAAACCTGTGACACATTCTTGATTGTTAATACATTGGATTCTTTGTCGTGTTCGCCGCCGAAATACAAGTGCAGAGCGACAGCGATTGCTGCATAGTCGGCATCGTCAACTTTTCCGCTGGCTTTGGCTTCGGCAGCAGGCTTCGGTGCTTCCACCTTTGCTTCCTGCTTCTTGCCCTTCTTGGCAATAACGCCGAAAAGCGTCATCACTATAACGAAGAAAGCCATAATGAGCAAAACTATGCAGAAACATATTCCTACCAATGCCCAAGTGTCGTTCCAGCCCCAGTTTTCTGCGTTGACTGCTAATAACATATTACTCATGACAATACGGTTTATAGAGGAATATTATTATGTTTCTTGTTAGGACGGGTATCCTTCTTGGTTGCCAAAGCTGCAAGTGCGCGGATAATTCTGAAACGCGTGTTGCGCGGTTCGATTACATCGTCGATGTAACCGTACTTGGCTGCCTGATAAGGATTTGCAAATGCTTCCTTATATTCGGCTTCCTTTTCGGCTGCATATTTGGCCTTTTCTTCCGGATTTTCGATTTCCTTCATGCCCTTTGCGTAGAGGACCTCGATAGCACCCGATGCGCCCATAACTGCTATTTCTGCCGACGGCCATGCGTAGTTGAAATCACCCTTCAACTGCTTCGAGCTCATAACATCGTGAGCACCGCCGTACGACTTGCGCAATGTAACGGTAACCTTCGGAACAGTAGCTTCGCCGTATGCGTACATCAACTTTGCACCGTTGGTGATGATGCCGCCGTATTCCTGATTGCTACCCGGCATAAATCCAGGAACATCAACCAAGGTTACCAGCGGAATGTTGAAGCAGTCGCAGAACCTGATGAAGCGTGCGCCCTTGCGCGACGATTCGATGTCGAGGCAACCTGCGAGGAACGAAGGCTGGTTGGCAACAATACCTACCGACTGTCCATTGAAACGGGCAAAACCTACAACGATGTTCTTTGCATAGTCCTTGTGAACTTCCTCGAACTCGCCGTTATCTACGATGAGCTTTATGATGTCCTTAACATCGTAAGGCTTGTTGGGGTTGTCGGGAAGAATCGTGTTCAATGCATCTTCCATTCTGTCAATCGGGTCGGTGCATTCGACGCGTGGAGTCTGCTCCTTGAAGTTCTGAGGCATATACGAGATAAGTCTCTTCAAGGTGTCGATTGCATCTTCCTCGTCGTGAGCCACAAAGTGAGCCACACCCGACTTCGATGCGTGAACCATTGCACCGCCGAGGTCGTTTTCGGTAATTGTTTCACCGGTAACGGTCTTGGTTACCTTTGGTCCAGTTACGAACATATAGCTATTCGATTCCGACATGATTATATAGTCGGTGAGAGCCGGTGAATAAACAGCACCACCAGCGCAGGGACCGAGGATTGCCGACAACTGTGGAACAACGCCTGATGCTTCGATGTTGCGCTGGAAGATTTCTGCGTAGCCCGAAAGGCTGGTAACGCCTTCCTGAATACGAGCGCCACCGCTGTCGTTCAAGCCGATGATAGGAACGCCGGCCTTCATAGCCATATCCATAACCTTGCAGATTTTCTTGGCGTTGGTTTCCGACAGAGAACCGCCCATTACGGTGAAGTCCTGTGAGAAAACATAAACCATTCTGCCACCGATAGTTCCGTAGCCGGTAACGACGCCGTCGCCGAGGAACGATTCCTTTTCGATGCCGAAGTTGTGGCATCTGTGGGTTACAAACATGTCGATTTCTTCGAAGCTGCCTTCGTCGAGGAGCATGTTGATTCTTTCGCGGGCAGTGTATTTGCCCTTCTTATGCTGTGATTCGATGCGCTTTTCGCCACCGCCCAGACGGGCTTCGGCACGCATGTCAACCAATTTTTTAATTTTTTCTTCTAAAGCCATCTTGTGATTTTTTACTTGTTCTTGTCTTCGCAAAATTCAGTGAGCACGCCGAAAGTTGACTTCGGGTGGAGGAAAGCAATGCTGAGGCCTTCGGCACCCTTGCGCGGAGCCTTGTCGATAAGGCGCAAACCAGCGAGTTCGGCATCCGACAAGCATTTTTCGACACCATTTACGCAGAAAGCGATGTGGTGAATGCCTTCGCCCTTGTTCTCGATGAACTTTCCAACTGGGCTGTCGGCCTCCATCGGCTCAAGAAGCTCGATTTTTGTCTGTCCAACCTTGAAAAATGCTGTAGTTACCTTCTGGTCAACAACTTTTTCGATAGCATAACACTTGAGACCCAATACGCCTTCGTAGTATTTTTTAGCCTCTTCGATTGACTTAACGGCAATGCCAATGTGTTCTATGTGAGATATATCCATTTTAAAAATATTTTAAAAATTTTTGCGCAAATTTACAAAGATATTTTCAGTTTTAAAATATTTGTTTGAGGTTTTTTGTGGGTGTTGTTGAGCATACACAACCTCCTATTCTCCACCAGCCCTTGTTTCCTTCCTGATTTTTGTCATTTTCTCCCGAAGCCCACCATTTTTAGCAAAATTATCCTGCAACACCTTAATGTATTTACCCATTGCAGAATCTACCTGATGGATTAGGGTAACAGCCACATTCACAATCCGTTGTCCTTTCGGATTTATAATCCGAAAGGCTTGAATATCAGCATTTGTAATGCGGAAATAACATTTATAATGTAAACAATAGACAAGTACATAATTGGATTTAAAATCCTTATATTCACGCTGTCTGGATTGCAAATCCAGACAACATTGGGATTCCATCTCTCAAATATTTTTGCAAACTTAACAAATAATCCCCTTTTCCGCATTGCAAAAATCATTTAACTTTGTGCTTCTGAAAAAACAAGTATATACTTTGTCCTTTCGGATTTATAATCCGAAAACTTTGAATATAAGGATTTTTAATCCGCAACAAGTATCACCATTTCATTACAAATCCAGAAACTGCTTTATACTAAATTTCTTTTACAAAAAATCTCTATTTCCCATATATTTCAACATATTCTCGCAAATATTTGAATGGAAATGGAATCACTGTCAATTGATTATTTCTTACAAAAGAGACATTCATCGTTTCTAGTATTTCATGGAAGAATAAAGAATTGTTTTTATATGGAATTACTTTTCTAATATGAGTTGCATGAGAAACACTTGACTGCATTCCTTTTCCGATGACACCAGATGAGTAGTATTCACAATTATTCTCTTTATTATTGAAATAATGAATGTCTACACAGCCACAAAAATTTTCTGGCCGTTCTTTTTCTGACCTACTGATAATATTGCCCTTATGTAATATCTCTTCAACTCTTTCCATATTTGGCAACATAAACAACGGTGTTTCTTGAATGATATTAACCTCTTCCTTATTGTTTTTAACAACCCCTCGATATTTTTCGTCTATATTCTTTGTTTTATTATCTTCAGCAATTGCTCTTATTTCATTGTATTCATCACTGTTAAACAAATCATTTGAAAGTTTTTCAATTTTAAAAAATCCTTCATAATTTATTGTCATACAATAAAAGTCATCTTTATCAAATAAAACAAATCTCCATTCTTTATTAAAATTCCAATCATAAAGAGACACCTTGTGAGATTGTATCAAATCGTATTTGACCAATAGCTCATTTAGAATTACAATAACATTTGGAGATAGCTTATCATTATTTTCTAAATTAAACCCTTCTAATGTAATATGTTGAACAATTTTATCAGAACACACTTTGTACATGTCTTCTATATGTAAACTTTCATAATACTCTTTATCATGAATAATCTTAATGTTAAAATCATTTTTACCGACCCTATCCTTAATGACAATATTTATGTTTTCAAGAAATAGGCTCAATTGCTGCTTTAGTATGTCACACAATTTAACCGAATTTTTATCATTTATTGTATCAACTATTCTTATTGTTTTGTTCTGAAAAGCTTTTTTTAACAATTTGTCATGTTTTTCTTTGTTTTTTACAGCATTATCAACATCAATATGTTCCCAATCTGATTCTACACTAAAATCAATATTTGCATATCTGCTATAATGCTTTTTGAATTTTGAAATGATTTTGCATAATATTCCAATTTTTGATTTGTTAAAATGCTCAAAATCGGCAGTATCCAGAAATTTAATCTCACTTTTTTCTCCTTTATACTGTGATATAGAATATCCTATCTTATATTTATCTTTTTCAGTTTTTAATCGCAAGGTATTATTTGATTGTAAAACATAACTTTTAGAATCGGATTTATTATCTTGTTTTGTTAAAGTTTTGACATTTAAAGAAAAGACATAATTCTTTTTTATTTGGAACTCAATACAGACTATCTGAGAATTTGTTTTTTTACAAAAGTAATACAGTTTTCCACCAATATTACTTGCTCCATCATTTGGCGGCAATGATGCTAATGAGTTAAATAGAATCTGCAACAATGAATGTTCATACCTTTTCTCAAAAGGAATATGCAATTGTTCAAATGACAAATCATTATCATTTTCTGCATTATATTTAGTCACTATTTCTTTTATAACTATTTTATTATTGCTGTTCTTTTTCAACATAACAATAAAGCTATTGCCTGAAGTATATTGTATAGCCAGCACTTTTCCATCAAGAACAGGTCCGTCAAGAATTCTTGCAGATGGTTTCTTAAGCAATGTCCCTTTCTTTATTAGAAAAAAGTCAAAATCTTTATCAATTTCCTGGTAATTATATTTAGCTACAATTATATTGCTTATTATTTTCATATATTTTCGTTTATTATTTTTATGATTTTTTCCTTAATATCCATATCTATTTTCCCATTTTGTGTATCATATAAACGAGGGATTTCGATTATACGCCCACAATGCGATTCTATTGGATGTCTTTCATCTGCTAAGATGTTAATAATTAAAGCTTTCTGACCTCCGCATTTTTCCAATTTTTCCATAATATGAGGAATAATATCCGCACTCTGAGGAATAAACTTAGAATATTCGTTCCAATGTTTGAAATCTACATAAATGTCTTTACCTGGAATCTTGTAATCAAATAATTCAAATAAATTTTTGTCTTCAATTTCCTCTAACCTGATATTAAATATTTTATTGAATATTTCTTTGCCTATGTATTCGCCAAGAGCGCCTTTATATATGTTTGTAAAAACCGGAGGACAAATAATGTAGTCATTTTCATTGAAGGTTATTGCAAATTCCTTATTTTTAAATAATTCTCTTATAAAATCAATATTCAAAAAAGTATCCAATCGAGCAGAATCAGACGAAACATCCTCGAACCGAGGTTTCTTATCAAATGAAATTTCAATGTCATTGAAATCTCCAGTTCTTTTAAAGAAAACCTTATTAGATTTTTCATACAATTTTATATAGAGTGGCTGATACAAATTATCAATATGTGAAAAATCATCTTCAGACATAGTTGGATGAGTCAGAACAAAATGTCTAATTTTTTGCCACTCAGAAATAGCATCATCACTCCATCCATTTCTACCATCTGACACATAGCGAATAATTCTATTTAACGCTTCAATTGATTTTGTTTCTGCCTGATTAATGAATTTTTGTTCATCATTTGTTATGTATTCCCTTTTTTCATTTATACTTCTTAACAATTCGCTAAACTCTGGATTCAATAAATCATTTTGAGAAATATGACTATCAATTATGGATGATAGATCGTTGTCGTAATATATGTATATAGTCTTATTCTTGCTATTTGTACGACAGATACGCCCTACAGCCTGCATCACTTTTTGTCTAACAAATTTTTTGTAATCATCCATGCCTTTAAAAGAGAATGGCGTTATTTTTTCAGAATAAAAATAACCTTTAAATGCTTCTTTAATATAGAGATAGGTCTCTCTTAATGAGAGCATACCATTTTCTTTAAGATATTCTATTGGGGCGATATATTTGACCAAACTATCCTTTTCATATTTATTTAATAGTTTATACAAATTAGTCGGAGACTCAAGATATATAGCATCAAAATCCTTGCATTTGCTTTTCCTTATATCATTAATGTGTATAGTTTTTTGTTTATATGGCGTTTCGTATTGTAGATTCTGTCCCGCGCCAATAGTTTGGTATGTAGAAATAACTAATATCTTTTCGCCATCTTTTAATCGTTTTTGTAAATAATCTTTTGTGTTTTCATAATCCGTTGATCTTAGAACTACAACATTATTATCGAACGACAAATCTGTTTTATTTTGGGCACACAATTTATCGAATATTTCTTTCAATAAACCTTTATTAAATTTGTCTTCTGAAGAAAATTTATTGTCATCAGGGAATTGGTTGAAAAAACATAACATTGATTTTATGTCGTCATTTTCAATGAATTTCTTTATTGCTATAGCAGCCTTGAATGTACGAATAACCATAAACTCTCTGCTATAATAATGTGATATTTTGTCACAAATCTCTTCGACATCTGCATCAGAAGTATATATAGATGACCAATCGACATTTTTATATACAGAACATTTAATATCTTCAACTATAATGTTTACTCTATCATAATGACTTATTGATTTTTCAAAATGATTTTTCATCACTTCAAATTCTTCATCAGTAAATACGAAAAATTTGTCTTTTAACTTAGGGATTAAATAATCATCTAAAGCGTAATTACCTATGCATGTAGGAATTTGAGCTGTAGCAGAAATGCCAAACACTTTTGCGTTTTCGCAAATATCAAGCAATATCTTTTCTGGAGAGGAAGCCAATTCTGTTATTCTAACAGAAGAACTAAAAGAATGTCCATCGTCATCTTCTATTGAATAGTACGAAAAACCTTTGTCAAAAAAAGATGCATCTAAAACGTTGTTTTTCCTTGCTTTCTCATTTTTACGATACAGCATTATTTCATTTGCGAAGTATTTTCTTACATTGTCATCATCTATAAAGATGTCTAAAAATGACATAATTGCATCTTCAAGGGTATAATCTTCATTTCCATTTTCTTGTTTGCATTGCAAATAGTTAATCGCTAATATTTGAATGCAACCACTAAAATATTTCAAAAATCCCTTAATGTCATTTAGCATGTATCTGAAATCTTTTGACAATTCATCACTTGCATCACCAAATCTTATTATATTTTGTCGTTTCGAATTATCTTTTTCATATACAATTTTATCGTTCAGCTTATTTCCAGCTATAGTAATGTTTCTAAAATCATGGAACAGAAATGTTTTATACGAATCATCTTCTACATTTTCTTCCAACTTAAAGTCTAAATGCATTCCATATTTTTCGTATATATCATTACAGCGTTTTTGGCATTTCATAATTATATCATTCAGTCCGTCTTTGCCATATTTGGTTTTAAGCTGTTGCTGTGATGCAACAGTCATTTCAACAGGCAAATTCTCAGATTTTAAATTATGATATATCTGCTTATAGGCATCTATACAATTTATTTGAGATTTTATTGCGTCATTGACAAGACTATTCAAAATCTTATCCTTCGTACTGTCAAATTCATCTATGAAAATTATAGCATCCTTAGCTAAATCTTTGAAAATATAGGAACTTTTCTCGATTATTGGATCATTTCTTAACAAAAACTTATCCATACTCATCATATAGACTTTCTTTTCTTTGGTGAGAATTTGAGGATAAACCTCAATAACCCAACTCCAATATCTTTTTATATAGTCTATTTTCCTTTTGTATGTGTATATTTTTCCTTTTTTTAATTCATCATTCAAATATTTCTTAACTATTTTACGAAAGTTTGGTTCTTGTGTATCCTTTATTTTATTTCTATAATCTTCTACAATCTCTTTGACATTAGGGTCATTACATTTGCTATTTTCATTAATAAATTTTATTGATTGAGCTAGTTTATTGTATTCATTACTATTTCGCACATTTTTATTAATCGAATTAGAAAACTTTAGAAGGTTATCAACAACACATTCTAAGAAAGATTTTATCAACAACACATTCTCGTCAAATAACCTTAATTCTTCATCTCCCTTAAAATGATCTTTTAGTCCTTCTAAGTCAATATTCTTCTTTAATGAGGTAATGAAAACGATTTTATCTTTCCTCTTTTCTACAATAGCATCATGAATAAACTTAAATACGGTATATGTCTTGCCAGAACCTGTTGGCATGGGCAAAAGCAATAATCCGTTATTTTGCATTTTCTCGTAAGCGTAACCTTTTAATATGTCGTTTAAATCCATAAAATATAATCTTATTTGCAGCCCAAATATACTGCTAAAATTCGAGTTGGAACAAAGTTGTTATTAACAATCATTTTAAACACTACTATAATTTATTAACATATAAAATGTTAATTTTTTTTATCGTGTTGGATTTACTATTATGTCAGTGAGCAGACTCTATTGAATACAATCATTTCTAATGCTTATAGCGATAAAAATGATGATACCTTTGTCCTTTCGGATTTATAACCTATAACTCAGCAACACATTTTTCTTACTGCCGATTTAGCCATAACGCAAAAAATCTGTATGAACATTTTTCTATAAAATGGAAAAATAATTTGTACTGTTTAAAAGGCTAGCAATTAAAGGATTAAAAATCCTAATATTCATATAGTCTGGATTGTTGCTAATGCAACGAGCTAAAGGTTGCAAATCCAGACAACTTTGATAGGAGGAAACGATTTATTGCAAAAGCAATATTTATTAATTTTTTCAGTGCGTTGAAGAAATTTGTACAAAATTATTCATTGCGTTGAAGATTTTAATTATTTTTGCATCGACAAAAAGAATGAATTATGATTGAAAGAAGATTGGCAAATGTTATTTCAAGTTTGTTGACAAACCAAAAGGTTATGCTTGTATATGGAGCAAGACGAGTTGGTAAAACCGTATTAATCAGGCAGGTGTCGGAAAAGTATGCGGGAAAGACTTTGTTCCTGAACGGAGAAGATGCTTCTACGGAAGTAATGTTTCGGGAAAGAACAGCAGCACATTATAGGCAATTGCTTAGCGGAGTTGACCTTTTAATAATTGATGAGGCACAAAATATTCCTGAAATTGGCAAAATATTGAAGCTGATAGTTGATGATGTTGAAAACATTCAGGTCATTGCATCTGGTTCTTCCTCATTTGATTTGCGAAATCAAACTGGCGAGCCATTGGTCGGAAGGTCATACACTTTCCACTTATCGCCATTGTCTGCTGAGGAATGGCTGACGCAAATTCCTGCCGCACAATTATATATGGATCTTGAAGAACGTCTTGTATATGGCAACTACCCTGAGCTTCTTTCTATTAAAAGTTTTGAGCAAAAGCAAATGTACTTAAGCGAGCTTGCGCAATCGTACCTGCTTAAAGATATTCTGACATTGGACGGCATAAAAAACTCAAGCAAAATGTATAATCTATTGCGCTTGGTTGCTTTTCAAATGGGGAGCGAAGTTTCGTATGACGAACTCGGCAAACATCTGTCGTTGAGCAGGAACACTGTGGAAAAATACCTTGATTTGCTAGCAAAAACTTTCGTAATCTATCGGCTTCCGGCGTATTCGCGTAATCCGCGCAAGGAGGTCAGTAAAGCTGGCAAATGGTATTTCTACGACAATGGCATTCGAAATGCTGTAATTGGAGATTTCCGTCCGCTTGCAATACGGCAGGATGTTGGGGCATTGTGGGAAAGTTATATGATATCGGAGCGTATGAAACTCAACGACAACAGACACGACACTTCTATGTACTATTTCTGGAGAACATACAATGGACAGGAAATTGACTTGATAGAAGAGCGCAACGGAGAATTGAAGGCTTTTGAGTTCAAGTGGGGAGATAAAAAGCCAAAGTGTCCCAGTTCGTTCAAGGACAACTATCCCGATGTGCCATTTACATCAGTAAATAAATCCAACTTCATTGATTTTGTAACGAAATAATTACTAAATTTTTCATTGCATTGAATAAATTAGTACAAAAATCTTCAATCAGTTGAAGATTTTCATTATTTCGCATAGCTCACAAGTGTGATTACTTTGTGTACGAAAGATTATTGCTGGGGCTTTTTCCGAGAATATCACTACATATCCTCCATCGACAGCAGTCTATATTCAATTTCGTAGCCGTCGAGGTTTGGCTTCAGCACTTCCGACTTGGAGATTAGCACTTCAGCATTCAACTTTTTGGAATTGCGTTTCACTTCGGCAATAACGGCTTTTTTGTCCAAATCGCTCATTGCAATCAAATCTATTTCATTTACGCCTTTTCTGTCCCAAAATGCTCCAATGTTTGTCATGCGCTCCTGCTGGGCAATCTTGTCGCGGAAGTACATTTCCAGAACGCGTCCGCTGTATTGCTCGTAATCCTTTTCTACAATCTCACGCAACAGGTCAAACCGTCCTTGTTCTATCAGCATCTGATTGGGATACACATACCTAAACCAAAAACGCAGGAAATTGTCGGAAATCGACCAGCGCGAGTTTCGGCTTCCGGGCTTGGAGAAAATCGGACGCACACGGCGGACAAGCATATATTCGTTTTCGAGGTTGTACAGATATGCGCCAGTGTTCTTGCCGATTATGGAATCAATTTCGGGCTGAGTGTTTTTGCCCGATGCAATTAGATGCAACACAGAGAAATATATGCCGTAGTCCTTGCCGAATTCCGAAACAAGAATGTCGCGACCTTCGGTCAAGAATGGCGAGTCGGACGAAATTACACGCCTCAACATCTTGCGCCAGGTTACTGCCGCACTGTCCATCAGCACCGAAACATACTTGGCAACTCCGCCGGTCAGTAGATATAGGCAAAGCAGGTCTTCTGATGTGTATTTGCGATTGTAGTCGCCAAGTATTTCTTTTAATGTTGCCACTGAAAAAGGGTTTAGCACCAGCTTTGATGTCTGGCGGGCAAAAAGTGGCTCCTGCCGTCCTTCGAATATGCGTATCATCATTGAGTAGATAGAGCCACAGGCAATGAGGTTTATCCGAGATTTGTCCTTGTTTTTGTCCCAAATGTTGCGTATGTCACCGAAAATTGCTGGATTTACATTGTTCAGTTCCTGAAATTCATCAATAATAAGTGTAAAAGGCACTTGTTCCGAATATTTCATCAGCATTTCGAAAACCTCAGCGAAACTCGATGCCGTTCCCATGAAGTTCGTGCCGAGCTGCCTCTCTGCTTCCTGCTGGAAACTATATGCAAGAAGAGCTTCGCTTTGTCTAGTAACAAAAAAGTACAATGCAGGGTTCCCTTTTACCGACTCGAGAAGCAGACTAGTCTTGCCTATACGCCTTCTGCCCACCATCACTGTGAAGCAGGATGTCTTTTTGGATTGAATCCGAGATGATTTTAGTGACTTCAATTCGTCTTTTCTATCATAGAACTTCATAATTATTAGCGTTTTATGTGACTTATAATTTAATAGTAATTAAGTTAATTTACATTAAATTGTCGCAAAGATAATTCATTTTATTTGAACTGCAATGCGGATAGCTGAATTTTTATCACACATTTTTTTATTTTGCTTTTTTGAATTAATTGTTTATCAATAAAATAATATTTAATTAACTTAATAGCCATTAAGTTAATGTGCATTAAATTAAAATGTGGTATTGCGTTGTGTACAGAAAATTACGCAGTTGTGTCGGATTTGCTGACTTGGGGTAGTGAGCTAAAGGTTGAAAATCCGACACATGCGAATATGGGTATTTGTAATGCGAAGACAGAATAATATTAAGCGGATTATAAATCATAATATTCATATAGTCTGGATTGCAAATCCAGACAACATTGATTGTTGCTCAGGCAACGAGCTAAAGGTTGCAAATCCAGACAACACTATTCCCAATCTAGTACATCATCCCTAACAGCCACAATGGAAGTTTTTTGCCAATTGGTGTTTCGAGGTTGTCGGCAAAGATATAGGAATTGGGTATGTCGGCTATCTGTGCAAAGTCCTTGTCATCGCCACCGACTTCAATTGTCCACTTGCCGTCAATCCTGAAGTCGCCCTTTTTGTTGTATTCTACAGTATGTGCCACGGACAGCTGGTTCACGGCAAACGCTTCCCTGATTGTTCCGACATTGACTTGCGATGTGGCGAGTGCGTATATCAGATTGGCATTGTCGAGGTAAATCTTGTCGGGTTTTTGCAGTTTGCCGACCGACTTTGCATCGTAGTAGAGTTGTTGTATTATGTGCGCGTCGGCAAGGTTTCTCATGTAGGCTATTATTGTGTTCCTGTTTATGCCAGTATAGACCGACAGTTTGCTTATATCGACATCGAACGGCAAGGTTGACGACAACACATAAAGCAATGCCTTTATTTTCCGCGTGTTGGATACTTCAACCTTGCATATTTGCGTAAGTTCCACATCGATTGTGAAGTTGACAATCTGTTCGATTAGCTGGTGGTAGGTCGCCTTGTTCTTGCCATAGAACGGGTAATAGCCGAACTTGAGGTATTCTCTGAAAAATTCTATCGGCCTGCACTTTTCGTTCACTCCTGCGCAAATGTCCTGCGGGTTGGCAAGGATTGTTTCCAAAGGCTTCCGTTCTATCCGTATGCCCTTGTAGAATTCGAGGAATTCCCGGAACGATAGGCCTTGCATTTCGTACGACACGCATCTCCGCGACAAGTCGGCGTCGCCCATAAGCAAGTTTAGTAGCGACGAAGCACTCAGCACTATCCGCATTTCTGGATAGAGGTCGTATATTTCCTTTATTTCCCTGCTCCAGTTTTCGTATTTGTGTACTTCGTCGAGAAACAGGTGCTTGCCTCCCTGCTTGTAGAAGTCGCTGGCGAGCGAGAGCAGACTATGCGAAGCAAAGTACATGGTGTCTAGCGAACAATATAGGACTTTTCTGTCGTACGACTGGTAGTTGAGTTTGATGTATTGGAGCATAAGTGTGGTTTTGCCCACGCCTCTTGGCCCGCGCAAGGCAATCAACGGGGCATCCCAGTCAATGTCGTCCATTATGCTTCTCACGAAGTTAGTCCTTGTGTTCCTGAGCAGTATGTCGTGCTTCTCGAATAGCGATTCCATATAAAAACAATTTTCCGCAAAGGTAATATTGCTTTTTGGAAATAGCAAATATTTATCAAAAATAGTATTTATAAATAGCATTTTATTTGAAATATTGCTATATGGAAATAGCAAAATACAATCTAATTTGCTATTTAGAAATAGCAAATAGTAGTACTAGCATTCTTGATTACCAATTATTGATGTCCGCTAAATTGTTTACATAAAATGATTAGATGGTTGTGTCGTCCGTCATTTCGGAAGCTAGTCGCAACACGCGATACAGAATGGGGAGCGTTGTGAAGACCGCTGTCCGTAATCTGCTAACATACCTGTTACTAAGCAGATTCCGGATAAGCGAACTCACAAGCAACGTTCCTTTTGCTGTTCGTTCAGCTTTCCGGAATGACGGTGATGGATTTAGCGAACAGCACTAATTGCCACTAGAATTATCTGCTTATAGTCCACCACCCTGCACCAAATGTCTTTTCTCTATTTGTGCTGGGATAGACTGTTGCGGATGCGCCTACAGGAACTGTGATTTTCATTTCTGTTGCGGTTATTTCGACAACAATATCGCCAAAAGGTGTCGGTTTGGTTGCTTTTACCCAACTGACACCGTCTGCGTTTTGCGGATCGATGAAGAAATGCATGTAGCCTGGTTGCGATTCGTCGGGACGAATGCCCGCCAAAGCTTGGTAGAACCAAGTGCCGATGCCGTTGTAGCAGTTGTGTACGCGGCTGCGCTCGTGTCCCCACGATTCCCAAGTTGCGGTTGCGCCGTTGGCAATCATAAATAGGTATCCGGGGTAATCGGGCTGACGCAAGATGGTTGCCATAAGGTCGGTCTGCTTAGCTTTAGTAGCCCACTCGGTGAAAATCGGTACACCGAATAGTCCGACGGCAATATGCGACTTGTATTTTCCGTAAGAATCGGCTAAAAGTTGCTTGGTAACTTCTTGTGTTACATTGTTTTCGTCTGCAATGCCAGTCAGCAGGGCGTATGCGTTGTCGAATGGTGTTCCGTTGGCGTAGCTGTGAGTTTCGTGGTGGTAAAATTGCTTGTGGATGGCGGAATTCAGCCGTTTGCGCTTGTCGGCGAACTTTTGTGCATCGTCGGGGCGACCAAGCAGTTTTGCCATCTTTACCATGTCGGCAAGACATTCGCTGATAAAACAGTTGTTGGCGTGTATTACCGACTCACCGCCCATATCAATGCCTTGGGGAGCAAGCCAGTCGCCGAGGAACCACATCCGCTTCTTGGTGTCGGGCCAAGGCTGCAGAAGTTCGTCCTTGCTGTGCTTCTCGACAAATCCGAGCCATAGTTTCATCTTTTCGTATAGCTTGTCAACCATGCGACGGTCGCCATAATTAAGATATGTCCGCCACGGAGCCTTGATTATGAATCCGCACCAGTACGGACCTCCGCCAGTAGGAAACGATGGTGCCACATAAGCTAGTGAGCCGTCGCTGTCGATTGATTCGCCCCACGCCGTAAGCCAATTTAGGTAGGTGGGAAGCACATCGTACATCGTTTGCAAAGTCATTGTGGAGGAATTGCCGTCGCCGCCGTAGCCCATCCGCTCAAGGTGCGGACAATCGACCATATAGCCACTAAAAGTGAGACATTGCAGAGTATATTTTACAAGGTCGTGGACGGTGTTCAGTTTTTCGTCGGAACAAGAGAATTTTGCCGATTTGTCAATGTCCAATGCACTAATTTGCAATGCTCTGATTTCTTGTATTTCAGCATTGCTGATTTTTACATATCGGAATGCGTGATGATGGAACTTGTTGCAGAAACCTTCGTCCGACTTGCCGTTTGCAATGTAAATGTCGCTTTCGCCCTGACTTTCAAATTTTCCGTCTATGGGAATGTAGTCGTTGTATTCCATTGTGACTTCCTCTCCTTTCTGCAACTGACCAAACGACACTTGTAACCAGCCAGTTATCACGCGCCCGAAATCGATTAGCAACGAACCATCGTCTTGCTTTTCGACGGATTTTGGCTGAAGGCTGTCGATTATGCGGTTGCCTTCGAAAAGTTGTGGCGAGGTGCACATTCCTTCAACATTGCAGGCTGTTGCAGGTTGCCATTGTGGTTGAAAATTTGCATCGAAGCGTTCTCCGCCGAACTGCAAGGGCATCCAAGTTCCGGTGTAGCTGTATCCGCTTGGCGAGGCTTGCCACGAAGTGTCGGTCTGGACGATGGTTTTGCTTGTGCAGCTTGAAATTTCGCAGATTTCGGCTTTTACCAGCGGTCCGTCGAATGGTACGCCGAAAATATTGTTGCGATACCAGCCTTGTCCGAGCCAGATTGTGATTTCGTTTTCGCCATTGCGGAGGTATGGCGTAATGTCGTAGGTAACAATGAGCGAGTGCTTGTCGAGTTGCGAAACAGCTGGCTGCAAAATCTTATCACCGACCTTCTTGCCGTTTATGATAAGTTCGTGGTAGCCAAGCGAATTTATGTGTGCGAGGACTTTAGTTCTGCCTTTCTGCAACTTTACGACAAACTTTTTTGTAAGCATAGGTGTCGGAGCTAGTCCGTTGCCTTGTTTGCAACCGATGTATTGTCCGTTCATTTCGCCGAGAATGCCGACACCAAAGCGTTCAATTTTGCTCCCCCCCGAACAAGTTCCTTTTTCGTCCCAAGTGCGTACGCACCAGTAGTAAAGTTGCCGTTCTTGCAAAGGAGTGCCAGTGTAGGCAACCATAATTTGTTCGTCCGACTCCATGCGACCGCTTTTCCAGATGTCGGCACGACCTTTGACGAGTGCGGCACTGTCGGAAGCGACTTGGATTTCGTATGCTTTTTGCTTTTGGTTGTTATGAGTGAGCGTGTTCTTCCAGCTGAAATGCGGGTTTGTTGTTTCTATACCAAGAGGTGCTTGCAGCCCTTCGCAGCGCAGGTCAAAGACTTGTGCGAAAGCTGTTGCTGATAGCAGGCAGAGGGATAGTAATATGGGAAAAATGTTTTTCAATTTTGCTGAATTTGGTGTTGCTTGAAGTTGTTATGGATTTATAATTCTGTGGAGTCGTTGCGCGCCGCGACCCCACAGATTATAAATTGTCAATTGTCCATTGTTAATTATCAATTATTCATTGCCTTACCGCCTTTGGCGTCCAGCATTCGAAGAATCTCATCACCTTTTCCTTGTTGTAGCTTTTGCCTTCTTCAAGGAAACTCGAGTCCTGAGTGTGGATTACCTTGCCGTTCTCGTCGAGCACAACAAACACAGGAAATCCGAATCGGGCAGGATTTCCGAGCCTTTTCATCATCTTTGCGGCATTTTCTTTTTGCACTTCATCCGACTGGCGAGGATTGTAGTTGACATGGATATACACAAAATTATCATTGACCAACTTGTTGATAGTGCTGTCGTTGGTGATAAATTCTGCAAACCGCAGGCACCAAGGACACCAGTTGCCGCCAACCTGGCAAATTACGAATTTACCTTCCGATTTTGCTTGTTTCAAGGCCTTGTCGATTTGCTCCATCTGGTTGACATTCTCGTCATAAACCTTCTTTGGTGCGGTCTGTGCGGTTGCCGACAATGAGAAAATTGCTAATAATGCGATAGTTAAAAAGTTTTTCATTTTAATTAGAACAATATGTAATTGGTGCAAAAATAAGAAATGAATGCGAATTTGACAATAGGAATTTCTATACCTATAATATAATAGTATCTAACTTCAGTTCCGAAAACAATCAATTGGGGTTGCGAACGACACAAAATATAGCATCCTATTAACCAACATTTTATTGTTAAAATATTTTTTACAGAAAATGCATAAAAAGATTTTTTGGAAATAAAAAAAGTATTACTTTTGCAGTCCGTTTGGTCATCCAGCCTAAGGAACTTAATTTATTAATTTTTAAAGAAGAATTTTTAAAGTGAAAACATTGGTTTACAGAACAATATCGGCAAACAAGGAGACTGTTAACAAGCAGTGGTATGTTGTCGATGCCGAAGGCGAAATCCTCGGACGTTTGGCTTCGAAAGTTGCTTACGTGTTGAGAGGAAAGCACAAACCCGAATACACACCGCATGTTGATTGTGGCGACAATGTCATCATCATCAATGCTGAGAAGGTAGTTCTTACGGGTAAGAAACTCACCGACAAGGAATACATCAGACACTCTGGTTATCCTGGTGGACAGAAGGTTGAAACTCCTGTCGAAATGCTTGAAAAGCACCCAGAACGCATCATCGAGCACGCAATTAAGGGAATGTTGCCGAAGAACCGTCTCGGAAGCGAATTGTTCAGAAATTTGAAAGTTTACGTTGGTAGCGAGCACAAACATGAAGCTCAGAACCCGACAAAGTTGGATTTAAACACAATTAAATAAGCATGGACGTATTTAATGCATTAGGTCGCAGAAAAGCTGCTGTCGCAAGAGTTTACCTTAGCGAAGGAAAAGGAAACATCACGGTTAACAACCGCAAAATGGAAGAATACTTCCCGATTATGCAGTACCAGTATATCGTAAAGCAACCGTTCTTGACATTGGACAAGATGGACTGCTACGATGTAAAGGCCAACATCGACGGAGGTGGTGTAAGAGGTCAGGCTGAAGCTTTGCGCCTTGGTATCTCAAGGGCATTGTTGAAGGTAGATCCGGAATACAGGGCTAGCTTGAAGCCTTGCGGTTTCCTCTCACGCGACTCGAGGGTTGTTGAAAGAAAGAAACCCGGACAGAAGAAGGCTCGTAAGAGATTCCAGTTCAGCAAGCGTTAGTATTTTATTTTCAGAGAATTATAAACAGAGTTTAGTATCTAAATCGTGGAGATGGTCCTTCGGGATTCTACTTCACGATTGTTACTACAGAATGTAAACTTAAATTTTTAAAAATGTCAAGATTAACATTTGATCAATTGTTAGAGGCTGGCGTACACTTCGGTCACCTCAGACGCAAATGGAATCCCGCAATGGCTCCTTACATCTTCATGGAGCGCAACGGTATCCACATCATCGACTTGCACAAGACAGCCGTAAAGGTTGACGAAGCTGCAGAAGCAATGAAGAACATTGTAAAGTCAGGTAGAAAAGTTTTGTTCGTAGCTACAAAGAAGCAGGCTAAGGACATCGTAGCAGAAGAAGTAACAAAGGTTGGAATGCCATTCGTTACTGAACGCTGGCCCGGTGGTATGCTTACCAACTTCCCGACTATCCGCAAGGCTGTTAAGAAGATGTCGTCAATCGACAAGATGATTAGCGACGGAACTTTCTCTTCGCTTTCAAAGCGTGAACAGCTCCAGATTAGCCGTCAGAGAGCAAAATTGGAAAAGAACCTCGGTTCTATCGCCGACCTTTCAAGACTTCCGGCAGCTCTTTTCGTAGTTGATATCCTCAAGGAAAAGATTGCAGTTCACGAAGCTCAGAGATTGGGTATTCCTGTATTCGCAATGGTTGATACCAATTCGGATCCTAAGAACGCCGACTATCCAATTCCAGCAAACGACGACGCTTCAAAGTCAATTCAGCTTATCGTTGCTACTATGTGCCAGGCTATTAAGGAAGGTTTGGACGAAAGAGCAGTTGAAAAGGAAAACACTGCAAAGGAAGCTGGCGAAGAGACTGAAGAACAGGCTCCAGTAGAAAGAAAGAGACAGAGAAGAACTTCGGCTAAGAAGGAACACGTTGAAGAAGCTCCTGCTGAAACCGAAGAAAACTAGTATTAACGTTAAAACCGAAAGACAATGGCAAATATAAGTGCTGCTGACGTAAAGAAATTGAGAGATTTGACCGGTGCAGGTATGATGGACTGCAAGAAGGCTTTGACCGAAGCTGACGGTGATTTCGAAAAGGCAAAGGATCTTATCAGAGAAAGAGGTCTTGCTATCGCTAACAAGCGTGCTGACCGCGAAGCTACCGAAGGTGCTGTTCTCGCTGGTACTGCAAAGAACAATACCGTTGGTGTTGTTATCGCATTGAGCTGCGAAACCGACTTTGTTGCTAAGAACGACGATTTCGTAAACCTCGCAAAGGACATCCTTAAGGTTGCTTGTGACAATCTTCCAGCCGACCTCGAGGCTCTCAAGGCTTTGACAGTAAACGGAAAGACTATCGTTGACGCAGTTGCTGAAAGAAGCGGTGTTACTGGCGAAAAGATGGAACTTGCATACTACAACAAGATGGAAGCTCCTTACGTTGTTGAATATATCCACAATGGTAACAAGCTCGCTACAGTTATTGGTCTTAACAAGGTTGTTGACCGTCAGGTTGGCCGTAACGTTGCAATGCAGGTTACTGCTATGAATCCTGTCGCAGTTGACGAAGCTAGCGTTCCTCAGAAGGTTAAGGACGAAGAATTCTCGATTGCAATCAACAAGACCAAGCTCGAACTCAGCGCAAAGGCTGTTGACGCTGCTTTGAAGAAAGCTGGCATCAACCCGAACCTCGTTGACAGCGACGACCATATCGAAAGCAACATGGCAAAGGGATGGATAACTAAGGAACAGGCTGACGAAGCTCGCAAGATTAGAACCGAAGTTACCGAAGCAACTGTTGCTACCATGCCGGAAGCTAAGATAAACGCTATAGCAAACGGTCGTTTGCAGAAGTTCTTCAAGGAATCAACTCTTATGAACCAGGCTTACATCTCCGATTCAAAGGTATCGATTGCTCAGTACCTCGAATCAGTAGAAAAGGGCCTCGTTGCTACAGGTTTCATAAGATTCGGTTTGAAAAACTAACGATTTTCATAATTCTATCATTCAAAGGGCATTCGCAAGGATGCCTTTTGTTTTTTATTGTTTGGTGAAAAAAAATTACTTAAATTTGTAGTCTAAATTAAATTCAACAAAATGAAAAAATTCAGTATCATAATTATTGCAGCCTCATTGATGATGGCAGCTTGCGCAAATAGTGAAAGAAAAACAGAAAATCAAAGTGAAAACCAAAACGAAACAAAGGAAATGAAAACATTAGTAGCTTATTTTTCAGCCTCTGGAGTGACAAGAGGTGTTGCAACACAACTTGCAGAAGTCGCCGGTGCCGACCTTTACGAAATTGTACCCGAACAGATTTATACCGATGCCGACCTCGACTGGAGGGATTCGCTATCGCGCTCGTCGGTTGAAATGAAGGACAAGACCTCACGTCCTGCAATAAAGAAAACTGAACTCAAAATCGATGACTACGATACAATCTATGTAGGCTTCCCGATTTGGTGGTACACCTGCCCTACTATCATCAACACCTTTATGGAAACCTACGACTTTGCTGGAAAGACTGTCATTCCGTTTGCAACATCGGGTAGCAGTTCAATAGAACAGGCTTGCTGTGACTTGAAGTCTGCATATCCAAAGGCCAACTGGAAGGAAGGCCGTCTGCTCAACAATGCTACCAAGGAGCAACTCGAAGAGTGGGTAAAATCTTTACAATAAACAATTTCGGCGATGATAGCAATAGCAGATAGCGGTTCGACAAAGACCTTGTGGGTGTTGTCCGACGGGAAAGGGCAGGAACATACATTTAAGACCATTGGCTTCAATCCGTATTTCGTAACTCGCGACGAGGTTGAGTATTGCATGTCGGCGGCTTTCCCCAAGGAAGTGAACGCCAGCGATGTTACCGATGTATATTTTTATGGTTCGGGATGCTCCAGTTGCGACAACTATGCCCATCTGCAGGAAGCCTTGTCAACTTTTTTCAGCAAGGCATGCGTAAACATTTACTCCGATATGCTGGGAACTGCAAGGGCACTGCTTAAGCACGAGAAAGGTGTTGCGGCAATTTTAGGCACAGGCTCCAATTCGTGTTTCTACGATGGCACAGAGATAACAAAGTGCCCTGTTTCGCTTGGCTATATCCTTGGAGATGAAGGTAGTGGCGCGACAATCGGAAAAACTTTCATCAAACGCTACTTGGAAGGACGTTTCGATGCGGAGCTTACAAAGCAGATTTTTGAGGAAACCGGCGAAACTGTAACAACCGTGTTGAAGTCCGTTTACAAGGGCGAACATCCTAACCGTTACCTTGCTAACTTTACCAAGATTATCAGCAAGCACATCGACCATCCGCAGATGCAGGAGCTTATGCGTCAGTCGTTTAGAGACTTCTTTGGCAACTACCTGCTTATTTATCCCGACTATATGAAGTACAGGATTGGTTTTTGCGGAAGCATCGCCTACTATTTCAGCGGTATTTTGGTCGAAGAACTTGAAAAGTTAGGGTATTCCAGAGATAATGTGTTTATTATTAACGAGGTTACAGCCGAGTTGCTGAAGTACCATTTAGGATAGTACGCCTTTCTGTCCTGTTTCCGAATCGTAGGCTTTGTTTCGGAAGTCGCGGGGCGAGCAGCCGAGGCGTATACGGACAAACTTTGAGAATGCGCTTATGCTTGAGAATTCGAAAGCATGAGCGATTTCTTTTATGGAGCGGTCTGAGTAGCGCAGTTCGTGGGCAATGGCATCGGTAGCGTATTCGAGAATCCATGTCAGGGCGTTCTTGCCACTTAACGACTGTACGGCATGCGATAGATATTTGGGCGATACACACAGCATTTTGGCATAGTCGGCAACAGTTCGCGAGTGAATGCTTTCGGTCGAGAGCAAGTCGATGAACTTGCGGAAAACCAAGTCCTTCTGCTTGGCGATTACGGTGAGCACATTTGTATCGATATGCCTGTTTATGATTACGCAAATTTCATAAAAAACAGTTTCCATCAGCAGAAGCATGATTTCCTTGTAGTAGAAGTCGCGAGGCGAAGCAATTTTCTCGCGCACTATGGAAAAATAGTCAAGTGCAAGCTTCATTTCCTGCTTATTCATGTGGATAATCGGGTGCGTGCGCGTGTACATCATCAGAGGCCACAGACCGCGTCCAGACATTATAGTCTTTTCAAACTTCACGTACGACAGAGCAAAGAACAACCCGTCGAAATCGTCGTCGAGAACAACGTCATCAATCGACAGGTTTGGCGGAAGTATTACAATGTCGTTCGCCATAGCGGTGTATGTCGAGCCGCCGAGCGAGAAACTTACTTGTCCTGCCGTGCATATTACAGCCGAAACCATGGTTGTGCGTATGGTCCCTGCTAGAAAAATATCACCGAAACTATCCTTTATCAGGATGTCGCCATCGTTGTAGTTTATGTTGCGTTCCATAGTACAAAGATATAAATTTATCACTAAAAGTTGTCCATTTTTCCTAATAATTTTTTCAGTCGGTTTATTATGTATTATTTCGCGCCGATTTTTAAAAGACGAATATGGATAATTTATCATTCAACAAAAGACTGGAAGAAAGCTTCCGCTTAAACTGGGGAAGGCCAGCACTTTCTAATTATCAAGGTATTACACTTACCTATTCGGATATTGCAAGACGCATATCAAAATTACATATAGCATTTGAGCAGTTCGGTCTGCAAACTGGCGACAAAGTTGCTTTCTGTTCACGCAGCCAAGCCAACTGGGGAGTCTGCATGTTGTCGGCACTTACCTACGGAGCCGTTCCTGTTCCTATTCAGCACGAGTTCAAGCCAGTTGTCATCCAGCAACTTGTAAACCATTCGGAAGCTCGTGTGCTATTTGTTGACGACGCAGTATGGAAAGGCCTCGACATTGCCGAAATGACTGGACTATCGGTAGTTGTAAACATTTCCGACCTGAATTTCCTGTATGCTGCAAGCGATGAAATAATGCAGATACGCGAACATCTCAACGAATTGTACGGCAAGCGTTATCCCAAGCGTTTCGAGAAGGAAGACATTAAGTATTACGAAGATACACCCGACGAACTGGCAATCATCAACTACACTTCGGGAACTTCTGGACAATCGAAAGGCGTTATGATTCCCTACCGTGCCCTATCGAGCAATGTAGATTTTGCACATTACGACGCATTGCCACGCTTCGGACAGGGTTCGAAAGTTGTGTCGATGCTGCCGATGGCTCACATGTACGGATTTATGTTCGAATTCCTATTCCAGATGACAATGGGCGCACATGTTCATTTCATCACACGAATGCCAACGCCAAATCTCATAATGCAGGCTTTTGCCGACATCCGTCCCGACATTATCATTTCGGTGCCTCTGATAATCGAAAAAATATACAAGAACAAGCTGAAACCTATACTCGACAAAAACAAGCTTTTGTTCCGCATTCCTATTGTTGACCAGATGCTAGAGAAGAAAATTTGCACCGAACTGACCAACACTTTCGGCAATGCATTCGAGGAAGTAATCATCGGTGGTGCTGCATTCAACAACGAGGTTGAACGCTTCTTCCGCAAGATAGGCTTCCGTTTCACCGTCGGTTACGGCATGACAGAGTGCGCACCTATAATATGTTATGCACACTGGAACAACACAAAACTTTTTTCGTGCGGCAAGGTGGTACGTAATATGCAGTTGAGGATAGATTCTCCCGACCCAGAAAAGATTGCTGGCGAAGTTCAGGTGAAGGGAGCAAATGTATTCCTCGGCTATTACAAGAATGAAGAGGCTACCAAGCAAGTCTTTACCGACGACGGATGGTTCCGCACCGGTGATATGGGTGTTATAGACAGCGATGGTTATCTGTATCTGAAAGGTCGTTGTAAGTGCATGATTCTTGGTCCGTCGGGACAGAATATTTATCCAGAAGAACTTGAAAATGTTCTCAACAACCTATCTTATGTTACCGAATCGCTGGTAATAGACGACCACGGAGCTCTTACCGCACTTATCTATCCCGACTACCAGCAGGCAGAACAAGACGGAATAAGTGGCGAAGCATTGGAAAGAATGATAAGGGACTGGCTGCCTTCGGTAAACAAGGAACTGCCATCGTACGCCTCGATACACAAGATAGAATTTATGCACGAGGACTTCGAGCGCACGCCAAAACGAAGCATAAAAAGGTATTTGTACCAAAGATAATAAATCAGGTCAAGCGCGGGAACTACTTTCCGCGCTTGCGTTTTGCCTTCGCCTTCAATCCGCCAGAGTTAACCTTTTTGCGCTTGTCGCTCCTTTCATGGAATGCACCGCCCGAATTTTTCAACGACGGAGCTTTCAAGTATATCTTGTGCGAAACGGTGGGCTTTTCCTCCTCAAGCAACAACGAGGAAACCTCTACTCCATCCGGGATTTCACATTCCGAAATATTTTCTCCAGCAACAGTGCGAACTTCGGCATATAGATTTTCCTCGTATGGCGCAACCAAAAGCAAGGAAACACCATCCTTGTCGGCACGACCAGTACGACCTATCCTATGAATGTAGTCAATCGGATTCTCTGGCGGTGACATATTAATTACATGCGAAACCTCAGTAAAGTCGATTCCTCGTGCAACAACATCAGTGGCAATCAAAATGTTGTATTTCCCTTCTTCAAAATTTTTCACCGCATTGAACCTGTAGTTCTGCGACTTGTTGGAATGCGTCACCCCTACCCTTTCCGGAAATTTTGCATCAAGCATATCGAACAGTCTGTCGGCCTGCTTCTTGTTTTCGGCAAAAATCAACACCTTTGGATATTCATCGGCATCAGCAAGAATTGTTTTCAAGAAATTGACCTTTGTGTTGAAGTTCGGCAACATATACACGCGCTGCTCAATCTTTTCAACTGGCGTACAACGCCTTGTCACCTCTATTGTCTCAGGATTGCGGAAATGCTTCTGTATAAACGCGCTAACCTCATCTGTCAAGGTTGACGAAAACATCATCGACTGGCGTTTCTGCGGCAACATCTCGAGAATCTGCTCCAACTGCGGACGGAAACCCAAATCCAACATCTCGTCAACTTCATCAATTACAAGGCGTTTCACCGATGCAAAACGCAAAACACCAGTCACCGCTATATCATAAATTCTTCCGGGAGTACCAATAAGCACATCGCAACCATCGGTATAGATGTTGTCCTTCTGCGTATTGATGTTAGCGCCTCCATAAACGCACTTGATACGATAGCTCTTGTACTTGGCAAGTTTTTCGGCTTCGTCGCGAACCTGCACGGCAAGTTCACGAGTCGGCACAAGCACCAGCACACGCGGATTTTTCTGCTCCGAAAACTCAAGCGCATTGAAAATTGGCAACAAGTATGCGAAAGTCTTACCCGTACCAGTCTGCGCCACGCCAATCACATCGGCTCCCGATGAAATTCGCGGAAAGCACTTTTCCTGTATTGGCGTAGGTTCCACAATATCAATGTCTTCTAAAGCATTTATCAGCTGTTTTGAAATCCGTAGTTCGTCAAAATTCATATTTGAAAATCTTTATCACAAAAATAATATCTTTTTCGCATACAGTGAAACACAACCGCCTCCTTATAAAAATATTTTGGCATTTAAGCCCGAAAAAACTAATTTTGCAAAAAAAAGACATGATTCCCTTTGTAAAAAAAATATACCATATATTAATTATCAGCCTGATAATAACACTAGCATTCGTCTTTGCCGGATGTGAAAAAATCGACCTTTCGGAAATTAGAACCGACTGCTACTACCTAGGACAATGCAACGATGGCACCTACATTGTGAAATTTGACGCGGTAGGAAGCGACAAGGCAGACGGCAAGTGCTACAAGGTGGAAAACGAGCCTGTTGCAAAGGAGAAACTGTTTTCAATTGAAGCTGGACATAAGAAATGCTCCGTAAAGATAAATAATGTAGAAATTCCTGTAAAAGTTATCCCATCGGTAATAAGTAGCGACAGCATAATCGGCGAATACACAATAGCCAAGGAAAAACATTATTTCCAACTATACAAGTACGATTATCCTGAATATAAGGAATTTGAAGCACAATTTGAAAAGGAGAAATACAAAGTCGCAGTAACAAAGGACATCGTTTACGGCAACGCCAAGGGCTTCTGGAGCTACAATCCCGAAAAGAACGAGACTTTTGCAAAGACTTACACCGACAAGCTTGGCGAACTTATGAAATACAATCTTTCACCACGCGACATTGACCTGAAAATGGACATATATGTTCCGCAGGACGACACCAGCAAACTACGACCTTTGCTGATGCTTATCCATGGCGGTGCCTTCTTCAATGGTGACAAGGCATCGGAAGCTTACACGAAATGGAGTACACACTTTGCAAAAATGGGATTCGTCGTTGCTTCAATCAACTACCGCATGGGCTATCTGCCAAGCGCCGACCAGATTGACTGCGCAGGCTACCGCGCTGTGCAGGATGCAAACGCTGCTATGCGCTACCTAGTACACAATGCTGCCAAATATCGCATAAACACCAATTGGATTTTTGTAGGAGGAACAAGCGCAGGAGCAATTACCGCACTGAACCTTGCCTTTATGCGCAACAAAAACAGACCGGAATCAACGCGAGGCAGCCTCTTCAAAAGCGACCTCGGCGACATTGAGTCGGTTTCGCCACAATACAAGGAAAATTTCAGCATAAAGGCTGTCGCCAACATGTGGGGGGCTGTGCATGACATAAATATGATTTCAAACGCCAAGACCTCGATAATTTCGTTCCACGGCGATGCCGACAACATTGTCCCCTACGGCTACGACCACCCTTTCAACGACGTGCTAGACCCGATAAAGATTGCGCTACGCAACAACGACAGCAAAGAGGCTAAATCGGTAAAAGACATATTCTCGCTACCACTTAATAAGGCTCTCACCAACAAGATGTACGGGTCGTCGCTTGTTGACAAGATGGCAAAGGCCAAAGGCAACCGAAGCAAATTGTTCACTTATCCCGGTGGCGGACACAGTTTGCACGTTGATAAGGACAACAACCTTGTGCCATATTTCTATTTCATACAGGATTCGGTGACCAAATTTTTCATAGAAGAACTAATTCCCGCCCCAATTAGTATCGAGCACGACAAATCCAACCAACTTTGCTATAGAATAAAAGGGGGAAACATAGCCGACATATACTGGAAAGTAGAAAATGGCATAATTCTCGAAAGCAACAAAAAGCAAGCGAAAATTGTATTTCTTTCATCCAAAAACAGCAAAAAAATCATTGTTTCAGGACATTACAGCAATGGCATCGGATTTTTGAAAGAACTAAAATTCTAATACAACATACCGTATTATAAATTATCTTTGCAACAACAATTTTAATTTTTAACGAAATGAAAAAGACATTAGTATTTTTGGCAAGTGCTTTATTTGTAGCACTTTTTGCAGCATCATGCAACAACAATTCAACATCGTCAGAAACAGACGGAATAGAAGAACTCCTCGAAGATGCAGTAGTTGAAGAAGAACCTGCAGAAGACAAGGCTCTAACCGATGGCGTATGGGTAAACGACGACTGGGGAAGCAAGACTACCTACCAGTTCTCAGAAGACGGCATCTGCACGGTTATAAGACCAGATTTTGACGGTGGAATCGACACTATCAAATGGAACTACACACTTGACGGTGAAACAATGAAGCTCGAACAGAAAGGTGATGACTTCAGCATGTCAAAGGAAATGAAAGTTTCGATTAAGGGCAACAAGCTCACAATCACCGAAGCTGGCGTTCCTATGGACTACAAATGGCAAGCTGCAGAATAAATGGAAAAAACTCATAGACAAAAGCCTCGCTTAGCGGGGCTTTTTTTGTTAACATAATGACTATCCAATGTGTATAATTTTTTTTTAAAAAGAGAAAAAAAACGATACACATTTCAAAATAAGCATTTATATTTGCATTAATTAAATTTTAAATTATTCAATAAAATGAAAAAGACATTAGTATTTTTGGCAAGTGCTTTATTCGTAGCACTTATGGCTGTTTCCTGCAACGACAAGCCAGCAGAAGCAACCGAAGAAGATCAGAACGCAGAAGCAACAGTTGAAGAAGTAACTGAAGAAGCTCCAGCAGCAGAAGCAGCAGCTCCAGCAGCAACTAACGACGTTGTTAATTTCGACCAGTACCTTGACGAATACGAAAAGTTCGTAAAGAGCTATGAAGAATTCGTTGACAATGGCGGTATTGACAAGGCAAAGGAAGTAAAGACCAATGCAGAAGCAGCAAAGGCTAAGATTAAAGAAGACAATCTTAACGACGCTCAGTTGGCTCGCTTCAAAGCTTTGAACGAAAGAATGACTAATGCATCTGTAAAACTTGCTCAGAAAACTGCAGAAGGCACAAAGGACGCAGTTAACGCTGGCAAGGATGCAGCTGACAAGCTCAAAGGTCTTGGCAAAAAGAATTAATAATTAAAAAAAGAGGCTTTTGCCTCTTTTTTTTTGCCCTATAGAATTGCAAACTAAAGAAAAGAGCATTATTAATTATTGCAAGTGCCATTATTTGTTCTTATGGTTAAACTTGCATATCATACGACAATAGAGAAGCTCCAAGCACACAACAACTATAGAACGCAGTTGACAACACAAAAGAAGCAAAAGGAACTCCAGAACCTAAAGAGTTTCTTTTTTTTCATTGTTGTCCACTAAATTATGCGTTGTCACAATTTTTGTGGTTCGACAACCCTTCGGCTAACGCTCAGGGTGCAGCTCACCAACCAGAGAAAATTATGCGCCAACGCTTCAAAACACATACGTTTTTCTATATATGCAACCTCTCCGAGGTTGATATATTCTTTCCAAAATAAAGCCTGCCTATTTTTATTATTAGGATAACAATCTGATACACTTAAACTTATGTGGTTTTGTTGAAATTTTAGCGGACAACATTACTTTTTTTATGCGACAAAGTAACTCATAAAGTAAGAAATGTAAATATGCTACAAAAGAAATCAGCAATCGGTCTGATAAGAAACTCGACAAAGGCATAAGAGTTTTAAAGGAGATTGACATTACTTACCATAATAACGAATGTGCAAAAATATTGCGGCACCATCAATGGATTGGGCAACGCCAAGAAAAAGAGCAACATAATATAAATTGATGAATAACAAAAAAGTCGGAGCAAAAACTCCGACTTTTCTATTTATGCATAATCTTACTTTACTCTGCCTTATAGGTTTCTACATAATTCTGAATAGCCTGATTATTAACCGTGATGCTAAGTTCAAGAACAATATACAACAAAACGCCTTTGTCATTATAAACAATCTTAGACTTTGGCAAACCACCTTCCAAACGGCCCTGAATCCTTACGGTATAATCATTAATTGCCGCATCTGCATCAGTATAAGCGACACTGCTTTCCTGAGTCGGAATTTGCAGATAAACATAATTCAAACGGAGAGAATCTACTGCTGATTCATACGACATTCCATTATAGAAAGCTACTTCCTTGTCGGCAGGAGTTCCGAGGAATCCAACTTGGTCGGAACGTGTACGTGGCGAAAGCTCTGGAGAATAGAGGTCGGCATCAACCTTGAACGATACCTTCTGACCATTGTATTCGTGCAAAGCCACCTTCGAGAATCTGATACGACCAGCAACGGATGGAGATGCTGTTATATTGGAATAGTATCTTGCCGGCTGACAAATATCACTTACGCCACCACCAACAACTTCTTCTCGTTCAGTCCAATATCTTCCTGTATAAATATCACTGACATTCCTGCATGATATTATCTTAGACTTGGTTCCCGGATTATTTGCCTCGTCAGTAGCCGTATAAGTTACCTTGTAATCACCAGTCTTCTTTAATTCTCCTACATGCGCAGCTACTTTCCTTTCGATTTGCAATACTGTTTCCAAATCTGAAGTCACTTCAATATTTTCTGACATACTTGCATTGTCTTCAACATAACATCCCGGGTCAACATACTTTGTATATAGCAAAACCGTTGTGTCTCCTTTCCTGTCAATGTTTACTCCGTCCTTTGCAAGGAAATAGATTGAAGGCGCTATAGTGTCCTTATGACAATTTACGCACACAACCGATAATGTCGCCAACATAGCGAACACAATCATTGAACTAAGAACTCTTCTATTCATAATTTACGCAATTAAATCAAGCCGTAAAATTATTAACAATATTTTAAACCTCAAAATTTTTTGTCACTTTTTTAACAGCACAATTTTCTCTCGCGCATCTGTACCTTCTATCCTCAAGAAATAAACACCATCAGTACAACCAGACATATCAACACTAACATCCTGATTGTCAACAATTATTTTCCTTACAATTTTTCCACAAACATCATATATGCAAGCCCTTGTCCCAATGTACTCGGAGGGGATAAAAATATTGACAAAACCATCTGTAGGATTCGGATAAACATCAATTCTTGATTCTAGATTAGCGATAGAATATTCGCGGTTGCCACTAAGGCACAGATTATCCAGCATTATTTGACTTATATACAAGTCTGAATTTCTTCCATTCTTAACAGCCAGCCTAATCATCACATTCTGTCCGCGAAAATCGGCAAGCGAAACCGAAACCGTATCAAATTCTGCATAATCTTCTGGCACATAATATGTATCGGCAAATCCGCTAACCGTATAGATTCCAGGTCCGCCGTTAGCCCAGATACGATATGGGAAAGTTGCTCCACAATCGGTGCTAACCTCCACAAACAGCGAATCCCTGCTCGAATCCGAGACTCTGTTCTTGTAGGCATAAACAAAGTTCAAGAAAACAGAATCGACATCTGGCAAATTCGTCTGCGGCAAATACGCATAGTCAACATCCTTATTCTTGATATTCTTGCTAAACCTGTAAACAAGAGCATTGCGTTCCATATTTTCACCCCACGGAAGCATTTCCCATGTTTTCAAACCATTAGGATTTTCAATCACAACTCCATATTTTGAAAAGAAACCGCCTTCGTTGAAATCTATTGCATATGGAAACTCCGATTCATAATACTTGTTAAACCTAAGCATACTACTATTATTATAGGTATCGTATTCAACACCGTATGTCATCGAAGAAACCACCGCTCTCAACTCGTTAAGTCCGCCATGTACAGGCACTTCGGGTATTTCGTATTCGTAGTTAACTTCAGAACCAGCATCAACATCATTCCAAGTATTGCTTGCAATAAGGCTGTCGCCAGAAAAAACCTGCAATATCACCTCACCAGCATCATCTATACCATTATTATATAATGTTGCAAAGACTCTCGGAACGCTCTCAACACAAGTCACCGTATCATAATTAACTGGTTCGTCGCCATACGACATGCTAAGTTCCACACTAATGTCAAAATCATCAGAAACTGGCGGTATAGGAGTGTAAGTATTTGACAGATAATTGTATGCAGCCATCACATCAATCATACCCATTCCGTAGGTATTGTCCTCTCCCTCGTCGCCAAGGTCGATAGCCGAATAGTACAAAGCTTCCTTGAGTTCCCTTGCCGAAGCCATCGGAAAAGCCTCTGCCAGCAACAGCAATGCACCCGACACATGCGGACAAGCCATCGAAGTTCCCTGCAAACTATTATAACCATCTAGTCCAACACACGAGCGAACATTTACGCCAGGAGCCGAAACTTCGGGCTTTATCTTCAGCGACGATTCCTCATCGACGCAAGGCGTTGGTCCACGGCTCGAAAAACCAGCAACTTCATTGCTTGAATTTACCGCTGCCACCGACATTGGATTAACAATATTGTATGCCAGCATTGCAGGATAACCAGTTGTAGCATCATTCGGACCTTCGTTGCCAGCAGAGAACGGAGAACAAATGCCCGCAGCCTCCAAAGTTTCGACAATCGAATTTTCGGGGAGCGAACAAGCGCCAAACTCCTCCGCCATCTCGTAGTCGTAGCCCCACGAGTTGTTGATTACACGCGGAACATCGTTGGTGGTATTTTCATCGCCATCGGGATTGAGAACCCATTGGTAAACAGAAAAGAACTGGCTGACAGTCAGCAATTCCGACGAAGTGCTAGCCACAGGGTCACAGGCTATCCACTTGGCATTGTAGGCAATACCTATTGTGTCGTGGGTGGCTCGGTCAAGTCCCATCGTTGTGCCTGTGGTGTGCGTTCCGTGGCACGACGAAGCATTGTCGCGCGGAATATCGTGACGCATTCCGTACCAGCACTGCGACTGCGGAAAATTGTTTCCTGCATAGTTGGCGCTAATAGCAGGATGTTCGGGATTTACGCCTGTATCAATACTGAGCATCAGGATATTGCGCCCTGTATAACCCAAAGCCCACATTGCAGGTGCATTTATGGCACGCACGCCCCACTCCACTCCGTTTACCGAACGCGGAGCATTTTCCTCTACCAAAGTAGTCCCGTCTTCAATCTTGTAGCGCGGAGCATTAAGGTCGATATAGGTAACATTATCAAAACCAGCAATCTGACCAATAACATCGCGCCTAACCTTCATATTCACGGCATTTACAATCCAGAAATCTTCCATTTCTGCTACAGCATTGGGATTTGCCTTCTTCAACGGCTCTATCTGCTTCATAAACTTTGCATACGACCTTTCGTAGTTGCGTTTCAACAAAGCCGTTACACCCTTTACGCGAGTATCGAAGTCAGCGTGATAATTGTCGAACTGCACCGCTAAATCCGAAACAGATTCGGCGTTCTCGAAAAATATGTTCACATCAAGATACTCCGTCTTTCCGTCCTTAATCGCATCCGACAAGGCAGGACTTACAACAAACTGTGCAAACGACAGCATCGATGCGAAAATTAAAATTACCAGTATAAATGATTTCTTCATAACTTATTATTTATCTTATTTTACAAAATTTCTGCCTTAACAACATCTTCTTCAATCATTTCCGCCAACCTCACCTGACAAATTCTATTCACAAGACCCTTATCGTACGGCACTGCTACCCTTATATAATTATCGGTATAGCCGAACATCAGACCACCCTTCTTTGCCGACTCGAAAAGCACACTCCGCACCGAACCGAGATTCTTTTCTACAAACTTACGATGCTTGCGCTCGCAAACCGACTTGATGACATCGGCTCTTTCCTGCTTCTGCCTGGCCGTCACGCGCGGAGTAAACTTCAACGCCCTCGTGCCTTCCCTTTCGGAATACTGGAACTGGTGAATGAACGAAATATCCAATGAATCAACGAATTTCAGAGTTTCTTCAAACATTTCGGGAGTTTCTCCGTTCACGCCGACTATCAAATCTATTCCAATGAAAGCATCGGGAATAAGCTTCTTCACAAGTTCAATCTTGTGGCGATACAATGCTGTATCGTAGCGACGACCAATAAGTTTCAGCAGTTCGTCACACCCCGACTGCAACGGAATGTGGAAATGCGGCATCATCTTCGGTTCCGATGCCACAAACTCAATGATTTCGTCGGTTAGCAGGTCGGGTTCAATGCTGCCGATACGGAAACGCTCGATGCCATCCACCGCAGACAAAGCCTTCAATAGTTGCAGAAAGTTTTCACCGGTAGTCTTACCAAAATCTCCAATATTCACACCCGAAATTATTACCTCCTTCATTCCGTCCTGCGCAAGCGACTTCACCTGCTCCACACAAGTTGCAATCGACTGGTTACGACTGCGTCCGCGAGCATACGGAATCGTGCAGTAGGCGCAAAAATAGTCGCAGCCGTCCTGCACCTTCAGGAAAGCGCGTGTGCGGTCACCCTTGGAAAAGGCGGGGACAAAGGTTTTCATATCGTTGTGAGGCGTAGTACTAACAGCAACATCCTGCGAATTTTCAGCATTGTCGATTATCCGCTCAATTTCGGCCTTGTTGTTAACGCCGAACACATATTTCACGCCTGGAAGCGATGCAACCTCATCGGGCTTAAGTTGTGCATAACAGCCTGTTACAATTATAATTGCATCGGGATTCAGCGAATGGGCACGAGCCACGGCATTGCGTCCCTTGCGGTTGGCGTTTGAGGTCACCGAACACGAGTTCAGCACATAAAAGTCCGCCTTCTGCGAAAACGGCACTATGGTAAAGCCACGCTCAATGAAGTATCGCGAGATTGTTGAGGTCTCGG
The DNA here is from genome assembly GCA_902776565.1 of uncultured Bacteroidia bacterium. Lineage (GTDB taxonomy): Bacteria > Bacteroidota > Bacteroidia > Bacteroidales > ML635J-15 > Bact-19. The sequence goes on from CACYQN010000011.1 coordinate 96,827, forward strand.
CGAAATTCAGACGGCAGCCAAGGGTACAGAAGGCAACGGTTTTCACGGGATTTACGATTTTCTGTAGTAGCGGCGCAATGCATTGCGCCGCTACAAATCATTATTTTTTCAACCTAATAATATCGTCTGCAATCCTTGCATACAAATCGTCGCTGACATTTACCAACGGCAGACGCAAGACATTCTGCATTATACCCATCTGAGCAAGATATGCCTTTACACCAGCAGGATTGCCTTCGGCAAACATCATCCTTACGGTACGCAAATACTTGTAATGGATAGCTCGTGCAGAATCGAAGTCGCCATTGAGGGCAGCCTTTACCATTGCCGACCAGTCGCGAGGAAACGCATTGGCAATCACCGAAATCACGCCCTTAACGCCAGCGGAAATCAGAGGAAGCGTCAAACCGTCGTCGCCCGAAATTACAGTAAAGCGTTCGGGCTTGTTCTCCACAACGCGCATAATCTGGTCAACCGAACCCGAAGCCTCCTTCACAGCAACGATGTTGTCGAAGTCGCAAGCAAGACGGCAGATAGTTTCGGGCGAAATGTTAACGCCAGTCCTACCCGGTATATTGTACAGAATCACAGGCACAGGCGAAACTTCGGCAACATGAGCAAAATGAGCGTACAAACCATTCTGCACAGGCTTGTTGTAGAACGGAGATGCTGTCAGAAGTCCGTCGATTCCACTGAAATCGAAATTGCGGATGCTATCAAGCAGGTCGGCGGTGTTATTTCCACTCATTCCAACCATAATCGGCACACGACCAGCAATTTCCTTCTTTGCAAAGTCAATCACCTGACGGCGTTCGGCAGCCGACAGACAAGGCGTTTCGCCAGTAGTTCCCATCACCAGCACATAATCGACTCCACCATCAATAACATGAGCCAGCAGTCGCGAAAATGCCACATAGTCAACATTTCCGTTAATATCAAAAGGCGTAACCAACGCCACTCCTGTTCCAATAAACTTATTCATATCTAATATTCTCCAAATAGTGCAATATCTGTTTTACAAGTTCCTCAACACTTGAATTTTCCTCGTTGAGGCTAATCATCACATCAAGCAAATCGGAATTCGTTTCCGAATAAAATCCAACTTTAAAACCTGCTTTTGACTTAATCTTCACATAATTAATCGGAATTTTGTCTTCCATATCAAGGCATATAAGAATGTCGAAATCGGTGTCGCAAAATTCTGCAATAGACTCTTCCTTCGGAAAGCCAAGCCAATCGAGGTCATTTTTGCAGAAAAACGAAAATTCGAGCGGCTGCAAATGGAAATCAGAAAGCTCCTTGCTATCAACAAATCCAAGAGCCTTAACGAAGGATATATGCTTCTGCAAAATGAAAAGCAACTTCCGAGCAATTTCAAACTGAGCCTCATCGGTTGCATCGTGCAGAATACCGACCTTATTTGCCGACTCCAAGCCACAAGCACGGACACAGCGAGGTTCAACACCCCGTGCCTTCAACAACTTGCGTCTTGCAAGACCCGACTTTATTCCGTCAAACATAGGCACAAAGATACAAATTTATTTTAGATTGACGAGGTACGATTTGGGATTTTAATTGACAATGGACAATTGGGCTGAAAGGCGAAAAGCCACTTCCAAACGGCGAAGCCATTCAAACTTTCAAACGGCGTCAGCCATTCAAACCCATAAACATTTGAACATTGAACCATTGAATCATAGCAAAAAAACAGGCGGGAACGAATCCCGCCCGCCAACAAAATATATAAAAGGAAAACAGAAGATTTCTAATTTCAGCCTAACCTGCCTTGTCGATACTGGATTACCAGAATCTCAAGCGCCTTGTCGGAAATATCCGAATCGTACGACTTCTTTAGGTCGTTGCCAAACATACATGCAAACAACTGGCATGTCCCTGCAAAAAATCCACCTTTCAAAGTCTTGATGACCTCGTATGCCGTACTGCCACATTCACGGTCAAGCAACTTCACAAACATTTTCGCCTGCGACAAGGTAAACTTGCTCATAATCGGCTTATAGTGAGCCATTATCTGGTCTTCACGCATATTCATGTACTGACGGCGCTGGCGTTCTGAATCCATACGGGCAAGGCTGTCGTCAATCTGACGATATATTGCCGAAACCTCTAAGACATACGGATAAACCTTCTTGAAATTTCTTACCGTCTTGTCATACTTCTTAGCCGCCCTTGCTGCTTTGCGCTTGTTGGAATAAACCTTAACCTCGGGCAAAAGAATAAGATTCTCGGTGGCGGATATCAAACTATCGACATTTATTTCAGAATAATACGGCATATCTTTCTGAGCAAACGCCACTTCCGACAAGCAGAAGAAAGCAACCAATATTGTTAGAAATAACCTTTTCATCTCTGTAAATTTTTAATCCGAAAATCCAGTTTGGCAAAATCCGTTCCAAAATATGCCCAATAACATTTATTTAACATTTAGCACTACAACTAAGTCTTATGTATCAACAACTTAACCAATTTATGCGACATCAAGATTGTTATTACCGTCGATAGCAAATCGGAGATTGGAAAGGCGTACCAAATGGCATCATCGCCCCAAAAAGCAGTACAATAGCGGGGCAAAATTATAACTAAAGGTATAAGAAAAATCATCTGACGGGCAATCGAAAGGAAAAATGCCGGCTTTGCCTTGCCCAATGCCTGAAACAAGCCCGCCCCTATCACCTGACAGCCCACAACGGGAATTGCAAGCACGAAAATTCGCAGTCCCCTCGCCCCTATCTCTACAAGTTCCTCATCGTCGCTGAACATAAAGAGCAACTGGTGCGGAATCAACTCGAACAGCACAAAACCGACAATGCATATTACCGTCGAAAATATTATGCCAGCCTTCAATGCGCCAATCACACGACCATACTTTTCGGCTCCGTAGTTGTAGCCTGCAATAGGCATAAATCCTTGATTGACACCAAATATCGGCATAAACACGAACATCGTCAGACGGTTTATGATGCCGTAGGCGGCAATAGCCATCGAACCGCCCACTCCGCCAAGCACATTGTTAAGCACAATGGATGTCGATGAGTGCGCCAGCTGCCTTCCGAACGATGCCGAACCAAGAGCCAAAGTCTCGCCCAGAACCTTGGGCTTCGGCAACCTGAAACAATCGCGGTACGACAGCGACAGAACCCTCTTCTTGCTTCGGCGGAAATACCACAGACCGAGAACCGCACTCACAATCTGCGAAATAGAAGTTGCAACGGCCGCACCCTTCACGCCCCAGCCGAAAATAAAGATGAATATCGGGTCGAGCACAAGGTTTATAACCGCCGTCAGAACCTGACACCACATAGCAAACTTGGTATTTCCCTCGGCACGGATGACGTTGATAAAGACGAAAAAAATGTTCATCGCAAAACTTCCGGGCAGACACCACACGGCATATTCCATCGAATACGGCAAAATGGAATCGTCGGCACCGAAAAGCCTCAGCAGGTCGGGCAGAAACGCGATTACCAAGCCGAAAAGCAGGACATTGAGGCATAGAATCATAAACACAAGGTTGTGAAGCACAAGTTCGGCAAGTTCGCGGTTTCTTGCACCAAGCGCACGCGAAATTATTGATGCTCCGCCAAGTCCTACCGCTTGTCCAAAGGTATTGTTTATCATAAGCATAAGCGGCAAGGTAACCGACAATCCGGCTATTGCGCCAACGCCCACGGCCTGTCCCACAAAAATAGTATCGGCAACATTATATATGGTAATGGCGAGCATCCCCAGCACCGAGGGCAACGACAACCGCAAAAGCAAGGTGCTTATGCGTTCAACTCCTAATCGTTCGGCATTATCCATACAAAATGCAAAAGTAAGTATTTTTCTGACACCATAATTCGTGAGAATTCATTTAAATGAAAAAAAGCCCGACAATCGCCGAACTTTTAGGATATGTCCAAAATTAAATTTTACTTCTTATAACTATAAACAATTGATACCTCTCCATTGTCATTCAACACATATCTTGAATTTTCATTGGGACCAGCAATCTGTGGCAAAAGTTTATCTTCAATGTCAAGTGCCTGATAAATTGTATCCAGTATTACCATACCATCATTTACTACTGTTATTCTTGGATTTAAAACTAATCCAGTTTTTGCAACGGTTTTCATAATACCAGTAGAATCCTTGGCAACTTTGTTGAAATACGAAAGTCCTGTTGTCTCAATGTACGAATCTAGATGTTCTGGATTGTAGGCGGAGAGAATTATGTACAATGGGACTTTGTTTAGAACTTCCTTGTTTGCCAGCAATGTGCCTAATGCCCCTTTTTCACAACCCTGACAGCCACAGTTGCAATATATTGTCAGAATCTTGTAGCTGGACTCCTTTATGTCCATCTGCGACTTTACAAACTTGATTGGTGGACAACCGTCAAGCAAAACATTCTTTTTGTCATCTATATTTTGCTTCATGCTCTGCAATACATTTTTACAAGAATCAATGTATTTGGCATAATCGTAATTGTTTTTTACTAATTTAAGATAATATGCAGTGACAGTTGAATCATCTGTTTTTCGTATATTGAGTGCCAAATTCTTGTTGGTTTCAGACGGATAGTACTCGTATTCAAATTTTTCTCCTATATACTGGAAGTCCTTGTCGGCAAACAATATCGCCCATTTGGTTTTTCCATATATATTATCATTAAAGAATATAGTACTTATATATACCTGATTACATTCGTCATATTTTACAGGTCCATAATAACATGGCATTTCATGCCCATATTCGGCTGGATGTGGAAGCGGCATTATTGTGTCGATTAAAGCTGACTTGAAACAATGTTCTATGATACTATCGTGATTGAAATCCCATTCAAATGCAGACGATGAATACCGATACCTGAATACAGGCAAATCGTTTGCCGATTTTGTCACCAAAAGCGAACAGTAAGTAGGATAATGCATACCTTCCTTTATGTCTGCATATTTCCTATGCTTTGAAACATGGTATTTGTTTTCCTTTGTATCCATACGGATTCCAATAGGAAGCGGATTCTCTACTGACTCTTTTGTTCCCAACAAACCGTATGACCTAAAATAGGTTTCACACGGAATTATATTGCCTTGACAAAAGACAAAATCGTTATTATCAGGAGCAACAAGTTTATCTACATCATATTTATATCTATTCAATTCATCCTGATCGACTTCGTATCCATATATTTTCTTCACATTGCCGTCCCAGTCGATAAGGCGCAGTGCCTGCGGTGTCGCAAGTTCTATTTCGTGGCGAAAGTTTGAACAGCCAATAAAAATGCTATCCTTTCCTACAAAATGAAAGCATTTCATCTTGCCTAAAGAATCAACAAGTATTTCGTGTACTTTTTCACCGCTTTCAAGGTCATAGAAAGATAAAGAGTTGCCACCAATATTCAAAATAACGACATTCTTTCCGTCCATATCAACCAACTGCTTGCGGCTCAGAATCGTTTTGCCTCTGTCCTCTTCAGCAAGAATAATGTCCTTTGCATTATATACCTCATAATCGTAAACAAACTTTTCTTTTGTTTCGACATTATCCTTAAATTGTTGAGTATTATCATTACACGAAAAAAGCGCAAACGATAATATGATTAGTAATAATAATTTTCTATTCATGGCTCTCTGAAAATTTGATTTTATTACACATGAAAAAATTCATTCAAATATAGACATTTTTTTAACACAAATGTACTTCTTCTAAAAATATTTACATAATCACAACAGAATGTTGATTGTCAGCACCTTGTACTAGTATTTATATATTTTTACAAAAAATCGACCTTTTAAATACAGCAAACAATACTTATTATATATACACAACCAAAGATTATACATTAGTTATTTTAGCAAAACACAAAAACATCAAAACAACAAGAAAAAGACTTCAAATTTACATCAATAACAGCAAGTTTTCAGCATCTTTTGATATTTTACTCTTCGCAAATCGTACTTCGCAACCTTTAGATTGGCTTAGCAAACCTTTAGTTCAACGAAGTTAAATCATGAAATCCCAGTATCGGTCTTGCGAAATTTTTTATTTTGTAATAAATATCCTATTTTGTATTTTTGTCAGCGAATTATTAAATATGGATATGTCGAACTCAAATTCTTCTGCGATTTCAAATGGACTCCGATATTTGGAGGACAGAGGATGGACGGAACTTATTGATTCCAGATGGACGATTGATGTGCGAGAAGAATTGGAACGGTCTGGTCTTGGATTAGCGGAAAATGAAATTATTGAAATTTGTAATATTGCCATCGTACCTAAACCTGATTGGAATACCAAAGAGCGTTTGGGTATTACAAATTGGCCTACACGACAAGACCAAATCAACACATCCATTAAATACAATGCTTTTTCGGAACATACACTTCAACTGATAGACAACTACATAAACGAAATACTCAATGGAAGAACAAATATTGATAGATTCAATTTACCGGAGCATGCAGGACTCTGCACGGCAGGTGCGCCGCTCATTGGGGCGTACATCGTATGCAACTACGCTCGAAGAAGCCTTGAGCCAAGTCGAAATGCTACAGAAAGCCAAGCAAGCAGCCCAGCAAACTGGGATATAGATGCCAAGCAAGAAGAGTTAGTACAACAATGGGCTGAAGCAAAACGACTATGGTTTCCACATGCCGAACAATTAATTACCAATACCTGCCAATGTTTTTGTTGACATACTCACAAACAAACCAACTTGCATTGATTGCATAGTAAAGTTTATCAATAAATAGTCCTCTTTTACATAATTAGTCTGACAGACGAAAGAAGGCAATGCTAATTATAAGTATTTTGCTGATGTTTTCGCACGAAATTACCCCCTCGGCTGCAAACTCCGTCTATACTCGCTGGGCGACTGACCTAAATGTTTGGTGCAGTAGCGGCTGAAATAGGAAAGCGAAGCAAAATTCATACGCTCGGCAATTTGCGTAAGCGAGAGGCGCTCGTCGTCGAGATACTTTTTTATAATTGGTACGGTATGGCGGTTGATGTAGCTGCTAACGCTATGACCTGTGACGCGCTTGACGGTTGCCGAAAGGTACTTTGGCGACACATTCAGTCGTTCGGCATAGTAGGTTACCTCGCGCTCGGTGCGGCTTATACCCGTCGAAAGCATATCCATCAGTTGCTTCACGATGTAGGCTGTTCGGTCGCTGTGCGGAGCTGTAGTATCGCGCTGTGCGTGCGGCTCGAAGATGTAGTACATCATCGTAAGGCAGAGGCTACCCATAAGTTCGCGGTAGAACAGCAGATGACGGTCGCCTAGTCGGTCGCGCAGACGATGGAAATCGGCCAGCATAATTGAAGCCTGCTCATCGGTAAGTGGAATTACCGGGTTTTGGTTCAGGCTTATACTGCCGCCTATGCTGTAGTTGTTCGATGGTAGCAGGTTTTGGAGAAACTTGTTGTCGGCAGCAAACCACTCGACCTGCATGTCGGGATGCGCAGCAAGATTTTTCACACGGTCGGGCATCGGAACAACTACCAAATCATTCTTCACAATATGGTAGCATCGTTCGTTGAACACAAAACTCCCCTCCCCAGCCGTGCAAAGCAGATGCATACAGGTATGAGCCAGTTCTGGTGCGTTCATCCCATAAAAGTCCGTCGAATATAGAAAGTCAATCTTCACGAGGCGAAGTTACAGATTATTTTTTATTCCCCCAAAACATTTGTGCAAAAAGTGAAAATTATAGTGCTTTTTGTGAAATAGCGGTTCCGTGGATTTGCTGTTTTTTTGCATCGTAAAACAAAAGAGTTATGCAAGAAGAAAGAGTTGACCCAAGGTTATCGACAGCCGAAGAACTTGCCGAAGGCGTTCGTCAGGCTCAGACATTATTCAAGTTGAACCACACTATGCCATATACCGACGAGTACAATGCGCTCGCCAAGGAACTGTTTGGCCACGATGTATTTGCTGACGGTGGCTTCGTAATGCCCGGACTCACAGGTGTTTGCTTCGACCGCGTACGACTGGGCAAAGGTGTAATGATAATGAACAACTGCCTTATGATGGCTCGCGGAGGCATCACAATTGATGACGGTGCAATGATTGCCGCCAATGCGCAGCTAATTTCCAACAACCACGACCTCCACGACCGTATGATACTGATTTTCAAGCCAGTACACATCTGCGAAAACGCTTGGATTGGCGCAGGAGCCACCATCTTGCCGGGTGTTACAGTTGGCAAAAACGCCGTGGTAGCCGCAGGTGCTGTGGTTACAAAGGATGTTGCCGAAAATACCATCGTTGGCGGAAATCCAGCAAAATTCATCAAGAACATAGGAGAATAAATTATGAAAACCTTGAATGTAATGCTATTATTATTGGTACTCGCTACCAGCTGCAACGCACAGAACAAACAAGAAGTTAAACCACAAAATCATAACAATATGAGCAAATCAATCGTCATTTTCTTCTCACATGCTGGCGACAACTACAGCGTGGGAAACATCGAGGTTGGCAATACAAAAATTGTAGCCGACTACATATCGGAAATCGCTGGTGCTGAGCAATTTGAAATAATCACTCACAAATACGACGGCATGGCCTACACGCCACTTATCGAACTAGCCAAGAAAGAGGCTGCCAACGGCGAATTGCCGCCATACGAAGGCTCTGCTCCCGACCTTTCGCAGTACGACACCGTATTTATCGGTGGTCCCGTGTGGTGGGGAACCTATCCGCAGGTGATGTTCACGCTTTTCCGCGATATAAATCTTGACGGCAAAACCGTCATCCCATTCACAACCCACGAAGGCAGCGGCTTGGCATCTTGTGTCGATGATGTGAAAAAAGCTTTTCCAAAGGCAAGTGTACACAAAGGCTTCAGCATCTACGGACACGAAGTGCGCACAGGCAAGGCAAAAGTTGAGAAATGGTTAAAAGGACTTGGCTATTAACAATTTAAAATTAAATTCTATGCAATACATAACATTAAACAACGGCGTAAAAATGCCACAGATGGGCTACGGAGTGTATCAGGTGACACCAAGCGATGCAGAACGCTGCGTGAGCGATGCGCTTAGCGTAGGTTACAGAATGATAGATACAGCACAGGCTTACCAAAACGAAGATGGTGTAGGCAATGCGGTGAAAAAGAGCGGCATATCTCGCGATGAAATATTCATCGTCTCCAAAATATGGATTTCGAATTACGGCTACGAAAGAGCAAAAGCATCAATCGAGGAGAGCCTGCGCAAACTGCAAACCGAATACATCGACCTTATGTTGCTGCACCAACCATTCTGCGACCGCTACGGAGCATACCGTGCATTGGAGGATGCTTACCACAAAGGCAAACTACGAGCAATCGGTGTAAGCAATTTCTACCCCGACCATTTCATCGACCTTGCCTCGAATGTGGAGGTAAAACCTATGGTAAACCAAGTCGAAACTCATGTTTTCAACCAGCAGCATCTACCGCAGAAATATATGGAGGAGTTCGGATGCCAGATTATGTCGTGGGGTCCATTGGCAGAAGGTCGTAACAATTTCTTCACCAACGAATTACTTTCCCAAATTGGCAAAACTCACGGTAAAAGTGTTGCCCAGGTTGCACTTCGTTTCTTATTGCAACGCAATGTAATTATCATTCCGAAATCAACACACAAGGAGCGCATGGCCGAGAACTTCAATATTTTCGACTTCGAACTTTCGGCTGACGAGATGGCTCGCATCGAAACACTCGACACCAAACAGAGCCTCTTCTTCGACCACCACGACGGCGAAGTGACCAAAATGTTTATGGGATGGAGAGGTTTAATCTAAAATTATAAAATATGAAGAAAACGATATTAGTAATTTGCTCGGCAGTTCTTATGGCTGCTTGCAACAATACGACCAACAATACTGAAAAAGGCATGAACACATTGACATTCAACGAAAAACAGGCATCGTGCATAAGTGCAATTGCTTGTTACGAAGCGCAAGGAAATCTCGGAAAACTTGCAGAATCCATCAACAACGGCCTCGACAATGGCTTGACAGTCAGCCAAATCAAGGAAGCCCTCTCGCAACTTTATGCCTACACGGGTTTTCCTCGCTCGCTCAATGCCTTGGGAACTTTGCAAAAGGTTGTTGCCGACCGCGATGTCAAAGGTCTGAAGACCGAATTGGGAGAAGATGCATCGCCGTTGCCATCAAACTACGACGCGCTTAAGCAAGGTACCGAAGTGCAGACAAAACTCAGCGGACAACCTTTCAACTACGACTTCTGCCCTGCCGAGGACTACTATCTGAAAGCACATCTATTCGGCGACATCTTCGCCCGCAACAACCTCACCCACGCCGACCGCGAACTAATCACCGTAAGTGCTTTGAGCGGTCTGGAAAATGTAATGCCGCAGTTGCAGGCTCATGTGCGTGGAGCTTTGAATATGGGTGTAACAGAAGAGCAGTTGCGCAACATCCCGAATTCGTTGAGGGAAAATGGACTTTCCATCGAAGCTTCGCGCTGTGAGGCCGCCATTGCTATGGCTGTTGACGGCAAGACAGATGTTGTTTGTGCACAGTCGCCATGGCCCATCGGAGAACCTAATACGGCATACGCACAATATTTCATAGGCAACAGCTACCTTGTACCTATGGATGGCGGAATGGTTAATGTCTGCTTCGAGCCAGGTTGCCGCAACAACTGGCACATTCACCACAACCAAGTTCAGGTGCTGGTATGCGTGAGCGGTCGCGGATGGTACCAGGAATGGGGAAAGCCAGCCGTCGAGCTGAAACCCGGTGTGGTAATTGAAATTCCCGAAGGCGTAAAGCATTGGCACGGTGCTTCCAAGGACAGTTGGATGCAACACCTTACATATCACAAGGATGTGAAGGAAAATGCCAGCAATGAGTGGCTTGAGCCAGTAAGCGACGAGCAATATGAACAGCTATAATCATTAACTAATATTGTCAATTGCCATTTTGATGTTTTTTAGTATTTTTGAACCCTAAACATAAACATATAGCTCAATGAAGAAAATAGTATTACTCGCATTTGCTACCATTTTAATGATGGTAAGCTGCACTAACCGACAGAAAACACCGCAGTTTAAGGAAAATCCCGATATGGAATACCGCACATTGGGAAGCACAGGACTGCGCGTTGGCGTGATTGGACTTGGATGCGGAGGTTTCGATGAAATTGACTCTACCGCTTCGCGCGAACTCGTCACATACGCCCTTGACCACGGCATGAACTACATGGACCTTTACGATGCTAATCCAAAGGTTCGCAGCAACATAGGTTACGGACTTGGCGACCGCCGTGCAGAGATGATTATACAAGGTCACATTGGTTGCTGGTGGAACGGCGACAGCTACGAGCGCACCCGCGATGTGGAAAAATGCAAAATCGGTTTCGAAGACCTGTTGGAACGACTGCACACCGATTACATTGATGTCGGTATGATTCATATCGTTGACAAGATGGAAGAATGGCAGGAAATACAGGGAAGCCCCTATCTGCAATATGTGCAAGACCTGAAGGCGCAGGGAAAAATCAAGCACATTGGTCTAAGCAGCCACAATGCCGAAGTTGCACTTGCCATCGCCAAGAGCGGACTGGTAGAGGTTATCATGTTCAGTCTCAACCCTGCATTCGACCGTGTACAGTCGGACAAGAATCCTTGGGATTCAAAGACTTTCGATGAAATGCTACCAGGAATTGACCCCGTCCGCGTGGAATTGTACGACTACTGCGCCCAGCACGACATTGCCATCACAGTTATGAAAACCTTCGGCGGAGGTGACCGTCTGCTTGATGCCGAGAAATCGCCACTGAAGATTGCGCTTACCCGCGACCAGTGTTTTGCGTATGTGCTGGCAAAACCATGCGTGAAAGTTGCACTTTGCAGTATCGACAGTGCCAGCAAGGTTGACGAATACCTGCACTACCTTAAGGCTACCGACGAGGAAAAGGATTACAATTCAGCACTCAGCAAGCAAACAGCACAAAACGATATGGACAAAGGTGCATGCACCTATTGCAACCATTGTATGCCCTGCAGTGCCGGCATTCCGATTGCAAAGGTAAACGAGCTGCTCGACAAGGCCGAAAAAGAAGGACTTACATCCGAATTGAAGGCAAAATACGATTCGTTGCCCCATCATGCAGGCGAATGCACGCATTGCGGTGCTTGCCTAAGCCGTTGTCCGTTCGGAGTTGACATACCAACGCAGATGGACAGAGCAAAGGAAGTGTTCGGAAAATGAAAGTTATGGTCAACATATTAGCTTTTGCCATGCTATTTTTCGCTTCGTGTACGAAAGAAGAACCCGATATGACGACGCCAGCATCTGTAAAGACAATACAACTTTCGATTGGCGACAAGATTTTCACCGCCACACTCGAAGACAACAATAGTGCAGAAAGTTTTTACGCACTATTGCCGACTACTTTGGAAATGAACGAGCTGAACGGGAACGAAAAATACAATTACCTCGAAACCACCCTGCCCGTCAACAGCATCCGTCCTGGAACCATCAACGCTGGCGACATTATGCTTTACGGGGACAACTGCATAGTGGTGTTCTACGAAACTTTCAAGTCGTCGTACAGCTATTCGCCAATCGGACATATAAATGATATCCAACAACTTAAAGAAGCACTTGGCACAGGAAACATAACAATAAAATTCAGCAAGCAATGACAGACAACCCCACAGGAAAAGACTATGTCGGCAGCGACGACCTCTATGCCGATGTGCAACGGACAATGAAACTGTGTACCGAAATGAACACTGGCTATCACAACGAAGCGGAAGTCAGAGACTACTTGAGACAGATAACCGGTAGCAACATCGACGAAACCGTGCGTGTGTTTCCTCCGTTTAACATCAATTATGGACTTACAACACGCTTTGGCCGCGACTGTTTTGTAAACTTCGGCTGTACATTTCTTGCACTCGGCGGAATAACAATCGAAGACGGCGCATTTATCGGACCGCATTGCGTACTTGCTACCGAATATCATCCCGAAGACCCTGCCACGCGTCATTCGTTGCTTACAAAGCCCATTGTCATCGGACGCAATGTCTGGCTCGGTGCCGATGTGAAAGTGCTTGCCGGCGTTACTATCGGCGAAAATGCCATAGTTGCTGCAGGAAGCGTTGTTACCAAGGATGTACCAGCCAATATGGTCGTTGCTGGAAGTCCTGCCAGAATAATTAGAGAAATAAAAGAAAACAAATAACAAATACAACTATTTGATTATGAAGCAAATTACATTAATAATCGCAATATGCTGCCTACTGTCGGGCGCATACGCACAAAACAAACAAGCAAAGGAGAATACCGAAATGAAAAAGACATTAGTAGTTTATTTTTCGGCTACAGGCACTACCAAGGCCGCAGCCCAGAGGTTGGCAAAGGAAAAGAATGCCGACCTGTTCGAAATCGTACCAGAGAAGCCCTACACTGCCGCCGACCTCGACTGGCGTGACAAGCAGTCGCGTTCAACGCTGGAAATGAAGGACAAGAGTTCGCGTCCGGCAATCAAGAACACCTGCCCCAACATTGCCGACTACGACACCATTTGGATTGGTTTCCCAGTATGGTGGTACACAGCACCGACAATCATCAACACATTCATCGAGGCTCACGACCTTAGCGGCAAGGTGCTGAATGTGTTTGCAACCAGCGGAGGTAGCGGAGTCGAAGGTTCTGCAAAAGACTTGAAAAAGGCCTATCCGCAATACACTTGGGGCGAAAGCAGACTTATGAATTAATCCTGTAAATAAGCGACAATGAAGAAATTAGCATTATTTGCAACGATAGTCATATTGGCAACTGCTTGCAACGACAAAACGCAACCAACAGAAACAAAAGAGGAAATGAAACAGGAATTACAACTCACGCAGGAATGGGACAAGGTTTTCCCACTCAGCGACAAAGTTGACCACAGCAAGGTTACATTTGAAACACAGTATGGGCTGACGTTAGCAGCCGATCTCTACACTCCAAAGGAAGCCCAAGGCAAACTGGCGGCCATCGCTGTGAGCGGTCCTTTCGGCGCTGTCAAGGAGCAGAGCAGCGGCCTCTACGCCATGCGGATGGCGGAGCGCGGCTTTGTGGCACTGGCTTTCGACCCGTCGTACACTGGCGAGAGCAGCGGCGAACCTCGCCGTACGGCATCACCCGACATCAACACCGAGGACTTTATGGCTGCCGTCGATTTTCTGTCGAAGCAGGACAATGTGGATGCCGAACGCATAGGCATCATCGGCATCTGCGGTTGGGGTGGCATAGCCCTCAACGCTGCCGCTGCCGACACGCGCATCAAGGCTACCGTGGCAAGCACAATGTACGACATGACCCGTGTCAGTGGCAACGGATACTTCGACAGCGAAGACAAAGAAGAGTCGCGCCATACTGCCCGCGAGGCAATGAGCAAGCAACGCCTCTCCGATCCAATGGTAATGGCTGGCGGTGTCATCGACCCGCTGCCCGATGAAGTTCCACAGTTTGTGAAAGATTACCACGCCTATTACAAAACCCCGCGCGGCTACCATAAGCGTAGCGGCAACAGCAACGACGGATGGCGCGTCATCGGCACACAGGCTTACGCCAACAGCCGTTTCCTCTACTACATCAACGAAATTCGTTCCGCAGTTCTCGTGATGCACGGCGCCGAGGCTCATTCACGCTACTTTGGTGAAGCAGCCTACAAATATATGCTGGAAGGTCAGTCCGAAGGATACAACTTCATCGGCAAACCGAATCCCAATCCCGAAAACAAACAGCTGCTCATCATCCCCGGTGCTTCACACTGCGACCTTTATGACGGTGGCGAGGGCAACTACATCCCTTGGGACACGCTTGCAGAATTTTTCGGGAAGAATCTATAGATTAGAAACAGATAAATCGGAATTTACGAATGAAACAGGTATCAGTATTAGTAGGTGCAGGAAGCATCGGACTGGCGATAATCCGTCGCGTGTCAGCAGGCAAGCACGTGGTGCTGGCCGACTATAGTGAAGAGAATGCCAAGCGAACTGCCAAGACATTGGAAGACGCAGGCTTCGAATGTTCTACCATCCGATGTGACATTGGAAACAAGGAGGATATCCTTGCTTTGGTGGAGTTTGCCACGAGTAAGGGAGATGTGAAATACTTAGTGAATGCCGCTGGTGTGTCGCCTTCCCAGGCTCCCGTAGAGGAGATTCTTCGTGTTGATCTTTACGGCACAAGCGTACTCATGGAGGAGTTCGGCAAGGTCATGGCTGATGGTGGTTCTGGCATCATCATTTCGTCGCAGAGCGGTCACCGTCTGCCAGCCTTGCCCCAGGAGCAGAACGATGCACTGGCAATGTCGCCCGTGGAAGAGCTGATGCGATTGCCGTTCATCCCTGTCGCTGGGCAAAACGCGGTGCCACCATCAACAGCATCTCGCCTGGCATCATCATCACCCCATTGGCAAATGATGAGCTACACGGCCCTCGTGCCAAGGGCTATCTTGATATGATAGCCGGTATGCCAGCCCGTCGTGCAGGAACGCCTGATGAGGTAGGCGATTTGGCAGAGTTCCTGATGTCCTCTCGCGGTCGTTTCATCAGCGGTGCAGATTTTCTGATCGACGGCGGCTGCACTGCCAGCTACTGGTATGGTGATTTGCAATACTTAAAGGCAACTCACTAAATTCCAATTTATCTGCATAAAAAATATGTACAGTTTAAAATACAAAGTAACAACAAGCACCTGCGACAGCGAAGGACGGCTGAAACTCTATTCAGCCCTCCAGATGATGCAGGACTGCTCAGAGATGTGGATTGACAGCGAACCTGAAGTCAAGGACTACTTCTTGCAGCAGAATATGGCACAACTCCTAGCAACACGCCAGGTTGAAATCGTCCGAGTGCCCGACTACAAAGAAGAGTTGACGGTGACAACCTCAGTCTATGGCATGAAGCCCATGTTCGGATTCCGCAACACGTTCATCTATGATGCACAAGGGAATCCTTGCTACAAGACATGGAGCATGGGAGCATTCGTTGACAAGGTGGCTGGCAAGTTGAAACGTGTGGACGATGCGACCATTCAATCAATGAAGCTGGAGCCGCAGCTGGAGATGAACTACAAAGACCGCCGCATCATCCTGCCAAAGACGGAAGGTGAAGTGCTGGAGCCGATTAAGGTGCTTCGTGCCGACATCGATTACAACAAGCATCTGAACAATGCCAACTATGTCCGCATGGCGATGGAACTGTTGCCGGAGGATTTCGTGGTTCGAGGTCTTCGTGTGGAATATCGCGTAGCTGCCAAACTTGGTGATAGTCTGACTCCTATTATTTACAAAATAGCTGACGGTATCATCATTTCCCTGTCTATAGGGAGTGAGGTGAGTGCCATCATTGAGTTTGACGGTATCATCATTTCCCTGTCTATAGGGAGTGAGGTGAGTGCCATCATTGAGTTTACATAAATAATGGTATTGAAACATAATAACTGGATATGAAAAAGATAATATTCGCTTTAGCTGCTATAAT
Source organism: uncultured Bacteroidia bacterium (assembly GCA_902776565.1). GTDB lineage: Bacteria > Bacteroidota > Bacteroidia > Bacteroidales > ML635J-15 > Bact-19. The sequence goes on from CACYQN010000011.1 coordinate 113,324, forward strand.
GGCATTGGCAGCATGTGGTAACAAACAAGCAGCCACTCCCACTTCAGAGGACAACGTGGAAAGTAGTGAGGTAGCTTTTGAGGTGGCCAAGAACTACGAGAACAAAAGAGTTGTGCTTGTCAATGAGCGGGAAACAAACTATTTCCCAGCCATTGACCGCTATCTGGCAGACTCCATCGGCAGCAAATATGCCAAGGGTGAACACTGCGTACCTATCCACAGCATAGTAAGAGTTGACAAGCGTAATGCTGAGGACATTCTCGTATGGGGCGATTTCTGGGTGTTCAACTACAATCAGGTGGGCGACACGCTGAAATGCGTCTCTGGCGGCAGCCATCCTGGACTATTGCACATCCGGCAGACAGAAAAGGGCTTCGAGGTGACGGCCTTCGATCAGGTAGAGGATGGCTCCAGATACTTGCCGACGGCCAAGAAGATTTTTGGCGATAAGTACGATGCCTTCCAAGCCATCAACAGCGATGAGAAGAATCGTGAAAGACTGAGAGCAGACGTGTTGGCGACTTATGCCAAGAAGAACGGCCTCGCAGTGACTATGTATCAGGACTATGGCTGGCCAGCCAAGAAACTGGAGAAATAAACATGACGATAGAAGAGTATCTGAACAAGCCATATTGGGTAATCGACATACTGCCCAAACAAGTGCCCGCAGACGGCAGAGGACAATACTTCAGGATTGAGAAATTCTTTCTGGAGCACCCTCAGATTGACCACATCTACAAGAAATTCACCAACGTCCTGCTGAAGCTGAACTGCTATGAAGATATCGATGTGAGTCACGACGGTGATGAATGGATTACGAATCCTGCCCCACATGAACTGGAGGCTGCACTATTGAAGTGCATGGCCGACAGGCAGATGTTCTACATCATCCTGAAATCAGCCGATGTTCTGATAACAGTCAGCGGTGATGATACCTATATAACTGTCTATAATCCGGCAGAGGAAGTGTTGGAGTTAATTGGCTCTTTGGCAGGTTCTGAAGGATTGTTTATTTGGAGATAAGAGAGATATTCTCAAGGAGTGATAGAATAAAATTTAATAATCGATGAAAGTAGATAGGAATATAAACGTAGTCTTCGCCGCCATCCTTCTTTTCGGTGCATGCGTATTTACTGCTTGTTCGAAGGATGATGATGAAGAGGTGTTAGGAGTCGACACGACAAGCCGCGTCGATAAGTACAAGGAGATGGAGAGCCTGGTGGAATCCCAGCCTTTCTCTCAACTCCAGGGAGTAAGCGTCGGAAATGCACAGGACAATGATGCCAAGACAGGTGTGACGGTGTTCTTCTTCTCCAAGGCCTCGATGGCCTCGGCGGTAGTGCTGGGTGGCGGTCCGGCATCACGGGAGGTGCCGCTTCTGGACCCTCAGCGCAATACGCAGCCTCTCAATGCCTTAGTCTTCAGTGGCGGTTCGGCTTACGGCCTGGCGGCTTCCGATGGTGTGGCGAACTATCTTGAAGAAAATGGTCATGGCTATGACACGGGCTTCGGGCTGGTTCCCATCGTATGTCAGAGCTGCATCTTCGATCTGTCATACGGCAAGGGTAACGTCCGACCCGACCGTGAAATGGGCTATAAGGCCTGTCAGAGTGCCATCGCAGGTAACGCGCCACTCAGCGGAAATATAGGTGCCGGCACGGGAGCCACTGTGGGGAAACCCGGAGGCATGGCCTCGGCTCAGAAAAGTGGCATAGGCTATGCTGCAGCACGACTCGGAAAACTGGAAGTGGGTGTGGCCGTCGTCGTCAATGCTTTAGGTGACATCTTCCAGGACGGTGTGAAGATAGCAGGCATGACCACCGCCGACCGCAAAGGCTTCGTAAGTGCCGAACAGGCGTTGCTCATGAACCAGTATTCCGACCTGATAGCAGGCAATACAACCATCGCAGCCGTGTTCACCAATGCCCGCCTGAGCGTGGCCGACCTGCAGAAGGTGGCAAACATCGCCTCCACAGGCATGGCTCGCTGCATACGTCCTGTGTTTACCATGGCTGACGGCGACACCGTCTATGCCATATCCCTCAGCGGCGGTGATGTCCAGTCGGATGTCAACACCATCGGTGTGTTGGCCTCGCTGGTGATGGAGAAGGCTATTGCCGATGCCATCCTCTCCAGTAAGATTTCCGATGAGGAGTATCTTGCCAACATATAAGATTTCATGACGCTGACCTATATCTTCCATAGCGGCTTTGTGCTCGAAACGGAGCAGTCCATCCTGGTATTCGACTAGCTCACGAAAAGAACATTCCATTCTGGGAAATCACCAGAGAGGGTGAAACAAAAATGATTTGAACGATGCTCAGGGACTTCATTGCCATCGACTTCGAGACGGCCAATCAGCAGCCGTCAAGTGTCTGCTCCGTCGGAGTGGTCATGGTGCGTGATGGGCAGATAGTTGACTCGTTCTACAGTCTGATCCAG
>CACYQN010000012.1 GCA_902776565.1 uncultured Bacteroidia bacterium
ATGTTGCCAGTTACGCACGACTGGTGGTCGCCAGTGACAGATACTGTAAGTTCCGGACGGATAATTATCGTACCGCTTAATGTCGGATTGTCACATGGGGATATTGCTCCAGTGGTAGCGACCGTATATGCGTAAGTACCTGCTACTGGTGTGCTGCCCTCGCTTATCGTAAGCGTATGGGCGGTATTGTCGATTGCAAAGTCGAGGCAGGTAGTAGCCGGAGTTCCGTCTGTCCAAGTAAGGTCGATGCCTGTTGCACCGCCACTGTACTCGAAGACTATCGGAGTGAGTGTCTTCTCGAAGCACAAGGTCTGGTCAAGGTCGCCAGATGTATGGTCGAGTATTGCTGTCGGGTTGACGGTGAGTACTACATCGCCAGATACCACGCAACCGTTCTCTGCGGTTACCACATCGGTATAGGTGTAGGTAACTGCTGCCGTTGCCGAAGCAGTCGGGGTTACCGTCAGCGAGGCTGTGGTATTGTCGGCAGGCATTCCTGCACCATCTGTCGGGATTACCGACCACGAGTGCGAAGCTATAGACAAGGTGTTATTGTTGAGTACGCTGAGCGTGCTGGTCGAAGCTGACAAGCAGACATCGTTAAGAGTGCTTGTAGCATTTATGCTCGGTACCTGACGCGCACCAATTGCAACCGTTGTAGAACCGATACAACCATAGCCGTCGGTTACAGTCACGCTATAGCTACCTTCAGGCAAGTCGCTTATAGCCTGCGTTGTCCTTGCAGGATCCCACGTTGCTGTCGGATATGTGTTCCAAGCGTAGGTGTATGCCGGAGCTGGAGCAGTTCCCGGTCTTCCGCCACCAGGAGTTACGGTTGCTTCACCTACCGACTGTCCGTCACAAGTTTCAATTATATCATTATCAGGGTCTATCGTTGCGGTAACAGCAGTCGGCTGCCATACTTCTACCCCACCGGTCACCGAAGCAGTACATCCGTTAAAGTCGGTTACGACAACATTGTAAGTACCTGCCGTCTGTCCATCTATGGTGTGCTGAACCTGCGAATTGACATTGCTGTAGAAATTCTCTGCAGTTCCACCATCAATGCTGAACTGATAGTAGTAAGGTGTAGCCGTTGGTCCGTCGCTGAAGATTGTTCCGCCAGTTGCGACAAGTGTAAACGAACCGTCGTCGTAGCCATAGCAAGTAGCCTCGACAATACCTGACGATGGTGCTTCCACTGTAGGAACCGGATAAATTGTAAGAGGTACGCTAGCTGTAACTACGCAGGCATTAGCTGCTGTAATAGTTACATTATAGGTATATGTGTTAGCTGCTGTCGGGGTTACGGTTACCGTTGCACCGTCGGAACCAGCGGGCAATCCTGCCTCGGTAGCACTTGCGCTCCAAGCGTAGGTTGAACCTGTTCCGCCATTGCTTACAACAATTTCAGTTTCCCTGTCGTAGTAGCACTTTGAATCGTCGCCATCGACACTAAGCGTGAAGTTTGGTACTGGACGCGCACCAATTGTAACCGTTGTCGTTGCCTCACAACCGTGAGCATCGGTTACTGTCACACGATAGCTGCCTTCAGGCAGGTCGCTTATAGTCTGCGTTGTCCTGTTTGTTCCCCACGATGCTGTAGGATATGTATTCCAAGCATAGGTGTATGCTGGATCTGGCGATGTTCCTTGTGTTCCGCCAGCGGGTGTTACAGTTGCCGCACCTACCGACTGGTCGGTACAAGTCTTGACAATATCATCAGGATCTATCGTTGCTGTAAGAAGTGTAGGCTGAGTAATTTCAACATTTTCCCTTACAGTACAACCATTGCCGTCGCGTACATATATATTATAGGTATAGCTGGTTTCTTCACCATTGGTAGAAACCGAGAATGTATGCGATTCGTAGTTGGTGCCCGACGAATTCTCCGTAGTAGTGCCGTCATCGGTGCTGAATACATAGTAGTTAGGCTGTGCAGTCGGACCGTCGGTGTACGGATTGCTGGTACTTGCGGTAGTTCCGTGGTTGGTTACAGTAACCTCTATCGAACCGGTAGTTTCACCGTAGCAGTTCACATTCTGCTTGGAAATAGAGATTGTCGGGTTGGTCTTTTCCTCAATTACTACGCTGTTGGTTGCCGAACAACCTGCGTCGTCGGTAACAGTAACACTGTAAGTTCCTGCAGCAAGTTCGTCGATTGTTGCAGTTGTTTCCGAATTGTCCCACAAGTATGTGTATGGCGGGTTGGAGCCTGTACCAGGATTTCCTCCTTGACCAAGTGCGGTTGCCACACCTATGTCATCGTTTTCGCAAGCGGTGTGGTTGGCAGTTACCGATACAGTAAGTTCGGGACGGATAGTGATAGTGCCTTCGATTGAGGCCTGAGCACAAGCGTTTCCTGTAGCAGTAGTCGTTTCTATCCTATATGTATAGGTAGCGCCAGCTGTTGGAGCAGCCGAAACTGCACTTATGGTCATTGTGCCGGCATTGTAGCTTAAGCAAGTCGGTACTGGAGTCGAAGTCCAAGTGAAGTTCACACCAGTTGCACCGCCACCGTATGTAAATATTATAGGTGCAAATCCGCTCTGGAATTCGTTGTAGCACTTTGTCTGGTCCTTTGCTCCCGAACCTGTGGCAAGTGCAATTGTAGGTATCGGGCTTATAGTAAGGCTATAGTCGCTGGTTACAGAACATCCGTTTTCGGCAGCGACTACAACCGTATAGGTATAATCGCCAACCGCGTCGGGAGTTACAGTGATTGCGTTGAGTGCAGCACCAGATGTCGTTGCCGGCATACCTGCGTGAGCGCCCGAAGCGGTTGACCACGAATAACTTTCTACATCGGCAAGATTTGTCGCTGCAAGGTTTACCGAAAGTTCGGTAGCCGGGTCGGACAAGCACTTTGTAAGGTTGTTGCCACCAAGTGTATATTGAGGTACATCGCGAGCTGTTATATCAACTGGTGCTGTAGCGGTACATCCCTTGCTATCTGTTACCTCTACCATATATGCCTGCTCGGCAAGACCTGTTGCCGTTGCAGTTGTCTGTACAGGGCTGGTATTCCATTCATACTCGTAGTATGTACTCGGGGCTGTTCCGAATGGGGTTCCACCAGATACCTCAACACTTGCCTCACCTACCGACTGACCGTCGCAAGTTTCAACTATAGGATAGTGAATCCAAGCAGTAAGCGGCTCGGCTGGTTGAGTAAGTGTTACTGGTCTGGAGTCGGTACAATGCTGGTCTCTTACATATACAGTGTAGTCGCCGCCCATAAGTTCGGTGAAAGTCCACTGCGTAAGGTTGCTGCCAGTATTGTGTGTAAAGTGAACGTTATCGAGACTGAACTCGTAGTAACCGCCAGCAAACGGAGTTCCGCCCGTAGCCGAAGCGGGAATTTTACCATCGTTTACGCCGTTGCAGTTCAAATGCGTAAGTGTTCCGATGCTTAGCACTGGCTGGTCATAGACATTGACAGTAACAGGAAGTTCTGCAGGAGCGCAGTCGTATTCAACGCCGCCAACAGTACGCACTTCCTTCACATACAAAGTATAGGATACTGTAGCATCAGGCGTAATAGTAAGAGTAAAGCCGTCATCGCCAGCCTCCACATAGTTGGTTCCATCCCAGCTATAGTAAAGAGTACCAGTACCCGAACCAGTTGCCGACGGAGTGAGAGTAACCGAAGTCCCCGGACATATAGGAGTTGCAGGGATACCGGCAACGCTTAGGTCAGTAGGCTTTGGAAGCACCGTAAGTGTCTTGCTTTCAGTTGAGACACAATTAAGGGTTTCATAATCTGCCGGATTATCCGGGTTGCCATTCTCCCGAAGTACATCGTGAGGAGTTGTTACAGTAAGTGTATATGTTGTTGTAGATGTAGGTGTTACCGACCAATTTGCACAATCATTATCGGTTTGCCAAGTTTCATACGTACAACCGGGACCTCCATTCCACTGGAATCCAGAATTCTGATTTGACTCAGGCTCCAGCACAATCGTTGTTCCTTCGCAGATTGTTGATGTATTAGGATTTATATTTACATCTGGCAATGTATAAATAGGTATTCTCTTTCGGTTCCAGCAGCTGCCGTTTTCGGGAGAAGTGGTATATTGGATAACTATTTCATCGTGTACGGCATCGTGTACCTGATAGCCGGAAGCCGTATTTACAATTTCGGCATTGAACGCCGAATGGTCGGTATTTCCATTTTCCGAATATATAGACCAAGTACCACCGGTAGGGCTCGAAGGCGTAACGCTTAGGTTTATAGTACCGCCCTCGCATATTGCATTTGTACCGCCGAACACAATTTCGGGAATACGAGTAACAGTAATCTCGTAAGGCTCTGATATTGAACGACAAACTCCGTTATCCAAAGCATCAATGGAACCTGCTACTATAACCCTGTAGTAGTAGTGGGTATATGGAGGAGCCGTAGGACTTGGAATTTCGACAATTACTATACTGTCATAGTTCTGGTAGTCATCATCAATACCCGGATAATCAATGTCATCGCCAGCCGAATATGCAGTACGGTCTTGGCAACCGGTGCAAAGATACCATTCTCCATCTACAAAGTTCATTCGTGTCCATCTTATTGGATAATCGGGGTCGCTGGGGTCGGTAACTTCCTCGCCGCGCTCCCAAGCATAGTATGGAGTTGCATACCTCGACTGTGCGCCAAGTGTTTCGTCGAGCGAAGCACGAAGGTGCAATTCCTCGCCGGCGCAAACGTTTGCCGAACTAAAGATTTCCTGTCCACCGCTGATACGTGTAAGTATTGACGGTGGCAAGCAGGCACGAACCTCGATGTCGTCCAAAACGAAGTCGTTACCATCAGTTATGTGATTAAGATTTTCAATTTTAAACCAAATATCTCCAGCAGGAGGAGAAGATAGTTCTGCATAATAGAACTGCCACTCGTTGGCATCGTTAGAACAGTTGCCATATTGCGTCATTTCTGGAATATATCCTGTATGAATTGGCTGTTCAAGAAGGCTATGAGTACATGCTTCATCATCAAAAAAATCAATTTTCAAATTAGGGAAATTACCAGCATCACCTGGCAAATGCCATTTATTGTTTATATTTGCAGCCCACAATGATACCATAAGTTTATCAACACCGCCACAATTAAGTTCCGGAATCTTCCCCTTGTAAAAATAAGTTTCTGCATTATTTGCAGGATCTTCATGGTCGCCTTGGAACAAGTATCCCCACTCAATATTACCGGGATGAGTATGGTCGTCAAGATAATTGTAATGCTCATATCCATCATATACAAATTTTCTAATAGAATAGTCGCCGATACCTGGGCAGCCATTAGCTTTCCATCGGTATGTACAAGCAGCTGCTACGTCGGCAGGTGCCGTTGCCGTACTAATCCATATTGGATCCAATGGAGAAGTTGAATTTCCTCCAAAATCCTGTTGAAAAATAACATCACCAGTACTATAGCAATCGGTAGGCTTAGGAATACAATAAGTATGAAACTCAAAGCCCTCGCATTGCAAACTATTATTAGTATGGAATCTTATTGTTAGCGAGCCTGTCTTGGACGTAACCCTCGGATAATAAGTTGCACAAGGATAACTACCAGCGACTACAGAACTCAGGGTAGTACCATTAGCAGAAGCGCCAACGTTTGTGCCATTATAACAATTAGAAGTGCCGAAAACAGCTCTTGAATGTCCGTGTCCGTGATGGCCGCCACCCCAAAGAATCTTGCTTTCATCAAACACAGGGTTACCATTTTCAATTCTCGGTTCACCATCATAGATAGTAATCCAGTCGTTCTGCCAGTCGAAATTATATTCACCTTCAAGAGAAAGTATGCTTCCCGGCCTTCCCGGACGCAAAACAATGTATTCGTTGTTGAGGTTAGCGGAATAGTTTCCATCGGAGCCTCCATCATCGTAAATCGTAGCGTTGCAAGTTTCCACTTCAACAGGTCCCTCACCGGGTCCAGGCATCTCATATTCACGCGGACACTCCACATGAACCGAAGCCGACCAAGTGCCACTTACAGATGAGTTACTCATAAATATCACAGTCATCACGGGACCAACGGAAGCCACAGTACGCGGACGACCGAAACCGTAATATCTGCCGATAAGGGTCATATCATTGCCTTCGCCGCTGTAAATCTCGACGTAATCGTTGGCATTGTCGTGAGGAAGAACACCGCTACCGTTTACCACAGCAAAGTCAAGCAAAATGTTTGCTTCGGAGTCGGTGGCGCGGAACACCTGTCTGGTGTATTGCAGGTTGGTGTATGTACTGTTGATTGCATAAGCATCGTCACAGCCGAGCGACTGTTCTGCAAGGTCGCTGAGGCAAATAGCCGAAACCGTTGCATTCCAAACACCGGTAACCTCCTCGTTGCTAAAGAACTCGACAGTCATAACATTGGACGAAGAATATATTGCGTTCGGAGCGGACTCGCCACGGTAATATACGCCCCTCAAAGTTGCAGTAGCGCCTTCGCCGTCGTAAACCAGAACCCTGTCGTTGTCGCCATCCTCGGGCAGAGCCGTAAAATCGAACACCAGCCTTGCATTGGCATCGGCGGCGCGGAACACCTGACGTGTATATTGCAGGTTGGCATACTCGGCATTAGTTTCGTTTATCACATAGCTTGCGCCACAGGCGATATCGGCAGGCGAGGCTATCACTTCGGGGCAAACCGCCGAAACGCTTGCGCCCCAAGAACCGCCACCGTCATTGTCGCTGCGAAATAAAACCGTGAGTTTGTTCGTCGACGAATACAAAACAATAGTCGTATCCCCATCATAACGTCCCATACGCGAACCCGTGCTGAGGTCGCCACTATATATCTCAACATAGTCTTGGTGTGCATCGTTTGGCAATGAAGTAAGATTGATAACCATACGTGCATTGGGGTCGGTACAGGTGTAGGTGGTTGCATAATACTCCGCACCAGTGTATGTGCCGCCAATTTCCTGAGTAGCGCCACAGGCAATCGCCACATCGGGGTTCTGAGTGAAGCAGATGTCGGGCTTCAAGGTTGCAGCCCAGGCACCGTTAGTAGTACCATTGCTAACGAACTTTAAGCTCAATGCGTTTCCGTTAGACACAACCGTAGTAGTAGTAGCATCGGCGTCAATAATGGCAACACGTCTGGCAGAGAAATTAGGTCCGTCATAAACCTCAATTCTGTCGTTAGTACCGTCATCTGGCAAATCGGTAAATGTCAAAGTCAGATTGGAACCCGTATTTGTCGTGAAAACCCTTTCGGTAAAAAGGTTATTGGCGTAAGTGCTACCACCGACTTCTATGTTGCTACCGCCAATAGTTACCTGAGAAGAACCGCAAGGCAGGTTTACAGGATCCGCGCAATCAATAACAGTGATTGTAGCCTTCCAACCAGCGGCAACCTTACTTGAATTTCTTGCATAAGACTTTGCCGTAACAACATTCGACGTAGAGGTAAACGTCCAAGTCGATGTATTGTTCGTAATATCAGTATACGTATTACTGGTTCCATTATGCAAACGCAAATAGCCATAGTAACTACTATTATTGTAGAATGCCACCGCAGTAAACGTAATAAGAATCTTAGTTCCAGTAGGAGATGTTATCGTGTGAGTCAAATTCTGATTCGAATGATAATTGCCGTCTGGACCTCCATCGTCATAGAAATTGATAGTTTCTCCACAATTTATCGTTGTAGAGCCACTGCTCATAAGCAAGTCTCGCGTCTGCGCCATAACAGAACAGCAAAGTACCAGCAAAACCCCGAATAATATAGCTATCTTTTTCATATCTCGACACTCATTAAATTCAACATAAGACTAGTTCTCTCATAGACATTATTGGCAATCCTGCCCGAAACGTCGCCACAAATATTGTGTTTTGCGTCTCCTTTAAAACGCGTTATATTAATTAGTGTTCTCATTATTAACAAATTACTACACATAGTTTTCTCAAATTTATTGTAGGCAAAATAATAACATTTTTTTTAATTACCTATTTTTAAAAACATTTTTTTACCTCAAAATCGAATTATTGGACGAAAAACAATATTTACATTGCAAAATACATGCCGAAAACGACAAGATGCGGAGGAATTTTAGGGTTTGTTAACAGGGGGGGGGGAGGCAGAAGGCTAACAGGCGGACAGGCTAACAGACGAACAGGCGAACAGGCGGACAGGCGGACAGGCTAACTGGCTAACAGGCTAACAGGCTAACAGGCGGACAGGCTAACAGGCTAACAGGCTAACAGGCTAACAGGCTAACAGGCGGACAGGCTAAAAGGCTAGAAGGCAGACAGGCTAACAGGCTAACAGGCGGACAGGCTAAAAGGCTAGAAGGCAGACAGGCTAACAGGCTAACAGGCGGACAGGCTAACAGGCGGACAGGCTTGCAGTCTCACAGGCGAAAAGGCGAAAAGGCTAGAAGGCAGACAGGCTAACAGGCTAACAGGCTGACGGTCTAAAAGGCGAAAAGCATTGCATCGCTACAAATCCTCATCCCTTGCCACTTTGATTTGTACGGTCGCGGCGCGCCACGACACGACAAGAACATACAAACAACATCCAACCGCACCAAATCCTTAAATTCTTGTTTTTTATGCACAATCGTACCATGGCGCGATTCGACAATCATCAAATCTTCAAACATCCACAAACGACATCAAACAACCCAAATACAGGAGACATTGCACGCAAGGTTTCTACAATTTGGAAACACATTGAACGTTGAACCTTAAACATCGAACCTTCCCTCATCTCTTTTCCGCTACGTTCAAAAGCGTGGAGCTGCCGGGAATCGAACCCGGGTCCAAACAAGAAACGAGGGTGCTTTCTACATGCTTATTCGGTCTTTGATTGTCGGGAGAAGCACGGGGACGGACACCCAAACTCAACCTTATCTCCTAAAATCTCGCCGCCTCACAGGAGAATAGAAGCGACCAGTCCGGTATTTTTTGCCATCGCTTTACCGAAGCGGAACCAGACCGTCCAATCGAGCGATGTTTCGTTCCAGCACCTTGTGCCGGAATTAAGGTAATCTACTGAACTTCGACTACGCAGCGAAAGCATAATTATTTTCTGCGCCAGTTATTGTTCTGCAAGACAGTTTTACGGGATAGCCTGCGTTGCCCGGCATGCTTACACGATCATTTACCTTGCTGTCAAAACCACGTCAGCCCCATAAATGAATCGGAAATGCAAAAATAGGGAGATTTAAAATACGGGAAATAGGAATTTTAACGAAACAGGGAATATTATATGAAATGGAATAATTAACAATTTAATTTACATTCAATAATCTGTGGAGGTCGTGGCTCGCCGCGACTCCACAATTATTTCATTTGAAAACCGGATAATGGATAATGGACAATTGACAATGGACAATTGACAATGGACAATGGACAATGGATAATGGACAATGGACAATGGACAATGGACAATGGACAATGGATAATGGATAATGGATAATGGACAATGGACAATGGATAATGGATAATGGATAATGGATAATGGACAATGGACAATGGGCAATGGGCAATGGGCAATGGATAATGGATAATGGATAATGGATAATGGACAATGGATAATGGATAATGGACAATGGACAATGGACAATGGACAATGGACAATGGATAATGGATAATGGATAATGGATAATCTGTATATACGCGCCAGGGCGCGTATATACGGATTATCGAATCATTTCAAATACATTTATTTCATTTGTACAGGCGCAAAATATTGCGCCTCATAAAATTTTACATTATTTCCAATTTCTTCACCAATCTGCCTTCGGCACAATCTACAATTACAACATATATTCCAGCCTGCATTCCATCCAACGGCAACGAAACACTGTCGGAATCGGCATTGCGCTCCAATACCTTCCGCCCAAGAACATCGTACAACGCCACCGATTTCATTCCTTCGCACACAACCTCTACCCTATCCGATGCGGGATTAGGGAAAATATCAAATGCTGGAATAACAGCTGGGGCTTCACCTGTAATACATACAACTCCTGTGCTTTCTTCACCGCCTTCACAATGTGCTACGACAGAGAAACAATCATCCTCGTCATAACTGCCAAAATCGAGCGCGTAGGTGTTCTCGGTTAGCTCGGCAAGAAGTTCATCATTTTTATACAAACTGTATGTTTCTGTATTTCCAGTCCACGACAGAATCGGGTGTTCCGGGTCATCAAACAAGAGCGAAATCTGCGGAATTACGCACCCACTGACATCAATTGCAATATCGTCAATGGCTATTCCAAAACCATAATTCAGGTCGGCAAAGAAGCCTATATAGTAGTTTTGCGACAGGTTAGGCAACTCGATGCTCTCGGCTGTCCACGCTTCGTATGCCCTATCATATTGAGCCAAAAGCTGCCACTCGCCGACATCCGTATTCTTATAATATACAGACAGAATATCGAAGTCGCCATCCCATTCCTTCTGCGCGTGACGGAACGACAAGGTAGCCGATGTAATGCCATCACCAAAAGCGAACTTCGACGACACAAGCATACTTGACATCTCGGTCCACGAATAGTTCTTAATCATAACGAACTTGTTGCCATTCTGCCCATAATACGGGTCGTCGGCCACCACATTCCAGTCAACTGTTGTTGCGTCGTCGTGAACCTGCGACCAGCACTCGGGAATCTGACCATCGGCAAAATCCAACAGGTATGGAAAATCCCTCACTGCCACATTGCAAGGAGCAAAAACTATATGGGCAGTATCGGTAACCGACGTATGAATCGTCTGAATCGTAACCTTCACAGCCAGTTCTTCGCCGTCCTGCACCGTAGCATCGGCACGCATAGGGAACTGCCGCGAAACAACCGAGTCGCGCCCAATAGAACCGTAGCTACGCATAAAATCTCCACCATCAAAATGCAAACGCTCGTCGAGGCTCTCAAGCACGACCTCTGTATTTTCGGCAAGCGAGCCTACATTTGTAACAGATACCTCAAGGGCAAAACTTTCGCCAGGCATAGCATCGCCAACAACGGAATAGCTGGACATCTGCAACACCGACCTTATTACGCGGACATCAAACGAAGATGTGTATGTGGCATTGTTTACGGTATCGTCAACAGCAAGGGTAAAACTGAGCGTATAGCCGTCGTCGATGCTCAGCGAAGGCAAAAACTCGAATAAATAGTCCATCTCGACAGTCTCGCCTGCCACAATCGGTGAACACGAAGCAGAATTTTCGAGAATTTCTACATTCGGGTCGCTGCAACTCAAAGTCATTGGCAGCCAAGCATCGGAATTTTGCAGCCCGACATTCTTCAACTGCATGGTGAACGAATAGCCAGCACCCATCATATCTTCGAGAGCATACGGCACCTCATCGGGCGAATAACCGACAAGCGAAATATACGCACCTTCGGGAGCAACCACAGGAACAGTCTCGATGTACGGAATGCGCTGCTGGCGTGTGACAACGAGCAACACATTGTCGGAAGTAGCCGCCGCAACAAGCGGAACAGTCGCCGAACCGCTAATGCCGACAAGCGCAGTACCTAATATAGTATTGCCATCGGTAACCGCCACATACGAACCCGGGTCGGCTGAAACCAAGAAGGAACCGCTACCATTAATAATATTTGCATCGTGAGAAACCGCATTGGCAGTCGGAATGGAATAATACGGCATCACCGAGCCATCGCCAAGCACATTGTAGGCCTCCCAGTAGTATTTACCCATATCAGAGGCACCTGTAACGGCAAGATTTCCAACATACATTACCGACGAAACGGTATTGAACACCTCATCGTTGAACATCATATCGAACGCACCTGTCTCCGTTTCCGACAACTGCGGAGTCTGCTCGAACACGCTTGTTGCGCCCAATGCCCAGTAGTAGTCCTCGTACCAATATGTAACAGGCGACGAACCAATATAGGCGAAAGCACCCTTCTTTGATGAGCGAATCATCTTCTCGCCGTAGCAGGGAACCGAATATCCGAACTTTCCGCTAAGGCAGCAGTTGCCGATTGCAAGGAAATACTTGTCGGCATTGGTAAGACCATCAATGTCGTCGTTGGTGAAATGAGGACCGCACCATTCGGTCTCGCCGCCGTGGGCAGTGTAATGCGCATAGCCGACACCAGTGCTGAGATTGTTGTAGCAGCCATTGTACGAATCGAGGTATGCATATACATTATTATATCCGTGAGCAGTATTGAAATAGTTCTGCACGGCATAGTTTATGGTCGGCTGTCCGATATAGGGATTGTAGGTATCGTCGGAACCAGCAATTAGCAGAGCATTTCCAAGATACGACGGGTCGGGCATAGTGTATTTTTCGTACATAAGCGTCTTGCCGACCACGACATTCAGCTCTTCGGGCGAAGCCACCGACATACGGCTGCAATACATTTCGGGAAGGTAGTCGCCATCGACCGAAGCATAGTAAAGGTCGGTCTGCTGCTCGCTCTCGTCGCCCACAGCACTGGCGGGAATCCTGTCGATATCGCCGACAAGCACCAGGAACACGGGAGCATTGCCTGCCTCCTCGCCCATCGAATAGTGAGCGTTCACCCACGACTTGATGTTGGCGGCAGTTGCCGAAGACGAGTTCACATAATTCACATCAAGATAAAATCCCTTCTGCGTCTTCCATTCCAGCCACGACTGCAACTGAGTTGTAAAATCCTCGTGCGCCACAACCAGCATCTTCACAGGCGTATGGTAAAGGTCGGAATAGGAATCGAAAATATCCTTGTTGACAAGTGAAGAATATGTAGAAGCGAAGAATGGAGAATAGCCGTTGCGGAGATTCTTGTCGGTACGGGCAAAGTCAACCGACTCGAACACGACTTCAAGTTCTATGTTGTTGTAAACATAAAGAATATTTTTCACCGGGTTGTACGACAGCGGAGAAATGCAGAGTTCGCCCAATTGCACGCCACGCATTGTCCCTACAGGCGAAATCCAAGCCAAACCGTTTTCGCCTCCGATAAAAGCATCGGTTTCGTAGGCCTTGGCATTGTAGTCGAATTGCGGATTTTTCTCCGACTTGCTGACGGAATGCTGCTGCGGAGCTATTTTCTTGCCATACTGCGACAAGTCGAACTCGCGAAGCGTGAAGTGCTTCACAACAACTTTATAGTTACCGCACTGCGGAATAGCCACAGGCTTTCGCATAACTGGCAGCGACGGGCCGCCGATTTTTCCCGACGGATAAGTCCCATCGAGCGCAACCGACAGGAAATCACCATTATCCGACAAATACAACTTATCGTAGGAAAGCCTAATTTCAAATCCAGACATTGAAACATTTTCAACGGAAAATTCGTGCTTGGAGCCAAGATTCAAGCCATCAGAACCATCATTTGCAAACATCACGAGAGATAATGCAATGCAAATCAAGAGTAAAGCAATTCGTTTCATAAACAATAATTTTATGCAAAAATAAAAAAACTTGCAGAAATAATTCAAAAAAAATGTATCTTTGCGATTTGCAATATTATGCACACAAATATTTAAAAGGATTATTTTTAATGACAAATAAAATGAAGAAGTTATTAATTTTCAGCTTGTTTGCCATCATTGGCATAGGAATTTCCTACTCTCAGGAAAACAAAGACAGCAGCATGTACGACTCTGGCATCAACCAGATAATAGTCCCCACGCAGATTATCACAAGTCCAACCGACGGCGACACCGTCAACACGCTTGTAGCCGCCGAAGGACAGGAAGCCACGATAATGTACAACAATGGTGTGACGCAAAGCAACGAAGGCAACTACAACGATGCAATACAGTCGTTCAGCACCGTCATACAGATGACGCCCGAAATGGCTCAGGCTTACTATGGACGTGGCACCTGCTACATACAGTTGAGGAGATACGACGATGCAATCACCGACCTCAAGGAATACACCAAGCGCAAAGAGGACAACTATGCAACCTACCTCATCGGCTACTGCTATTTCCACAAGTCGGACAACCAAACTGCGCTGACGTATTTCCAGAATGCAATAGAACAAGGCTGCACCAATGCCGACCTGTTCTATCACATCGGTGTCATAAACTTCAACGATGCCAAATACGACGATGCAATGAAATATTACACTAGAGCTATCGAAATCGACAGCAACCATGCATTCTCGTACAACGACCGCGGTTCAACCTACCGTATGCTCGGACAGATGGACAAGGCAATCGAAGACTACAGCAAGGCAGCACAGCTGAATCCTCGCATGGACATCTTCAAGGCTAACCTCGGAAGCGCATACAGGCTTAACAAGAACTACCAGAAAGCAATAGAGGCTTACGACGAAGTACTAAAGGCTCATCCCGACAACTATATGGTACTCAACAACAAGGGCATCGCACAGTACGAAATGAAGGATTACGACAATGCAATAAAGACATTGAACGAATGCCTGAATAAAAAGAAGGACTACGCTTACGCGTTCAACAACATCGGACTTTGCTATTACAAGAAAAAAGAATATTCGCTTGCAATAGAGGCATACACCAAAGCTATCGCCCTCAACCCCGACTATGGAGAGGCATACGTAAACAGAGGTGCGGCCAAGGAATTGTCGCGCGACATGACAGGAGCATGCTCCGACTGGGAAAAAGCTGAATCTTTAGGAATCACCAACCTGCACGATTATCAGACCATTTGCAACGAATACAAATAAACCCCTAAAATCAAAAAGAAATGAACGGATTGAAATTACATACCATAATAATGACATTGGCATGCATGCTGGCTTGCCAGATTTCATTTTCACAGATAAACGTTGAAATCAACAAAAAGGATTTCAAGACAGAAGCAAAAGACGGCTACAAGGAGGCAATCAATTCAATTGCGCTTGGCGACGAATATTTTTCCAGCTATTCTACAGGCGGTTATCTGAGAGCCTTGCCTGAATACCTCAGCGCAAACAAATACAACAGCAACAATGCCGAACTCAACTACAAGATTGGCGTTTGCTACCTGTCATCGACAGAAAAGAAGAAGGCAATAACCTTCCTTGAGAAAGCATCCAGCCTAAAGTCAGATGTTTCGCCCGACATAAAATATGAACTCGGAAGGGCATATCAGGTCAACTACATGTTCGAGGAAGCCATTAACGCATATAACGACTTCAATAACAACAAAGCCGAAATCGAGGTACAGCTCAAGAAACAATTCGGAATGAAAATCGACGAGTTCAATGCCGACGCGAGAATAAAGGAATGCGAAAATGCGTTAAAGATTTCGGGACAGGCCATAAGGGCATTCATCGACAATCTGGGTTCGAACATCAACACGCAATACTCCGACTACGGACCGGTAATCTCGACCGACGAATCGATGATGATATTCACATCAAGGCGCGAAGGTTCGACCGGCGGAGAAATAGATGAAGACAACCAGTACTTCGAGGACCTTTACATCTCGTACAACGAAGGCAAGAACAGATGGTCGCCCGCAATGAACATGAAAAACCTCAACACCAAGGAGCACGACGCTTCGGTAGGTTTGTCACCCGACGGTTCCATCCTCTACACTTTCAAGGGAACTCCCGACGGCAACCTTTTCGAAAGCAAGCTCAAAGGCGAAGACTGGTCGAAGCCAAAGGCTCTGAACAAAAACATAAACACCAAATACCACGAATCGTCAATATCCATATCGTCCGACGGTAAGCTCCTCTATTTCGTCAGCGAACGTCCGAAAGACGAATACGGCACTCCGTCGAAAGGCGGAAGGGACATTTTCGTCAGCGAAAGGCTCTCTAACGGCGAATGGGGACCTGCACGCAACATCGGAGCACCAATCAACACCGAGTTCGACGAAGAGGGCGTTTTCATCCACCCCGACAACAGAACCATGTACTTCAGCTCCAAACGCGAAGGCTCAATCGGTGGATACGACATCTTCTACAGCGAACTCGACGACAACGGCAACTGGGGTGAACCTGTAAACATCGGTATGCCAATCAACACACCCGAAGACGACGTGTTCTTCATCGTTGCCGGCAACGGTATATATGCATACATGTCGAGCGCACGCGAAGGCGGATTCGGAATGCAGGACATCTGGAGAATAACTTTCCTCGGTCCGGAACAACCTCTTATTGCTGGAACCGAAGATAACCTAATCGCAAGTTCAAAGGCTTCGATTAAAGCAGAAGTCAAGCAGGAAACCGTTGAAGTTAAAAAGGTTAGGCTTACAATCATGAAGGGTACGATTACCGACTCGGAAACCAACCAGCCTCTTGAATCGGAAATCGAGATTGTTGACCTCGAGAAGGACGAAGTTTACGCAACCTTGTCGTCAAATGCATCAACAGGAAAATACCTCATCAGCTTGCCATCCGGAAAGAACTACGGTATAACCGCAAAAACTGACGGATACCTTTTCCACAGCGAAAACGTAAATGTCCCCGCAACCTCTTCGTATCAGGAAATCATAAAGGACATCAAGCTTAAAGCAATCAACGTAGGTGCAACAATCGTACTTGCCAACATTTTCTTCGACTTCGGCAAGGCAACCCTGCGCGACCTTTCAAAGACCGAGCTCGACAACCTCATAAAGCTTCTAAATGTTGACTATCCGAAGATGACAATAGAAATCGGCGGTCATACCGACAACGTAGGCTCACTCGAAACCAATACCAAACTTTCTGCCAACAGGGCAAAGGCTGTTGTCGATTACCTAATCGAACATGGCGTTGCCAAGGAACGTCTGTCGTACAAGGGTTATGCTTACCAGAATCCTATCGACACCAACGACACCGAAGAAGGCCGTCAGAACAACAGACGTGTTGAGTTCAAGATTATATCTGTAAAGTAAACTACATTTTTCTTACTCTCCCATAGTCCATTCGTGGACTATGGGATTTTTTTTAATAGGCAATCATGCAACATCTAGAATATTCAACAGAAAAGAAATCCAAAACTTCAATATTCTTCTCTATTGATAATAGTCCCCTTTCCGAAATTACTGCGACAAGAAATACCGCAATAATAAGTTCAAGGAACCTTGTCGATGCATATCCAAGCATATTCAAAGGCAAAAAGCTTATCGTCATCGACGATACCGAACCCCACAAGAACCTTGCAACGATAGAAAAAATAATAGCAGAACTGCTTGAACTCGGCACCGACCGCAACTCATATATTATAGGTATAGGCGGTGGAATTGTCTGCGACATTACAGGATTCGTTTCCCACATATATATGCGCGGAGTCCGTTTCGGACTTGTACCCACTACCCTGCTGGCAATGACCGATGCCTCAATAGGTGGAAAAAACGGAGTGAACTTCAACGAAAACAAGAATTTCATCGGCAGCTTCGACAACCCCGACTTCATAATAGCCGACAGCAAGTTTCTGCACACACTTCCCGAAAAACAATACTTGAGCGGACTCGGCGAAATCATAAAATACGCACTGATTGGAAACTCAAATATTCTCAACATACTGGAAACCAATCCAGACAACATCCTCAACCGCAACAGCGAAACAATCCAGAAACTTGTCAGCGAATCGGTTCTTACCAAAATAAAAATCGTCGAAGAAGACCCCGACGACAAGTCAATAAGGCACATGCTGAACTTCGGACATACTATCGGCCACAGCATCGAACTGCTTGAGGACATTCCGCACGGACTCGCAGTTGTAAAAGGAATGAACGCTGCGACAGACATTTCCGTAAAACTTGGAATCCTAGCGACCGACAAGGCTCAACAAATAAAGCAGCTGCTGACATCTTTCGGCTACGAAATATCATACAAACTCGGAGAAAACCATATTCGCCTGCTTTCAAACGACAAGAAAAAGGAGGATTCCAATATCCGCTTTGTCCTATTGGAAGACATCGGCAAGCCGCAAATCAGAAAAATGCCTGTCCAACAAATCATAGACCTTGCCAGATGATTGCCACAATACACAAGTCGGAACTGCACGGCGAGATTACAATCTGCCCATCAAAAAGCTACGAACAGAGGGCCTGGGCTATTGCATCGCTACCTAACTCGGAAATATGCATTTCGAATTGTGGAAAATCAGCCGACACTATTGCATCTCGCGAAATAGCACAGAAACTGCTGTCATTCGACCCGAATGACAAGACATTCGACTGCGGAGAATCGGCACTTTGCGCACGAATGTTCCCTCCAATCATCGCACTTCGCACCGACAGCTTCATACTCGACGGACACGGAACCCTGCAAAAAAGGAACATCAGGCACGACCTTGAATTCTTTGAGAAGAATTTCGGCTGGAATATTTCGTCAAAAGGACTTCCCATAAATATCAGCAACGCCCACATCACACCGGGCAACTACACAATCGACGGAAGCCACACCTCACAGGTCATAACTGGGATGATATTTGCACTATCCACCTTGCCAGCAAACAGTACAATCACAGTAGAAAAACCTTCAAGTACAGGATACATTTTTCTCACCATAGAAATTGCCAGACAGGCTGGCGCGGACATAACTACAGAACAAAAATCCAATACGCTGGAAATAAGCATACAAGGAAACACGCACTACAAAGCATCATTTAATGTTGAAGGCGACTGGAGCAATGCAGCATTCCTTATCGTAGCCGGCCTGACAAACGGGGAAATAGGCATATCGGGACTGAACCCGCTATCACAGCAACCCGACCGCGCCATAATGGACGTTCTTGACATCTGCAACGCAAACTACGAATGGAAAGGGAATTCCCTTTTCGTCAGAAAGTCAAAAAACGGCAGTTTCCAATTCGATGCAACCGATACTCCCGACCTTATTCCGCCACTTTGCGCACTTGCCTTAAATGCCGACGGCGAATGCAAGATTTACGGAGCGAACAGGCTTATCGGCAAGGAAAGCAATCGCCTCGAAGCAATAGTTTCCGAACTTGGCAAACTCGGTGCCAGCATAAAAACCGACGGAAACTGCATAATAACCCAACCGCTGAAAAATATTACCCCTACCCTGCTCGACTCACACAACGACCACCGCATTGCAATGATGCTGGCAATATTAGGACTTTCATCCGACGGAATAAGAATAGAAGGTTGTGAATGTGTAGAAAAGTCGTATCCTGATTTTTTTGAGGAGATTCAGAAAATTTCCTGCACAAACTGATTTTTGCTAAATTTGCAAACATTTTCCAACTAAACGAGCCACAAATGCTTAAGAATGTCAACAGAACTTGTAAATCGCCACTCTTTGGCTACTACTATCTGCTTTCCGTATATGGATTAGGAATTGTTTTCTTTACGCTATTCAGAATCATAACACTAGTCGTATTTTACAACGACCCTAGCTACCCCCACGAATATGGTGTAAACCTATTAAAGGCATTCATTATGGGGTTGAGATTCGACACTGTAATATCGTGCTACCTACTTAGTTTCCCTATCTTATACATTATAGTCGGCTCGATAGCCGGTATCAGGAAACCAGTGTACTACAAAATCATACACATTCTTATATCAACATTATACGTTATATGTTTCTTCGCCTGTGCAGCCGACATACCATATTTCAAATACTTCTTTACACGACTCAATGCATCGGCACTCGCTTGGATGGACTCATTCTCGTTTGTATTCCAGATGATTGTTGAAGAACCAATATTCATCTGCTACTTACTAGGTTTCGTTGTCATTTCCATCGCATACTTGCTTATTATGAGGCTTATGCGCAAATATTTCCTACAGGACCCGACCTTTGATTCTCGCAAAATGGCATTTAGGATAACTCTGGGAATACTATTTGTCGGCTTGTGTCTTCTTGGAGCACGCGGTCGAACAACAATAAAAAGTCCGATTCGAGTAGGTACCGCATACTTTTCAAACAATGCCTTTCTCAACCAATTAGGACTCAATCCGATATTCACATTTATCAATAGTGTTGCAGAATCGAGCAAGTACAAGGAAATAAACCTGATAGACAGCGACAAGGCAGAAAGAATCGTTGAAGAACAACTTGAAAATAACGACTGGCAGAATCCGAATATCATAAGGCTAAAACCTAATACCAACATCGTACTTGTACTAATGGAGTCGATGGCAGCCCACAAGGTAGGGCATTTCGGCGAAGGGCAAAGCCTTACCCCAAACCTCGACAGCATTATTGACAACTCGCTCTGTTACGAAAAAGCCTACAGCGCAGGCATACACACATACAACGGGATATATTCCACACTTTTCTCCCATCCTGCAATACTGAACCAGCATAGCATGAAAAAGACGGTAATCCCAAATATGTGCGGACTACCTCAACAGTTAAGGAGCCATGGCTACAGCACAATGTATTTCACCACTCACGACGACCAGTTCGACAATGTTGCCGGCTTCCTTTACGCCAACGACATTGAGACCGTCATATCGCAAAAGGACTACCCTTCGAAAGAAGTCAAAAGCACACTAGGGGTACCCGACCACATTATGTTCGAAAAAGCCATACAGGAACTGAACTCAATCGACAATGGAAAACCGTTTTTCGTCTGCCTGATGACTGCCAGCGACCACAACCCCTACGTCCTTCCCGACGACATCCCGTTTGTGCCGAAATCTTCGGAGATGAGCAGGAAGATGATTGAATATGCCGACTGGTCGATTGGAAAATTTGTAAGCGAAGCAAAAGGTTGCAAGTGGTTTGACAACACTTTATTCATATTCGTTGCCGACCACGGAGCCTCAGGAAGTTCTATATATGAAATGTCGCTACAATACCACCACATTCCGTTAATATTTTATGCTCCGTCGCAAATAGAACCACAGGAAAACGAGCAGTTTGCCTTGCAAATCGACTTGGGTCCTACTGTTCTCGGAATGCTATTCTCCGATTTACAAAGCAACAACCTTGGTATAGACCTCCAACGCAAAAAGAGAAAATATGCCTTCTTTAGTTGCGACGACAAAATCGGTGTCCTAGACAGCACGCTCTTTCTAATCCATAGGATTAGCGATGGACACGAAGGGCTATACCTTTACAACAGACAAGATACATGCAACTACATAACCGAGGAAGCAAACAAAGCCGACAGCATGCGTAACTATGCATTTTCGATGATTCAACATTCTTTCAATATGCTGAAAAACAAGGCTACCTCCTGCAAATAAGACAGAAACATAGAAACGGCGTACTTCGACAAGCTCAGCAACCGCCAGCCATTCAAACGGGCGAAGCCCATCAAACGGCGAAGCCATTGAAACGTCTTTAGCCCCTTAGTTCTCATCAAAATCAAGGTCACCTGCCTGCCCATATTCGTGACAGTCAATCAAATCCTTGATTCCAGCTGGCATCGGGAACTTGTCGTCGGGACTATATTTCTTGTTGAGCCTCCAGTCGGCATAAACCTTCTTCATATACAAGGCCCATATAGGCAATGCTGCCGAAGCACCCTGACCAAATTCCATCGAACTGAAACGGATTGTCGGCTCCTCGCCACCAACCCAAGCTCCGTTTACCAAGTGAGGTGTTACACCCATAAACCAAGCATCAGAATTGTTGTTGGTTGTTCCTGTCTTACCTCCTATTTCGCCAGTAAGATTGTACTTGAAGCGCAACCTCGAACCGGTTCCCATATCAACCACACCACGCAACAGCTCTATCATAAGTGCTGCCGTCTCCTCGCTGATGGCTTCGGTCTGTATCGGAATGAAAGATGCAAGTTCGTTGCCGTCCTTGTCCTCTATTCGCGTAATATATATAGGTCTGGTATAGATGCCCTTGTTTGGATAAGTACAATATGCGCCAACCATCTCGCAAAGCAGAACCTGCGGAATACCCACGCATATTGATGGGAACGGGTCAATCTGGCTATGTACGCCCATCTTGTTTGCAAGAGCCACAACTGCTTCGGGCGTAGTCTGCTTCAGTGCCCAAGCCGAAATCTGGTTGAGCGAACCAGCAAGTCCCTGCTTCAACGTGATAGTCTGTCCGTCCAGTTTCGACTTCGAATATCTAGGCGTATAATACTGACCAGTAGGCAGTTTGAATGTTTGCTCTACATTCGGAACCTTGGTACAAGGAGAATATCCGTTCTGCATAAGCAGACAATAGATGAACGGCTTGAACGTAGAACCAACCTGACGGCGCGACTTGGTTGCATTGTCGTACTTGAAGTGCATATAGTTTATACCGCCGACGTATGCCTTGACATGTCCAGTCTGTGGCTCCATAGAAATAAAGCCTGCCTGCAGAAAACCCTTGTAGTACAACATCGAGTCCATAGGCGTCATAACAGTATCAATGTCACCGTCCCACGAAAATACCGACATCGTATCCTTCTCATAGAACGAAGCCTTCATCTCCTCTTCCGAAAATCCAGCCTTCTTCATTACGCGCCACCTTTCAGTCCTGCGCATAGCACTGTTGATGCATTCTTCCTTCTTCGATGCCGCTATTGACGAATAATACGGAGCATTCTTGTTGTTCTTCATGCTCTTTGTAAAAGCAGGCTGGAGATATGTTCCAACGTGCTCGGCAACAGCTTCCTCGGCATACTTCTGCATACGGCTGTCGATTGTAGTGTACAACTGCAAACCATCGGAATAAATATCGAAAGATGTACCGTCTGGCTTCTTGTTCTTGTTGCACCATCCGTACGACGGGTCGATTGCCCAGTTGATGGAATCCTCGATAAACTCACGCTCATCAACATAGTTTTCGCGTATAGGCTCCTTTGCACTCAGCCACAACCTTAAGAACTCACGGAAATAGGTTGCAGAACCAAGGTTATGGTCGGCACGACGGAACTTTATGCCAAGTGGCTCGTTTACAAGCGAATCGTGCTCCGCCTTTGTTATCTTGCCATACTTCAGCATCTGACCAAGCACCGTATTCCTTCGAGCCAAAGCCTTGTCGGGGAAACGGATAGGATTGTACATCGACGGATTCTGCGCCATACCCACAAGCATAGCAGCCTGCGTCTTGGTAAGTCCGTATGGAATCGTATCAAAATATATCCTCGAAGCCGACTCTATTCCCACCGCAAGGTTCAGGAAGTCGAACTTGTTGAGATACATGGTTATTATTTCCTCCTTGGTGTACTGGCTTTCCAACTTGGTGGCAATCACCCATTCCTGGAATTTTCTGTTTATAAACTCCAGTTTGCTCATCTTCTGCCTCGGGAAAAGCATTTTTGCAAGCTGCTGCGAAATCGTACTTCCACCGCCCTTTGCACTGTTGCCTGTAACAATTCCCTTGAAAACACGTGGCAACGACTTGAAGTCGATACCGCAATGCTCGTAGAAACGGACATCCTCGGTTGCAATAAGAGCATCAATTACGTTCGGAGAAATTGAATCGTAACGGACATGCGAACGGTTCTCGCGGAAATAGGTTCCCAAAAGCTGTCCGTCGCTGGAATAAATACGCGTTGCAAGGTTCTCTTTCGGATTTTCAAGTTCCTCAAACGTCGGCATATAACCCAAAACACCGTGCGACAACAATGCGAAATAAACCACAAACCCTATCAGAAGCAAGAGGCTCAAACTCCACAAAGTAATGAAAATCCGAACCTTAGTCTTTTTCGTATATGAAACTTTTTCCTTTTTATCGTCTGCCATACCGCAAAAATTTTTAAGCCGTAAAATTATAAAAAAAATTCTTAATTTTGCACCCAAATTTATAAGTCGTATGGAGAACAATTTGGTAATTGTAGAGTCACCAGCTAAAGCAAAGACTATAAAGAAGTTCCTCGGTGATGATTTCATCGTAAAATCAAGTTACGGACACATCAGGGACATTGAAAAAAAGAACTTGGGAATTGACATTGACAACGGTTTCACACCCGACTACGAAATTCCCGACGACAAGAAAAAAGTTGTCGCCGACCTGAAAGATGCAGCAGGAAAAGTGAAAGTCGTGTGGTTGGCTTCCGATGAAGACCGCGAGGGAGAAGCAATTTCGTGGCACTTGAGCGAAGTGCTAAAACTTAAGAAAAGCAACACCAAACGTATTGTTTTTCACGAAATTACAAAGGAAGCAATAACCAATGCAATCGCCAATCCGCGCGACATCGACATCAACCTTGTAAACGCACAGCAGGCACGTAGAGTTCTCGACAGACTCGTTGGATTCAAGTTGTCTCCGTTGCTATGGAAGAAAATTAAGCCGGCACTTTCGGCAGGTCGTGTGCAGTCGGTTGCCGTCAAGCTAATCGTCGAACGCGAAAGGGAAATCACCGAGTTCAACTCAAAGTCGGAATACAAGGTTTTCGGTGTCTTCAACATCGAAGGCAATCAAGTAAAGGCCGAACTCAGCAAAAAGTTCAAGACATACGAGGAAGCAAAGAAATTTGTCGAATCTTGCAAGGATAAAGAATTTAGCGTCAAGGACATAGCAAAGAAGCCTGGCAAAAAGTCACCTGCACCTCCATTCACGACCTCAACCTTGCAGCAGGAAGCAGGACGTAAATTAGGCTACTCGGTGTCGCAGACAATGAGGTACGCACAGAACTTGTACGAAAACGGGTTCATAACCTATATGAGAACCGACTCACTGAATCTTTCGTCTCTGGCAATCAACACGATAAAGAACAACATTACCAAAAACTACGGCGACGACTACCTCCACGTAAGAAAATACCAGACCAAGGTGAAGGGTGCACAGGAAGCCCACGAAGCAATAAGGCCGACATTCGTCGACAACGAGACAATCGAGGCTACCAAGCAGGAACAACGTCTGTACGACCTCATCCGCAAGAGAGCAATCGCTTCGCAGATGGCCGATGCAAAAATCGAAAAGACTATCGTAACTATCGGCGACTCAACAGACAAATACTCATTCATTGCAACGGGCGAGACAATAATCTTCGACGGTTTCCTCAAACTTTACATCGAATCAACCGATGACGACAATGCTGAGGAAACAACTTCGACACTCCCTAATATATTAATAGGTGCAAAGGCTGAAACATCAAAAATTGAAGCTATAGAAAAATTCGACCAGCCGCCATCAAGATACACCGAGGCAAGCCTCGTGAAGAAGATGGAAGAACTCGGAATCGGCCGTCCGTCAACTTACGCGCCGACAATCTCCACAATACAGCAGCGCGAATATGTCGTAAAGGAAAGCAAGCCAGCAAAGAAGAGAACTGTAAAGACAATAACCCTGTCGAAAGGCAAAATCAAGGAAAGCACCGCCAACGAAAACTACGGAGCCGAAAGCAACAAGCTTTTCCCGACTTCGATTGGTATTGTTGTAACCGACTATCTTACAGCGCACTTCGACGACGTACTCGACTACAACTTCACAGCACAGATTGAAGAGAAGTTCGACGAAATCGCTATGGGCAAGCTCAAGTGGAACGATATGCTCAAGTCATTCTACAAGGCTTTCGACAAGGAAGTTGACTCCTCGCTCAAGGAAAAGGAAACCTCGAAATGGGAACGCAACATCGGCAACGACCCCAAAACCGGCGCACCTATAATAATAAAGATAGGCAAATACGGACCATACGCATCAATCGAAACCGGCGACAAGCCAATGTATGCCAGCCTTCGCAAGAACCAGAACATTGAAAGCGTAACTCTCGAAGAAGTGCTCGACCTGTTCAAGCTGCCACGCGAAATTGGCGAATACGAAGGTGATGCCGTTACCGTATCACTCGGCAAGTTCGGACCATACGTCAGGAACAACGGCAAGTTCTACTCGCTGGCAAAGACCGACGACCCGTATTCAATAACATTGGACAGAGCCATCGAACTCATCGAGGAAAAGAAGGAGAAGATGAAAAACTCACTCTGCAAGACTTTCGACGAGATGCCCGACATGCAGATACTGAAAGGACGCTTCGGACCATACATTGCATACCAGAAAAAGAACTACAAAATTCCAAAGAACATATCTCCAGAAGAAATCACATTGGAACAGTGCAAGAGCATCATCGAAGCGGCTCAGGAGAAGAAGAAAAAGTAAACGGAAAATTACTATCTGCTTAGTATTTTGTTAAAAACATGACTTATTTTGGAGGCTCTGCAAAAAAAAAATTGCCGAGCCTCCATTTTTCAGACAAAAAAAGCGAACAATACACAAATGCCAACAATAAGAAAATCAAATTATTAACTACAAATATTGGTTTAAACAAAAAAAAGTTCATAAAATTTGGTCGCGTAAAAAAAAAGCATTTAATTTACCAACTTGAAATTTGGACATAGACTATACGTTTATAAACTGATATGTTAGACACTATTGTAAAACGAAAATAACGGAAACAGTATGAGAAAAGGGTTAATACTATTGGGACTGTTTATGATGCTTTCCGCATGTTGGTCGTTTGCACAGAATGACTCTCACTTTAGCTTGTTCGAATACTCCCAGAACCTATATAATCCGGGAGCGGCAGGAGCAAACAACGCAATATGTATCACAAGTATGCATCGTCAGCAATGGGTAGGATTTGACGACCACCCTCAAACGACCATATTTACCTTCGACATGCCAATCAAGGACTTCTTAGGTCTAGGTGCTGCAGTAATGCACGAAACCATTGGTTTCCACAACGATGTGAGCTTTATGGTGAATGCTGCATACAGACACGAATTTTCGTTCGGAATACTTGGTGCCGGCGCAAGTTTCGGCATTTTAAATAGAAGTATTGACGGTGAATGGAAAACCCCAAGTTCTCTTGGCGGAGACCCGGTTTACCGCGACCCGACAATACCTCACAAGGACAGCAAGGTTGCATTCGACATGCACTTGGGCGCAACTTTATACGGCAAGAATTATTGGGCTGGAATTTCTGCTAGCCACCTTACTAGACCGACATTGAAATTCAGCGGAACCAATTCGACTTACGTTGCAAGACATTACTACATTGCAGGTGGTTACAACTGGACTTTGCCAAATCCATCCAGCGACTTGCTATTTTCTGCAATGGCAGTTTACGCATCTACTTTCGAATTCCAAATCAATGCTAAATACTTGTACGAAAAGAAGTTCTGGGCTGGACTTTCATACAGGTTCAGCGATGCTATCGTACCTATGCTTGGTATCCATTTAGCTTTTGGCATGAGTATTGGATATAGCTACGATATTCCTATTGGAGGAAACACCTATAAATATAATACAGGATCTCACGAAATTATGGTCAGGTATTGTTTCAATGTTTCCAAGAACAACAATATGGGTAGATATAGAAGTGTTAGAAGATTATAAATTAGAAACTTACTAAATATTATATATTATGAGAAAGTTACTTGTCATTTTAGCAATATTCATCATCGCCCTCGCTAGCGGTTGCAGCTACTCGGGCAATGGCGAATTGACAGGGGTAGAACGTAAGACGTGGTACACTCCTGACCCTTATGGAATGTTATTCATTCCTCCTGGCTCATACCAGATGGGACCAAGCGACGAGGATGTCCCTTACGCAATGACAGCACAATCGAAAACTGTTACCATTCAGGGATTCTGGATGGACGAAACGGAAATTACCAATTCCGAATATAGGCAGTTC
This sequence comes from uncultured Bacteroidia bacterium, assembly GCA_902776565.1. Taxonomy (GTDB): domain Bacteria; phylum Bacteroidota; class Bacteroidia; order Bacteroidales; family ML635J-15; genus Bact-19. The sequence continues at coordinate 27,391 of CACYQN010000012.1, forward strand.
GTTTATTGGGTAAGAGACTCATTAGCATTGACTACATTAGGTAAGGAAACTAAAAATTCGGTCGATTTCGGCGATATTAGCACTAAAAAGTCTTATCAGCCAACCGACTTCATCATTGACGATGCAGAAGTGTCCGAAGAAGAAGTTAACTTCATGACAAACATGTACGAAAACGGTGAATTCGATTTCGACGACTACGACAATAACAATTTCCTTGACTGGAACGGACCGCTGGATTACAATGACTTGGAATTGAAGGGAATTTTGATTAAGAACGAAATTCCTAACAACTTCAACCAGACATTGTTCCTCCTTCCTCCTGCTGAATTGTATAGGTTCAACCGTAAGATTGATATGAATACCGATGCTCTTTACTATGAATATTTCTGGTTAGACCTCAAGCAGGCCGCTCAGAAACACGTATTCAAGCCAGGGGATGACGGTGTTATCCAGGATGCAGAACTTGCACGTAACTTCGAACGTGAACCCGACCACGGATTGAGAATCGGAAGACACTTCAACCCGGAAACCGGTCAGTATGAAGGTACAATAAAGGACCGTGAAAAACTGAAAGAAGATGCTGAATGGGAAGACTTTGCAAATAGAGACGTAAAGAACTACGAAGGCAAGTCTGATGCAGGAAGACATGGCGGTAGATACAGCTACTATATGCACGAAAAGGTACATATCTATCCTGATACACTTTGCTGGATTAGCGACTTCACATATTCGTACAACGAACCGATGGCAAAGGCTTACTTCTGGCATCCGGCATACGACTACTATCCAGTAGTTGGTGTTACTTGGAAACAAGCATCAGCATTCTGCGTATGGAGAACCATGTTGAAGAACGCATCTCAGGCAGCAGCAGGCGATGCAGCTCTTCAGGACTACAGACTTCCTACCGAATCGGAATGGGAATATGCAGCACGCGGTGGTCTCGACCTCATGATGTATCCTTGGGGCGGTTTGTACACTCGTAACTACAGCGGTTGCCACGTTGCTAACTTCAAACCTATGAGAGGTAACTACGTTGACGATGGTGGTGTCCAGACTCTTATGGTTGCTACATTCGACCCGAACGAATTCGGTCTGTACGATATGGGCGGCAACGTAGCAGAATGGACAAGCAACGCATTCGACGAAGCTTCGTACAATTATACTCACGACTTGAATCCTGACTACCAGTACTATGCACATCCAGACGATATGCCAGCACTGAAGAGAAAGGTCATCAGAGGCGGTTCGTGGAAAGACGTGTCATACTACATGCAGAATGGCAGCCGTACATACGAATATCAGGATTCGGCAAAATGCTACATCGGCTTCAGATGTGTAAGGGAATACCTCGGCCGTCATAGAGGCGATGGAACTTCTTATTCGCAAGTTTATTAATTAGAGAATTATATTGTTTTATTTAAGTTAAGTATTTAAAAACTAAAAAAAGTTAAAATTATGAGTCTTGGTGAATTGACCCAAACGCACGGGTACAAAGTATTTATGGGTTACGTTTACGGTTGGGGTGCAACCGTAGTTATGGTTGGTGCATTGTTCAAAATCCAGCACTATCCTGGTGCTAGTGTCATGCTTATCGTAGGTCTTATGACGGAAGCTGTAATCTTCTTCCTTTCAGCATTCGAACCACCTCACGAACAAGTTGACTGGAGCTTGGTTTACCCCGAACTCGCAGGTATCGACAAGGATATGGATTCTATCAATGTTGAAGATAAGAAGGCTGCTGTTAAATCAAAGAAGTCGGCTTTGGAAAAATTCGACGCTATGATTGAAAACGCAGAGATTACCCCTGAATTATTCGAAAAGTTGGGTCATGGTTTGAAGAACTTGAATACTACAACCGAAAAGTTGAAAGATGTATCTGATGCAACAGCAGCAACTAACAACTACGTTGCTAACTTTGAAAAGGCATCTGAAAAGGTTAATTCATTCGCAGAAGCATACGGAGCATCAGCAGAAAAGCTCAACGTACAGGCAGAAAAGTTGGCTAGCGCTTACGAAAGGTCTGCTATGTCGGTTGGCAATTCTGGTGACGAACTTTCGGCAACTTACACCAAGCTCATTGCTTCGATGAACAAGGAACTCGAAACTTCGGCTGGCAGCGGCAAGTCGTACAACGAGCAACTTAACATAATGAATAAGAACCTTATGGCTTTGAACTCTGTTTACGAAATGCAACTCGAAGGCACAAACAAGCAGTTCGAAGCAGCAAAGAAGTTGTCAACTGGCTTGGACGAAATCATGGCAAACATGAAGCAGTCGGCAGAAGATACAAAGCGTTACAGAGACGAAATAGGAAGATTGAGTTCGAACTTGGCAGCAATGAACACTATTTATGGAAATATGTTGGCTGCAATGAATTTCAAGCAAAATTAATTTCCGCATAGAGAATTATTAACTGATTGTTTAACATTAAAAAGTAAAGTTATATGTCAGGTGGAAATTGTCCGGAGACCCCGAGACAGAAAATGATCGGTATGATGTACCTGTTCTACACCGCACTTATGGCATTGAACGTATCAAACGAAGTTTTGAACGCGTTCGTAGCGGTAAACGCAGGTATTCAGCAGACCACTGAAAACTTCTCGATTAAGACCGGAGAACTATACGGAAGAATTGACGGCAAAGCCGCTGAGCAGCCAGGCAAATACGCCGCACTGCAAAAGGAAGCTCATGAATTTGAAGCAGAATGTAATAAAATCTTCAATGGTATCAGAAGAATCAAGGTTCAGTGCTTGAACAAAAGTGATGAAACCATTGACGCAAGCAACATTGAAAACGATACCTGTGTAATCAAGAAAATGGACGACATCAACGCTGCTCCTGCAATCATGGATAAGGAAGCTGGTGGTGTTATGGGCGATAGCTTAAGGTCATGGATGGATAACTTCAGAGACATGGTACTCAAGATGTCTGTCTTCAGAACCGACAAGAAGGACCCCAATAGCGCAGTTGATACAACTAGCTCGTTCTACAAGAGAACTGCAGCAGCTCTCGCTACTCCAGACAAGATTGACGACGGCGCAACAATTCCATGGGAACTTGGTCTTGTAAGACACATGCCTCTCGTTGGTACATTGGCATTGCTCTCAAAATTACAGTCGGATATCAGAAACGTAGAAGCTGAAGTATTGCAGCAGATGGTTGCCGACCTCGAAGGTATGGATATTCGTATCTCATCTCTTACTGGTTTGGTAAGTACATCCAAGAGCGTTGTAATGAGCGGTAGCGAATACGAAGCACAGATATTCATCGGTGCTCGCGATACCACGATGAGACCTACTATCTACATTACACAGACTGCTCCTTACTACGATTCTGTAATAAAGCCTAACGGTGAAATCGAATACAAGCAGCTTGCAAATGCAACTTACGACACTCTTCCTTTGGACGCAGAAGGTCGTGGTACATGGAAAAATGTGGGCGGTGTTGGCGAACACGGATACGGCGGTTTGATTTTCTACAAGTCGAACGTTGGTGACCAGTGGATTCCTTACAAATCATCGTACGCAGTTGCTACTTCTTCGACAACTATTTCGGCAACAGCCTGCAACATCTTCTACAAAGGTTTGCAGAACCCATTGTCAGTCGCAGCATCAGGCTACACTAATATTAATGTGTCGGCTACTGGTGGCGCAACTATCACCAAGGGTAAGGTTGCTGGATACGAAGGCGAATACATTGTAACAGTTCCTGCTGGAAGCCAGACTAAGGAAGTTACAATCAACGTTAGCGCAGATGGCAAGTCGGTTGGACATCAGACATTCAAGGTTATGAATGTTCCGTCACCTATCATCACAATCGGTGGTTACAAGAGTGGCGACGATGTTCCTAAGGCTGCAATTAAGGGCTCACCGAGACTTGATGCAGTACTTGAAGGTGGATTCTTCCCATTCAAGGACGTTAAGTACACCGTTACCTCTTTCACATACATGAAGGAAGTCAGAGGTGTAACTTCATCTCAGGTTGTTAGCGGCAATACAATACCGGGAGATATCCTGTCAGATATATCAAAGAAGGCATCCGGTTCTTCAATTTCGTTCATCGGAATTAAGGTATCATCACCTTCTGGACCAAGAAATGCTCCAGGTTTTGCAGCAAGATTGAAATAATTAAAATTCATAGTTATGAAACGAATAGTAAGTTTTTCCGTATTATTGGCTCTCATGCTTATATTGGCTAACACATCGTTCGGTCAAGTACTTGACGGTGCATTCGCCAGAGAGACAACAGTGAAGAGAAATGTAGTTCCTCTGCCATACATCAGGGAGGCAGACGCTATGTATTCGAAGAAAATATTAAGAATACTCGAACTCAAAGAGAAACAGAATCTGCCACTATACTATCCGCAGACAAGAATGACTTATCCGGGTGAATTGCAACCGCAGAGAAGCAGAGTAAATCTTCTATACCTTGTTTATGACATCGGTATAAAAGGAAAAACTTTCTATAAGGCAACAGGCCAAGAAATAGAAGACAACGAAAGTACTGACAATAGGTACCCTGTATTCAAACTTGACGCAGGTGACATTACCAACTGGTGGAGAACCCCAATCGAGAAGGATGACCCATCAAGAGACTCCTTGCTTTCGTACGAAGGTACTATCAAGATTGCCGACCCATATTCAGACGACCCTGACAATCCAGACTACATCGAAGTTGCTCAAAAGATGGAACTCGAAGAAAGCGACCGTGGTGTAATGGAAGAACTCTGGGTTTGGGAAGAATGGTTCTTCGACAGACAAAGGTCGGTAATGGATGTCCGCATAATGGCAATGTCGTTCGACGGATATACTTCCGAAGGTCGTGTATGGCCATTCTGGATTGCCTACAATGACTATCGCCCGTTGTTCGCAACTCACGAAACGTTCAATTCGCACAACGAAGCAGAACACAGAACTTTCGATGATATTTTCTTGCAGAGAAGATTCTCAAGCTTCATAGTTGCCGAAACGAACAACTACGACAACCGTCTTATCTCCGACTACCTCGTTGGTATCGAAGCAATAAGGGAAGGCGAAAGAATACAGAACGAGTTGTTCTTGAAAGAACACGACATGTGGGAATACTAACGGATTTTATTATTCAAACTATAGGAAAGGCTGCCAATGGCGGCCTTTCTTTTTTATCTCCGTCATTATCAACATATAAACACTAGGTTAATAAAAAAAAACGTTTTTGTTTTATACCCAAATAAAAATGAAATACTTTTGCAAACCGAAACATAAAAACAATTTTTAATCATGACAACAAATAACGAGATAGCGTCACCTATCAAATTCTTTGCAGGCTCGGCAAGCAGATATGTAGCCGAAGAAATCGTAAAGGGCTATAATCCAGAAATGAAACTTGGCGAAAGTACATTGCTGAAATTCAGCGACGGCGAATTTGTAACAAGCATCGACGAAACGGTAAGAGGATGCACAGTATTCCTAATCCAGTCAACGTTCCCGCCAGTAGAGAACCTTTTCGAACTTATGCTTATGGTTGATGCTGCCAAGAGAGCATCGGCAGAGCAGGTTGTAGCAGTTATCCCCTACTTCGGATTCGCTCGTCAGGACAGGAAAGACAAGCCAAGAGTTGCAATCGGAGCAAAACTCGTAGCCGACCTGCTTATGGCATCGGGTGTAAACCGAGTTATGACAATGGACCTTCACGCCGACCAGATTCAAGGTTTTTTCAACGTACCAGTTGACCACATTTACGCTTCAACTTTGTTCGTACCTTATATTAAAAGCTTGAACCTCGACAACCTCGTAATCGCATCTCCCGACATGGGCGGCGCAAAGAGAGCAAAAGCATATTCGCATTTCCTTGATGCAGAGATGGTTATTTCTCACAAGTCAAGGTCGAAAGCCAATATGGTAAGCGAAATGATGGTTATCGGAGATGTAAAGGACAAGAACGTAATCATTGTTGACGACATGATTGATACCGCCGGAACAATAACAATGGCAGCCGACATCATTATGGAAAAGGGTGCAAAGAGCGTTCGCGCCGTTGCTACTCACCCAGTACTTTCGGGTCCTGCATACGAAAGAATCAACAAGTCTGCACTCATCGAAGTTATCACGACCAACTCTATTCCAATCAAGGAAGGAATGTCGGACAAGATTAAGGTAATCTCGATAGGCGACCTGTTTGGCGACGTAATCAACAACGTTTACCACCACAAATCGATAAGCAAAAACTTTATCGTATAATGGATATTCGGTATTTGGTCATCGAAGGGAATATCGGTGCGGGAAAAACCAGCCTCAGCAAGCTGATAGCCGAACGAAAAAAAGGAAGACTTTTCCTTGAACAATATGCCGAAAACCCTTTCCTGCCCAAATTCTACGAAAATCCGGAAAGATACTCGTTTCCTTTGGAACTTTCTTTCCTCGCAGACAGATACAACCAGCTCAAAAACAACTTGTCGTCATTCGACCTGTTCAACGAGCTGATTGTATCTGACTATTTTTTTATGAAATCGCTGATATTCTCAGCACACACACTGCAGGAAGACGAGTACAGGCTATACCGCCAACTATTCGACATTATATATAGTACATTGCCAAAACCAGACCTATATATATATTTACACAAAAATATCGACTTGCTGCTCAAGAACATAAGCAAGCGCGGACGCGAATACGAGAAAAAAATATCAGCGGAATACCTCAAAGGTATAGAAACTGGATACTTCAACTTTTTCAAACAGCAAAACCAAATGAGAATTGTTGTAATAGACACCAACAACATTGATTTTGTGAACAATGAAGAAGACTTAAAGAAAATCGAGAATTCCATATTCGATAACGAATACCCAGTTGGAATAACAAGAATAATCCTGTAGCCACGGCTCTTTCATTTGGATAGTGTTGTCGCTTGTGATACAAATAGTTAGTATTTGAACAAATCCGCTGGCTGAGCTTGTCGAAGTCAAGGCGACGAAATGCATATAATGCGAATTAACCTTACCCTTCGATACTTCGACTCGCTCAGCAGCCACAGGCTCAGGGGGCGGTCAAATGAAAGAGCCTTGTCCAGTAGTTATTTTTTTTTATCTTTTTTAATATTTTTCTTTACAATTCAAAAACAAGATATTATCTTTGCGGTGATTTTTTCCCGAAAGGGAAGTCAGTGGTTTAAAATAAAATAATTAAAAATTTAACAAGAATAAGGAATAAATTATGAAGAGGTTTTTATTTTTAACTTCGGTAGTAGCATTAGGACTTATTATGGGTTCGTGCAACGACTTGAAAAAAATGGCAGCCAATGCCGATGACATCAACTACTCAGTAAATCCAAAAGTACTGGAAGTTCACAACGGACAAGTAGCTGTAAATATTACTGGTAATTTCCCAGAAAAGTACTTCAGAAAGAAAGTATCTGCAACATTAACTCCAACCTTGGTATGGGACGGTGGAGAAAAGGCTCTCACTCCTATCTACGTTGAAGGTGAAAAAGTTAAAGGAAACGGACAAGTTATAAAGTACAAACCAGGTGGTGCTTTCTCATACAACGACAAGTTCGACTACTCACCAGAAATGCGTAGGTCGAAACTCGTTTTGAAGATTACTGCTGTAAAGGGTACAAAGGAAGCTGAATTCGACCCAGAAGACATAGCTGAAGGTATCGTAGCAACCCCAGAACTCGTTAAGATGAATGGCGGAAAGTCGTCAAATGCTGCTAGCAACTTCAAGAAGGACAATGCTGCTTCAAAGATTGCTGCTATCAACTACGACAAGAACAAAGCTGAAATCAAGTCTTCAGAAACAAAGAAGGACGAAATCGCAGAAATGCAGAAGTACATCAAGGAATCGAAGGACAACGACCGCGTAAGATTCGACGGTGTTGAACTTAAGTCATACGCTTCTCCTGAAGGTGCTCAGGACATCAACAAGAAGGTTTCTAACGACCGTTCTAACAGCGCATCAAAGTTTGCAAAGAACGAATTCAAGGGCGTTAATGGTGCTGACGACAGCAACTTCTTCAAGTCTTTGGTTACCGAAGAAGACTGGGAAGGTTTCAAGACTGCTGTACAGAACTCAAACCTTGCTGACAAGGATATGATTATCCGCGTTATCAACATGAACTCGGATCCTGACAAGAGAGAAGAAGAAATCAGAAATATGAAGAGCACTTTCGACGAACTCGAAAAGGAAGTTCTCCCGAGCTTGCGTCGTTCTGAAATCGTTATCAACGTTACTAATATAGGTAAGACCGACGATGAAATTGCTAAGCAGTACAAGGATGATCCTAGCAAACTTTCATTCACCGAAATCATGCACTATGGTGAAATCACCGAAGATGCTGCCAAGAGAGTTGAAATCTACACTAAGGCAACCGAACTCTTCCCAGAAGAATGGTCAGCTTACAACAACCTCGGTGCTGCTCTCTATGAAACAAAGGACTATCAGGCTGCAAAGGTTGCTTTGGAAAAGGCAAAGAGCAAGAGCAACGGAAATGCAACTGTTCTCAACAACATGGGTAATGTTGCCCTTTCAGAAGGCAATGTAGAAGAAGCTGAATCAAATTACGCTTCTGCAACTGGTGTTAGCGAAGCTAGCGCAGGTCAGGGTGTTATCGCAATAAAGAAAGGTCAGTATGCTAACGCATCTCAGTTCTACGGTGACGACTGCTCATTCAACGCAGGTCTTGCTAAGGTTCTTAACAAGGAAAACGAAGCTGCTATGACTGCTCTCAACTGCGGTGCTGAAAAGGACGATGCTTTGAATTTCTACCTTAAGGCTGTTGTTTGCGCTCGCAAGGCTGACAACGAAGGCGTTTTCAACAACTTGAGAACTGCTTGCCAGAAGGATTCAAGCTTGAAGGATTTCGCTGCTAAGGACGTTGAATTCATCAACTTGTTCGAAAACGATACTTTCAAGTCAATCGTAAAGTAACGATAATTATCATCACATAAAAAAGGCTACCAAATGGTAGCCTTTTTTGTGCTTATACAACAATAAAACAAATGCTATACTAGTCTAATTTCACCACCGTTATTCCGTCTCCACCAAACCTTATGTCCTCGTCGTTTATCGACTTGACCTGCGGAATGGTCTTTAGGTACTGGCGGATATTCTGGCGCAGAATGCCATTGCCTCGCCCGTGCAAAATTTTCAATTCGTGATGACTGAGCATAACAGCAGCATCGACTAACTCCTCAATCTTGCGCAAAGCCTCATCGGTACGGTCGCCACGGACATCAATGTACGGCTTGAAATTCAATGCTTTTTCACTATACAAAGCCGAAGCCGACGACTGCTTACGCTGGTTTGCATATTCCTCCTGTGGAACCTTCTGCAACTTGTCCAGAGCAACCGACATATACAGGCTGCCGAAGCAAACAACAGCCGTCTTTTCGCCAAGCCCAGTGACCTCCCCTATCGCTTCCTGCCCCGCCAGACGAACCTTACTGCCAATATTTATCTTGTTCTCATCGACAGGAATAATCTCCAGTTTCTTGGCTTCCTCGCGGGCTTTCTTGCGTGCCTCACGTTCCTCGACCTTGCGCTTCACATATTCGTACTTGCGTGCAAATTCGGTTTCGTCAACCTCCTTCGACTTCTCAAAGTCCTCCTTGAACTGACGAACCTCCTCTCGTACTTCCTTCACCTTTTCCTTGTCGGCATTGCTACGCTTGATTTCCGAAATGGTGTTCTCAATCTGCTTGTTCACACCACTCAAAAGCTGTTCGGCTTCTGTTCGTGCACTCTCGATTATCTGCTTGCGCTTGGTCTTTATAAGCTCCAGTTCCTCTAGGTTTTTCTTCAGAGTCTCGTCAACACGCTTGCTCTGCTCGTTCACTTGCTTGCGCTTGCGCTCCCAATAACGCTTGTCGCGCATAAGTTCACGCAGAAAACGGTCGATGTTCATCTGCTGGGTTCCTGTCTTCTCGACCACCTTATTTATAATCGCCTCGGGCAGACCAATCCTACGTGCGATTTCCACCGCATACGACGAACCGGGAATTCCAACTTCAAGAATAAATGTCGGCTGCATATTCGTATGGTCAATCAGCATTGCACCATTGATGATACCCTCTGCCTCAGCGGCAAAAACCTTCAGATTGGTATAATGCGTGGTTATCATGCCGAAAGTCTTGGTAGCATTCAGTTGCTCAAGAATAGCCTCGGCGATTGTTCCACCTATTATCGGGTCGGTTCCTGCACCGAACTCGTCGATGAAAATAAGCGAATCGGGACCTGCATTCCTCAGGAAATACTTCATGTTGACCAAGTGCGAACTATATGTACTAAGATCGTTTTCAATCGACTGCTGGTCGCCAATATCAAGCATTATTTTCTTAAAAATACCAAACGAAGATGCTCCGCCCACAGGCACCGGCAGTCCGCACTGCAACATATAGGCAAGTATTGCAGCCGTCTTCAGGCAGACGCTCTTTCCGCCAGCATTAGGACCGGAAATCAATAAAATGCGGTTTTCGGAATCGAGACGGAAAGACGTAGGGACAATTTCTCGGTTTTCCCTTTTAAGTGTCAGATACAGAAGCGGATGCTTGCCACGAACAATGTCAAGGCAAGGTTCTTCGTGTACCGACGGGATTATGGCTTCGATGGAAATTGCAAACTTTGCCTTTGCTCGGATGAAGTCGAGTTCGGCAAGCACCTGCGAGATGTTCTTCAGGTCGTCGGCGTAAGGTCGGAACTCGCAGGTAAGGTCGTAGAGTATCTTTTGTATTTCGCGGGCTTCGGAAAGTTCCAGTTCGCGGATGCGGTTGTTCATCTCCAGAACCTCCTGCGGTTCGATGTAGGAAGTCTTTCCGCTTGCCGACTCATCGTGTACAAAGCCTTGAACCTTACGCTTGTAGGTAGTTTCTATAGGCAGAACCAATCTTCCGTTTACCATAGTTGCCGACAAGTCCTTGCTTACCCAGCCCTGCTCGCGGAACGAAGTAAGTATGGTATTCAGTTTCCGCGACACCGACTCCTGCGTAGAAATGAGCGACGAGCGTATTTCGCGCAATTCGGGCGAAGCGGTATCCTTGATGTCACCGTTTTTCGTAAGCACCGACTGAATACGGTCGTAGAGATAGTTTGGGAAATTTATCGAATCGACAATTTTCTTGAGGTTTGGAAATTCGTTTTTTTCGTCGGTGCGGAAAAATGCACGCAGAGCACGGCTGTTTTCGAGAACAGTGCGAATGTCAACCAATTCGAAAAGCTGAAGGCTCGTTCCATCCACGCGCATACGCGAAGCCGCCTGCGACACATCGGGGTAATTGTTGGCTGGATAATTGTCCTTGAGCATGCAGATGCTCATCATCTCGCCAGTAAGAGCAAGAGAATGCCGGATGCAACCTATGTCGGTCGAAAAAGCAATGTCATCGACAAGACTTTTTGCAGGCGCAGCAATGCATTCCGACTTTATCAGATTGAGGATTTTATCGAAACCTATCTTTGACTCAAAATTATCGGGATAAAAAAACATAATTTACAATGGACAATTGATAATGGATAATTGACAATTTTCGAATTTTCAAATCTTCAAATCTTCGAATCTTCTACTCCTCCAATATCACAAGAAATATATCCTCATCATCCTCCTTCATATAGTACTGCTCGCGAGCAAATTTCTCAAGTTCTTCCTTTCCCGACATAAGCTCGTCAAGACGAGTGCTGTTCTCAAGATTTTCCTGCTCGTAATACTTCTCGTTTTCACGCAGTTCGTGAAGTTTACTCATCTTCTCAAACCTATCTATAAGACTAAAGTCGTCGAAGAATGTTATCCACACGACAAACAACACTCCGACTATCCACATTGCGTTTTTTACTGTAAAATCCTTTACCTTTCCGAATATTTTCTTAATCTTTTCTTTCATATCTTTCCTTTTTCTTTCATCTGCGCAAAATTAACACAAAAACAACTATCCACACGCAAAAAGAGCACATAGTTTTCAACAAGTTGATATTATTAAGGGCGAGAAGGCTGAAAGGCTCACAGGCGAACAGGCGAACAGGCTGAAAGGCTAACAGCCAACCTTTAGCTCGCGCCAGCAATTTCAAACAACATCAAACCAAAAGGCGAAAGGGCTAAAAGGCTAACAGGCTGACAGGCGAAAAGGCTAACTATCTAGCAGAGGAACTATCTTACAGACAGCCCGACCGGTACAGACGCAAAATTTTGCGTCTCGGTCGCCACACATTGAACTTTGCACAAATCATTGCAATCGGCGCAAATCGTTGCGCAACCACAATTTTCAAATCCCTGAATCTTTAAATCATTGAATTTTTCTTACCTTTGCACAGAAATTTATCCGGTATGACATACGACGAGATTCTAAACGATTTGAAGAACAAAATTTACAAGCCAATATACCTTCTATATGGCGAGGAATCGTACTTTATCGACAAAATCACCGACTACATCGCCAACAATGTGCTTACCGATGCAGAAAAGTCGTTCAACCAGACAATTATGTACGGCAAGGACGTTAGCGTAAACGCTGTCATACAGGCAGCACGGCGCTTCCCGATGATGTCGAACTACCAGGTCGTAATCGTAAAGGAAGCCCAAAACCTGAAGCCGTTTGCCGACCTCGACGTATATTTTGAGAACCCTCTCAAATCAACAATCCTCGTCCTCGCAGTAAAAGAAACACAAAAACTTGACAAGCGCACCAAAGCCGTAAAGTTAGCCGACAAAATCGGTGCCGTACTCGAGTCGAAGAAACTATACGAGAACGAGATGATAAAATGGGTGTCGAGCCTTGCAAAATCGTATGAACTCACACTCACGCCCGAAGCACAACGCATGATGTACGAGCATATCGGTGCCGACCTTTCACGCCTCGATGGCGAAATGAAGAAACTCAAGACCGCCGTCAGCGACCAATCGACACCGATAGACGGAAAAACCGTCGCCCAAAACATCGGAATCAACCGCGACTTCAATACTTTCGAGCTGCAAAAGGCAATAGGCACAAAAAACGCACTGAAAGCCTACCAGATTACCGACTATTTTGCAAAAAACCCCAAAAGTACATACATCGGAGTGGCAATAAAGCAAATATTCGACTACTTTATGCGCATCATGAAAGTCCACTACGCCAAAGACAAGAGCCGCAACGGACTTGCTGCCGAGTTGGGCGTAAGCTCCTATTTCGTTGAAGAATACACACGCGCTGCATCACATTACCCGGTCGGAAAGATTGTCAGCATTGTATCATTTCTGCGAGAAGCCGACATCAAAAGCAAGGGAATGGGCGGAACATACGAAGAAGGCGACATCTATAAGGAACTTATTTTCAAAATAATGCACGTATGAACAAGGCGGTTTTCCTCGATAGGGACGGCGTAATCAACAGAGAACTCGGTCACTACTGCGAAAAGGTCGAGGACTTTGAAATACTGGCGGATGTCGGCAAAGCAATAAAGGTGCTGAAAGATGCGGGATTCATCGTAATTGTAATTTCCAACCAAGGCGGAATAGCCAAAGGTCTCTACACTGAAGCCGATGTAAACGCAATGCACAACAAATTACACGATTACCTTATTGAATACGGTGCCGACATTGACGACTTCTACTTCTGTCCCCACCACGATTCCATTAGCAAATGCCTTTGCCGCAAACCCAACAGCCTGATGATTGAAAAGGCAATGTCTGTATATGACATCAATCCTGCACAGTCGTATATGATTGGCGACGGCAAACGCGACATCGAAGCTGCCGAACGCGCCGGCATAAAAGGAATCCTAATTGAATCGAACACTGGAATTCTTGAAATCTGCAACCAAATAGCATCGGAATAATGGCTCGCCACATAATGCTCAACGGAACAATAATGCCTTCGGACTCTCCCTGCCTGAGCTACGACAATCGCGGACTACTATGGGGCGACTCGTTTACTGTAAAGCTACGCGGAAATTCGTGCATAGTGTACGATTTAAAGAATTATTTCCAGCGTATCTGCAAAATGCTTGAATCGGTTGGTATGGAAACTGACGATTCTTTCAAACACAATTTTTTTGCAAACGACCTTATGCTTCTGCTGAAGAAAAACCGCATATACAAAGAATTTTGTGCAACAATAACCCTTTTCCGCAACAGCAGCAACACAAGCAAATTAGCCGACAAAAACACTTTTTCGTCACTGGTGTCGGTTGAAAGCATGCCCCACGAGTTCTACAGCATCAACAAGGATGGAATTTTTACCGATGTCTTTGATTCGTCAAAACTAATTACAGAAATAGCAAATCCTAACTTTTCATACGAACTTATAAGTGGAAAGATACTGGCAGAAAACGATTTGGACGACCTAATCATTACCGACAATAACGGGAACTACAGACGGAGCCTATATTCCGACATTTTCTTCCTAAAAGACAAGTCGCTGATATATGCCTCCGACCCCACAAATGTTTCCATCAATGCAATATTTTCTTCAAGGATAATGCAAATAGCAAGCAGCAAGTTAGGAATGGAAATATACCAGTCGGAAGTGAACCAAAGCAAATTGAAGGGCGTTGAAGGAATGTTTCTTGCCGACCCCGTGAACGGAATACGCTGGGTTGTGGGACTTGGCAGGGAAAGATTCTACAGCGGAATGGTCAACGACATTGCATACGAGGTTTACAACTACTACAAGGAAGAAATCGAAAGGCTGAAAGGTTAGAACGAGGCAAAAGAAGGCTAAAAGACTGCAAGCCTGTGAGACTGTGAGACTGCAAGCCTGTTCGCCTGCAAGCCTGTTCGCCTGTTCGACATCATCGAATCCTGTCAATCGACCTTATCAAAGCCTCATCCTTTGCTATTCCCCTTATTGCCAAAGCAATGAAAATCGCTGCAACTATAGGCAAAACAACAAGTATGCTGGTGTGATAGTTGGTTGCAAACTTTTCGGAAGCCTGATACAAGAAGAAAAATGCAAGTCCAGAACACCCGAGAGCCAGAATCAAGTTGAATATGCAAATACGAATCTGCAATACCCTATGCCGATACATAAAAATGGTCACAAGCAAAGTAAGCACTACAAACGAAAGCAATATCAGCAACGGCAATGTGGAATAATGCTCTTCACCGAAATCAATTCCGTAAAGTCCCATTGATATATCTGTAATACCGCTTTCGGTCTGCATTTCAAGGCTTCCGAACGGAACGAAATAAAAAACTGACATGCAAATCAATGCAAGCAGCAGAAACAATGTTTGAATTCTCTGTATCATAATCCAAATTTTTCCGCAAAAGTAACTTTTATTTCCTTACAAAACCCACCGCTACACAATCTTTGCGAAAAAAAGAAAAAATTATTTGCCATCACAAAAAATAGTATTACCTTTGCACTCGCTTTTTCGGGGTGTAGCGCAGTCCGGTTAGCGCACCTGCTTTGGGAGCAGGGGGTCGCCAGTTCGAATCTGGCCACCCCGACAAAAGAAAGGAAGCCTTCGCAAGAAGGCTTTTTTTTTTTACTTCGCACATTATTTACGAATACAAATAATATTGTGTAACTTTGCGCAAAATTTAACTATACGATGAAAAACAAAACGGTAATAGTCCCAATTATAATAATATTAGGTGTATTGCTTATCGACCAGATTCTTAAGATTTGGGTTAAAACCCACATGATGATAGGCGACGAAATACACATTTTCGGCGACCGCGTGATGCTTAAATTCGTCGAGAACCCGGGAATGGCATTCGGAATGGAGTTCGGTGGCAACTGGGGAAAACTTGCACTCAGCATATTCAGGATTCTTGCTGTAGGCGGACTGATTTGGTATCTAGTGGTGCTGATTAAAAAGAAAAGCAATCTGTTCATAATATCTTGCATCTCGCTGATAATTGCAGGTGCTGCGGGCAACCTCATCGACTGCGCTTTCTACGGACTTATGTTTAACGAAAGTTTTGGTCAAGTTGCCCAGATGTTCCCCGATGGTGGCGGATATTCGGGTTTTCTCGTTGGAAATGTGGTAGATATGTTCTACTGCCCAATAATAAGATGGGGAACGCCGCCCGACGAATCCATTTTCTTCCGTCCAATATTCAACGTTGCCGACTCGGCAATAACGATTTCGGTATTCCTGATGATTATCTTCTACAAGAAGTTATTGCCTAAGGAAGAAGAAAAAGCAGAGCATACCGAAACAAAGGCAGAATAATGAACGTCCCATTCTTCAGATACGACTGGTTTTTCCAGGAAAACCGCGAACAAATAATCTCGGTTCACGAAGAAATAATGTCGTCAGGACGATATGTATATGGTGAATACACCCAGAAACTAGAAAAACAACTTGCCGAACTTTGCAACCGCAGGTTTGCCACTACTGTGGGTTCCTGCTCCGATGCGCTATTCTTTGCACTTCAGTCAGTTGGAATAAAAGATGGCGACGAAGTGATTGTCCCGCCGTTCTCGTTTGTAGCAACCCTCGATTCGATACTCAGATGCGGTGGAGTGCCTGTCTTTGTTGACATTTCGCCCGAACACTTTATGCTCGACATTGCCAAACTTGAAGATGCCATCACACAGCGCACCAAGGCGATTGTAATGGTACAACTTTTCGGCAACTGCCATCCGCAGCAGGAAACAATCAACAAGATAGCGCAAAAGAATGGCATTCCGCTGATTATAGATGCAGCCCAAGCAGTTGGAATAAAAAGCAACGGTATTTCTTCCGCAAAAGTCGGCGACATTGCCTGCATAAGTTTCGACCCCACAAAAATCGTATCTGCATACGGAACTGGCGGCGCTGTCCTTACCGACGACGAAAACACATACACAACAATAAAAAAGCTCGCAAACCACGGAATTTGCAATGGCACTCCCGAAATTGCCGGCTACAACAGCAAAATTTCCGAACAAGAAGCGGCATACATTCTTCTTCAGATTGAAAAGTTACCGCAGACAATGGCAAGAATGAATGAAGTTTCGGAAAAATATTTATCGCAACTTAATGGAATCGAAGAAATTGTACTCCCACATAAATGTTGCACCGAACCCAACTGCCACAAGTTTGTAATCAGCACCGACAAGCGCGACGAACTTCGCAATTATCTGAAAGACAATGGCATTGAAACAAAAATTCACTACGCAACATTATTGTCGGAACAAAAAATTCTTAAAGGTCGCAAATTCCTGAAACACAACCTGTCGAATGCAGAAAAAGCATCAAAACAAGTATTGAGTCTGCCTATTTATCCAAACATTACCGACGAAGAAATTTCATACGTCTGCCAGCACATAAAGACATTCTTTTGTAAATCAAGACACTGAGCCAAAACTTTCTCACCCTGAGACGCACCCCAGAGACACCCCCTGAGACGCCCCCTGAGCGTAGTCGAAGGGTAAGTCGAAGTGAAGAGAACAAGATCAAATTATATACATCATCGACCCTTCGACAGGCTCAGGGTGCGAATCTAGCTAACAATACACAAAAAATTATTGTTGTCCACTAAAGTTCCTAAAAAATCGTGCAAAATGCATAGTGTCAGATTATTACATGTCTATGAAATTTTATGGGCTTGTATTTGGGAATACTTAACAACCTCGGAGAGGTTACATATTTATAGAAAAAACGTATGCATTTTTGGAGCACTGGCGCATGTTTTTCTCTGGTTGGTGAGCCTGTCGAACCACAAAAACTGTGACAGTGCATAATTTAGCGGACAATAATAACAAAAAATCAACCATAAATGAAACTAGTTCGTTGCCGATAATCATAAATATTGTACTTTTGCAATCTAAGTCATAAGAATATGTCGAAACACAAATATATCAAGGAAAACAAATCAAAACAAACAGCATTAGCCACACCGACCGTTGTTTCTATGCCAAAGACAAAAACAGGAATTATCCCAATCATAATACTTGCTGCTGTTTCCATCGGATTGTACATCAACACTTTGCGCAACGACTATGCACTTGACGACTCGATGGTGCTAATCCGTAATTCGTTCACCCAGCAAGGCATTTCTGGCATCGGCGACATCTTCAAATACGACACTTTCACAGGCTTCTGGGTGTTCAACGACAGTACACGCACCGTAGAACAGATTGTCAAGGAAAAGAAACTGCTTGCCGGTGGCCGCTACCGTCCGCTGTCGCTAGCCACATTTGCCATCGAAATAGAACTTTTCGGCAGTGACTTCTACGATGAAAACGGCGTTTATGTCGGGCAAGGCTGTCCAGCCATCAACCACGCGATGAACGCAATTTATTACGCGCTGACAGTGGTTCTGCTATACCTCATACTGGTGCGGCTTTTCCCTCGCAAGGACGATTCGTGGTGGTTCTCAATCCCATTCATTGCCACTATGCTTTTTGCATTCCATCCTATTCATACAGAGGTGGTTGCAAACGTTAAAGGTCGCGACGAAATCCTGACCTTGCTCGGTTCATTAGCGGCTTTGTGGTGGTCAATCAAGTACATCGACAGCAAGAAGTTGTACTACCTTGTACTTTCGGGCCTTGCTCTGCTCTGCGGACTTTTCTCCAAGGAAAATGCAATCGTCTTCCTTGCAATAGTACCGCTTACCTTATATTATTTCACCAATGCAAAATGGAAAGAAATTGGCAAGGTGATGATTCCGCTTGCAGTGGCATCGGTGGCATTTCTAGCAGTGCGCGGAATGGTTCTCGGATGGGAACATTCGGAACAGACCAAGGAACTTATGAACGACCCGTTCATCAATATGACGGTATCGGAACGCTACGGCACAATATTCGTAACCCTGCTGATGTACATAAAGTTATTGTTCATCCCCCACCCTCTCACCTACGACTACTACCCGTGGCAAATTCCAAAAACAGAACTTACCGATGGCGTCGCACTGCTTTCACTGTTAATATACTTGGCATTAGGCATTTACGCCGTTTATGGAATGATTAAGAAAAAGGATATTGCCTCGTATTCCATTCTTTTCTTCCTGATTCCACTGGCACCAGTCTGCAACATTTTCTTCGCGGTGGGAACACTGATGAATGAGCGCTTCATTTTCATCTCGTCCATCGGATTCTGCTTATTAATTGCTTGGTTCTTTGCCGAAGTGCTACCAAAACTTTTGAAAAACATCTCGACAGCAAAATATATCGCAGGAGTTATCATTTCGATAGTGCTATTCGTTTTTGCCCTGAAAACAATAACCCGCAACGCCGACTGGGAAAACGATACCGTACTTTTCACCACCGATGTTGAAGTCTCATCAATGTCGGCAAAAGGCAACTGCGCCGCTGGAGGCCGTCTGCTCGAACAGGCTCAGTCTAAGCAAGTGAAGGAAAACGACAAGGAACTACACGATGCTCTTTGCGAAAAGTCAATCAAATACCTCAAGAAATCTAACGAAATATACGCCAGCGACGGCAAAAAGAACTCTAAAAAGCATAGTTCCACAGCCGTCTATAGCGATGCGATGAACCTTCTCGGCAACGCCTACTTTGAAATCGGCGACATTGCCAACGCACTCGACTCATATACGAAGATTATTACCGCATATCCCAACCACGACATTGCAAACGGCAACATTCGCGTAGTGCTTATGCAAACTCCCGGAATGCTCCGCAACAAGCTTACAACATCAACGGTTCCCGAACTTCTTGAAGCGCTTGGCAACCTAATAAAAGTAAAGCCCGAATGCGGCGAAGCATACTATGTGCTAGGCGTACTTTACGGACGCGAACTTGGCAACATGGAAGCCTCAATCCAATGCTTCGAGAAGGCTGAGGCCTGCAAATTCGAAAAGAATGCATCTTACTACAAGGACCTTGGTGTAGCTTACGGAATTTCGGGCAACTACGCCAAATCAATACCGGCACTTGAAAAGGCAATAGAACTCGACCCCGACGACGACCTGTCGTACACAAACCTCGGTTACACCTATATGAACCTCGGCGACAACGCAAAAGGTCAGGAATACATAAGCAAGGGAGAAATGTTAAAACAGAAAAAAGCAGAAAATGATAAAAAATAAAAAGATAGTTGTCGTACTTCCCGCCTACAACGCAGGACAGACGCTCGAACAGACCTACAACGAAATTCCGTTCGACATTGTTGATGATGTAATACTTGTCGATGACTTCAGCCGCGACAACACAGTGGAAGTCGGCAAAAAACTTGGAATCAAGAACATAATTGTCCACGAAAAGAACAAGGGTTACGGCGGTAACCAGAAGTCGTGCTACAACAAGGCATTGGAACTTGGGGCCGACATTGTGATAATGCTCCACCCCGACTATCAGTACACACCGAAGTTAATAGAATCGATGTCGTACATAATTGCCAACGATGTCTATCCTGTGGTACTTGGCTCGCGAATACTTGGCCGTGGCGCTCGCAAAGGCGGAATGCCGCTTTACAAATACTGGTTCAACCGAATGCTTACATTCACGCAGAACCTGCTTATGCACCAGAAACTGTCGGAATACCACACCGGCTACCGTGCTTTTTCGGCAGAAGTGCTCCGCGCAATCAACTACAATGTCAATTCCGACGACTTTGTGTTTGACAACCAAATGCTTGCACAGATTTTCTATGCAGGCTACGAAATTGCCGAGGTCACCTGCCCCACCAAGTATTTCAAGGAAGCCAGCTCGATAAATTTCAGACGCAGCTGCAAATACGGATTTGGTGTTATACACACTTCGTTCCTATACTTTTTCAACAAGATTCATTTGTGTAAGAGCAAAATTTTCAGAAAATAATATTCTTTTTACAAAAAAAATATTACCTTTGTGACGATGAAAAGGTATTTCGCCATATTATCAATCGCTTTGCTTTTGTCGCTGTCGGCATCGGCGCAGTTTTTCCAGAACACGGTGGTGAAAATACGACCTTTCAAGGCACTTGTGCTCAATCCGAATGTTGGTTTCGAAAAGCCTTTCCATAGGAACTTCAGTGTCACCGCCGAACTTACATACAAATTTGCATGCATGTACAATAATGGCAATGAGTGGAGTCTCTTTTCCGGTTGCAAAGGTGGTGAGATTTCTGTTGGCGCGCGTGGTTACTGGGGCAAGGTCAACAAACATTTGGTTGAATTCGACCAGAAGGCTCCTTTCGGATGGTACGGTGAAGTGCAGATTGCATATAAGGGAATGAATATCGATTCGTATCATGCTGGCAGTTTCGCGGCAACGTATAGCTATGTGGAGGATGTTGCAATAAACGACATAACATCGGCTTATCGTATTGGATATCAATTCAATGCAGGCAATAGAATAACATTCGACCTAAATATCGGATTCAACTTCCATTGGCTGACCTCATGGCGTCACGATGTAATCTCAATTGACGAAACGAATACAGAGATAATTGACGATGCAGGCATACGTCCTGGCGATGTATATCGTGAAAGTGACCAACGATTCGGCTTCGTATGTCAGTTCGCCTTGGGTTACTACATCCGCCTCAAGAAACAGCAATAATCTCTCAGAAACATATTTTTTGCTTGACTAATGGAAAAAAGTATTAGTTTTGCGAAATGTTGAAAAAGTATTTGATAATATTACTTGCCATTATGTCTTTTTCTGTGACGGCGATTGCACAGATAAAAGACTCGTGCATAAATGTTTGGCAGTGTGAAATAAACTACGCCTACCAGTTTTCGCTTACAGATTTAAGGGCTAAATACGGCAAAAATCCTTCAACTATGGGGTTGGGATTGTCGTTCAAGACTAAGCACAACTGGATTTTCGGCTTCGAGGGAAGCTACCTCTGGGGCGGATATACCGACAATGGCGTTTCAATTCTGCGAGGCATCATGACCCAGTCGGGCAATATCATAAACTCGGCGGGTGAATACGGCACCGTGCTGATGACGCAGTCGGGATTTTACGCAGGAATCAAGACCGGCTATGTTTTCTCTTTCCGCAAGCCGAATCCAAATTCGGGAATAGTTGTAAACATTGGCGCAGGCATTCTTGAACACCATATCCGCATCGAAAACCGTTCGAACAACACGCCCCCAGTGCTTGGCGACTACAAGAAAGGCTACGACGGACTGCGAAACGGCATAGCCTTACGCGGATTCATCGGATACCAGTTCTTGAGCAACAAAAAACTTGTGAACTTCTACGGAGGCGTGGAATATACATTTGCTTGGACAAAGTCAATCCGAAACTACGATTTCAACTTACGTGGCAAGGACAACACCAGATACCACGACTCGATGATTGGAATCCGCATAGGGTGGATTTTGCCGGTTTATCGTCATGCACCTGAGGAATATTACTACTACTAACGATGAAATTCTTCTATTTTCTCTGCATACGCGCTTATTTTCTGGCGGTAAGGCTGGCAGCTCCGTTCAACCGCAAGGCAAAACTTATGGTGTCGGGACGCAAGAATTGGGAGGAAAATCTGCGTGCAAAAATTGAACCTGAACAGAAATATGTTTGGTTTCACGCGGCTTCGCTCGGCGAATTCGAGCAAGGTCGTCCGCTGATTGAACGCTACAAGCGCGAAGGCAAGAAGATTGTGCTTACTTTCTTCAGTCCAAGTGGTTACGAGGTGCGCAAAAACTACGACAAGGCCGACATCGTGTGCTACCTTCCTTTCGACAGCAAGCGCAATGCACGGAAATTCATCGAAATAATAAATCCTGAATTCGCCGTTTTCGTGAAATACGAGTTCTGGTACTGCATGATACGCGAACTTGCACGAAGAAAAATAAATACTTACCTCATTTCGGGAATCTTCCGCAGTGGACAGATTTTTTTCCGTCCGTGGGGAAAGTTCTACCGCAAGGTTCTTACCGACTTTGCATGGATGTTTGTGCAGGACGAAAATTCCAAGAATCTGCTCGAATCGGCTGGTGTGAAGAACATTTCGGTTTGCGGTGATACACGCATCGACCGCGTGTACCAGATTTCGCACGAGGAGTACGAAAATGAATTTCTTAGCAAGTTTGCAAAGTCGGGAAATGTCATCGTTTGCGGAAGCACCTGGCCACCCGACGAAAAGATTATTTCGCAGTATGTCAACTCACACGACGACTTGAAAGCTGTGATTGTTCCTCACGAGATTCACGAGGAGCACCTTTGCGCAATAGAGAAAATGCTCGGCAAGCCGCTTGTGCGCCTTTCAAAGTGCGAAACTGCCGATGCATCGCAACTTTCGTACATAATTGTCGATTCTATGGGAATGTTGTCGAAGATGTACCGCTATGGACGGCTTTCGTATGTGGGCGGAGGCTTCGGTGTCGGAATTCACAATACTCTCGAGGCTGTGGTTTATGGTATTCCTGTGATTTTCGGGCCAAACTACCGCAAGTTCAAGGAAGCATTCGACTTGATAGGTTGCGGTGCTGGAATCTCTATTTCCTCATACAACGAATTTGAAAATGTTATCGAAACACTTCTTTCCGACGAGGCAAAATATTCCGAATCGTGTGCGCAGGCAAATGCGTATGTGGAAAAGTCGGTTGGTGTTTCCGAGTTCATCTACAACAAGATAAACGAATTGCAATGAAAAAGTTCGGTGTTGCTATAAGATTTGGGTTGTGCGTATTGTCGGCACTTTTGCTGAGCGCAGGCTGGTTCAACCTGCATTTGCCTTGGCTGACGCTTGTGGGCTTTGTCCCAATGCTTATGCTGATGCAGAATATCATAAGCGAGAACGGCAAGCACGGCGGAGCAAAGTTTTTCGGCTATTCGTACCTGACATTCGTACTTTGGAACCTCATTACGACTTGGTGGGTTTACTTTGCAAGTCCTGCCGGCGTATTTATGGCTGTGCTTGCATCGTCGTTGCTAATGGCACTGACAATGAGGATTGTATATGCACTGTGGAAGCGCGGTGGCGAAAAGGTTGGACTTATTGCATTTGTGAGCTGTTATGTGGCTTTCGAATACTTGTTTATGAACAGCGAGATTGCTTGGCCGTGGCTGGTGCTAGGTAACTCGTTTGCCAACGATGTGATGTTTGTACAGTGGTACGAATTTACCGGACATCTGGGCGGTTCGGCTTGGATATTGATTGTGAATGCTCTGTTGTACAAAATGTTGACGGTTAGGTTGAAAAAAGAAATGATGACCTTGCCTCTTGCTCTTTCTACGACCCTGCTCATTTTTGTCCCGATAATTTCTTCCGCCATACGTTACTATACATACACTGAAAAGGAAAATCCGCAGAATATTGTTGTTATTCAACCCAATATCGACCCGTGGGGCGAAAAGTTCGACGAGAACACCTTCGGTTCGCAGATTGAAAATATTCTTGACATTGCCTCTACCTACGGCAATTCCGAGACCGATTATTTTGTCGCCCCCGAAACGGCACTGAACAATACCATTCAGGAAGACTTTATGCAGGGCAATTCGTCGCTTGTGGCGGTGCGCAAATTTATGGCCGACTATCCTAAGGGCAAGTTCGTCGTTGGTGCAACCACTTTCAAGGTCTATTACCACAAGAATGGTGACAAGGCCTACGATGGTACTTCCATCACCGAAACCGCCCGCGAAATCGGCGAAAACGACCACTACGACATCTACAATGTCTCGATGCAGGTCGATTCTGGTCCCTTTGTGCAAATTTACCGCAAGAGCAAGCTGGTTCCCGGGGCAGAAATACTTCCGTACATCCGCGTTTTCGGCTTCCTCAGCGACCTTATGACCGACCTTGGTGGAATGAGTGGAAGCCACGGACGACAGGAACATCCGACAGCGTTTACAAACGATGTAAGCGGTGTAAAGGTCGGTGTGCCGGTGTGCTACGAATCGGCATTTGGCGAACATTGCGGTGGTTTTGTTGAGGATGGCGCACAAATGATTTTTGTCATCACCAACGATGGCTGGTGGCGCGACACTCCCGGCTATCGCCAGCATTGCAGTTTCTCGCGTCTGCGTGCCGTCGAGACGCGCCGTAGCATTGCCAGAAGTGCAAATACGGGCATAAGCTGCATCATCAATCAGCGTGGCGATGTCGTTGAGTCGCTCGGCTGGTGGCAGCGCGGTGGCATAGCAGCAACAATCAACGCCAACGACAAGGTTACCTTCTACTCCAAGTATGGCGACTACATTGCGCGTATGTGTGGCGTGGTGGCTGTGATATTAATTCTGATGCAAATAGTGGCAGGGATAAGGAGAAAGCTGGGGAAAGAATGAAGTATTTGTCAGCAGAACATACTTGTCTAGGTAAATCTTATTTGATGGTTATTTGATAAAAAGCCTTATATCTGCAAAATGAATGCTGATTATCAGCGAGTTCTTATTTGACGGTTATTTGATAGAACAGTACAAAAGATTATTTCCAGGCAACAAAACAAATACCCAATATTACATATTTGTCTCAAATTTTCACAATTTTATATACCCCCCCCCATTCGTATAATAATATCTCAAAGATATAGTTATAAATAGAATTATGCTTATATTTGCGGAAAGTTTAACATAGATTAGTTATGAAGAAGATTGCTTTGATTTCGCTTTTTGTAGTGTTGAGTACGGTTTTGTTTGCTCAGAATTGGTTCCGTGATGGTGCAACCTGGACATTCGACGACCAGCAGGAATTTACTTATCAGGCACACGGATATGATAAATATACAGTAGTGGGAGATACTGTTATAAACGATACGGCTGCAAAACAGATTCTCCATAAGACCGTAAGTTATATGGGAACAGAATATGGAGGAAATGTTCCATCAATTATTGTACACGAATCCAATTCAAGGGTTTACTATTGGGACGGAACTAAATTTGTGCAGATGTACGACCTAAGTCTTAATGTTGGTGATACACTTGATATATATTCCTTCAATTATGATAGTGAACTTTATGATTCAGTTTCGCCTTTCGTTGTGGATTCGGTATATATTGAGAATATCAACGGTGTCGATTTGAAGGTGCAGGAATTTTCTTGCACGATGTACGGACTATACGGCGAGAATAATGAGATTTACAGCGAGAAAATAATAGAGAGGATTGGAAGCGAGAAGCGATTTTTCTATCATCCGGAATGTCCTGGCGATGTGTTTGTATATACAGGTCTTAGGTGCTACAACGACGATGAAGTGTCGTACAGAAGTTATATGTGGAATCGTTACGAATGTGACGAACGAATAGACGAAAGTCCAATCTTCAGTACAAACTGGATATGGAGCACAAGTTTGTTTTCATCGTACAACAACGTTCCTTGCGGCAGCTATTATATGAAACTTGTCGATGAACATAATGCCAATTTCAAGTTGATGAAGGCAACCGATGCAAATCACGAAAACTGGACTGATGCGGGCTATATGTATTCCTACAACGGCAAGGTTTATTATTTCCGCAATATTGGCGACGAGCGAGTTTTGTTGTACGACTTTACATTGGAAGAAGGAGATGAGTTTTATGTGGATGCTCTTCAAACAAATCTTGTTGTCGATTCGGTTGGAAGCATAATGGTTGGTAATAGGCAAAGGAAAACTTTGTATTTGTCGGCAATGGGACAGCAGGTTGTATGGTGCGAAGGCATAGGCTCTCTCAACGGACTGCTTAACAATTACGGTAATATTGGTATTATTGGAGGTTCAGAAGAATTGCTTTGCGTACAGAACAATGATGAAACCATATATCACAATCCGCGTCATGATGAATGCTATATAAGCAGGTATCATTATTTTGAGCCAAGAAGCAGATGGACAGTCGTGCAGACAAATATCTTTGATCCACGTTATTATAGGGAATATAATTACGAGGTTTTAGGAGATACTTTGATTAATGATGTGTACTATTACAAGCTATTGTGTGATGGGAATTACTATGCTGCATTAAGGGAATCGTACGACAATAAAATATATGCATATTTTTCCAATGATATTATTGACGGTATTATGGGAGAAGATATCCAAGATGGCGAATATCTGATATATGATTTTGACTGGACTCCTAACAAGACTTTGTATTGCCAATCATTTAGGTACGACTATAATTGTAGCATAATTGAGCAAGCTGTTTTGGGGAATACGATTGATTCTATTTTGCTGCTTGATGGCAATTATTATAAGGTTGTAAATGACATAGTACAAGGTTTAGGTAGCCTAACAGGCTTCTTCTGGTATTTCTTCCCCATACTTACCGACGGTTCAGATTATGGTGTGCATACGTTCTATATAAATGATGTTTTAGTGTATCGCAATCCTACTCTTGATGGTATTGTAGAAGATTGCAATAATGGAATCAGTATCTACCCCAATCCCACCACTGGCAAGTTCTACATTTCTAACGATGGCAAAAATGCCAGAGCCGACATTTACGATTCGTTAGGAAGAAAGATAAAAAGTATTGAAAGCCTAGCCGATGATGCCGAAGTCGATTTATCTGGCTATGGCAAGGGCGTTTACTTGGTGGTGTTTGACATTGACGGGCAGTTGGTTGAGAAGAAGGTGGTGGTGGAATAGATTTACAGGCTTTAATACCTCATCTTAAACGCACCAGAAAAATAGAAATGTCCCTGCACACCAATTACTTGGTAATGTTTATTGAAACTACCAAACAGCGACACACCAATTCCCATATCGTATAGGAACTTGAATGTTGTCTGCACTTCCACATGTCCACCGATGGTGTTCTTTACTATCGAACCTGTTGGATAATCGGGATTTGGTATCCAAGCTATCGCCCAGGCAGGACCTATGAAAAAACCGAAGTGATACCATCTGCCTTCGAAACGAAGTCCAGCTCCAGCATGTATGTCGTTTAACTGATGCATTGCTCGGATTCCTCTCAGGTTGGGGTTGTACCAGCTTTCAAAGAAGAAATTTTCACCGGAAAAATGCCAGCCGACATTGAAATACACAGCCTTGTAACGGAAATGGTAAGCCAATGCCATAGTCCTGTTCAGACCTCTTTCCCCGTATGACGGCTCGTAGTTGATTTTGTAGCTCACACCCATACCGAATGTCAGCCAGTTGCTGCCCTGCTTGTAAATCTTATCGCCATACTGAACCTCTCCGAACATCTTGTCGTACTTCGATTTGTCCTTGGTTGCACGAGGTTTCGTATTGTCGGTCTGTGCGACAAGCAACAATGTGCATATTGTAAGCAATATTGTGAGCAGCAGTCGTTTATTCATTTGGCAAAAATCCTTGTTTTTTCAGTACATCAAGCAGGCATTTCGATGCCTGTTCGTTGCCTTCCTTTGTGTATCTTACTTCTGCAAAAACTTGAGCAAGCGTCTGTTTATTGTTCTCGGCAACGAATTTTTTGTTCGATTCAAGACTTTCGGTCTCTGCATAAATCCTGTCGATGTCGCTTGCGCTAAAGTTGTGATATGTCTCACGATGAACTATCGCCTCGAGCGGAAGCCGTTCGGTAAGTGGCAGTTGCTGTTTCGGGTAGCCCATTGTTACTGTTGCAACAGGAACAACGCCCTTCGGAAGTTTCAGAATCTCAATAATCTTGTCGGCATTGTAGATTACCGTACCTAAATAGCAAATTCCCAATCCGTTGCTTTCGGCTTCGAGGCAGGCATTCTGCGCTGCAATTATTGCATCGGTGGCAGCCGTCATAAAGGTCAGGAAATTGTCGAATCCAGCCTTGGCATTCCTGTTCTCACACCAGATTTTAAAGCGGTTGATGTCGGCGCAGAATGTAAGCACAGCCTTTGCGTTGGTTATTGCAGGCTGGCAGAAGTGCGTCGGTGCCAACTTTGCAATCATTTCCTTGTCGGTGTTGACAATAATGCTGTAAATCTGCATGTTGCCAGTGTTCGATGCCCTTGATGCGGCTTCGAGAACCTTGTTCAGAACGCTTTCGGGAATTTCCTTGTCGGCATATTCCCTTACCGATACGTGGTCGAAAATTTCCTTTACCATAATTATTTCAACTTTTCTGCTATTACCTTATTAAGTATTTCTGTCATATTTTTGCCCATAGTGCGAATCTGCTTAGGCACAATGCTTTCAGCGCTCATACCCGGAATTGAGTTCACCTCGATGAAATATGGTGTCCCTTCCTTGATAATGAAGTCGATACGAACTATTCCGCTGCAACCTATAATGTCGTAGATGCGCGATACGGCTTCCTGTACCTTGCGTGTTTCGTCGTCGCTGATGCGGGCAGGTGTTATTTCGTTGGTGACACCTGGTGTGTATTTTGCTTCGGTGTCGAAATAGTCGTTCTTGGTGGAGATTTCCGTTACGGGGAAAACCTGCTCGTAGTCGGCAGTCTTGAGCACACCGCACGAAACTTCGGTTCCCTTTATGTATTCCTCAACGATAATGTTTGTGTCTTCGGTACGAGCCAAATTTATTGCATCAATGAATTTGTCTTTTTCGTAAACCTTTGTCACGCCGAAGCTTGAGCCTGCCGTTGCTGGCTTTACGAAGCAAGGCAGACCTACTTTTTCTATGATTTCATCAACATCGAAAGGATTTTCGCCACGGATTATTGCCATCTTAGCCATTGCAATGCCCTCATCGGCAAGCATTTTCTTTGCGGCAATCTTGTTGAAAGTTATCATCGACGAGAAAACATCGCAAGCAGAATATGGTATTCCAAGCATATCGAGCCAAGCCTGCACCTTTCCGTCCTCGCCAGGTGAACCGTGGAGAGCAAGGTAGGCATAGTCGAATTTTGTCGGTTTGCCTTCGATTTCGGCGGCAAACTTATTGAGGTCAACGCTGTATTCCTTTCCGTTGAAAATGCAGAAGAAACCGTCTTTTCTTACATCTACGAGGTAGGCGTTGTAAAGATTCCTGTCGATGTTTTCAAGAATCTGGTTTCCCGAATTGAGGCTTATCTGACGTTCAGAAGTGTAGCCTCCTGCCAATACTGCAATGTTTTTCATTTTATTTTTTCCTTATCTTTAGTTTTTGTCCAACTCTTAATTTTGATGGGTCTATACCATTTAACCTTATTATATCGTCAGCAGAAACTCCGTTGTACTTGGCTGCGATTTTTGCAGGCGTATCTCCCTGCTGAACAGTATAATATTCGTATGCAGGATCGAGTTTCTGCGGAGTAGTGCTACCCGAATTTGTTGTTGTCGGTGTCGTAGCCTTTGGCGCACCCTTAGTATATATTTTCAGTTTCTGACCTATCTGCAGCCTGTCGCTGTAGAGTCCGTTCCAACTCTTGATGTTAGCGACGGTCACACCATAGCGTTTTGCAATGCTTCCAAGCACATCGCCCGACCTTACGGTGTAGATAGTGGCGTTTGTTCCTGCCGGCTGTCCCGACGGGACTCCATACTTGCTGTCGGAAATGGCCTGAGTGATTTTCTGCTTGCTAAACATTACCGAATCCTGAAAATTATAAATGGAATCTTCAAGCTCCATGAATTTGCGGATGTACTTGCGTTGCATTTTCAACGGATAATTCTTGTTGATAGCAGGAACAATGTCAAGCTTGTACTGAGGATTGAGTTCGCGCGATTCCTCGACAGGAATACCCAATACCGAATCCAACTGGGCAAAATGCAGCTGCTTCTTGACCATTACGGTATCAACATCCTCGAAGAAGTCAATTTTTTCTGGCTTGAAATTGTGCAAGTCGTGATATTCAAACATATACATCATAGCGATGAAGCCAGGCACGTAATTACGGGTTTCTTCGGGCAGATATGGGTAAATTTCCCAATATGTCGATTTGCCCGAACGCTTCATTGCTCCGTTTATCCTACCCGGACCAGCATTGTAGGCAGCAAGAGCCAAAGTCCAGTCGTTGTAGGTTGTGTGAAGCATCTTTAGGTATTTGCAGGCGGCATCTGTGGATTTTTCGGGGTCCATACGCTCATCGACGAAAGATGTGATTTCCAACCCCATATTAAGACCAGTCTTGTACATAAACTGCCACAAGCCCACTGCACCGGCAGGCGATTTTGCACGTGGATTCAGTGCAGATTCAATCACTGCAAGGTATTTCAGTTCCAATGGAATGCCGTAGGCATCAAGTTTTTCCTCGAACATCGAGAAATATTGGTGCGAAAGTCCAAGTAACTTTGGAGCAAGACGATGTCCGCGTTTAACATATTTGTCAAGATATTTCTGCACGTTGGCATTGTAAACCACATTTATCGGAGTTACAATCTTCTCAACGCGCTCCTTGAAAACCGAATCAGGCAGGTCGGTGTCGAAATATTTCTTGTCATTATCATCCAAGTAGCAGATTGTATCGCGACCTGTATAGTAATACCATTGTTTCAAAAACACTTCGAGGCTATCCACCATATCGTAGGTTCTCCTGCTCTGAACAGTAGAATCGGTGTCCTGCGCCAATGCCATGCAAACGATTGTCAATGTTATAATAAGCAATGCTATCTTTTTCATGGGCTAAAAGTTTAGAGTGCAACCAACGCCCAAAATAGGTGTCCGGGTGTAGGCATGGTTAAACGTTTGCGGATAGAATGCCGCCGACAAGTTATCACCGACATCAAAATAGAAAAGATGGGCATCTACGTTTGCGTCAATGATTTGCAAAGCGTACAACAGGACAGTTCCTGCAATGAAATAGTCGCGTATTTTACGGTTTCTGTCCATATTGTTGATAATGGCTTCGTTTGACAAAATTCCGTAGAACTCATCGTGTTCGCCATTGTCGCGCTGCATGTATGCCTTCTTGAACCTACCGAACTGCTTCTGGTTGCTTATGGCAAAGTACATACATGTCCCCATCGTAGCATAAACTATTGGCATTTTCCAATATTTGCGGTTATATGCCTGTCCTGCGCCCGGAACTATCGCCAGAAGAGTGGCTGTCTTGGGCGAATGGAATTTCTCCTGTTCCTTGATTTTTTCCTTACTGACGGTATCAATCTGGGCATTTGCAACAAAAACAAGGAAAATCATTCCAACGGCAAGCAATATTTTCTTCGCAAGAATCAAATCCTATGAGTTTAGTTTATCGAAAATTGCGATTATCCGTTCAAATTCGTTGTCGTTTTTGAACGGGATGACAATCTTACCCTTTCCTTTCTGATTACGCTTGAGTTCCACATCGGTGGCAAAACAACTGGAAAGGCTTTTCTGCAGAAGCGCATAGTCCTCGTTTGTGGCAAGCACTTTCTTCTTCTCCTTCTTTTCTGCTTTTCCGCCAGCGTATTCCTTTATGATTTCCTCGACCTTGCGTACCGAGAAGTCGTATTTCAGAATCTGGTCGTAAATCATGAGCATTGTCTCCTCGTCCTTTGCTCCGAGCAGTGCGCGTGCGTGTCCCATCGAGATTTTCTCGTCGCGGATGCCGGTCTGGATTTTTGGAGGAAGGTTGAGCAGACGTAGGAAGTTGGCAATTGCCGAACGCGATTTTCCGACGCGAGTGCTGAGCTGTTCCTGAGTCATGTGGCATTCGTCAATAAGCTGCTGGTAGGTCTGGGCAACTTCTATAGCGTTAAGGTCTTCGCGCTGAATGTTCTCAACGAGAGCCATTTCCAACATCGACTGGTCGGTGACATCGGTTCTGATGTATGCTGGAATCTTTTTCAGTCCTGCCATCTTTGATGCACGCAGACGGCGTTCGCCCGAAATGAGCTGGTACTTGCCGTTGCCCATATCCTTTACCGAAATTGCCTGAATGACACCGAGCTCCTTTATTGAATCGGCTAATTCCTGCAAAGCGGTTTCGTCAAAGTCCTTTCGCGGCTGGAACGGGTTGACTTCGATTGAGTCTATTGCGATTTCGTTCTGCTGAGTAGCCTTGTTCCTTAATGGAGTTTCACCAGTGTTTATCAGCACGTCAAGGCCACGACCGAGACCGCTTTTCTTATTTTTCTTATTGTCCTTCTTGTCTGCCATATTACTTAGTCATATTGTTACGTTGCAGAAGTTCCTTTGCCAAGTTCATGTAGTTGGTAGCACCTTTTGAACTAATATCATATTCTACAATAGACTGTCCGTAGCTTGGAGCTTCGCTTAATTTTACATTCCTATGTATTATAGTGTCAAAAACCATGTCGTCAAAATGATGCCTTACCTCATCCAGTACTTGGTCGGAAATTTTTACGCGCTTGTCGTACATTGTCATCACAAATCCTTCAATGTCGAGGTCGGGATTCATATTGTTCTGCACTAACCTGACAGTATTTAGCAGTTTGCCAAGTCCTTCGAGGGCGAAATATTCGCATTGAACCGGAATAAGCACCGAATCGGAAGCGGTAAGTGCATTTAATACTAATATTCCGAGTGAAGGAGAACAGTCGATGAAGATGAAATCATATTTGTCACGAATCTTGCCGAGTACATTTTTCAAAATGTATTCACGATTAGGCATATCAAGCATTTCGATTTCTGCGCCCACAAGGTCAATGTTTGACGGCAGTACATACAACCCATCAAGTTCTTCGGATGTAAGTATAACCCTTTCCGGATCCTCATCTTTTACAAGACATTCGTAAAGTCCTGTTCTAATATTGTTTACGTCGAAATTTAATCCAGACGTTGCGTTTGCTTGCGGGTCGGCATCAACTAGCAGAACCTTGTATTCCAATGCTGCAAGACTTGCGGCAAGGTTTATTGCTGTTGTTGTTTTCCCTACGCCGCCTTTCTGATTGGCTAATGTTATTATCTTACCCATTTTGTTTCGTTATAAATTCAAATGTCAAAAGTAATATTTATTGGTGAAATAGCCACTGTTTTGGCAGACAGATTTTCCAAGTTGTTCATAACTTTTTTGTATGTGGCTAATAATCAGCACCGATATTTTTCGGGCTGTGAATGGCTTTTTGCCTGTTCAAAGTTTGGTTTCGCTTTCGGGCGAATGTGGATTTTCGGTCGTCGTAGTTATTTCGGTGCTGTCCTTTGCCGGTTTGTTTTTGTCGCCAGTGTTGAGAAAAGCGAAGAATACCGCTAATATTATAAAGCCGAATGCCACCAAATGGTTCCATTTTATCGGTTCTCCCTTGAAAACCAATGCGACAATAGCAGTAAAAACTGTTAGCGAAATGGCTTCCTGTATGATTTTTAGCTGCATAAGCGAGAAAGGTCCACCATTGATTTGTGAACCTAGGCGGTTGGCGGGAATCATTGCGCAGTATTCGAAAAAGGCTAGTCCCCACGAACATAATATTATCAGTATCAGCGGCCACGAGGTGGAAATGTCCATCTGCTGCAGTTTAAGGTTGCCGTACCACGCGAATGTCATAAATATGTTGGATACTAGCAATAGTAATATCGTAAATATTCCGGCTGTTGTCATATTTCGTTTCCTTTGTGTCATCGTTAAAATGAAAAATCGTGCAAAGATAATTCAAATTGATTTACGATTTACGATTTCGGATTTGGGATTTGCGATTTTGGATTTACGATTTTTATTTTCAGTGCATCAATATTTTGACTACTTTTGCACCATTATTAATAATGATAATGATATGAGAAAATTAGTGTTTATGCTTATCGCGGTGCTTTGCCTTTCGATGACAGCATTTGCCGACCAGTTGGAGTACATTTCTGAGCAGGATGCACAAGAAGCAGTGAAGCTTCTCAAGAAGCAGAAGTATGTTCTTTTGTATTGCGGTTGTTGTGCCGACGGTTACGATGCAAAGCAATATGTGAAGATTAATTCGGTTTCGTACCGTTACACCAATTTCGTGGATTACTACGAGGTTGTGGTAGAAGGTGTTGATGCCAACGGCAACCAGGTTTCGGAAACTATCGACCTTGCGTATTCCCACATCAAAAAAGGGAAAAATGCGCAATGTATTGGGCTTGCCCTCAATTTGGGATGCGACCCTTGCGTTGAGAATTTGAAATGGGAATGCCCGAAATTCTAAAATGTCGATAATTTTAATACCCTGTGGTGCCGCGGCGAGCCACGGCTCAACAGGGTATTTTTTCATTTCAAAAAATTATTCCAAATAACCTTTAAAAACATTAAATTTGCGCCCTTAAAATTGTAAATATTTCAATATGGAATTATCAGCCAAATACGAACCACAAGAGATTGAAAAGAAATGGTACGACTACTGGACAGAACATAAGTTCTTCCATTCGGAACCCGATAACCGTGAACCCTATGTTGTTGTAATTCCCCCGCCAAATGTTACGGGAATCCTCCACATGGGACACATGCTCAACAATACAATCCAGGATATTCTTGTACGCCGTGCCCGCATGTCGGGAAAGAATGCAATCTGGGTGCCCGGTACCGACCACGCATCCATTGCAACCGAAGCAAAGGTTGTCAACAAGCTTGCCCAACAGGGTATAAAGAAAACCGACCTCAGCCGCGACGAATTCCTCAAGCACGCTTGGGACTGGACTCACGAACACGGTGGTATCATCCTGCAGCAGCTTCGCAAGCTCGGCGCTTCGTGCGACTGGGACCGTACCGCTTTCACTATGGACGAAAAGCGCTCGAAGAGCGTTATCAAGGTTTTCTGCGACCTTTACGACAAGGGACTGATTTACCGTGGCGTTCGTATGGTCAACTGGGACCCGCAGGCAAAGACGGCTCTGTCCGACGAGGAAGTGGTTTACAAGGAACAGAACGGAAAACTTTACTACCTGCGCTACAAGATTGAAGGTGAGGATGGTTACGCTATCGTTGCAACCACTCGTCCCGAAACAATAATGGGTGATACTGCAATGTGTATCAACCCCAACGACCCGAAAAATACCCACCTGAAAGGCAAGAAGGTTATTGTTCCTCTCGTAAACCATGTAATTCCGGTTATCGAGGACGAATATGTTGACATAGAATTTGGTACTGGTTGCTTGAAGGTTACTCCGGCTCACGATGTCAACGACTACATGCTTGGCGAAAAATACAACCTCGAAAGCATCGATATTTTCAACGATGACGGTACTTTGAGCGAGGCGGCTGGTTTGTATGTTGGAATGGACCGTTTTGCTGTCCGCAAGCAGATTGAAATCGACCTGCAGAATGCCGGACTTCTCGAAAAGGTTGAAAACTACACCAATAAGGTTGGCTACTCGGAACGTACAAATGTCGCTATCGAGCCAAAACTTTCGATGCAGTGGTTCCTCAAGATGCAGGACCTTGCAAAGCCTGCCCTCGACGCTGTTATGAACGACGACATAAAGTTCTACCCTGCAAAATACAAGAACACATACCGTCACTGGATGGAAAACCTCAAGGACTGGTGCATCAGCCGTCAGTTGTGGTGGGGACATCAGATTCCGGCATACTTCCTGCCAAAGGGCGGTTATGTCGTTGCCGAAACTCCAGAACTCGCACTCGAAAAAGCGAAAGCAAAGAGTGGTGACAACAATCTCACAATGAATGACTTGCGTCAGGATAGCGATTGCTTGGACACTTGGTTCTCATCGTGGCTGTGGCCTATTTCGCTTTTCGACGGCATCAACAATCCCGACAACGAGGAAATCAAATATTACTACCCAACTTCGGACCTTGTAACTGCTCCCGATATTATTTTCTTCTGGGTGGCAAGGATGATTATGGCTGGTTACGAATACAAAGGTCAGATGCCGTTCAAGAATGTATATTTCACCGGTATCGTTCGCGACAAGATTGGACGTAAGATGTCGAAGTCGCTCGGTAATTCGCCCGACCCGATTGAACTTATGGACAAGTATGGCACCGATGGCGTTCGTATGGGTATGATGCTTTCGGCTCCTGCTGGAAACGACATCCTTTTCGACGAGGCTTTGTGCGAACAAGGTCGTAACTTCAACAACAAGATTTGGAACGCACTCCGTCTTGTAAAGGGTTGGAATGTCGCCGATATTGAACAGCCTGCCGAAGCAAAGGTTGCTGTCGATTGGTTCAACTCGAAGCTGAGCGAAACCATTGCCGACCTCGACGAAGATTTTTCGAAGTACCGCATTTCGGAAGCCTTGATGAGAGTTTACAAGTTGTTCTGGGACGAATTTTCGGCATGGTACCTCGAACTTATCAAGCCGGCTTACGGACAGCCAATCGACCGCAAGACTTACGATGCAACAATAGGTTTCTTCGAGAAACTGGTTCTTCTGTTGCATCCGTTCATGCCGTTCATTACCGAAGAAATCTGGCAGTCGATAGCCGAACGCAAGGAAGGCGAGAGTATTGTTGTCGCCAATTTGCCAAAGGCAATGCCTGTCGATGCCGACATGCTTGCTGGCTTTGAACTTACCAAGGAAGTCGTTGCAAACATCCGTACCGTAAGGAAGGAAAAGAACATTCCGCAGAAGGAAAAACTCACAATGTCGGTCATCAAGCACGAAAAGTACTACGATGCACTCGACTGCGTTATCATGAAGCTCTGCAATATGGAAAAGATTGACACCATTGCCGAAAAACTTCCGATGGCAGCAGGTTTCATCGTTAACAAGAACGAATATTTCATTCCTGTCGGTAACCTGATTAACAAGGACGAGGAATTGAAGAAGTTGCGTGAAGAACTTGCCTACGCCGAAAGTTTCCTTGAATCGGTAATGAAGAAGCTCTCGAACGAGAATTTCGTGAACCACGCACCTGCGGCTGTAATCGAAAAGGAACGCAAGAAACAGAGCGATGCCGAAACTAAGATTAAGATTCTGAAGGAGCAGATTGCTGCTTTGGGATAGTTTTTTCAAGCATCAAAATATAAAAGTCCGGCAAAGTGTCGGACTTTTTTGTTTTACCTAACCACAATAATGCGAACACATAAAAAAGAAAAGCAGAACCGGGGAGATTCTACTTTTCCGTATTTAGTGAGCATTATGAAAAAACTTACCTAACAAATAAAAACTTACAAGTCTTTATTTGATTTTCGTTCTGCAAAGATACGAAATACATTTGATTCTGCAAAGATAAATTTGAAAAATTTTGCAAAGAAATTTCATGGTAGCCAGATTGCAGTGCAAAATCTTGTTCTGCAACGACTTGACCAAGCATATTTGTAATGGTTATAGTTGTATTTGATGCATCTGTGAGTGTAAACGCTATTCTTGCATCGTCGTTAGCAGGATTTGGAATGACACTCAGATTCGACATAACATCAACATCTTCGATATTTGCCACATCGCTTGAGGTATAAGACAAAAGCCAACCGTCAGA
Organism: uncultured Bacteroidia bacterium; assembly: GCA_902776565.1. Classification (GTDB taxonomy): domain Bacteria; phylum Bacteroidota; class Bacteroidia; order Bacteroidales; family ML635J-15; genus Bact-19. The sequence goes on from CACYQN010000012.1 coordinate 65,261, forward strand.
AACCTGCTCATTGATATTCGAGAAGAACTTCACGCAAACGACTCCTGCAGGAATAGTAATCGGTTCGGCTGGAATGTTGTTGGAATTGTACTTTACAACTAGATTACTATTGGTTGTACTATTCTTATACAGAGCAACATAATCTTCGCCGTCGTTTGACAAATTGAAATTCTGGAAGTTTATAGTTATTGAATTTGCACCTTCGGGCATAATCTTCCACTGGCAGTTAGCATTGTCGGTGTATTGACACGACTTGCTGCCGTCTCCAAAAGTGCCAGACGGAGATGTTATCTTAGTAATACCATTTGCACAATAAACTGCACTATATGTAGCTCTCCATCCATCGGCTACATTCTGCCCATCGGTATGGAACTTTATTGTCATTGCACCAAACGGAGTTTTCAGTTTTGTGCTTCCAGGAAGATTGTCCTTGTCGTAGGTTGCAAGCAAGTCGGTTGAAGTCTCATCGCCAGCAAACACATTTACATAGTCGCCTTCTGCCAAATCGAACTTTGAGAATCCCAATGTAATGTGCGCTCCACAGGCAGGATTAATAACGTATGTGCAATCACTGTTGTTTGCATAGTCGAATGCACGGCTTCCATCGTCGAAAGTACCCTCTGTGCCAGTAATTGTAGTTGCCTGACAAGCAGAGAAGGATTGATTTGGATGTATGTTTATAACAGCCTCCTGATTCTGGTTGAAGTTGTTCTCTTCTCCCTGAAGGGTTGCCGTAGAATTCAGATTATCAAGTGTATAGAAGCCATTTCCTGCGTATGCTCCCCAACCCCACTGCATGTGGAACTTTTCAGTTGTGCCGTTTATCTGATAACCATCGCAGTTCCATGCATGACCAGCGTTTCCAACAGCTGGATTTCCACTATATACCATCGGGTACTTCTGGTCAATCTGCTGTTTCAACAATGCTCTCCAGTTTGCATCTGTGTATGAACTTTTTGACTTATATGTAACATCAGATGAATACTTGAAATACGTCTTTAGTGCAGTCGGTATGTTATAAGTTTGAGAACCAGAACCATCTGCCTCCCAATACATCTTTACAGCAACACCAACGTGGAAGCAAATCTTTCCAACTTCAGGATTTTCTGCTCCTGATGGGTCGTCTGGCATCGAATACCAGTCGTAAGTCTGGTTTGCAAAGTTAACCGTAATGTTTCCATTTCCACCATTTGCCCAACTTGAATGCGTATATGAACCAGTACCGCTTGACGGCCAGTTCCAATACTTCATAACATGGCAAGTTGCAGTAGCAACACAACCTACAGGTGCATGATTATGGTAATTATTAGTCATTGCAGGACACATTGAGTTGAAAGGCCAACCCTGTTCCCACACAATACCGTCAAGCAAAACAGGAGATGTCACAACATCGCGTGTAGCCTTTGCCATCGGGTCGTAACCAAGCAGATAATTCCACTCTGCACGGTTTGCTTCCGCCATTTCGGCATCGGTCTTGTCGGCACGGTCGTTCGACTCACTATAATAATTAAGGTATCCTGCCTGTCCGGGCGACATATTTTCGAGGTTGAACGCACACTCGAACGAATATGCAAGCACTGGCGTAATCTTGTTGTCCGACGAAACGACAATGTATCCCTCATCGCCGTTCACATCGAAAATGTATAGGTTATACTTCGGGTTAGCGTCGTTGGGATTTACAACGCACGACAGGCTTATGTCGCTCCATTCGGTTGCACGGAATGCATTGACAGTCTGATAGTAATAAGCTCTGGCGACTTTCTCTGCGTCCTTGTACGAAACGCGCTCGGCTTTAACAGCGAAAGCTATCGCTAATATTGCCAAAATAACTGATAATCTCTTCATTATTCTAAAATTTGAGTATTCGACAATTTGATGATTTGATGATTCAAAAATTTAAAGATACAAATATAATCATTTTTTTATTAAGTCGGAATTGAAATGCAAACCAATAGACTCACGCCGTGCCATAGCCTGACGAATGATAAGATAACCTATATTAATGAGGTTTCTTAACTCGCAAAGACTAACTGTAACTTTCGATGTCTTGAATAAATCCTCAGTTTCGCGATAAAGAATCTCCAGACGGTCGAATGCACGTTTCAAGCGAAGGTCGGTGCGAACAATGCCAACGTAGTTGCTCATAATCTGCTGCAATTCCTTGAGCGAGTGCGAAACAAGAATCAACTCCTCGTTGGTGATTGTACCTTCTTCGTTCCAAAGCGGAATCCTGTTAAGCGTTTCCTCATCGGTCATCACGGCATCCTTCGAGTCCTCGAAAGCCCTGTGCGCAAATACCACAGCCTCAAGCAACGAATTGGAAGCCAATCTATTAGCCCCATGCAGACCCGTACAAGCCGCCTCTCCGACAGCATAAAGGTTCTGAATAGAAGTACGCGCATACTCGTCGGTCTTGATACCACCGCACATATAGTGTGCAGCCGGAACTACTGGAATCAAATCGTTCTTTATGTTGATGCCGATTTCGAGGCACTTGGCATAAATTGTCGGGAAGTGCGTCATAAGCACATCCTTGTCGATATGCCTTGCATCGAGGAAAACGTGTTCGTCGCCCGAAAGCTTCATTTCGGAGTCGATGGCACGGGTAACCACATCACGCGGAGCCAACGAACCGCGTTTGTCGTACTTCACACAGAAGTCCTCGCCCTTGCGGTTGCGCAGAATTGCCCCTGCACCACGCATAGCCTCGGTAATAAGGAATGCAGGACGTTCGCTCGGATTATAAAGCGTAGTCGGATGGAACTGCACGAACTCCATGTTCTCCACAGCACCCTTTGCCCTGTAAACCATTGCAATACCATCGCCAGTAATGTGAACCGGATTTGTTGTGCTCATATAGGCGTTTCCGCATCCGCCAGTTGCAATGAGGGTCTTCTTTGCAAAAAAATTGAAAACTTTCCGATTTTTTACATCGTAAACGTATGCACCATAACACTTTATATCGGGCGTAGCCCTTGTAACCTCTACGCCAAGATGATGCTGTGTAATCAATTCAATGGCGAAATGGTCTTCGTAAATGTCAATATTCGGATTGTTGCGGGCTTCCTGCACCAAGGCACGTTGGATTTCTGCGCCAGTCTTGTCCTTAAAATGAAGGATTCGCTTCTCAGAATGTCCGCCTTCGCGGTTCATATCGTACTGACCAGTGGAATCGGTATCGAAATTGGTACCGATTTCAACAAGGTCGCGAATACGCTCTGGAGCCTCGCGGACAACAATCTCCACAATCTTCCTATTGTTGATGCCACAACCGGCAATCATAGTATCCTCGATATGCTTCTCGAACGAGTCGTAGCTGTTCATCACCGATGCAATACCACCCTGTGCCTTGACAGTGGAAGTGTCGTCTATCTTGTTTTTGCAAATTATAGCCACACGACCATATTTGCTGACTTTTGTCGCATAGAACAGGCCAGCGATTCCACTGCCTATCACTAAAAAGTCCACTTGTTTTCTCATTTCTTTACTACAAGTCAATTTAAGAATGCAAATATAACTCCAAAATGCATACCATATACTTTTAAAGTCCTTTTTTTGACAATCGGACAAAATATACAAATGGAAAGCTATAATTTTTATTCAAAAGTGCGAAATAAAATGTAAGTTAAGAGTTTAAAGGAAAAAGGTGATAACTGTCAAGGCAGAGCCTTGTAATTAGAAGTCGTAGGCTCAAGCCTACGACTAACTACGACTAACAGAATAAAGAAGAAAGGCGCAGTCGCCTGCGCCAATCAACCAATACAATTATGAAACACTAAGAGCGGGAAACGGGAGTCGAACCCGCGACCCTCAGCTTGGGAAGCTGATGTTCTACCACTGAACTATTCCCGCTTTGGATGCGCAAAGATAACAAATCTTTACATATCCGAGAATATTTTTTGCAGCCATCAACTTTCCGCGCACGGCTCTTTCATTTGGATAGTGTTGTTGCTTGTGATACAAATAGTTAGTATTTGAATAAATCCGCTGGCTGAGCTTATCGCGCCGCACTGAGCATGGTCGAAGGGAAGTCAAGGCGACGAAATGCATATAATGCGAATTAACCTTACCCTTCGACAGGCTCAGGGGGCGGTCAAATGAATCCATTGCTCCGCTTTCGATACATGTCCAAATCGGGGTACAAGTCACGCAAGTACCGTGATAAAGCATTGTAGCGGCGCAAAGCATTGCGCCGCTACAGAAAAATCCCTTTGCATACCCAATTCGTCAACCTTATGGCATTGACAAATCGTAAACCTTTAGCTCAGCGTAGCCAATCTAAAATCGTAAATCCCCTAGAATCCTATCCTTGAATGCTTCGAACTCATAAGCCTCTCGCTCTTGCACTGCTCGACGATGAAACTGAAATCGGGACTTGTGCCGTTGATGACACCATCCATTATGACCTTGCGGACGATGTTGTCGATTTCGCCACCCGAAAAGTCGTAGTCGGCTGCCAACTTGCGGCACTGCTCCTCGGCAAGCCACGCGAGTTTGCTCTGCCAAATGTTCTGCTTTGCCTCAAGTGTCGGGCGGTCGAACTTCAGCTTGAAGACAAAACGACGCTCGAATGCAGGGTCAAGGTTGTCGGCAAGGTTGGTTGTGGCAATCAGTATGCCGTCGAGTTTCTCAAGTTCCTCAAGGATAATGTTCTGTATTGCATTTTCGGTCTGCGCCACACTCGAAGAACTTACATCCTTGCGTCTGCTGAACAAGGCATCGGCCTCGTTGAAGAGAAGAATAGGCTTCTGCTCCTCATCCTTGCACATGGCGGCATAGTCGGTGAAAATGCGCTTGATAATCTTTTCGCTCTCGCCAAACCAGCACGACTTGCTTGCGCTTATATCGACATGATACACCTTACGACCAGTCTTGCGGGCAATCTGCATTGCAGTTTCGGTCTTGCCAGTGCCAGGCGCACCATAGAAAATTACCGCCACACCTTTGGGCATCGACTCCTTCTCGAGGCGCTGCTGCAGATTGACAAAGTTCTCTTCCATAAGGCTCTGCGTAAGGAAATCTATCTTCTGCTTCAATTCCGGAGCGTAAAACATCTGCTTTTCCCTTATATTTTCAGGAGACTCAAGCTTTTTGTCCTTGCCAGATTTTTTCGAATACAATTGAATATCGTCTTCAAGGAACAATTCCTTTCCCTTTTCGGTAAGCTTAATGGTAATGTCCGAAATGAAATTGCCGTCCGACTTCTCGATAAGGTCAGCCTCGACCAAAGGATGCTTGCCATTAATCAAATCGGTAGCGACATTCATACGCGCACGCATCGAATCGTAAATATCATTAAGCGTTGACTCCAAATCGGACTCGTGTCCGCGCATATTCGTTATGAAATCGTCGCAACACTCGTAGAAAAATGTACGCAAATCAATAGCGCGAACAAGTTTTTTCAGGTTCTGCACAAACTTCAAGTCGGAATTCTGAGCCTCAAGGGCAGCAACCTCATCGAACAAACGACGCGTAGGCATCCTTGAATCGCATCTCTCGTCAATCATATCCGACACAAGGCTACAGAACACATACCTGTCAATTTCCTTTTTAGCCGACTTTTCGTACGATGTGTTGTTCTGTATTGCTTCCGCCAAAGAATTTTCAAGTCTATATGACAAGCGATGGCAATTTGAACATTTCACAAAGATTCCTTCATTGACCAGATTGTCAAAATATTTCCTAAGCGGCATAAAATCAACCGCATTCAAGTCGAAATAATCAATCAGTTCTCTCATCTCGAACGATGAATCGCAGTCGGCAATTGCCTTTGAATAAGCCGCCACGACCAGCATTGTCTCAATCTCCGACATTTTCAGATACTTGGCGAAACCGGCAATCGTTCTTTTGAGTTTTGACACTTTAGAAGCTTTAAACGGCATTGAGTGGCAATGTCCGCCCCTCGTAAAAGGAAGATCCCCATCATCCTCGTCATCCTCTGACATATCCGGTGCAGCGAAAAACTCCGGCATATACAAATTAAACACTGCATTCCTGCTACCTTCCAAATCCCTCGAAAGCTCGCAGAAGGTCTTCAACGCATCAAACTGCTCCTTTTTCATCGAATTCTTTTTCATCTCTTTCGTTTTAAATCATTATACAATCAAAAAACTACGCAAATCTACCCATAGCATACGACAAAATCTGTCGTAACTTCTGTTTGTTCTGACAAAATGTGTCGTAACCTTAACCGGCAAGAAATCGTTTCGCTATAATATAACGAATGTTCCTAAAAAATTAAGTTCGATTTTTCACTTTTCCATATTCCTTTCCATTTTTTCATTTTTTCGGATTGCAAAGATAATACAGATTGGGGAGATGACCAAAAAATTTGGGAAGTTTTTACGTTTTTTTGTAAAAAAACAAGCAAATGCATAAGAATCACCTTGTTTCCCCAAAAATAAAAAAAACAGCCTTCTTATGGAGGCTGTCAAATTAAAGGCTGCATCTATTTTCACGAGTCTCGTTTACCCGACAGTACCGCTTCCTTCAAACCAATGTTCACCGTATAGGCACTTCCTACAAACACATCGGATGGAGCTGATACAAATACACCCGACTTTACCATCTTTGCGAAAACTGGCGTCAAGACCATGTAATCGGTGTAACGTAAATTGTAGAACCCGAGAATAGCATCTTCATTCCAACCGAATTTGTTCTCCATTTCCTTTGTCAAGCAAGCCACAAGCAACAGAGTCTCCATCTCGCCAAGTCCAACGAAGTCGGAAAACAACTTTAGCTTCTGGTGCAACTGAGATAGTTCGGAAAACTTCAGCGGAATTGTACCGCAGTGGCTGTAACGGCCGGCCAGACTTTTGTCGAGTTCGCAACCCTCTTCACAGAACTTAGGTTCGTCAAAGTCATCGTGATTCAGATAGTTAAACATCGCAGTCCCGCTGTGTTCAAGTTTACGAGCCAGACTGCAGAACAACCTCATTGAGTCGAATTTCGGCTCTGAAAAATTTTCTACCATCATAACCATACTATTTTAATCAATAATTTATCCTTTCTTAATGGAGACACCGCACAATGCGGTGCCTCCACCGAGGTTGTCGAGAACCTCTTTTGTCATTTACTCGTCGGCAAACATCCCGTTCTCTTCAAGTTCCTTGTCCCATTCCTCCCGCTGGCGTTCTTCTTCCAACTGCTGTTCTATTTCCCAATCTTCATCCAAGTCGTAGTCCGGGTCATTTTCTGCCAGCCAGTCGTCCAAGTCCTTGCTCCATTTGTCGTACTTGTCCAGAATTTCTCCCAGCTCATCGAAGGCTTTATCGACTTCTGCCCGCTGTTCTTCACTCGCATACCTGTATTTCTCCCAGATGTCTTTCTTGCCTTTGGCAGATCTGCGGTATTCTTCCAGTTCTTCTGCCCATTCCGCTTCTACTTCGGCAAGCATCGCCTTTACTCTTTCGACTAGAGGTGGTCGCGACTCCAATTCAAGCTGCAGTTTTGAGAAATCATCCTGCACTTTTCTATTTGACTTTGCAGTCATGCAATTCTTGGGGTTTTGCAATTGACTGCCACACAGTTCCATTGAGCCAAGATTTGACTCGGAAGAATTTTTCTTCTTCATAGCATTAAAATTTAAATTGTAAAATATGTGTTAATTAATTTCCGTGGAAATTTGGAAACTTTGCTTAAGCGATTCGCGATAATTTTTGTTCAAGCATTTTTTTTATTTCACTATATATATAATCTATTTTTTTCAAGAAATAACCCAGAAAAACTTTTTTTACTCAAAATGACATACACATATATTATTTTAGGCACAAATAGAAATCAATGCAAAATACACAATAAAGCACTAATAATAAATATATTACATTATAAAGCAAATAAGATAACACAAGAATAAAGGTTTATTAGTATTAAAAAATATGCTATACAACATATATGCATTTCTAAGCAGAAATAACCTACGGGTAACTAAAAAAGATTTTGCAGTCAATTTTCATCGTGTTACGCACCCCAAATGATGCCCCCCAATATGCTGCAGAACATATTTAGGTTATAAATTTATATGCTTCTGAACCTCTGCCCTAAATTTCAACAATGTCTTCGCCCTCTTGCACAGGAAATGCTTCTCCAAGCAGAAGTTGCTTTAAAATCCTCCTGTCCTCAACGTTATTCTCCAATTCATCCAGACGTTCTTTCGGAATTGTATATTTTTCACCATTAATAATTATTGTCATTTCCATTTTCTCACTCAGAGTTGTCCCAAACATATCCCTTTTTAGCATCTCTATAAAATCTGCACTAGGCGTATTTTTCCTGACATAATTATCCAATATCTTAAACCTGGAGAATATTGCAAAAACAGCATTCAACTCCTTGTCACGCTCACGATAATACTCATATTCATCATCTGTATATTTTCTCACAATTTTCCTAACAACGGCGAAATCATCCTTGCGGTTCCAACTCACTGCAAATGCAACCGTTATAGCATCAAGCGCACCTGATTCAGCAAGAACAAGGGCTGTTTTCTTTAATCTCTTTTCTGCAGCAACCCTCTCTTCAAAAGTTGGCTCATACTTTCTTTGATACCCATGATAGATTGTATGCTCCCTTAGCTGGAAAGATGTGTTTCCTCGCTCAAACACAAAATCCTTGCGCAGAATCTCAATAACAGTCTGCTTTTCCTCGTCGGTTAAGGGCAACTTAAAGACAAATGACGAGTTTTCCTTAAGATTGCTTTCGTTTTTATCCATAAGAACTTACTACTCTGCAATCAGATTTCTTCCACCTTCGGTCTCTTATATGGAACCGCTTCCGCCAGTACTATCTCGCGAAACTCTTCCTTGCTAACTTGTGCCAAATACTGGTCTCTCAATTCCTTCAATCTTCTTCCTGGAATTGTATATTCAGCACCGTTTATCTTGATTATGACTTTCTTCTCCCCAATACGAGGCCTTAGATAATTCTGCGTGTACTTGATTCTGGAAAACAAATCACTAAGTTCTCTTATTTCCATGTCGCGTTCACGGTAATACACAAACTCATCAATAGTGTACTTCCGTATTATTTTCCTTATGGTATTGAAATCGTCCCTACGGTTCCAAGTGGCAGCAAGAGCAATGGTTATCGCATCAAGCACCCCAAATTCGGCAAACGCGAGTGCGGTTTTCTTCAGTTTCTTTTCAGCCTCTATCTCCTCTTCAAACGACAAGCTTACCACCTTCCCGTCCTTCTCCTTATGCTCATCATATTCCTTTATTTGGAATGAACTATATTCAGATTGCCATTCAAAATCCTTGCGCAAAATGTCTATGATAGTCTGCTTATCCTCTTTAGTCAAAGACAATTTAAAGAGAAATTGCGGCATTTTTATATCCTGCAAGTCTTCTGCTATCGATTCGTCCTTTTTTTCAGCCATAAGAATTCAAGTTATAAAATGAGTAAAAGCAGCATACATCTTAACGTTATGCCACCTCGCAAAAATACATTTTTTATGTTATTCTTGAAAACGGATTTACTACATCCTTACTTGAAACTATACCCCACTCCGATATAATAAATATTTGCAGGATTCTTCACCTGCACCTCATTGTCGGCACGAAGGTAAAAATCGAAAGAATTGTTCTTGTTTAGCCTATAATTCACTCCGACGACGGTACGCATCTCGTCAATGAAACGGGCATCTTTCTTGTACAGACGAATAAACATTTCGGTAGAAGCATATAACTTAAGCGGCTTGCTGAAGAAACTGTATGTTATCTCAAACCTACTTCGTATATATGTTTTAGGGTTGTACTTATGATATGCATGCGATTCGTCGTAGAACGAAGCCTGATATTTTGCCCTAAGCGACAGTTTGAAACTTCTTATCTTCTCCGAATATGTCAGCCCGCCACTCACTCTGTAGCGATTTTCCAAGTAAGTTTCCCTGTTTTTCAGTATATAGTCGAAGTCGGCAGAAACCTTGAAGCGACTTTCCCAGAACGAGTAGCCTAGTCCTGCCGACATTTTCAGTCGGTTGAATTTTGTGAAATTGCCCCATGTCTTTACCTCGCCCTCGACCGAATAGCCAAAGCCCTTGACAATCTTGCCGGAGTAGCCAGCACCAACGATTGCACCAAAATCGGTCGTCTGCGCATACACCGAAATGTATGGCAGACAAACCATTATAACAAACAATAATATGATGCTAACTTTCTTCAAAAAATTTATTTCATGAAATCCTTATGCTTGACCATAGTGTCGATGCTGTTGATTTGGTCGCTGATGGGCGTGTAGTAAATCTTGATGTATGCCACATCGCGCAGGAAATCTATGTGTCCCACTTCAATGCGCTGGATGTCGAGGCCTGTGCGCTCCTTGAGGTCGGCAATGAGTTCGTCCTCGCGACCGTGCTTTACAAGTTCGATGCGCTCGTAGAGTACAATCTTGGTTGCAACATGCTTTATGGCCTTGTTACCGTCGAAAATAAGTATCACAAGGATAAACAGTACATTTACTGCAAGCAGGTTGATGTATCCGTGGCTCATTGCCAGACCGTTGATTACCGAAATGCCAATAATCACAAACAGATAGGTCATCTCGCGGATTGGCAGCGGCTCGGTACGGTAACGGATAAGCCCGAAGATGGCGAACAGACCCATTGCAAAGCCCATTGCAAGGTTAACATTGTTGAGCAAGTTCATCAAAAGGAACACCGTCGTACCAAACAGCATAAAGGTGAAGTAATAATCCTTGCGCTTGCTCTTGCGATAGTACAAGAAATGCACTATTAACCAGCAGATTATAATATTCACAAGGAACAAAACGAACATCGACAGCAAGCTGTCCTTGTTCCATAGCGGAATGCCAAGAATGTCGTTTGGAGAAGGTATTGCGGTCATCTCGTCGGCAAATTCGCGAGCAATGTCGGGGTCGAAGTCCATATTGTCGGCAATGTCGGCTGGTGTTTCTTCCGCCACAATCTCTTCATTGTTATTTTCATCTGACAATATGTCAGCATTTTGAGCAAAGCCTACAAAGGTTAACAGCAATGTGGCTGTCAACAGAAAAAATAATTTCTTCATATCAATTTTATATTACATAGTTTTTCAATATAGCGCATCTTACGGCGGAAACGGTTTGCCTTTGCTTTTGGGTTGGTCAAAAAAGTGCCGAGACAATACTTGCTGATGCGTTTCTGCTTGATGCGAAGGTCGAGTAACACATCGCGGAAATAAGATGGGCAAAGTCCGTCCTGCTTAAGCTCGATGATGACAAGGTTCGGAATACATGCCGATTTGCCAGTTACACGATTTATCAGGTTGACATTCATGTCGATGGTAAGGCGTTCTGTCTTTTCGACATTTACAAGCGTTATGCGTGTAAACTTGTTTTCAAGGACCGGCGATAGCGTTGCGACATCGTAGTGCAAAAATTCCGAAACAAAACTTCTGTTTTCGCCACGGCTAAGCATATCGTTGAAGTCGCTGGGATTCATCGGGATGCGTTTTTTCTTTGTGCGCCCCTTGTTGTTCTTGTTCTTGACTTCGCAGAATGCGATTCCGCTATCGACATAGATGCGAGCACGAAGTTTCTGCCTGTTTAGCTTGCGGTCGTGGTGCGCAATGTACATTTTCAAGTCGGGAGTGTCGTAGTAGAGCGTGTTGTAGTCGGCAATCCTGCGTCCCTCGTTGAACTGCACAAAATATCTGTCGTGTATCCTGTCCAGAATATCCATAAGCTGCTCTGTCGTTACGAGAAATTTTGTATCGACCCTGTTCATCAGCTTGACCTTTTCCATTTCGGCAAGGGTTATTGTGTCGAACAACTGCAACTTATCTTCAATCTGCGACAACATTACTGTTTATCAAAAATGTACTCGAATTCCTTTACTGTTTCAAGTTTTCCGTTTGGAAAATAATTGTACTGTTTTTTCTTGCTTCCGTCTGGATAGTACTCGAACTTGCGGATACGCACCGGCTTGTTGCGGCTGTCGTATTCCACTTCCTTTATGCACTTGCCAACGGTGTTGTACTCGAATGTCACGCGCGACTTCTGCCCATAGTTGGCATACTCGGTTTCCTCAATCTTGAAGCCATTGGCATCGTATTTGGTCACATGGTCGAGGAAACGCGTCTTGGTGGCCTGGTTTTCGTTCCATTCCTTTATGGTAAGACCTTTGCGCTTTTCACGCTTTTCCTCGGGCGTTTGTGCGCAAACGACAAATGCCGACAACAACAGCACAACAATTATAGCGAGTTTTCTTTTCATATCCTATACATTTGAAATGATATTTATGGTATCGGCAATTTCATAAATCGTGCCAGTTTCTTCAACCTTTACACTGCGAGTTACAGTATCGGGAATTTCGTTCATATTCTCGGTAAAGGTGAAAATTGTATAGTCGCCAGGCGTGATTTTCTGGAAATAGAAATATCCGTCCATACCTACGCGCACATCGTCGAAATGATACAATTCCGAATCGCGCTTGATGAACACGCGCTGGTCGTAAGCCCAACCTTCGCCACGATAGTTGCCGTTGTGGTAATATTTGGCATAAACGCGACCTTTTATCATCGAAGTTCCGTATGCCTTGCCTTCGTGGATGTAGATTGTCGGTACAGTTGCGGTTGCACCTCTCTTGAGTTCTACTTCCTGCGAAACAGCGATTTTCTCACCATCGGGCTTGGTCGAATAGGCAAAAACGGTGTAGTTGCCCGGATTCATATACTTGAAGCGGTAATGCCCCTTGTCGTCGGTTTCGACATCGTCGCCATAGAAGGTATCGTCGCCATAGACAATGAAAACATCAACCTTTGCCGCCACGGTGGTGTCGGTTTCGAGGTTATAGTTGTCGTCGGGGTGTAAAACGCGCATGACATCACCTTCGATGATGCCAGTGCCGCCCTCGCCTTCACCTTTGTTGCACGAACTGAGTGCAACAAGGAGAAGTATCGAGATAACAATGAGAAATTTTATCTTCATATAATATTATTGTGCTGTAAGTGAAGTTCCGTTTCCTGATGTAGTTGCAGTTGCTCCAACATAAATTCCGTGCCAGTTTGCTGTACCATTTATGGTTGGATTTGTATACATCGTATATGTTCCAGATGTCACATTGGGACTGGTAAATACATAATTGACAGTTGCCTTGCTGCCATTATTAGTATCCCTGAGACCTGAATCTGTCATAAATCCGCTACCTGTGATGCTTGACGGATGCTGGTAAATAAGTATCGTATTGCTCGAGCTATTCTTGATGCAATATTTTGAACCTGCGCTGAATGTCGGTGCAAGATATTTCTGTCCATTCTGATATGTAGGGCTGTCGAGGAGTGCCATACCTCCGCCGCCACCCATTCCACCGCTCGATGCGCGGTATGCGATGATAGTAGCACCATTAATAATAAGATGACCTTGAGTGCCGCCCATTCCGTCACAGTTTGCATCAATAGCCTCTTCTTTTCCTGCAGCGATAACTACACCACCATTATATTGTGAGTATGCGCCATTGCAGTCGATAGCATCATTTCCACGAGAATAAGCCCAAACATATCCGCCATTTACTTCGATATGACTAGCACAATTTATAGCGTCGTCGTATGCATTTGCCTCAATGAAACCGCCATTGATATATATGCCGGCCTTGCTTTCGATGGCTTCGCCTGTCGGGTCGCCGGTTGTCTGTGCGCAGTACGACGAAACATGACCGCTGTTGATTACAATGTTGCCTACAGACTTAATACCCTTTGGCAAACCTTTCCAATAATCTGACGAAGAACTGCCGCCAGGGAATCCTCCACCGCCAGGTCCACCACCGCTACTGGCATTTACGGGTGCACCTGAAGTCATAACATCAATATCAATGAGATTGTTATCGGCGTTCATTTCACCGATAGTAAGGATTCCGTCGCAAGCAATACCCTTGCCACCCTTGCCAGTGCTAGAGCAATTTATTATACCAGCAAGTATAGTGATGTTTCCTTCGCTCTTGATACAGCACGGAGCATAACCGTCGGTACAAGAAGTGCCTGAACCTGAAAGTGTAGCACCAGCACCTTCAGTCTTTATTGTGATATTGCCACCACTTATTGTCATATTTCCAACCGACGAAAGACCCTTTGCTCCACCCGAAGCCGATGTGCAGGTTGCGTTGATTGTTCCGCCTTCAATTATTATTGCTCCACTCGACTTAACAGCAACGCTGTTCGAAGCATCGGTTCCAGAAACCAATGTTGCACCCGAAATGTTAGCAGTAATAGAACCATTGTACATTGCAAAAGTCACATCCGACTTGAAGCCCTTGCCAGCATTGCCAGAGATTGTCAAGTTGACATCTCCGCCACTGACGTGAATAACATCATCAGAAGAGAATCCCTTGCTTTCCTGTCCGCTACAAGTAACGGTGTATGTTCCGCCGTTGATATTCAATGTCTGGTCTGCCTTTACAGCCTTCGAGTCAGTGCCTGTTGCTCGCATTGTGTAAATACCATCGTGAAGGTTTACAATGCCATCGCACGAAATGCCCTTGCTGTCGGTACCACTACAAGTGATGTCAAGAGTTCCACCATAGATGTCAACCGTCAAATCGCTCTTGATACAAGTTGCGCTGTAGGTGTCGGCAACATTAGAAGTATTAGTGTACGAACCGCCGTTGCCAGCAACCGACAAGGTTACTGTTCCGCCACTCATACGAAGGAAATTATCTGTAGAAATGCCTCTTGCACCATCGTTCGACGACGGACAGGTGATTGTGAGTTCGCCATTGGTGACATACATTTCGGTAGCCTTGATGCCTGTGCAGTACGACGGGTCGCCAGCAGTAACCACAGCAGCACCCGAAGCGGTAATGGTTGTATTTCCGCCAGCAATGTAAACCATGGTTGATTTTACAGCCTTGGTTTGTGCACCCGAAGCAGTAAGGTTGTGTGTTCCGCCCTGTATTGTCAAAGTATCGCACTTCAGACCTTTGCAGTCGGCATTGGCAACCGTCATATTGAGAGAACCGCCCATCAGCTTGATTGTACCTTGGTCGGCGTGTTCGACGCTACCATATTCGGCCTCGATACCATCGCTACCAAAACCGCTTACCGTGACATTTCCGCCATACAATCTGAAATTGTTGGCGTGGATACCGTCCTTTACTGCCGAAGTGACATTTATTGTGCCTGTATATATATTAATGTGTGCATCGCTGTTGATGCCGTGCTGCTTGTTGCCGGCCACATTGAGCGTACCGTTGCCATACACCTCGATTGAACCTTCGCAAAGGAAAGCGGCCTTGAATTCACTTGTCGAACCGTCGGCAAGCGAGTTGGTTGTGCCGTCCTCAAGGACAAGCTTTACACGAACATCCGAGAGCACATTTATAGCCGCGCCAGTTGGATTGGTTATGTTTGCGCCATTGAGACGAAGGTCGAACTTGTTGTCGCTGCTTATGGTAAGAGAGCCGTCGGCGGTTGTGCCAGTAACCACAATTGTGCGGTTTTCTGTTCCCGACAGGGCATTTACAACAACATCCTCGCCATTGCAGGTAACTGTTATTCCTCTGCTCGACCACGGATTTACCACACCGACAGCACCGCCATTGGTATAATTGATGTAAATCCAGTCGCCATCGTCCTGCTGCTGCGGTTCTTCACCGTCGAGCGATGCAATGTAAAGCACAATGCTGTCGATTCCCATTACTGGAAAACTGAAAGGCGTTTCGCTGCTAATATTTGTATATGCCGTCGAAGTTCCTGTAGGCAAGAAACTTACGCTGTCGATATTTTCTATTGTCTTTGTGTATATGACATTTCCACCGCTATAGTATAGGAGCTTGTTCTGTGCCGACAAAGAAAGCACAGCCACAACAAATGCCAATATTGCTATTATCTTTTTCATAACTTGCTGAATTTATAGGTTTTACCATCAATTTTTACGATGTAGAGGCCCTCGTTGAGGTCGCTGACATCGATTGCTCCGTCCGACGAAAGGTTTGCTTCCTTTACAAGCTGACCTGTTGCCGAATAAATCTGCATCGTAACATCTGCGCCGACATTGAAATTGAAATAAAGCATATCGGAAACCGGATTCGGGTAGAGTCCCTCGTTTGCCGACAATTCTTCAATGTCCTGCAACCCTGGTTCGTTGTATGCCAAGGTCATCTTCTTGACATCGGTCATAGCAAATGAGGTTGTCGTGCCGTCGCCGAGCTTGAACACAACACTCTCGCCTTCGAAATAAAACTTCTTCACATCCTGAATAAGGGTAGGTGTAGAATTGACATTCGTCCTGAAATGTACGGTAATGTCCGTTGTTTGCGCACTGGTTTTCATTGTTGCGAACATTGCAAGCACAAAAACCATTGCGATTAGAATTTGCCTGTTCATAATATATTCATTTTTAAATATTTAACCTTTACTAAAGCACTAACAATAGCTATATGTCAACTACAGCCGACAATTGGGCACAATTGCAAATGACAAAGATACTGGTCATTCTAAAACAATTATTGACAATAAGGATTGTAAATTTTGCAAAAACACTTTTTTTTGCAAAACCACATTTTTGTTATATTTGTCACCGAAATGCAAAAACAAAACTACGATGAATGGAAACGACAATTTCATGGTAAGAATGAACGATGAAATCAACGAGAAAGGCATAGTAATCCTCGACAATGTCAGAAAAATGCCTGCATACGGGGAACAGTTCGCATCGCCACACTACACCATAGGCATAAATCATTACGGAAGCGTCTGCACCGAGTACGAAGGCAAACAGGTGACTTTTGAGCAGCACAACATCGCCATAGTCTATCCAAACCGCACGCTTAATGTTCACAGTTCGTCCGACGACTACCAAGCCACGCTCATCATAGTTTCCGAGAAGCTTTACAACAAACTAAGCATACTCAATGCGAGCAGCGGCAGATTCTGGCACGAAAAAGAACCGCACTTCTCCCTTACGCCGAGCCAGTATGCCGATGTGCTAACACTTGTCGAGGCTCTGCGCATAGCGACCAACCTAAGTCCGCAGTCGCAAGGCGATATAGTCCTTCCACAACTGCATGTGCTTCTGCAGGTTATCAGCATATTTCGCATCAATAATGAAGGCTACAACGGACCGACAGACGGACACATAAGTTCGCGCTTCTACGATGCAATAGTCAAGTACTACCAGCAGCACCACGATGTAGAATTCTACGCATCGCTCTTTTGCCTATCTACAAAATATTTCAGCACTGCCATAAAACGCGAGACCGGACACAGCGCGCAAGCTTCAGCCGCTACTTCAAGCGCGAAACGGGTGTGTCGCCAAGCGAATACAGGAAAGGAAAGATGTAAAATCAGTTAAGAGAGTCGTTGCAAGCAACAACTACTATAAATTAGATAACTATATACAAGTTGACTAAATTTTGTACTATTAAACTGTCATTCCGCAAGTTAGAACAATAACGCGATACGGAACGTGGAGCGTAATATTGTTCAGCTATGCGGAATCTCCAATTGAAAACGTTTCTATAGGAGATTCCGCATAAACGAACTCACAAGCAACGTTCCTTATGCTGTTCGTTCAGTCTTGCGGAATGACTAATTGGAATAGAAAAAAGAACATTGTGTCAACACGTATATAGTTGCCATAAATTATTAACAGGCATCAATATATGCAAATCACAGGAATAGCTTTTTGCTCATTTCCCAAATTGCAATTCCGCCACTTACCGATACGTTCAGCGAATGCTTTGTACCAAACTGTGGTATTTCAAGGCAGATGTCGGCTTGTTCCATAACTGCATCATCAACTCCATCGACCTCGTTACCAAGCACGAGAGCATACTTTTCACCCTCAACGGCAGAAAACGAATCAACAGGAATGCTACCTTCGGCAATTTCAAGGGCAACAATCTTATATCCAGCAGATTTCAGTTCAGAAATCGCATCAATGGTATTCTCATAATACTTCCATTCCACCGATTCGGTAGCGCCAAGCGCAGTCTTCTGTATGTCGCGGTGAGGCGGAGTGCCGGTAATTCCGCACAAAAGCAGTCGCTCGCATGCAAAGGCATCGCAAGTACGGAAAACCGCACCGACATTATGGTGACTGCGAACATTATCGAGCACAACAACAAGCGGATTCTTTTTTGCCGACTTGAACTGCACAACCGAGAGACGTCCCATTTCCGAGGTCAAAAGTTTTTTCATAAATAATGTTTTGGGGATTATATGGCTTGCGCCGTTTATAATTGTTTCTATGTTTGAGATTGTTTGAGGTTGTTTGAGATTGTTTGAAATAGTTTGAAATAGTTTGAGGTTGTTTGATATTGTTTTGTTAGAGACGTTGCGTGCAACGTCTGTACTATGATATTGTTTGAGGTTGTTTGAAAAAAACAGTCTAACAGACTTGCAGGCTTTTAGCCGATTATCCATTATTCATTGTCCATTGCCAATTATCCATTGTCAATTATCCATTGTCAATTATCCATTGTTCATCATCAACGCAATATAAGCCATAAGTCCTGCCGACTCGCGGAAAACCTCCTCGTCCATGTCGAACTTGGGATTATGCTGTGTAACTTCGCCCCTGCCATTTCCCATTATGCCGGCACGGAAAAACGTTGCAGGAATTTTCTCCGAGTAAAAAGCAAAGTCCTCCGCCGTCATTTTCAACGGCATTTCATCAATATTTGCCTCCGATACATAGTCAACAGCCAAACTTCTGACCTTTGCTGTAACTTCTGGATTGTTATACACAGCCGGATAACCCTTGCGGATTTCAAGTTCGGCAGTACATTTGTACTTTGCCGCCGACTCATTGGCTATTCGCTTGAGATTTTCCTCGATAGTCCTATGCAAGACAGGATTGAATGTGCGCATGGTT
The DNA here is from genome assembly GCA_902776565.1 of uncultured Bacteroidia bacterium. GTDB lineage: Bacteria > Bacteroidota > Bacteroidia > Bacteroidales > ML635J-15 > Bact-19. The sequence continues at coordinate 84,065 of CACYQN010000012.1, forward strand.
CCCTCGGCAGAAGTTTCGGGTGGAACGACGTTTAGCGCACCGTCCCCCACAATTTTCCCGAATGCCACAACAAACGGCATGTCGTCGGTAAGCGATTCCTGCATTTTGCGAACCTCTACCAGAAAATCGGCGAGAGCCAGCACTGTATCGCTACGTTTCTGCGGCATGGCAGCGTGTCCGCCAACACCATGAAACTTAATATACAGTTCGTTGGTTGCCGCCATCAGATAGCCACTGCCAAAAAGGAACTTTCCTGTTGGCAATTCGGCTGAAACGTGCATCCCGACAATACGCTTTATGTCGTATTTCTCAAGCAAACCTTTCTGTACCAATATGTTTGCACCACCAGGACACAATTCCTCGCCAGGCTGGAAAATCAGCACAATGCGACTGTTGATGTATTTTTGTAATTTCTTCAATATCAATGCAGTACCAAGCAGAGAAGCGGCATGTGCATCGTGTCCGCAGGCGTGCATAACGCCATTGTTCCGCGAACGGAAAGGCAAATCGACATCCTCGCAAATTGGCAAGGCATCAATGTCGGCACGCAACGCAACGGTTTCGCCACCTTCACCTATGACGGCAATCACAGCATTGTCGCCAAAACTATCATCGGTGGCTATGCCGTTTTCATGCAGAATGCCACGTATATACTTTGCCGTTTCAAATTCTTGAAACGACAGCTCCGGATTCTGATGTATATGGCGGCGATATTCTACAATCTTCCCGAACAAATCTCGGTTAGCCGCCTTTATCTCGGACAACAAATTATCCATCATATAAACAATAAGTTCTTTACATTTTAAACGTTGCCATCACTGGATAATGGTCGGAAATATATGGCTTGCCATAATCGCCGTTCAAAGTCTTGAAATCCTGCACTTCGGCATTCTTGTAAAAAATATAATCAATCATACTGTCGCCACCGTTGCCAAAACTGTTGTATGTCGGAATCCATTCCGATTCTGGCAATATTGCGCGACTGTCCTTCATAATGTTTTTCAGCGGGTCGAAAATAGGTGAACTTACATTGGAATTGAAGTCGCCAGAAAGAAGCACAGGCATTTTGTCGTCCTTTACTATTTCGTTAATTCTCTTGACAATTAACAAAATTGACTGTTCGCGGGCAACTTCGCCAACATGGTCGAGATGCGTGTTGAACACATAAAACTCCTTTTCGCTGTCCAAATCCTTGAGCTTTGCCCAGGTGACAATTCGCTTGCAAGCCGCATCCCAGCCCATAGAACATTGGTCGGGAGTTTCCGACAACCAGAAATTGCCATTTTCAAGCAATTTGAACTTATCGTTGCGATAATAAACCACCATAAATTCACCATCTTCCTTGCCATCGTCACGACCGACACCGACACGGCTATACTGCGGAAAGTTTGAATCGATGTACTGCAACTGCCCAATGAGCGCCTCTTGCAAACCGAATACATCGGGCTGTTCACGGCTAATCATTTCCTTGGTTGCAGGTTTACGAATGTCCCAGGCATTGTCACCATCGCTGGCATTAGCATACCGAATATTGTAGGATATGTACTTTATTTCAACATCCTTTTCTCCGTTACCACATCCGCCGCAAATCAACATAACTGCTAGCGACAATAAAAATACAAATCTAAGTTTCATAGTATTACATTACGCATTAATGCTGGCAAAGATAATCGGTTTTTGTGAAATATAGAAGCAAAAAAACAGAGGCGACCTTACGGTTGCCTCTGCCTAGTATTAACCTTTTAATTTATTATGAGTACCTTTTTACATCATTCCCATTCCGCCCATCGGGTTGGCACCGCCACCCATAGGAGCCGGATTTTCTTCAGGGATGTCGGCGATTACGCATTCGGTTGTCAGCAACATGCCTGCGATGCTAGCTGCGTTCTCCAATGCAATACGCGAAACCTTGGTCGGGTCGATAACACCAGCCTCGTACAAGTTTTCGTACTTGTCGATGCGAGCATTGTAACCGAAATCGTCCTTGCCTTCCTTAACCTTCTGAACAACAACCGAACCTTCCTTACCAGCATTCTCAACAATACGACGCAGAGGTTCTTCCAATGCGCGGAGAACGATTGCAATACCGAGGTTTTCCTCGTCGTTGTCGCCCTTCAAGTCGCTGATGTGCTGGATAGCACGGATGTAAGCTACACCACCACCAGGGATGATACCTTCAGCAACTGCTGCACGGGTAGCCGACAAAGCATCTTCGTAGCGGTCTTTCTTTTCCTTCATTTCTACTTCGGTAGTACCACCAACATAGATTACTGCTACACCACCCGACAACTTAGCAAGGCGTTCCTGCAACTTTTCACGGTCGTAGTCGCTGGTTGTGAGTTCAATCTGCTTCTTAATCTGTGCAACTCTTGCTGCAATCTGGTCTTTCTGTCCGCAACCGTCAACAATAGTTGTATTTTCCTTGTCGATTGTAACCTTGTCGGCACGACCGAGCATTGTAATATTTGCATTTTCGAGCTTCAAACCGCGTTCTTCGGTGATAACTTCACCACCGGTAAGGATTGCTATATCCTGCAACATTTCTTTTCTTCTGTCGCCGAATCCCGGAGCCTTAACAGCAGCAATCTTCAAAGTACCTCTCAAGCGGTTAACAATCAAAGTTGCCAAAGCTTCGCTTTCAACATCCTCAGCGATGATAAGCAATGCCTTTCCTTCCTGTGCTATTGGTTCGAGAACTGGCAGCAAGTCCTTCATCGACGAAATCTTCTTGTCGGTGATGAGGATGTACGGATTGTCCATTACGGTCTGCATCTTCTCGCTGTCGGTGATGAAGTACGGTGAAATGTAACCACGGTCGAACTGCATACCTTCAACAACCTTAACCTCGGTTGTGATACCCTTTGCTTCTTCGATTGTGATAACGCCTTCCTTCTTTACCTTTTCCATTGCGAGTGCAATGTCCTTACCGATTGCCAATTCGTTGTTTGCCGAAATTGTTGCAACCTGCTCGATTTTCTTGTTGTCGTCACCAACATTCTGGCTCATCTTCTTGAGTTCTGCCACAACTGCAGCAACAGCCTTGTCAATACCGCGCTTCAAGTCCATTGGATTTGCGCCTGCGGTTACATTCTTCAAGCCTTCGCTAACGATTGCCTGAGCAAGAACGGTAGCGGTGGTTGTTCCGTCGCCAGCATCGTCGTTGGTCTTCGAAGCAACTTCCTTAACCATCTGGGCACCCATGTTCATGAACGGGTCCTTTATTTCGATTTCCTTTGCTACGCTGACACCGTCCTTGGTGATGTGCGGAGCACCGAACTTCTTGTCTATTACTACATTTCTGCCCTTAGGACCAAGTGTTACCTTTACAGCATCTGCCAAAGTGTCAACACCCTTCTTCAACAAGTCTCTCGATTCGATATTGAATTTTATCTCTTTTGCCATGATTGTATCCTTTCAAAAATTATTCTTCAACTACTAATAAAATATCGGTCTGATTCATAATCAGATAGCTTTCGCCATTGATTTTCAACTCGGTACCGCTGTACTTTCCGTAAAGTACTACGTCGCCAGCCTTAACCTCGATGGGTTCGTCCTTCTTCTGGTTTCCTACTGCGATAATTTTGCCTTTCTGTGGTTTTTCCTGTGCTGAATCGGGGATAATGATTCCGCCAACTGTCTTCTGTTCTGCTGCTTCCGGTTTAATCAGGACTTTGCCTGCCATTGGTCTTCCTATCTTTTCCATGATATCTTTTAATTTTTTGTTAGACAATTTAAAATTTTACGGCATGACCTTATCGAAAAATGTGCCATCGTCAAAAAACTGACAAAATGGCAAATTCAAGATTGACAGAACTGACACTGGGTGTCGGAATGGCGGAAAACAAGAACAAAAAAAGCGCAGACAGCCTAAGCCATCCGCGCTTCTATTATTAACTTAAAAACCTTATTCTCTTGCGAACTTAAAGTTTCTGCCAAGGTAGTTGGCATTTTCGCCAAGCTGTTCCTCAATGCGAAGCAACTGGTTATACTTGGCAATGCGGTCGGTACGCGATGCCGAACCTGTCTTTATAAGGCCAGAATTTACTGCCACTGCCAAATCGGCAATAAAAGTGTCTTCGGTTTCGCCCGAACGGTGGCTTATAATTGTAGTATATGCATTGCGCTGTGCAAGGTTGATTGTCTCCATAGTCTCCGACAAGGTGCCAATCTGGTTCAACTTCACCAAAATTGAGTTTGCAACACCGCCATCAATTCCCTTTGCAAGACGCACGGGACTTGTAACAAACAAATCGTCTCCGACAAGCTGAACATGGTCGCCGATGGTGTCAGTAAGGAGTTTCCAACCGTTCCAGTCGTCCTCTGCAAGACCATCCTCAATCGAGATAATCGGGTACTTTGATGTCCACTGCTTCCAGTATTCCACCAACTGCTCCGAAGTGAACGACTTGCCGTTTGAACCGAAAGTATAGAGATTCTTCTCAGCATCGTAGAACTCGCTTGCTGCAGCATCCAGGGCGATATAAATCTCCTCGCCAGGCTTGTATCCAGCCTTTTCGATTGCCTTAATCACATACTCTACGGCTTCCTCGTTTGAGCCAAGATTCGGTGCGAAACCGCCTTCGTCGCCTACATTTGTAGAATATTTCGATGCCGACAATACCGACTTCAGGTTATGGAAAACCTCGGTTCCCATCCTCAATGCCTCGCTGAAAGTAGGTGCGCCCACCGGCATAATCATGAATTCCTGTATATCAATCTTGTTGTCGGCATGAGCACCACCATTGAGGATATTCATCATCGGAATAGGCAAAGTCCTTGCACCAAGTCCGCCAATGTAGCTGAAAAGTGGCATTCCGTGTTCCTGAGCGGCAGCCTGTGCGCACGCCATCGAAACTGCCAATATTGCATTTGCGCCAAGTCCCGACTTATTTGCTGTTCCATCGAGGTTTATCATTGCGCGGTCGATTGCCAACTGGTCATCGACATACAAACCCTGCAAGCCTTCTGCAATTGTAGTCTGCACATTGCGGACAGCCTGCATAACGCCTTTGCCCATAAAGCGGCTCTTGTCGCCGTCACGAAGTTCAAGCATTTCGTGAACACCTGTCGAAGCACCGCTTGGAACAGCGGCACGACCTACTGCGCCACCAGTTGTATATACTTCGACCTCTACGGTCGGATTTCCGCGAGAATCAAGGATTTGCCTTGCATGTACATTTGCTATTTGTCCCATAATTTTACTTTACGTATTTACACACAAAAAATGGAGATACAAGTATCCCCATTTTTTATGATGGAATTAAACTATTCTTCCTTCTTTTCTTCCTGTGCAGGAGCAGCTTCTGCTGTAGTGTCGGCAGCTTTCTTGCGTGAACGACGAACTTTCTTCTTGGTTTCCTTAGCACCGAGCATATTCTCGTTGTAGTCAACAAGTTCCATCATACACATTTCAGCATTATCACCCAAGCGGTTGCCAGTTCTGAGGATACGGGTATATCCACCTGGTCTGTCGCCAACCTTAACTATAACATTGCGGAAGAGTTCGGTGATAGCTTCCTTGTTTTCGAGGTAGCTGAAAACAACCCTACGGCTATGTGTCGAGTCGTCCTTTGCCTTGGTAATCAGAGGTTCTACATAAACTCTCAAAGCCTTAGCCTTTGCTACAGTTGTGAAGATGCGCTTATGCAAAATCAGAGAAGATGCCATATTGGACAATAAAGCTTGTCTGTGAGCACTCTTTCTTCCTAAATGATTTACTTTCTTATTATGTCTCATTTTCTAAAAGTATTATTCCTTATCCAACTTATATTTTGATGTATCCATACCGAAGCTAAGGTTCTTCATATCGAGAAGAGCCTCGAGTTCGGTGAGTGACTTCTTACCGAAGTTTCTGAACTTCAGCAAGTCAGACTTATTGAACTGAACCAAGTCGCCCAATGTTTCGATTTCGGCAGCCTTCAAGCAATTTAGCGCACGAACAGAAAGGTCAAGATCTACAAGTCTAGACTTGAGCAACTGCCTCATGCGGAGAACTTCCTCATCGAATTCATCCTTTTCGTGCTTTTCATCGGTATCCAACGTAATCTTTTCGTCGGAGAACAACATGAAATGATGAATCAGAATCTTGGCAGCTTCCTTCAAAGCGTCCTTCGGGTGAATAGAACCGTCGGTCTGAATTTCGATAATCAGCTTATCGTAGTCGGTTCTCTGTTCAACACGCATATTCTCAACATAGTACTTAACGTTAACAATCGGGGTGAAAATAGAACCGATTGGAATAACGCCGATAGTATCGTCGAGAGTTCTGTTTTCGTCGGGCTGAACATATCCCCTACCCTTAATGACGGACAAGTCCATCTTGAGGGTTACTGAAGGTTCCATACGGCAAATGAGCAAATCAGGGTTCAAAATCTTGAAACCAGAAAGGAATTTTCCGATATCACCAGCTCTGAACTCCTGCTGTCCTGAAATAACAACAGAAACATTCTCGTGGTTGACATCCTCAATCTGCTGCTTGAAACGAACCTGCTTCAGCTGGAGAATGATTTCAGTAACATCTTCCATTACTCCGGGTATTGTTGAAAATTCGTGGTCAACACCCTCAATTTTTACGGATGAAATTGCAAAACCTTCGAGCGATGAAAGCAGTATTCTTCTCAATGCATTTCCGATTGTCATACCATAACCCGGCTCGAGTGGTCTGAACTCGAACTTTCCGTAGAAATCGGTAGCTTCAAGCATTACTACCTTATCTGGCTTTTGAAACGCTAAAATTGACATTTACTTACCTTTTATTTTGAATACAATTCGACAATTAACTGTTCTCTTATGTTTTCCGGAATGTCTTCCCTTTCTGGAATCGACATGAACTTACCCGACATTGAGGTTTCGTCCCACTCCATCCACGGATACTTGCTGTGGTTGAATCCACTCAAGCTGTTGGTAATGACTTCCAACGACTTTGATCTTTCGCGAACTGAAATGATATCACCTGGCTTTACCGAGAACGAAGGGATGTTGCACATTTCGCCGTTAACCATAATGTGGCGGTGCGAAACGAGTTGACGAGCCGATACTCTTGTAGGAGCAATACCGAGTCTGTAAACTACGTTGTCGAGTCTCGATTCGAGCAACTGAAGCAGAACGACACCAGTTACGCCCTTAGAGCTGCTAGCCTTCTTGAACAGGTTGCGGAATTGTCTTTCGAGAACGCCATAGGTATATTTAGCCTTCTGCTTTTCGCGAAGCTGAGTACCATATTCAGAAACTTTCTTTCTCTTCTTGTTAAAACCGTGCTGTCCGGGAGGGAAGTTTCTTCTTTCCAATACCTTATCCGGGCCAAAGATTGGTTCACCAAATTTTCTTGCAATTTTAGTTTGCGGTCCTGTATATCTTGCCATTTTTCTTTGCTTTTAAAAATAACACTAAACCCAAAATTAAACTCTTCTTCTCTTAGGAGGTCTGCAGCCGTTGTGTGGCAATGGAGTTACGTCGATGATTTCGGTAACTTCGATACCCATGTTGTGCAACGACCTTACTGCGGATTCTCTACCAGCACCTGGACCCTTTACATAAGCCTTAACTTTTCTGAGACCCAAATCGTATGCTACCTTACCGCAGTCTTCGGCTGCCATCTGTCCAGCATACGGAGTGTTCTTCTTACTTCCGCGGAAACCATTCTTTCCTGAAGAAGACCATGATATAACCTGTCCTTCGTTATTGGTCAACGTTACGATGATGTTGTTGAACGAAGTATGAACGTGAGCAAGGCCAGTAGCCTCTACTTTTACTACACGCTTCTTTGTTACTCTTGCTTTCTTAGCCATATCTTACTTATTTCTTTTTGTTGGCAATAGTTTTCTTTTTACCTCTACGTGTTCTTGCGTTGTTCTTAGTCTTCTGACCTCTCAAAGGCAAACCAAGACGATGACGGATTCCCCTATAGCAACCTATATCCTGCAAACGCTTGATATTAAGTTGAATTTCTGAACGCAATTCACCTTCGAGACGGTATTTTCCAACTGCCTGACGGATTGCTGCGATTTGTTCATCGTTCCAATCTTTTGCCTTGATGTCTTCGTCAACACCGGCTTCCTGAAGTATCGTTGCCGATCTGCTACGACCAATTCCAAAGATGTAGGTAAGCGCAATTACGCCACGCTTGTTATTCGGAACATCTACACCTGCTATTCTTGCCATATTCTATTTCTTTAATTTTATTTATAAACACTATTAATATTAACCTTGACGTTGATTAAATTTAGGATTCTTTTTACATATAACGTAAACTCTTCCTTTTCTTCTGACGATAATGCAATCGTCACTTCTCTTTTTTACAGACGTTCTTACTTTCATCTCTATAATGTTTTTTATTTGTATCTAAAAGTTATTCTACCTTTAGTTAAATCGTAAGGCGACATTTCCAACCTGACCTTATCTCCCGGCAGTATCCTGATGTAATGCATACGCATCTTACCGGAAATGTGGGCAGTAATTATGTGTCCGCCTTCCAGCTCGACCCTGAACATTGCATTGGACAACGCCTCGATAATCGTTCCGTCCAATTCTATAGAAAGTTGTTTTGCCATACAAAAACTAATTCTTCTTTTTCTTTAAAACTTCTTCAATTAAACTAAAATCAGATAAAATATCTGCCTTACCGTTTTTTACAACCACTGTGTGCTCAAAATGAGCCGATGGTTTTCCATCTTTGGTTCTTATTGTCCATCCGTCTCTCTCCTGAACGATTCCTCGTTTTCCCATATTGATAACCGGCTCGATTGCTATGATCATCCGTTCTTTAAGTTTCAAGCCCTTGCCTGCCCTACCGAAGTTCGGTATGCTAGGTTCCTCGTGCAAGAAACGTCCGACACCATGACCGACCAACTCCTCGACAACCGAATATCCGTGGGACTCTGCATGCTTCTGTACGGCATTTCCAATATCTCCTATCCTCTTTCCAACTACGGCCTGCTCTATTCCTTTGTAAAGACATTCCTTTGTACACACCAACAATGCCCTTACAGCCGGCTCGGCTTCACCGACCTCGAAGGTATAGCAGGAATCTCCGTAGAAGCCGTTCATCAGCGCTCCACAATCGATGGAAACAATATCACCATCCTTTAATTCCAGACTTGATGGAATTCCGTGAACAACCGCATCGTTGACCGAAACACACAAGGTATTAGGAAAGCCGTTGTAGTTGAGGAATCCCGGAACACCACCGTTATCCAGAATAAATTCCTTTGCCAATTTGTCCAACTTCGAGGTCGTTACACCCGGTGCTATTTCAGCCGCGAGCATCGCGTGGGTCTTTGACACCAAAAGACAACTCTTTCGTGTCAACTCAACCTCGTCGTCAGACTTTATAAAAATCATCAAAGATCGTTACATTGCAGAAACAGAGCCTCTGCCTTTAATTCTTCCCGACTTTGTCAATCCGTCGTAGTGGCGCATCAACAAGTGGCTTTCAATCTGCTGGAGAGTGTCAAGAATAACACCTACCAGAATCAACAACGATGTACCACCGTAGAACTGTGCAAACTGGCTGTTGACACCAAGCAATCTTGCGAAAGCAGGAAGGATTGCGATGATTGCCAAGAAAATTGAACCTGGCAATGTAATCTTGGACATAATGTCATCCAAGAACTCAACAGTCTTGTTTCCTGGCTTTACACCTGGAATGAAACCACCGTTCTTCTTCATGTCTTCTGCCATCTGGCGAGGATTGATAGTCACTGCAGTATAGAAATACGTGAAGACTATAATCAGCACTGCGAAGGTAAAGTTGTACCAGAATCCAGTATAATCGGCAAATGCAGCGATGAATCCACCACCTTCTGAACTGAATCCTGCGAACATGATAGGCAGGAACATAAGAGCCTGAGCGAAGATGATAGGCATAACGCCAGCAGCATTAACCTTGAGAGGTATGTACTGTCTTACGCCACCATACTGCTTGTTGCCGACAACACGCTTAGCGTACTGTACCGGAATCTTACGTACAGCCTGTACCAATGCGATAGCAAGCACGAACACGATGAAAAGAACAACAAGTTCGATAAGGAGGACAAGAAGTCCGCCACCGGCCTGCTCGAAGCGGGTGACGAATTCACCAGCGAGAGCATAAGGCAACCTTGCTATGATACCGACCATAATCAACAACGAAATACCGTTGCCGACACCCTTGTCGGTAATTCTTTCACCGAGCCACAGAATGAACATAGTTCCAGCGGTTAGAATAATCGTCGATGAGATTGTGAAGAACATTCCGCCGTCGATTATTGCTCCTGGTGTATGCATCAACTGTATGCGCAAGTTTGCAATGTACGATGGAGCCTGGATGAGAAGAATAGCGATGGTCAAAAACCTTGTTATCTGGTTGATCTTCTTTCTTCCGCTCTCGCCTTCACGCTGCAATCTCTGGAAATATGGAACTGCGATGCCCAAAAGCTGGACAACGATGCTTGCCGAGATGTAAGGCATGATACCCAATGCAAAGATAGAGGCATTGGAGAATGCACCACCAGAAAACATATCCAACAAGCTCAGAACACCTTCTGAAGTCTGCTTCGACAAGGCTGACAGTTCGTTCGGGTTTACACCGGGAAGAACGATGTGAGCTCCAAGTCTGTAAATAAGAATGAATCCAAGAGTGAGGAGTATTCTCGAACGGAGATCCTCAATCTTGAATATATTCTTTATTGTACTAAAAAATCTTTTCATACTAAATTAAATTTTTTCAATTGTACCTCCGAGAGCTTCAATCTTTTCAGCTGCAGTCTTTGAGAATGCATGAGCCTTGACTGTTACCTTGGAAGTTAATTCACCGTTTCCGAGGATCTTTACGAGATCGCGCTTAGAAACAAGACCATTGTCAATGAGGGTTTCGATGTCAACAACCTCGAGGTTTCTCTTTTCTACGAGAGCCTGAATTGTTGAAACGTTGATACCTTTATATTCAATTCTGTTTCTATTCTTAAATCCGAATTTTGGTGAAGTTCTCTGGATAGGCATCTGACCGCCTTCGAAACCGATCTTGTTCTTGTAACCGGATCTCTGCTTAGCGCCCTTATGACCTCTGGTAGAGGTTCCGCCTTTTCCTGAGCCTTGTCCACGGCCAATTCTCTTACAATCTTTTATCGAACCTTCTGCCGGTTTTAAGCAACTTAAATCCATAATAAATCTTCTTTAAAAATTATTTAACTTCTTCAACACTTACTAAATGACGAACTTTTTCAACCATACCGAGAATCTGCGGGGTGGCTTCATGTTCAACAGGATTGTGCATTTTCTTTATACCCAATGCAGCGAGAGTATTCTTCTGACGCTGGGTGCTGCCAATCATACTTTTAATTTGCGTTACTCTAATCTTCATGACAAATAATTTTTATCCGTTAAACACTTTGTCCAAGTTCACTTGTCTCTGATAAGCAACCTCGTTTGCATCACGCATTTCGAGCAATGCAGCGATAGTAGCCTTTACCAAGTTGTGAGGATTTGACGAACCCTTTGACTTTGCAAGGATATCGGTAATTCCCACGCTTTCGAATACGGCACGCATAGCACCACCAGCCTTTACGCCTGTTCCCGATGCAGCAGGTTTAATCCATACTCTTGCACCGCCGAACTTAGCCGACTGCTCGTGAGGAACTGTTCCCTTGTGTACAGGAACCTTAATCAAATTCTTCTTGGCATCTTCAACACCCTTCTGGATAGCTGTTGTTACTTCGCTGGCCTTACCCAAACCGTAACCTACGATTCCGTCTTCGTTTCCAACAACTACTATAGCCGAGAAACTGAAGGTACGTCCACCCTTGGTAACCTTGGTAACCCTCTGGATGCTAACCAATCTATCTTTTAATTCCAGATCACTGGTCTTTACTTTCTTAGCGTTATTCAACATATCTTTATTATAGTTTAAGTCCACCTTCTCTTGCACCGTCAGCCAAAGCCTTTACCTTGCCGTGATACAAGTAACCATTTCTATCAAAAACCACTTCCTTGATTCCTTTAGCCAAAGCCAATTCGGCAACCTTCTTGCCTACCATTGCAGCCTTCTGCGACTTGGTAGCCTTTGCGCCTTCTATTTCCTTGCACTTTGAAGTTGCAGAAACGAGGGTATTAGCAGCAAGGTCGTCGATTATCTGTACGCTTATCTGACGATTGCTACGGAATACGGACATTCTTGGTTTTTCAGCAGTTCCGAATATGTTTCTACGGATTCTGCGTTTTATCTTGAGTCTTCTTTCTATTTTCGAAAAAGCCATATCTTTAAAATTTTAAGACCTTTCTACGCAACTCTTCGTCAACAAACTTGATACCTTTACCCTTGTATGGCTCAGGTGGACGCAGCGAACGAATCTTAGCTGCAACCTGTCCGAGCAACTGTTTGTCGATGCTTGTCATGGTAAGCATTGAGTTTCCTCTCTTTTCGGTCTTGCATTCAACCTTGATTTCCTTCGGAACTTCAAAGAGAATAGCGTGCGAATAACCGAGAGACATTTCAATTATCTGTCCCTGAGCCTCAGCCTTGAAACCGACACCTACAAATTCCTGTTCGGTCTTGAAGCCTTCAGAAACACCCTTTACCATATTGTTAACCAAAGCTCTGTACAATCCGTGCTTAGCTCTGTTTTCCTTCTCATCGTTCGGTCTTGCGAAAGTGATATGACCATCTTCGAACTTAACTTCGATGTTAGAATCTACCTTCTGTGACAATTCACCAAGGGGACCCTTAACAGTAACTACGTTGTCGTCACTTATTTTCACCGTAACGCCTGCGGGAACCGAAATCGGCAATTTTCCTATACGAGACATCTTCTTAATTTTTTAATAAACGTAACACAATACTTCACCACCAACGTTCTCCTGACGAGCTTCCTTGTCGGTCATGACGCCCTTGTTTGTCGAAAGGATAGCAATACCCAAACCGTTCAATACTCTAGGTATCGAGGTTGTATCAACATACTTTCTCAAACCCGGCCTACTAATTCTCTCTAACTTCTTTATCGCCGATACCTTCGTTACGGGATGATACTTAAGAGCGATCTTAATATTTCCCTGATAACCGATATCCTCGAACTTGTAATTCAAAATGTAACCTTTTTCGAAAAGCACCTTAGTGATTTCCCTCTTAAGGTTAGAACCAGGAACTTCGACAATCTTATGTCCTGCCATTACGGCATTTCTAATTCTGGTCAAATAATCTGCAATTGGATCAGTCATTATTCAAAAATATTTAATTAATAAAAATTTAGTTTACCAACTAGCCTTCTTTACACCTGGAATTAATCCGGCAGATGCCATTTCGCGGAAAGCGATACGGCTGATTCCGAACTGGCGCATATATCCTTTCGGACGACCCGACTGGCTGCAACGGTTGTGCAGTCTAATCTTGTTCGAGTTCTTCGGGAGCTTGTGCAAAGCCTCGAAGTTGCCTTCTGCCTTATACTGTGCTCTCTTAGCAGCGTACTTCTCTACTAATGCGAGTCTCTTGACCTCGCGAGCTTTCATTGATTCTTTTGCCATACTAATTAATTCTTTTTAAGATTCTTAAATGGAACTCCAAAATGTTTCAGAAGTGCATAACCTTCTTCGTCGGTCTTAGCCGAACACCCAAAGTGTAGTTTCCCTTGCCGTCGAACTTGTAGTTTACACCACGGAAGTCGCGGATACGTGGCAATGCGATTGCTACGAGTCTTTCAAGGAATTCGTACATTCTGTCTCTTCTCAAGGTTACTCTAACGCCAATCTGCATTTTCTTACGCAGCTTGAAGTTTGAAATATCCTTCTTAGAAGTAGTAGGAACAGCCTTCTGTCCGGTGATGTTTGTCAACTCGTCGATAGCGATGTCGATTAACTTCTTGTCGGAGATAGCCTGGCCCAAACCTTCGTTAATAACTATCTTTTCCAATCTAGGAACCTGCATTACGGTCTTGTAATTGAATTCCTGCATCAGGGCAGAAACTATTTCTTCCTGATATTTCTTCTTTAATGTAGGAACGAATTTTTCCATTACTTAATCTCCTCTCCAGACTTTTTAGCATAACGAACCAACTTGCCTTCTTCGTTTTTCTTGCGGCCGATTCTTGTAGGCTTTCCAGTCTTTGGATCTACAAGCATAAGGTTCGAAATGTGAATTCCTGCTTCCTGTTTAATAATACCACCTTGCGGATGAGCAGCATTTGGCTTCTGGTGCTTTGATATCATATTAACACCTTCAACGATGGCGCGGTTCTTCTTTTTCAAGATTTCCAGAACTCTGCCCTGCTGACCCTTGGATTCGCCTGCATTTACGTAGACGGTATCCCCTTTCTTTATGTGCAATTTCTGAGTCATAGTAATTTCGATTTATAAAACTTCTGGTGCCAATGATACAATTTTCATATACTGCTTTTCACGCAACTCGCGAGCTACCGGGCCGAAAATACGTGTACCCTTCAGTTCGCCTGCAGCTGTCAATAAAACGCAAGCATTGTCGTCGAATCTGATATAAGATCCGTCCGGACGTCTGATTTCCTTTTTCACTCTCACTACAACAGCCTTGGAGACAGAACCTTTCTTGAGGTCGCCACCCGGCAATGCACTCTTTACGGTAACAACTATCTTGTCACCGATGGTTGCATACTTCTTTCCGGTACCACCGAGTACGCGGATGCACAATACTTCCTTTGCGCCGCTGTTGTCTGCAACATTTAATCTGGTTTCCTGTTGTATCATGACTATTTAACTTTTTCAATTATATTTACTAATCTCCACCTTTTGTTCTTGCTCAACGGACGAGTTTCCATAATGAGAACGGTATCTCCTATGTCGCATTTGTTTTCTTCATCATGAGCAACAAACTTCTTGGTCTTATTCACAAACTTACCGTATTTCGGGTGTTTTTCCTTACGCTTTACAGCAACTACGATAGACTTTTCCATCTTATTGCTTACGACAACACCTATACGTTCTTTTCTCAAGTTTCTTTCTTCCATGGCTGCCCTTATTTATTTGATGTTAATTCTCTTTTGCGAAGCTCTGTGTTAAGCCTTGCGATGGTTCTTCTCACTTCCTTCAATCGCTGAGGATTTTCCAATGGAGAAACAGCGTGGTTAAGTCTCATCTTGTTTAGATTAAACTTTTCCGTAGCAATCTTCTCAACGATTTCCTTTGTTGTCAATCCTACTATTTCTTTATTTTCCATTGTCTGTAGTATTATTCGTTAAAATCATAATCGCGACGAACGACAAATTTTGTTTTGATTGGAAGTTTTTGAGCGGCTAATCTCAAGGCTTCTTTTGCGAGGTCAAAAGGAATACCTTCTGCTTCAAATAAAATTCTTCCAGGAGTAACTCTGGCTACGAATCCTTCCGGAGCACCTTTACCTTTACCCATACGAACTTCGGCTGGTTTGCTGGTGATTGGCTTATCCGGGAAAATTCGGATCCAAATCTGTCCTTGTCTTTGCATCTTTCTTGTAACAGCTACACGGGCTGCCTCAATCTGACGACCAGTAAGGAGGCACATCTCCATAGCTTTGATTCCAAAGGAACCGAAAGCTATCTGGTTGCCGCGCTGGGCATTACCTTTCATTTTGCCCTTTTGCTCTTTTCTAAACTTTGTTCTTTTTGGTTGTAACATAGCTTTCAGATTTTACTTTGTTGTTCTTCTTTGTCTTTTATTACCACTAGGATTCATGCTGCCGCCCTTAGGTGACTGAACCTTCTTGCCGAAATTCGGTGACAAATCGACCTTACCGTACTTTTCGCCTCTGCAGATCCATACCTTGATACCGAGGAGACCGGTCTTGGTGATTGCTTCTGCCAATGCGTAGTCGATGTCTGCTCTCAAAGTGTGGAGAGGTGTTCTTCCTTCCTTGTACATTTCCGAGCGAGCCATTTCAGCACCGTTCAAACGACCAGAGATCTGAATCTTTATGCCTTCTGCACCCATTCTCATTGTCGATGCGATAGCCATCTTTACAGCTCTTCTGTAAGCCATCTTGCCTTCGAGCTGACGAGCGAGAGTGTTGGCAACCAATTCTGCTTCAAGTTCGGGACGCTTGATTTCATAAATGTTAATCTGAACGTCCTTGTTAGTTATTTTCTTTAATTCTTCGCGAAGCTTATTTACTTCGTCGCCATCCTTACCGATTACGAAACCAGGACGTGCAGTGCTGATTGTAATGGTTATCATCTTCAAAGATCTTTCGATAGTAATCTTCGAGACGGAGGCTTTATCTAAACGAGTATTCAAATATTTACGAATAACTGCGTCTTCAGCAAGTTTGTCAGCATACTTCTTTCCACCGTACCAGTTAGAATCCCAACCTTTGATTATGCCTAATCTATTGCTTATTGGATTACATTTTTGTCCCATGAGATTATGCGTTTTCTTCTTTTACTAATTCATTTTCTTTGCTACCTACCACTAAAGTAACGTGATTAGAACGTTTTCTAATACGATATCCTCTTCCTTGAGGAGCAGGTTTGATTCTCTTGAGCACTCTACCGGAATCAACATAGATCTCCTTTACAACGAGACCAGCGTCTTCCATCTTAGCGCCTTCGTTCTTAGCCTGCCAGTTTGCGATTGCTGACATCAATAACTTTTCGATATCGCGTGATGCAACCTTAGAGGAATACTTCAAAATATTCAAAGCCTTTTCAACTTCAATTCCTCTTATCTGGTCTGCCACGAGTCTCATCTTTATTGGAGATGTCGGACAATTACGGAGGATGGCGAAGCTTTTCTGCTTTCTTGCTTCTTTTATGCTATTAGCTCTTAATCTTTTACGTGCGCCCATAACTTTTACTTTTATTTGTTCTTCTTACCACCGTGACCACGGAATGTTCTTGTGGGAGCAAATTCGCCCAATTTGTGACCTACCATGTTTTCTGTTACATATACCGGAATGAACTTGTTTCCGTTGTGAACAGCGAAAGTATGACCTACAAACTCAGGCGGAATAACAGATGCTCTTGCCCATGTCTTGATGGCTGTCTTCTTACCGCTAGCTTCCATTGCTGTGACTTTCTTCTCAAGATTGAAGTCAATGAACGGTCCTTTTTTAAGTGATCTACTCATACCTGATTACTTTTTCCTTCTTTCAACAATATACTTATTGGATTCCTTCTTAGTGCTGCGAGTCTTATAACCCTTAGCAAGCAATCCCTTTCTCGAACGTGGGTGACCTCCAGAGGCTCTACCTTCACCACCACCCATTGGGTGATCTACTGGGTTCATTACGACACCGCGGTTGTGCGGGCGACGACCGAACCAGCGTGAACGACCTGCCTTACCGTCGCTCTCGAGAGCGTGGTCTGCGTTAGAAACGCTTCCTATGGTTGCCTTGCAGGTAACGAGGATCTTTCTTACTTCACCCGAAGGCATTCTTACGATTGCGTACTTGCCTTCCTTTGATACTAACTGGGCATACGAGCCTGCACTTCTAGCGATAACTGCTCCCTGGCCTGGTCTCAACTCGATGTTGTGAACGATAGTTCCCAGAGGAATATCACCCATAAACAAGGTGTTACCCAATTCTGGAGCTACATTCTTGCCAGATTCGATAACCTGACCGAGCTGAAGTCCGTTAGGTGCGATGATGTATCTCTTCTCACCATCTTCGTAAGCAACTAGGGCTATACGGGCTGAACGGTTAGGATCGTATTCGATTGCCTTTACCGTTGCCTTCATGCCATCTCTATCTCTCTTGAAATCAATCAAACGGTACTGTCTCTTGTGACCACCACCAATATAGCGCATAGTCATCTTACCCTGATTGTTTCGTCCCCCGGATTTTCTTAATGGTACCAACAAAGATTTTTCTGGCTTGCTGCGAGTGATTTCGTCAAACGCGCTGATAACCTTGAATCTTTGACCCGGTGTTGTCGGATTTAATTTTCTTAAAGCCATCTTCTTACTTTACTTAATACTAAATATTGCTATAAAAATCAATAACATTTCCTTCTACGAGCGTGATAACTGCCTTCTTGTAGGAGTTAGATCTGCCGCGCTGTACACCGCTCTTTGTGTAGCGAACCTTCAGCTTGCCAGAATAACGCATGGTGTTTACGGCTTCAACCTTGACATCATACATCTTTTCAACTGCTTCCTTTATCTGCAGCTTATCTGCTCTCTTATCTACCATAAAAGCGTAACGGTTGAGCTTTTCACCCAACTTTGTCATCTTTTCGGTCAATATCGGTCTAACTAATATTTCCATTTTCTTATACCGTTACGATAAAATACTTTCAAAAACACAAATTGACTTCTCTTCAACCATAAGAATCGAAGCCCACATAATGTCGTATGTAGTTAATTCACTAGCAGTTACAACATTTACGTCTTTCAAATTTCGTGCGGACAAATATACATTTTTATTTGATTCCGACATAACAATTAAAACTTTTTTATCATCAAATTTGAAATTATTTTTCAAACCGACGATATTCTTAGTCTTAATTTCGTCAAAATTCAGATTATCAAGAACATAGATATCGTTGTCCTGCATCTTGTAAGTCAACGCCGACTTTCTTGCCAATCTCTTAACTTTCTTGTTGAGTTTGAAGTCGTACAATCTTGGTTCTGGACCAAAAACTCTACCTCCACCTCTGAAGAGCGGGTTCTTGATGCTACCAAAACGTGCTGTACCTGTTCCCTTCTGCTTTTTCAACTTCTTTGTACTACCGGAAACAATACCCCTGTGCAACGACGAGTGGGTACCCTGACGATTGTTTGCCATGTACTGCTTGCAGTCGAGGTAGATGACGTGATCGTTGGGTTCGATAGCAAATATGGAATCCTTCAATTCTACTTTGCGTCCGGTGTTTTCTCCAGATTTGTTATATACTGCTACTTCCATTATCTTTCAATTATTAAATATGAACCTTTGGCACCCGGAACAGAACCTTTAACAATCAGAAGATTGCTTTCCGGAATAACCTTCAAAACTCTCAAACTTGTAACCTTTACGGAGTCACCTCCCATGCGGCCACCCATGCGCATTCCTTTGAATACTCTTGAAGGAGTAGAACATGCGCCCAAAGAACCAGGAGCTCTCAAGCGGTTGTGCTGACCGTGTGTCTTGTCGTTTACACCGCCGAAACCGTGTCTCTTAACTACGCCCTGGAAACCCTTACCTTTGGAGGTTCCGCTAACGTCACAATATTCACCTTCGATGAAAATATTTACATCGATAACTTCACCCAAAGTCACTTCCTTGCCAAAGTCCTTGAACTCAACCAAACGCTTCTTTGGTGTGGTTCCTGCCTTTGCGAAATGACCCTTCATTGCTTTGGTCGTACGTTTTTCCTTTTTCTCATCGAATGCCAACTGAACTGCTTCGTAACCGTCCTTTTCAACAGTCTTCAACTGGGTTACTACGCAAGGTCCTGCCTCGATAACAGTGCATGGAACATTCTTTCCCTCAACACTGAAGATGGAAGTCATACCTACTTTTTTACCAATAATTCCTTGCATTTCAATACTTTTTTTAAATTACTAACTTGCTTTAATTTCCACATCTACGCCACTAGGCAATTCCAATTTCATCAACGCGTCAATCGTCTTCGATGTCGTGCTATAGATATCGAGCAAACGCTTGTACGAACTGAGTTCGAACTGTTCTCTCGACTTCTTGTTTACGAATGTCGAACGGTTGACAGTAAAAATACGCTTGTGAGTTGGCAGAGGAATAGGACCTCTTACAACTGCTCCGGTTGTTTTTACCGTTTTCAGAATCTTTTCTGCCGACTTGTCAACCAAGTTGTGGTCGTAAGATTTCAGCTTAATTCTAATTTTCTGATTCATACTTAATTACTATAATTAAAAAATAAATTTTCTATTGTCTATCAATTTCTGTTGTATATCTGCTGGTACTTTTTCGTACGAGGAGAACTCCATGCTGAATATTGCTCTTCCCGAACTCAAAGTCCTAAGTGCTGTTATGTATCCGAACTGCTCTGCCAACGGAACCCTAGCCTTCAATACCCTGTGCATTCCTTTGGTATCCATACCTTCGATTACAGCTCTCCTTCTGTTGAGGTCTGCACTGATATCGCCAAGGTACTCGTCGGGAGTCAAAATTTCAACCTTCATTATAGGCTCGAGCAAAACGGTCTTGAGCATACGCGATGCTTCCTTGAAGCACAAGCCGGCAGCAATCTTGAACGAAAGTTCGTCGCTGTCGACCGGGTGGAACGAACCATCGATAAGTTCTACCTTCATGTTGTGAACCGGGTAACCGAGCAGCGGACCATTCGACATTGCCTCCTTGAATCCGGCTTCTACGCCCTTGACATACTCTGCAGGCAACTTGTCGCCCTTGAGCTTGTTGACAAATTCGAATCCGCTCTCGTCTGAATCTGCCGGTCCGATATTGACGGTAATGTCGGCAAATTTTCCCTTTCCACCAGTCTGCTTCTTGAAAACATAGCTATGCTGCACGTTTCCTACAAATTCTTCCTTGTAGTTAACCTGCTGCTTTCCCTGAATTATCTTCAGACCGAACTCGCGAACGAGACGGTCGATGATAATCTCGAGGTGAAGTTCGCCCATACCGCTGATGAGCATCTGTCCCGACATCTCGTCTATTCTAACGGCAAAAGTCGGATCCTCCTCCGACAACTTTTCAAGTGCTATGTTAAGCTTCTCTATGTCAGCCTGCGACTGTGCTTCGATGGCTATCGAAATCACAGGTTCAGGGAATTTCATCCTCTCCAAGACTATCGGCTTCCTTTCGTCGCACAAGGTGTCGCCAGTGAAAACATCCTTCAGACCAACTACAGCGCAGATGTCGCCAGCCTCGACCGACTCAATCTGGTTTTGCTTGTTGGAATGCATCTGGAATATCCTTGTAACCCTTTCCTTGCGGCCTGTGCGGACGTTGTAAACCATGTCGCCAGTCTTTATTGTACCGCTATATATTCTAAGGTATGAAAGTTTTCCGACAAACGAGTTTGCCATAATCTTGAAGCACATTGCAGCAAGAGGTCCTTCTGCGTCGGCGCTTCTGGTGATTACGTCCTCGGTCTTGGGATGATGTCCGCTGATAGCCTTGACATCGAGAGGAGAAGGAAGATATTCGCATATTGCGTCGAGCAATAATTGAATACCTTTGTTCTTGAATGCAGAACCGCAAAATACTGGAACACATTTCTCGTCGATGACAGCCTTGCGCAACACCTTCTTGATGTCGGCAATCGAAACGCTGTCCTTGTCGTCGAGGAACTTTTCCATAAGTTCGTCGTCGAACTCGACTACTGTTTCGAGTAATTTTTCGCGGTACTCCTCCACTTCCGACTTCATAGCCTCTGGGATTACAATCTCGTTGAACTTAACGCCCAGAGATTCCTCGTCCCATTCGTAAGCCTTGTTTTCAAGAAGGTCAACGATTCCAGAGAAAGAATCGCCGTCGCCAATCGGCAGTTGCATAGCAATAGGATTAGCTCCGAGCTTCTTTTCTATTTGCTGGAGAACGCCAATGAAGTCTGCGCCCGTCCTGTCCATCTTGTTTACGAAGGCAAGACGTGGAACATTGTACTTGTTTGCCTGATGCCAGACAGTTTCGCTTTGTGGCTCAACGCCTCCCACTGCACAGAACACAGCTACAGCACCATCGAGCACGCGCAGCGACCTTTCGACCTCGACTGTAAAATCAACGTGTCCCGGAGTATCGATGATGTTGATTTTGTAATCATTGTCATCGACCTTCCAGAAAGCTGTCGTTGCTGCCGAAGTGATGGTTATGCCACGCTCCTGCTCCTGTGCCATCCAGTCCATAGTGGCAGTACCCTCATGGACTTCGCCAAGCTTGTAGTTGACACCAGTATAATACAGAATGCGCTCAGTAGTCGTGGTCTTACCCGCGTCTATGTGAGCCATTATGCCGATGTTTCTAGTATTTACAAGCGAAGCGTTCATTCTGTGCGTCTGTAAAATTAAAATTTGAAGTGAGAGAATGCCTTGTTAGCCTCAGCCATTCTGTGGGTATCTTCTTTCTTCTTGAAAGCAGAACCTTCGCAGTTGTAAGCTGCAAGAATTTCAGCAGAAAGTTTGTCGGCCATCGACTTGCCAGCGCGCTTGCGTGCGAATGACAACATCCACTTGTGGCTGATAGAAATCTTTCTGTCGGCACGTATTTCGGTAGGAACCTGGAAAGTAGCACCACCTATTCTACGGCTCTTAACCTCTACGGACGGAGTGATGTTATCGAGAGCCTTCTTCCATATTTCCAATGGAGTTTCCTCGCTGTCCTTCATCTTCTTTCCGATAAGGTCCATACATTCATAAAAAATCTTAAATGAAGTGGATTTCTTTCCGTCCCACATCATATCGTTTACAAAACGAGTTACGCGAACGTCATTATACTTGGGATCCGGAAGAATCGTTCTTTTTCTTGGCTTAGATTTTCTCATCTCTATTTATCTTTATACTACTAATTATTTCTTTGCAGCAGCTTTTGCTTTCGGTCTCTTGGTTCCGTACTTGGAACGTCTCTGTGTACGTCCATCAACGCCGGCAGCATCCAAACCGCCTCTTACGATATGATATCTTACACCTGGCAAATCCTTTACCCTGCCACCACGAACCATTACGATCGAGTGTTCCTGCAAGTTGTGTCCTTCGCCCGGTATGTAAGCGTTGACTTCCTTACCGTTAGTTAATCTAACCCTAGCAACCTTACGCATTGCTGAATTAGGCTTTTTAGGTGTTGTTGTGTACACTCTCGTGCAAACACCTCTTCTCTGTGGGCATGAATCGAGTGCAGGCGATTTACTCTTGTCGGCTGCAACATATCTGCCTTTTCTTACTAATTGCTGTATCGTTGGCATATAACCTATTTATTTTTAATAATTTTACTCTAATTTACATTTACAAAATTTGGACTGCAAAGGTAGAACATTTTTTCTTACCGACAATGTAACTTTTTTATTTTTTTTAAAATATTTTTTGTGAGCATAAAAAAAATTATCAACATAGTCCATTTTCTTCTTAAAAGTCTGATTACAATATCGATATTTTAAGGGACAAAAAATATTATCAACAATCAACTGAAAAATTAATTTGATTCCGAAATATTGTATTTCCAAATAATATTATTTTTGCATTTCAAACAAAAATTTTGCCTCAAATGAAAGCACACGACATCAAGTTCATCGCCCTTATTATATTATTAATAGGTATAACCGCAATTCCATCGTGCAATATCGGTGATACTCCGACAGCGGAAACAATAACAATAAGTTCAGACATTAACTCGCCAACGACTTGGAAAGGCGACAACATTTATATCATTGACAAAGACAACCTATACCTCAATGCCGAGTTGACAATAGAAGCCGGCGCAATAATAAAGATGATGTCGGGAAGCAACATAATGCTTAACCGCAACGGCAACATCATAGCCAACGGCACAAGTTCAAAGCCGATTGTCTTCACTTCTATAAAGGACGACAACAACGGAAGCGACAGCAACAGCGACGGCGACAATACGGTTCCCGCTGCCGGCGACTGGGGCTACATCAACCTCAACGGCTCGCAAAACTCAACATTCACGCACTGCAAGTTCCTGTACGGAGGCCGCGACAATTCAAATCCGGCAACCGTTGATGTATCGTCGGAAGCCAAAGCCATTTTCGACAACTGCACATTTGCATATAATTCCGGCGGTCTGCTCAACAGCATATATGTCGGCGCTCTGAACGCATCAAACGCCAGCGCAGAGACAAGCATAACCAACTGCAAGTTCTACGGCAATAATGTCCCCGTAACGATAAATGCCGAAATGAGCATGGACAATTCAAATTCGTTCTCCAACGACAAACTAGGAAACAAATGCAATGGAATCTTCATCTCAGGAAGCAACATTAGCACCGACATCAGTTGGCTTGAAGACGAAGTAGCTTTCGTCGTAACTGCCGCAAATCTAGACATAGAAACTAATAGAACTCTTACTTTCGGCAATAACGTAGTTGTTAAGTTCGTCGAACATTCAACACTTACTGTTTCGAACGAAGGTTGCCTTATCAACCACGACGGGAACGGCGTTTTCTTCACCTCGCTTAAGGACGACGAACGCAAGGGTGACACCAATGGTGATGGCAATGAAACCATACCGGAAGTTGCCGACTGGACTGGAATATACATTAACGGCTGGAAATCTGTCGGATACGCAACATGGCCAAACATATTTTACAACGACCCGCATCCACCCGTAAAATAACATGAATGCTTCGGAACACGTTGCCGAAATCGTAAAAGCCTTGCCGAAAGCACCTGGAGTTTACAGGTACTTCGATAAGGACGGAACCATAATATATGTAGGCAAGGCCAAAAGTCTGAAAAATAGGGTCAGCTCCTATTTTCTGTCGAACAACCTCAACCGCAAGACGCAAATCCTTGTCAGCCAGATATGCGACATTGAATACACTGTGGTTGACAGCGAAAGCGAAGCATTGTTGCTTGAAAATGTCCTGATAAAGCAGTTGCAACCAAAATACAACATACTGCTCAAGGACGACAAGACCTATCCTTGGGTGTGCATTACCAACGAACCCTTCCCTCGCCTGCTCTACACACGACAAAAAAACGACAACGGCGAGTATTTCGGTCCTTTCGCTTCGGCTTACACCATCAAAACCTTACTTGCTCTGATACAGCAACTTTACCCTATCCGCACCTGCAAGCACAACATCACCGAACAGGGTATAAAGGAGGGAAAGTTCGACATCTGCCTCGACTACCACATCGGCAACTGCCTCGGTCCGTGCATCGGCAAAATTGACAAGGAGAACTACATGGCTATGTTCGCCGACATCCGCAAAATCCTGCGTGGCGACCTTCAGCAAGTGCAAGGTTTCCTCAAGGAAAAAATGTTGAAACACGCCGCCAACCTCGAATTCGAGGAAGCCTCAAAGCTAAAGCACAAACTCGACCTGCTCGAAAACTACCGAAGCAAGTCAACCGTTGTTGACACAAACATATCCAACGTTGAGGCTTTCGGCTTTGCTAAGGACATAAACTCCTACTACATAAGTTACTTACGCATACAAAACGGAGCAATCATAGCGTCGCACTCGGTGGAAATCCGCAAGCGCATCGAGGAAACCGACGAGGACATACTTGCCTACGCCATTGTTGACATCCGCGAAGAACTGAAAAGCAACGTCAAGACAATAATACTACCGTTCCAGATTGACTTCCCGATTGAAAACGTAAAGTTCGAGTACCCGCAGAAAGGCGACAAGGGAAAAATCCTTGAACTGGCAAACCGCAACGCAAAGTTCTATATGCTCGAAAAGCACAAGCAGGTGGAAGGCAAAGACCCTGAAAAGAACACTCTGCGCAAACTGGAAACCTTGAAAGCCGACCTTATGATGGACGAACTGCCAGTGCATATCGAGTGCTTCGACAACTCCAACATACAGGGAACCAATCCTGTAGCATCGTGCGTTGTGTTCAAGAACGCCAAGCCGTCGAAAAAAGACTACCGACATTTCAACATAAAGACGGTAGTTGGTGCAAACGACTTCGCCTCGATGGAAGAAATCATCTTCCGCCGCTACCGCCGTCTGCTCGACGAGGGCGAACCCCTACCCCAACTTATTGTTGTTGACGGTGGCAAGGTGCAGTTGTCGTTTGCAGTGCGGAGTCTCGAAAAACTGGGACTGATTGGCAAAGTGAAGATTGTAGGCATCGCAAAGAGGCTCGAAGAAATCTTTCTCCCTGGCGACGACATTCCGCTCTACCTCGACAAGAACTCCGAATCGTTGAAAATCATACAGCACGCCCGCGACGAAGCTCACCGCTTTGGCATAACCTTCCACCGCAAAAAACGCTCCGACAACTTCCTAAAGAGCGAACTCGACGACATAAAGGGCATTGGCCCAAAGACAAAGGAAATACTCCTAAAAGAGTTCAAGACCATAAACGGAATAAAGGAGGCGAGCAAGGAGAAACTAACCGAAACATTAGGTGCGGCAAAAGCGGAGATAATTTGGAAGTACTTCCACAAGGGCTAAAAGGCGAACATAAGACCATTCAAGCTGACCAAGCCTGCGAGCCTTTTAGCCTTCCATTCTATCCTTTTCTCGCCTTCAGTTCTTCTATCAATGCAGGTACAATTTTCTTGTAGTCGGCGACAACCTTATAGTCGGAGCAAGCGAAAATCGGGGCATTCTCATCCTTATTTATGCTGATTATCAGACCAGAATCCTTTATGCCACAAGTATGGTGAGCCGCTCCAGAAACGCCTATTCCAAGATATGCCTTCGGACGAACCGCAACACCGCTAGTTCCAATCATAGCTTTTTCGTTGCTTACCCAGCCTGCATCAAGCACAGGACGAGTGCAACCGTTTGCTCCACCAAGAAGACCTGCCAGTTCTTCCAACTTCGACCACTCTTCCTTCGAGCCTATGCCAAATCCGCCAACCACAATGCAATCGGCCTCATTAAGCGACTTGCAGGTTTCGGTTTCCTTCTCGACCTTTGTTACCTTCATCCTGTCGAAACCCTTCAGTTCGCACGAAAAATCTTCCACAATACCATCTTTCGGCGCATAATCCAACTTCTTGGTAATGCCTGCCTTTATTGATGCAATCTGCGGGCGATGGTTAGGGATGTAAATGTCACCAAGAACCTTACCGCCAAAAGCGGGGACAACCTGTGTAAACTGCCCGTTATCAAGAATCTTTAGAGCAGTACAATGCGCTGCAAGTCCAGTACGCAACTTTGAGGCAACGGTCGGTGCCAATTCGCTTCCAAGGGCAGTAGCACCAACAAGCACTATTTCGGGATGATAAGCCCTAACGATTCCAGCCAATGCTTCACCATACAAATCGGAACGGTAAACCTCAAGCATCGGGCTGTCGAAGGCAACAACCTTGTCGGCACCATAACAGAAAAGCGTAGGTGCATATTTCTTTACATTATGACCTACCAATGCTGCAATAACAAAGCTGTCGTTGTTGCGTATATTTTTCAATCTGTTTGCCTCGCCCAAAAGTTCAAGCGAGTTGTCACAAACCTTATCTTCGCCAACTTCAGCAAATACCAATATGCTCTTGTACGAATTTATTTCCATCATAAAGTCCCTTATATCTCGTGTCTGCGTTGTCTGCACGCCTACATAAATATTTTTCTTTTCCTGAATTTCCATTACTTTATTCCTGCTTTGTAAAGTTCATCAACAATACGCTTTGCAATCTCCTCGGGAGTACCTTCGATAAGTTCCGACTTACGTCCCATCTCCGGTGAAGCAATTCCACCCGGCTGAGTTGGCGAACCTTTCAGACCGACAAAATCTGGGTCGGGCTCTATGTCGTTAGCAGTAAACACATTGAACGGCTTCTGCTTGGCTTTCAATATTCCCATTATGTTAACCAGACGTGGCTTGTTTACTTTGCGCGTTACACCGACTACTGCTGGAAGTCCGATTTCGTAGTCGATGCTACCGCCATCCTGCTTTGCAGTGACAGCAATAGTGCTACCGTCGCTTTCCAGTCTTGTAACATTCATAACATGTGGCATTCCAAGCCATTCACCAAGCTGTGCCGAAACCTGTGCCGTACTTCCGTCATCGCTTTCGTTGCCAGTAACGACAAGGTCGAAATCGCCAGCCTTACGGATTGCCGCTGCAAGTATATTGGATGTTGCAAGCGTATCGGAACCAGCGAATGCTCGGTCGCTGATAAGATAAGCCTCATCGGCGCCCATACCTAGAGCTTGCATTATGGTATCTTTCATAGTCGGCGGAGCCATTGTAAACACGGCAACCTTTCCACCGTGCTTTTCCTTCAACGATATTGCCGCCTCGAGGGCATGCTTGTCCAAATCGCTTATTACTGTGGGAATTCCAGAACGGTCCCAAGTCTTCGTTACCGGGTCAATCTTTATCTGGTCGTAGTATTTCGAGTCAGGAACCGGCTTTACACAAACTGCTATGTTCATATAATTATTTTTTTTGCAAAAATACAATTTTATTTACGAATTACGATTTTAGATTTACGATTTTGCTGACAAGATGCAAACGGACGAAAAGGCTGAAAGACAATTTCAAACAACATCAAACAATTAGCACTTCGATACTTCGACAACACTTCGATTTCACTCAGTGCGACGGTTCAGCAAGCGAAGCTCAGTGACCAAAACTTAGAAACAATTAGAAACGGCGTACTTCGACAAGCTCAGCAACCGCCAGCCATTCAAACGGCGCAGCCATCAAACGGCGCAGCCCCTAGAACGGATACCCGATACCAAAATTCAACGTGAACTTGTTGACCTTGAACGGTCTAAACGATTCGAACCATTGCGGAGCATCGCTAATAGACGGATTGTAAACAGGAATACCAATGTCGAAACGTAAAACAAGAAACTTCAGGTCGAAACGCAAACCAAAGCCTGTTCCAACAGCAATCTGCTTGTAAAAATCGCTAACCTTGAACAATGCACCGGCACGGTTGTCGGCCTTGTCGATTGCCCAGATATTGCCGGCATCAACAAAAAGCGCACCCTGCAGGAACGATACCATTGTGAAACGATATTCTATGTTGAACATCAGCTTCATATCGGCAATCTGGTCGTAGTTGCGGTGCGTATTCGAATATGAACCAGGACCAATAGTCCTTACCTGCCAAGCCCTGATATCGTTGGCACCACCAATGAAATACCTCTTCACAAACGGCAAACCTTGCGTCGAATTGCCGTATGCCAGACCAATGCCGAAAAATGCACGATATACAATGCTGTTCTTACCATTGATAATATTGTAGAACCTGTAATCGAAGTCGGCTTTCACATACTGCGCAAATTCCACTCCAAGAAACTTGTACGAATCCGAATCTCGTTGTGCGCCCGACGCCAGATATATTGCATCAAGAAGGTTTCCACAAGTCTCAAGGTTCATCCAGAAATATGTGAAATTGCGCTTTACATTTACGTTCTGGTTATTGAAAACCATATCGTAGCTGAAAACCCACAGAAACTGGTCTTCGTACGAGTATTTTATGTAAAGGTTCTGTATCCTTCGCCTGAAATCCTCGCTGAAATCCAGGATTTTTACCCAGTAGAGTTCGATTGGGTTGATGTAGTGGGTTATGTTTTTGTTCTTATATCCAATCCAGCTATAGCCGAAGTTTATATTGGCGATTGTACGCGTGTAGTCGGGTCGGTTCTGGTAGTTGTACGAAAGGCTCAACTGTGTTTTCGGGTCGTGACGCTTGATAAACTCAAAATTATTGAAGAACGGCAACAACAATTTTGGAAAAGTAAGTTTTATTTCTCCTCCATATTCCAATGTGTTGAAAAACTTGGACTTAATTTCTTCATTTGTTACAGTATCAAGCAACGCCGAAGTCTGGAACGAAATGTTTGCCTTTGCAGAAAAAATCTGCGCCCCACGGAAAATATTTCTATTTCTGTACGAAAGCACACCTGCCATACCGATGTTTCCCGATGTGTTGCTTCCTTCGAGCTCTACGTTGAACGACTGACGCTTCATAGGCGCAAGGTATATGTTTACGTCGAGGAACTGCTTGCTTATGCTCTCAAGATGTACCTCCTCAACGCTCGGCGGCGTAAGCTTTATATTTATCAGGCGAAACTGCTTTAGGCTTGAAAGATGGCTGTAGGTATCCTCCACGTTTCGAATGCTGTACTTGTCGCCAGGCTTGAAAAAGCACGACTGCATAAATACCGAGGTGCGGTGGCGCATTTTCTTGTCGTAAGTGAACTTTATTCCATCCTTGACAAACATATTGGTATTCTGCCCCGAGGTATCACTCTTATTGTCAAAATTGTAATTGGTAAATATGTTTACCGACCTTATGGTCTGGCTCTGGAAGGCATCGTCCGAATCCTCATCCGACTTGCGAATCAGCATAGTAAGCTTTACTGTCAAATCCTCCTGAAGCGTATCGGCAAAAAAACGCACATTGTTAATCGAAAAGTAGAAATAGCCCTGACTCTTGAAATACCTTGCCACACGTTCCCTTTCCGCCTTCAAGGTGTCGGTATTGAAACTATGTCCGACCTTTATGAGCGAATTAATGGTATCTTGGAAGAACAATTCCTTAATCTCCTCGTTTCCAATGTCGTATTTCAACGACGATATCTTGTACGAAGGACCAGACGTGACAACATATTTTACTTTTGCCTTTTTCCTGTTAGAGAAATGCTCGCTAACACTTACCGATGACCGGTAATACGACTGGCTTGCCATATAGGCGTTGATATTCTCAATGCTCTTGCTTTGCGCCTCGGCTGCATATATGACGGGTGCCTCTCCTATCGAATTTGCCAGTTTCTCCTTCCACTTGCGCTCCTTTCCGCTCTTCATGAAATTATATACATAAAGATTGAAAGGAATAAATCCGAGAATCTTTTTGTTGCTTTTTTGGCTTAGGGCTAAATCCAAGTCGCTCTTGTTAACGTTTTTGTTGTCGCAAACGACCTTGTTCTTGACAAGCAGATATTCGTCTTCGCCCACAAACTTCGTAGAACGGCACGAAGAAAATATTACTGCCGAAACTAACAGCAATACCAATATATAATAGGTATATGATATGTTGACCTTGCAATTCATTAAGATGCGCAAAGATACACAAAAAAAATATTGCTATACATCAAAAAAAAAGGCGACGTAACCGCCGCCATTTTTTAGTATTCTTAATCCAGTATTAGAACTTGCATCCGAGTGTAAACGATATCTGATGGCGAGTAAAGTCTATCTTGCTCGGGTCGCTCGAAACAAGGCCTTCGTACATATAATATACATACGAGTTTGCCAAATAGGAATATGCAATGTCGAAGAAGAAGAAGTTGGTGCGGAAGCCAAGACCTGCGCTAACTAGCCAAGTATCGGAACTGCTGTTTGGCGACGAACTCTTGTAGGGGCTTGTGTAATATGCACCTCCTAGTCGCATGTTGAGTACGCCAAGCCTATATTCTGCGCCTAACTTCACGCTATGACCAACCTTGTAGTTGTTTATTATGTTCTGAGTTTCGGGAGCAAAATCATATTCGTCGCTTCTCATCTTAATCGAATTGTAGTTTGCAAGGTCGTAATCGAGATTGATAAGAAGGTGCTCGTTGGGTATGTAGCAGATGCTTGCATTTGCCCTGAACGGCGAGAGAATATTGTACTCGAACTTACCTTCGGGAGAATCGCACGATGCCGATGAATCGGCCAGCGTTGCATCAGCCCTCGGAATCCATCCCTGCATATTGCAAGATGTTGAGTATCTGTCCCTCATGCTAATGGAAGTAGGCGTATGTATTGCCGCACCGAACCTCAACTGGTCGATTGGCTGGTACAATATACCGAGCTTGAAGTTTACACCGCTACCCGACGAATGCACATAATCGTTGAAGGTAAAGACCGTAGGACCCGATGTCGCGCCTTCGCGGTTCTCGTACGAAATTATTTGCTGCTTGTAGCTTACAGTCTGTATGCCAAGGTCGGCACCAACATATATCTTATGCATGAAGTTGAATGCAATGGCAATATTGTATTCGCCAAGCGAACCTTTCTTGGTAATCCTCTGGCTCTGCTTTTCGCCATAACTGTCGTATGCACTTACATACTGGTCGTCAACCGAAGAAGATGCAGGGTCGATAAGATAGGTTTCCCAAGCCAGATGGCTGTAGAACGGGTCGTTGTCGCCAAGAGTCGGATAACTTATGCCGTTTGCCCTAGCAGCAAACCAATCGGTAAGCGAACCGTGGTCGTTTATACCGTTGATGCTGATATTTTCAGAAAATTTGTTGAGCTTGTTGTAGGAAAATCCCCAGATGAAATAGGTAAGCCCTACATTGTCGTTCTTGCGCTCGATTGCCTGAACGAACGAAGCCTCATTTATGTCAAAATAGTTTGCACTGAAATCGCGGTTCTTGCTTCCAAGATACGACGATTCGGTGTTGTTAATCTTGAAACTTGGCGAAAACGAAATCTGTGTTGACTTGTAAACGCCCATGCTCGCAGGGTTGAATCCGATTACCGACGGGTCGGCACCCAATGCTCCGAACGAGCCTGCCATTCCGTTGGCACGTGCGGTACCGCTTGGCATATAGAAAGAATACCTTAACGCGTCCGATTCGCTCTGTGCAATTGCTGCTGTGCACAGCAATATTGCAAATATGCTAAATACTAACCTTTTCATGACTTATCTCCTTCCTGAACTTGATGAATGTGATGATGAACTGCTCGAATGCGAAGAACTTGAACTATGCGACGAGCCTGAATATGAACTGCTTGAGTGTGAACTTCCGCTGTAGCTGCTGCTTGAGCGAGAACTGCTACTGCTTGATGATGGAGAGTAACTTCTGCTTGAACTGCTTGACGAGTTGTAGCTTCCGCTTGACGACGGTCTGCTGCTCGAACTCGAAGAACTGCTGTTGTACGACCTTGAGCTGCTTGAACTGCTGCTCGACGATGGTCTTGAAGATGAATTATAACCGCTAGAACTACTGCTTGACGAAGGTTTGCTCGAACTTGACGAACTGCTGTTGTACGACCTAGAACTGCTTGAACTGCTGCTCGATGAAGGTTTGCTCGAACTTGAAGAACTGCTGCTTGAGGGTCTCGATGATGAGTTGTAGTTGCTCGAACTTGAACTGCTCGGCTTGTTGTAGCTACGGTTGCTACTCGACGAGTTTACGCGGCTGTTTGAGTTATTGTACGATGGCTCCTTGCTTGCATTCGAACCAGAATTCTCTCTGCTTGCTGCAGAACTGCTTGAATTTGCAGGCTCTTTTCTTTCTGTCGAACCATTGTTTATTCTGCTGTCCGATGACGAGTTTACCCTGCCATTGTCGCTATTATTTGTAGGTTCCTTAGTTGCTGTCGAGGCATTAACAGTGTTTTCCCTTACGGCAGTACTGCTAACGTTGACATTGGTGTTATCCTTAACAACCCTGCCTGAGTTATCGTTGCCAGACGAAGTTCCATCGGTATTAATCCTAGTGGCAGTTGCCGAATTGTCTATTGTTCTTCCTGCACTAACTGGAACGGTTGGGTTCTTGCTTGTGCTGGAGTTGCTGTCGTTGTTGCTACCATTGGTAACTATTCGTGCGCTGCCAGCACCGCTTCCGTATCCGCCCATCGAACCGCGATGTCCGTAGTAGGTCGAGCTAAAGGCATTATCGTCGTTGGGACCATGTCCGTGACCATGTCCATGATTGTGTCCGTGACCATAGTGGTGGTGCCAGTACGAATAGTCGTAGTAATGGCTGTAGTACGGACTATAATATCCATAACCGTATCCGTAGTGGTGATAATACGGAGTGTAGTAGTAAGGCGAGTAGTACCACGAGTAGAAATACGGGTCGTAGTAGTAGCTGTACGAATAGTACGGCGTGTACCACGGATCCCAGAACGGGTCGTAGTAGTACACAGGCGTGTAGTAAGTACCGAACCTGCGGAAGTGCGAGGTGTAATAGTAGTCGTCGCCTATGTAGTAATAGTTGTTTTCGATGTAGTTGCCATTTCCGTCGTAGTAGCTGTCGCTGCCACCATAACTATTGTCCGATTCGGAATAATAATTATTGTCAGAATAGTATGTGACAGTACCGTCGTCGTTGTGGTAATATCCATCATCGGCGTTATATTCGCCCTTCGGAGTCTCCGAATAGCTGTCATTGTCGCTGACGGTAACAGTCTTGGTTGGAATCACCTCTTCCTTGCTTTTTGCATAGTAGGCATCATCATAAATCTTTGTGGTATAAAGACTTGTGTCGCAAGATGCTAGGGTGATGAGCACTAAGGTCAATATGTAAAACAAATGTTTCATAGTGAAAAATTTTTGCTAATTTTGTAACTTCAAAAATAATAACTTTTTTAATAACTATTATTGTAATTACAAATTTTATACCAAGATAAAAATGGCAAAGTTGACGAAGAGATCGGAGAATTATTCTCAGTGGTACAACGAGCTTGTTGTTCAGGCAGATTTGGCGGAACAGTCCGCAGTTAGAGGTTGTATGGTTATCAAGCCTTACGGTTATTCGATATGGGAAAAAATGCACGACATTTTGGACCGCATGTTCAAGGAAACAGGTCACACCAACGCATATTTTCCGCTGTTTATTCCAAAGTCGTTCTTCAGCCGTGAAGCCGACCATGTTGAAGGTTTTGCAAAGGAATGTGCGGTTGTAACTCATTACCGCCTGCGCACCAATGCCGACAAGACTGCTGTAGAAGTTGACCCCGAAGCAAAGCTCGAGGAGGAACTCATTGTCCGTCCGACTTCCGAAACTATAATCTGGAACACCTACCGCAACTGGGTTAAGTCGTACCGCGACCTGCCTATCCTTGTAAACCAGTGGGCAAATGTAGTTCGTTGGGAAATGCGTACCCGTCTGTTCCTGCGTACTGCCGAATTCTTGTGGCAGGAAGGTCATACCGCACACGCAACCAAGGAGGAGGCAATGGAAGAAGCCGACAAGATGGTTCACGTATATGCCGATTTCGTTGAAAATTACCTTGGCGTTCCCGTTGTTATTGGTCGCAAGACCGACAGCGAGCGTTTTGCCGGTGCCGAGGAAACTTTCTGCATCGAGGCACTTATGCAGGACGGAAAGGCATTGCAGGCAGGTACTTCGCACTTCCTCGCACAGAATTTCGCAAAGGCATTCGATGTAACTTTCCTCAACAAGGAAAACAAACCCGAATATGTCTGGGCAACTTCGTGGGGCGTTTCTACCCGACTGATGGGTGCGCTCATTATGGCTCACTCGGATGACAACGGACTCGTATTGCCTCCGCATCTTGCTCCAATTCAGGTGGTTATCGTTCCTATCTACAAGACCGATGAACAGCTTGCAATGATTTCGGAACGCGTACACGAACTTTGTGCCAAGCTGAAGGCTGCCGGCATAAGCTACAAGTACGACGACCGCGACACTCAGCGCCCGGGATTCAAGTTTGCAGAATGGGAAATGAAGGGTGTTCCTGTTCGTCTCGCCATTGGTCCTAACGACTACGAAAACCACACTTGGGAAGTTGCCCGCCGCGATACTCTCACCAAGGAAAATGTTGCAGATGAAGGCATTATCGACCACATCAAGAACTTGCTCGAAGATATTCAGAAGAACATCTACAAGAAGGCATACGATTTCCGTGCTGCCAACACCTATAAGGTTGACACTTGGGAGGAGTTCAAGCGCGTAATCGAGGAAACTCCGGGCTTCATTTCTGCACACTGGGACGGCACTGCCGAGACCGAGGCAAAAATCAAGGAGGAAACCAAGGCTACTATCCGCTGCATTCCGCTCGATGCCGAGGAAGAAGAAGGCGTTTGCGTTTACTCTGGAAAGCCATCGAAGAGAAGAGTGCTGTTTGCAAAGGCATACTAAAACAATTGACAATTGACAATTAACAATTGATAATTGACAATAAACGGCAAGATGCAAAAATGGGCTTGAAGGCTAAAAGCCTTTTAGCATATTAGCCCCAAAAATCTTCAACATTGTATAGTCGCGGCGCGCCACGACTCAACAAGAAACGCGAAACATAGAAACGGGCGTAGCCCATCAAACGGCGCAGCCATAAAAACTTAGAAACTAAAAACATAGCAATGGAAAGAAATACAGAAGTACGCGACGGAATAATAAAGACTATGCTCGAGAAGTCGCAATTGAAACAGGTAGTGTACGACAATACCAAGGAAGCGTTTACGATACTGAAAAAGGTGTTGCACGACATTGTAATCGAATACAATGGAATCCTGAAGGATGCCGACGACAGAATAAAGCTCGAATACCGCGACCGCGGTCTGTTCGAGACCGAAATAAAGGTTGCTGGCGACCTGCTGATATTCAATATGCACTCCAACATTTTCGAGTTCCCGCGTAACCACGAAATTTGGAAGGACAGCTATTACATTGACCGTCCGTTGGTTACATATTCGGGAATAATCAACATGTACAACTTCCTCGCCGATTCGTTCAAGTACAACAGGGACGAGGACCTTGGCTACCTGATTGGCCGTATGTTCATCAACAACGAGAGCACTTTCTTCGTTGAAGGTCGTCGCGAACTGGGCTTTGGCTATCCGGCTTTCGGCAAGAACAAGGTTGACTACGAAAGTCTGCACCAGCTTGTTGAGTCGGCTATAGCGTATGTACTCAAGTTCGATTTGCTGGTTCCTCCGTACAACGATGTGAAGATTGTAAATGTCGATTACATGAAGGAACGCATCAACAAGTCGAAGATGCAGACCGGCAAGCGCATGGGCTTCGAGTACAATGCAATAAAGGGGCTGCCTCAGGTTGATAAGGAAATTAAGTAGAAAAATTCGCGTCCTTTCGATTCCGCTTCCCTTCGACAAGCTAAGGGAGCGCTCAGCACATCGCAAGGAACTGCTAAAACACACTATAAACTATGGACTCCATTCCAAGGTTAATCTTAAAGCGCGACAAGGAGAAGTCGCTGATGCGCCGCCATCCGTGGGTGTTCTCGGGTGCTGTCGCCAAAATGCAAGGCGAACCGCAGGAAGGCGACCTTGTGGAAATATTCTCGTCAGATGGCAACTATTTGGCTACCGCGCATTATCAGGACGATAGTATAATTGCAAAAGTCTTTGATTTTGAACGTAGTGCAATTGATGAGGCATTTTGGACAAAAAGATTCGAGTCGGCAATAAACTACCGCCGCAATTTTGGCTTTTTCGATTCGCCCGACACCAATGTTTTCCGCCTTGTGAACGGCGAGGGCGATTTTATGCCCGGACTGATTGCAGATTTCTACAATGGCGTCGTTGTGTTTCAGGCTCATTCGGTTGGAATGTACAGGTTGTTTCCACAGTTTGCCAAAATTGTTTGCAAGTTATTGGGCGACAGGGTAATATCCATCTTCGACAAGAGCAGTGCAACAATCCCGCATATCCAAACTACCGATTCGTTCATCTGGGGAGAATCCATTGAGGAACGCGAAATCTGTGAAAGCGGCAACCATATGATAATCAACTTCTACGAAGGACAGAAGACAGGCTTCTTTGTTGACCAGCGCGAAAACCGCAAACTGGTTGGCGAACTTTCGTCGGGAAAGCGCGTGCTCAATACCTTTGGTTACACTGGCGGATTTTCGCTGTCGGCATTGCGTGGCGGTGCTTCGTATGTCGAAACCGTTGACATATCAAAGAAGGCAATCGCACTTTGCGAACGCAATGTGAAACTGAATTTTACCAACGCACCGCACAAGGGTGTAGCAAAGGATGTCCTTGATTATCTTGGCACTATCGACAATAATTTTGACATTATAATTCTTGACCCGCCAGCATTTGCAAAGAACCATCGCAGTCTGCAGCAGGGGCTCAAAGGCTACAAGAACATAAACCAGAAGGCGATAGAAAAGATAAAGCCCGGCGGACTGATTTTCACCTTCTCGTGCTCGCAGGCGGTAAGCAAGGACGATTTCAAGACTATGGTTTTCACTGCAGCAGCCAATGCGCATAGGAATGTCCGCATTGTTCGCCAGCTACCGCACGCCATCGACCATCCAGTAAGCATTTATCATCCGGAGGGAGAATATTTGAAGGGGCTGATGATAGAGGTGGAATGAACAATGAACAATGAACAATGAACAATGGACAATGAACAATGAACAATGGACAATGAACAATTGATAATTGATAATTGATAATTTGTGATATAACAAAAAAAGGCTGAAACTCAGCCTTTTTTGTTATAATTTCTTTACCGTTGTTGTTCCTTCCATTATGCCTTCTTCGTCATCGAAATACGAGTAAAGAATTTTGAACATGCCTTTTTTACCTGGAATCGGTTCAATTATTGGCTCTCCAGACTCTTCAAGTGCCTCCAAAAGGTTGCAATGCACCGAGAATGGTTCCACAAAGTCTTTCCATTCGCCATTTTCTAATGTATATATATAAAAGGTATGCCAGCAACTTGTCCACCACCATGGCCATATGCCTATTTCGCAGGTGCCATTTCCGTCAAGGTCGCCAAGTATATGCGGATTTCCACCGATGCAGTTTTCTACCTCGATTGGCGGGATATTGCTGTCGGAGAACATTATAAGACAGTTGCATTCGCCTTGGCATTCCATGAAGTGGTCTTCGTCGTCGTACTTTTTCGGTTCAAGCAAGTAGCACGATTCCTTCTTACCATCGCCGTTGAAGTCGTAGGTTCCCGAAACATCGGTGCGGTCACCCATTTCCTGTGCAAGTGCGTTTTTCTTATTTTCGGCACGTTTGGCAAGATTTTCATCGGTTATAAGGTCGCTCTCTGCCGAAATCTTCCATTCATCACCTACCTTGTGGAAATTTAGGTACGACGGATAATCGTTTGTTTGTCCGCCGACGGTAACTCGCTTTACAAAACTGCATTTCACTTCGGTGTCGCTTATTTTTTCCACATCGACATCACCATAAATCTGCTGGTAGAAATCGGGAGACTTCTTGAACGCCATCTGCTTGTTTTCTACGCAGGCGTCCTTGTTGAGCTGTGTACCGTAGAACAGTACATTGTTGTCGAACATTGCCGATAATGCTTCGTAATCCTTAGCCGAGTTCGCTTTGTTCCATTCCTTTACTAATGCGGTGAAATCGGTTGTTTCGGTGGGTTGAACTTCAGTGGTGGTTGGTTCTTCGTTGTTGTCGCTAGGCTTTGGCGAAGCGCAACTTACTGCTATTGTCAATGCAAATAGCAATGATACGATGGTAAAAATATTGGTTTTCATTTTTTTGTGTGTATTGAGTTATGAGGTCATTCCGCAAGTCATAACATACACGCGATACGGAACGGGGAGCGTTGTAATGTTCGACTATGCGGAATCTCATTTGTGTACTATTGGGAGATTCCGCATAAACGAACTCACAAGCAACGTTCCTTTTGCTGTTCGTTCTGTTTTGCGGAATGACTATAAAAACATTATTCCTCTTCAATAGTTATTTCTTCAATCTTGCATCCCTGGCGAATCTTGTCGAGCACGTCCAATCCTTCTACAACTCTGCCGAAGCAAGTGTGCTGGCGGTCGAGGTGCTTGGTGTATTCGCGGGTAAGGCAGATGAAAAACTGGGAACCGCCTGTGTCGCGTCCTGCGTGTGCCATCGAAAGTACGCCGCGGTCGTGGTACTGATTGCCACCGTTGAGTTCGCATTTGATTTTGTAGCCCGGTCCACCTGTGCCGACTCGTGGGTCGCCAAGGTTGCGCGAGAACGGACATCCGCCTTGAACTACGAATTCAGGGATTACGCGATGGAAGCGCAGTCCGTTGTAAAAGCCTTCTTCGGCCAGTTTAATGAAATTTGCCACCGTATTTGGTGCGTCGTTGAAATAGAAGTTCACCTTCATGGTGCCTACTTCGGTTTTGATTTTTGCGATTTTCATGATATAAGTTTTTTTGTTGAATCGCGACATGGCGCGATTTACTTTAGGAATTGTCTATTATTAAGACGAAAAATTTTGCGTCTGTACAGATTTAATTGTTGCCTTTCTGTCCATTATTTCTTTATCCAGCAGTTAACGTTAAAGTTGCAGTCCTTATACTCGTCGTCAATCTTTATGTAAACGCTCTGTACCTTGTCCTTTACCCACTCGTCAATCAGGCGGCTGTTCTTGTCCTCCAAGGCTGCCCTCTGCAGTGTGAGGTAGTCGTCCTTCATATTGGCCTTGTGTTCCTTTACGTCGAGGTCGAGGCGTACAATCTTGATTACACGGGAGCCTTTGTTGTCGCTAGAAAGGAATGGCTTGGAGTATTCGCCCTCTTTCAGTGGCATAACCGCCGACTTAGTGTATGGGTCGAGGAAATCGCTTGTCATCCGGGCATCACCGTAGTAGGGATTCATAACTTTTCCATCGGAGCCCTTGCTGTCGCCGTTGCTGTATTTTTTCACGGCATCGATAAAACTGATTGTATCGGACTGCAATATGCTATAGACTTCGTTTGCCTTCTTGTCGGCGGCTTCGAGGGCTTCCATACTTACTTTCGGTTTCATAAGTATGTGGCGGAAATTCATCATATTGCCCTTTTTCTCAATCATCTGAATGATATGGAAGCCATATTCGGTCTCAACCACCTGCGACACATCAAGCGGACTTGTAAGGTTGAACGC
Organism: uncultured Bacteroidia bacterium; assembly: GCA_902776565.1. Classification (GTDB taxonomy): domain Bacteria; phylum Bacteroidota; class Bacteroidia; order Bacteroidales; family ML635J-15; genus Bact-19. The sequence goes on from CACYQN010000012.1 coordinate 124,089, forward strand.
CACCTGCGAAAATTCGGGTACGAGGTCGGTCTTGCTGACAAAGCCAAGTTCTCCGCCCTTCATTGCCGAGCCAGGGTCTTCGGAATACAGCACTGCCATTGTCGAGAAACTTTCGCCGTTGAGTATGCGCTCGCGAATCTTGTTCAGTTCGGCTACAACCTTTTCCTTGTCTTCCTTGCTCACTTCAGGTTTTATGACAATTTCAGAAAGTTCGTAATATGCCTCAATGGTTGGAATGCTGTCGGCAGGCAACTTTTCAAAGAAGTTCTTTACCTCCGACGGCGTAACCTTGGTGTCGCCGATGATTTTCTGCTGAACTTTCTGCGCCAGCATCTGCTCTTCGATGGTGCTTCGCAAATCGTCCTTTATCGACTTGATGGTCTTGCCGAAATACTCTTCCAACTTCTGCTCGGAACCTATCTGGTTGATAAAAACGCTAAGACGGCGGTCTAGTTCGGTTTCCACTTCCTTGGGCGTAACCGAAAGGCTGTCCTTCTGCGCCTGTACATACAGAAGTTTCTGGAACATCATGTCCTCAAGGATTTCGCAACGGGTGTTTCCGTCAACTTTCATCTGCTGGCTTGCCATCTGTATGTACTGGTTCTCGATGTCGGACATCATTATTATTTCGTTGCCGACAATTCCAACAATCTTGTCGATGATTCCCTGCGCCTGGGAACTTGCTCCTACAAGCAGGGCTATTGCGGTCATTATTATCGTTTTCTTCATATTGTGCTATTTGTTGCCAATGACAATTTCTCCGTTTGACTTGTATTTTCTCAGCAAGTCCTGTTTTGCCTGTATGTACTTGTCGTGCCTGCGCTTGTTCATTATTATCTGTATTATTTTTGGCTTGGCAAGTTCGATGGGCAAAAGGTCGCCGGGAACAAGGTAGTCGTCAATCTTGACGAGATAGTGAAGTGTGTCGCGTATGTAGTCGAGTGTGTTCTTGTATTTAAGTTCGTATGGTTCAATGGTTCCGCTATAGTCTATAAGCTTCAGGAAATCGCTGAACTCAACCCAGTCTTTCACAAAATATATTTGCTTGTCGGGGCCATCACAGTAGTCGCCTAGTTCCTGCTCGCTGTCGAGGTCGCTTTTGCGCAGTTTTTCATAAATCTCGTAGTAGCGTACAATCTTGGGCGAAATTGTCATATAGTGAGCCTTAACATACGTTGTATTAATTACATACTCGTTCAGATGCTTGTCGTAGTAGTCGTTTATTTCCTTTTCTGTAACATTCATATTCACGTTACTATAAACGTACTTTTCGCAATATTCGTGTGTGTAGAGCTGACAACGATACTGCATTATTTTTTTTGCAATGTCAGTCGTGTCGGACAGGAGCTTTTCGGCTTCCTTGTACATAATGCGTTCTGTCAGCCATTCATCAATGTAGTCGTCGGCCAGTTTTGCGCTGTCCTTCGAGTCGCAGAACGGCGATATTGCGCGTACAAGTTCATACTCGAAAAGTGTATCTTCGTCAAAACTTGCTACATATTTTGCCTGCACGGCAGGCGCGTTGCTTTTATTTCCGCACGAGCAGACGACAATAGCTAGCAATATGAATGCAACGTACTTTGGCATTGTTACTTGCTTTCGGAAAGTTCCTTGACAATCTGGTCGAGCATTTCCTCGTGGATTTTCACATTGTACTTCTTGTGCAGACCTTCCGTCCACTGCTTTTCAAGGTAATCCTGATATGCTGCAGTAACAATTCCTCTGATTTCGCTGAGTTTCTTTGTTGTCGGGGCAATAACTTTTACTGCGGTTACGGTGTTTTCCTTGTTAAATACCTTTGTCTGTCCTGAAGTTTCAGTAATTCCGCTTTCGCGTATTGCATTGTCAACAAATAGGCTGTGCCCTTTTTCTTCCAATGCAGATTCGCCAGCAACAACTGTTGTGGAATCCTTAGCGTTGAGTTTGCCAACAATTGTCTCGTCATCGAAATTTGCATTTAAGGCTTTGGAAAGTTCTGTTGCCGACTTCGCATCCTTGCACTTGTATGTCTTGACATCGTAACGATAGCCCCACTTGTAGTTGTCCTTTACTGTCTCGTAGTAGGCTTCAAGTCCAGTGCTGTCGGCAATAGCCTTGTTCCATACAGCATCGTTGGTAAGAGCGAAAAGCAAAATTCCATCGTGGTATTCCTTCATAAGATAACGGAACGACGGATATTTTTCTTCAAGGTGCTTTTCTTCGTATTCGATTATGCACTTGTCACAGAATTGCTTGTATCCATTGAGAACCAACATCTTGATGTCAACTGGCGGTTGCTTGGTGTTGAATTTCTGTAGATATTTTGCAAAATCCTTTTCTGTGAATTTCTGGTCCTTGATTTCAAACACCACCTTGTTGAGTTTCAATGTAGAATCTATTTTCCAAGTTCCGTTGAAAATGGAATCGGTAACATATTTCTTCTTGTAGAAAGGAGCTACAGTCTTCGACATATCCTTTATGCCATATTCCTTGCGAAGATTGGCAATCACCACGTCGCGGCCCTTGTACGAACGCAGATTTCCGCTAACTTTCGACTTGAGGTCGGCCTTGCATTCCTCGAACGGCTTTATCGGTTCCTTTTCGAGCAACTTTATAATATGGTATCCGTAGCTTGTCTTAACAATATCCGAAATGTCGCCAACTTTTTCCAACTTGAATACGGCATCTTCAAATTCCTTTATCATTCTGCCGCCAACGTTTATCCAGCCCAGTTCACCACCCTTGACGGCAGTCCTGCGGTCGGCACTGTACTTGTCGGCCATTTCTGCAAAGTCGGCACCATTTTTCAGTTGTGCATACACGTTTTCGATGGTAGCCTTTGCTTCCTGCTTCTGTTCGGGTGTTGCGTCCTGCGGAGAAACCACCATTATGTGGGCGACTTTGTAGCGACCTTTCGACGGACGCTTGTCGTTCACTTTCAGGATGTGATAGCCGTAGCGCGTGCGGAACGGAGCCGAAACTTCGCCGGGCTTGGTGTTGTACATAACGGTTTCGAAGTCGTAAACCAAACCGAAAACCGTGCAGTAGCCGAGGTCACCGTGATTCTTTGCCACCGACGGGTCCTGTGAATAGGTGTCGGCAAGTTTCGAGAAACTTTCGCCCTTAACGGCACGCTTGTAAACCTCGTTGATTTTGTTCCAAGCCTTTAGCGTATCTTCGGGCGAGGCATTGCTGTTGACGGTGATAAGTATGTGGCTCACATCAACATCGTAGCACATTCTGTCGTAGGCTTCCCTTACGAGTTCGTCCTCTACGCTCTTGTCGCTTAGGTAAGGCTGAGCAAGCTGCTTGCGGTAGCCAGCAATTTCCTGACGGAAACTGCGCGAGGTGTCAAGTCCTTGTGCCTGTCCTTCGTGAACTTTAAGCTTGAAATTTACAAAAAGTTCCATATACTCGTCAACATCCTTGCGAGTTACCTTGCCATCGTGGTTGGCGTTCTTGTTGAAGATATGGATGAACTCGTCAGCATCAATCTTTTCGTTATCGATTTCGAGCAAAGTCCTGTCCTGTGCATACAAACCGATGCCAAAAAGTAGCAATGCAATCTGTAATATGGTCTTTTTCATGTTAATTCGTTTACTGATTTCTTGAATAGTTTGGAGCTTCCCTTGTGATTGTAATGTCGTGCGGATGGTTTTCTACAACACCGTTAGCGGTGATACGTACAAACTGAGCCTTTTCGTGAAGTTCCTCTATGTTCTTTGCTCCGCAATAGCCCATACCTGCCTTCAATCCGCCGATTAGCTGATAAATCACTTCGTTGAGAGTTCCCTTGTAAGGTACGCGACCCGAGATTCCTTCTGGAACAAGTTTCTTCACATCGTCTTCCATATCCTGGAAATAGCGGTCCTTAGAGCCGAGCTGCATTGCTTCGAGCGAACCCATACCGCGGTATTCCTTGAACTTACGTCCGTTGTAGATGATGGTCGAACCAGGAGCTTCCTCGGTACCTGCGAAAAGTCCACCAGCCATGATTGACGAAGCACCGGCAGCGATAGCCTTCACAATGTCGCCAGAATAGCGGATGCCACCGTCGGCGATTACAGGAACACCCGAACCCTTGATGCCTTCGCAAACGTTCATGATTGCTGTAAGTTGTGGAACACCGATACCTGCCACGATTCTGGTTGTACAGATTGAACCTGGACCAATGCCGACCTTTACGCCGTCGGCACCATTCTTTACCAAAAGCTTTGCTGCCTCGGCAGTGGCTACGTTTCCAACAACAAGGTCGATGTTGGGAAATTTGCTACGAGCAGTCTTCAGGACTTCGTTTACACTCTTTGTATGTCCGTGGGCAGTATCAATTACGAGGGCATCGGCACCAGCGTTTACAAGTGCTTCCATACGTTCTATTGAGTCGCCGGTTATGCCGACTGCTGCTGCTACGCGCAGACGACCGTTAGAATCCTTGCACGAATTTGGACTAACGCTTGCCTTTGTGATGTCCTTGTAGGTGATAAGTCCTACGAGCTTGTTGTCCTTGTCAACGACTGGCAGCTTTTCAATTCTGTATTTTCTGAAAATGTCCTTTGCTGCATCGAGTTTTGTGTTCTGGTCGGCAGTGACAAGCTTGTCGGCAGGAGTCATAATTTCGCGGATAGGCTTGCTGGCATCGTCCTGGAAACGCATGTCGCGGCTTGTGAGGATACCGCAAAGACGTTTTTCTGAATCAACCACCGGCAAACCGCCAATGTTGTATTCGTTCATTATTTTGCGGGCATCGCCTACATTGCTTTCAACGTCTATTGTGACGGGGTTCAGAATCATTGCATTTTCAGCCCTCTTAACCTGGCTTACGTGACGAGCCTGAATATCAATCGGCATATTCTTGTGGATTACACCTATGCCACCCTGACGGGCCATTGCTATTGCCATACGGCTGTCGGTAACTGTGTCCATTGCCGCCGATACTATTGGCGTATTTATTTTTATATTTCTTGAAAACCAAGAACCTAGCGTTACTTGTGCTGGTATAATTTCCGAATATGCTGGAATGAGGAGGACATCGTCAAATGTGAGACCGTCCATAATGATTTTACTGTTCGTAGCCATAGAAATCTCTTTTTAATTTTAAGGTGCGAAGGTAAGACTTTTTTTGCAGAAATTGAAAAGATTTTTTTAGGGTGAATATAATTGTCGGCATCGGATGGTGACGAATGCCTCTTAATTGCCAAGCAAATGTGATTGTTTTTTCATATTGGGTCGATGTAACTTTTTCTCATATAGGTTGTTAATAATTTATGGACAAAAAGCATCGCAAACATTTCAAGCATTTGAAATGTTGTGGTAACTTTGCATTTGAAAAATTTGGTTTATTTTTTGCATACAACTACAGTAACTAAAAAAGACTTTAGAGTATGAAAAACATAAGGTTAATATTGACAGCGCTTGCAATGCTGATTACTTTTTCGGCATTTTCGGCAATTCCGCCTAAGGTTTTCGACGCAATGAAAGTTGGAAATTCTACCGAACTTTCGAAGTATTTCAACAATTCGGTCGAAGTGGCAATTCTTGAAACCGAATCGGTTTACAGCCGTCAGCAGGCCGAACAAGTGGTAAAGAACTTTTTCGAGAAAAACTCTCCGAAGAACTTCACCCTTCTGCATCAAGGCGGAAAAAGTGAAGCTCAGTACGCAATCGGTACACTCGAAATTGCAAACGGAAAGAAGTTCCGCGTTTACTTCCTCGTGAAGGAACAGTCGGGAACTCCGCTAATTCACCAATTAAGAATAGAAGAAGAACAATGATTCCGGAAAAATATCTAACCTCGCTCATCGCAAGGGCGTTTGAAGAGGATTTGGGCGACGGCGACCACTCTACCCTATCGTGCATCGACAAGTCGGAACAAGGAAAGGCAAAACTACTTGTAAAACAAGATGGTATAATCGCTGGCGTTGAAGTGGCAAAGGCAGTCTGCAACTACTTGTCCAAAGACCTTAAGCTCAACATTTTTATTCAAGACGGGACCCCCGTAAAGGTTGGTGACATTGTGTTCGAACTCAGCGGTCCACAGCACGATATTCTCAGTGCCGAACGCACAATCCTCAACTTCATGCAGCGCATGAGCGGAATTGCCACTGTGACAGCCGAATACGTGAAGCAGATGGAAGGTCTGCACACTAAATTGCTCGACACCCGCAAGACCACACCCGGATTGCGTCTAATCGAGAAGGAAGCCGTGAAAATTGGCGGCGGAACAAACCACCGCATAGGTCTGTACGACATGATTATGCTCAAGGACAACCACATCGACTACGCAGGCGGAATCGAGAAGGCTGTTGCCAAGGCTCGCAAGTACCTACAAGATACTGGTCGCAACCTGAAAATAGAAGTCGAAACACGCAATCTCGACGATGTGCGCGAAGTTTTGCGCATTGGTGGCGTTGACCGCATTATGCTCGACAATTTCGACATACCAACAACACGCGAAGCTGTGAAAATAATCGGCGGTAAGGTCGAAACCGAATCGAGCGGCGGCATAACAATCAGCAACATACGTCAGTATGCCGAATGTGGTGTCGATTTCGTATCGATTGGCGCACTTACACACCAGATAAAAAGCCTCGACCTCAGCCTAAAGGCAGTAAAGTAAGTTTCTGCCCCGATGAAAAAGTTCAATTTCCGCGCCCTGCTCTTCGGTTTTCTCGAAAGGCTCGATGCCATGATAAAAATCATTGGCGACAAGATTGTCATACCGGGGTTCGGCGGATTTTCACTGTATTACATAGGCAACTTTTTCATAACAGGTCTGTCGAAAGGCTCTTTTACTATACGCGCCAAAAGCGTGACTTACAGTCTTTTCTCGGCAATATTTCCCTTGCTGATTTTCGGATTCAGCTTGATTCCATTCATCCCGATTCCAGGATTTCAGGACACCTTGATGGAAGTGATAACCGAAATGCTGCCTCCAGCAATCTACGAAGTTTTCTTCGACACCATATCCGACACAATACTCAACCCGAGCGGAACTTTGCTGTCTTTCGGTATCATAACCTCGCTATTTTTCGCATCCAACGGCATACTTGCAATCATCGAGGCGTTCAACGCATCGTTCCATCATGTCGATAGACGCAACCTTATCAGCAAACGCTTGATTTCCATTGCAATGGTCTTGATATTGTGCACACTGATAGTTGCAGCAATGACGGTGATAATCGGCGGTTCGAAATACATCGACCACCTTGTTACCCACCACACGACAATAGCCGACAGCACATTCTGGTACGTCTGTCTTCATATTGCCAAATGGCTGATAATCATACTGCTGTACTTTATGGCAATATCGTTCCTCTACTACCTTGCACCGTCAAAAAAGAGCCGCTACAAGTTCATATCGCCAGGAGCAATTCTGGCAACAATAGTGCAGATTCTCTGTTCGTCGGGATTCTCGTTCTACCTGAATAATTTCGCCAACTACAACAAGATATACGGTTCTCTCGGTACAATAATAATAGTACTTATGTTGCTGTATCTCACATCAATATCGCTGATTTTAGGCTTCGAACTGAACCTCAGCATAATGTCGGGTAAAAAGAGTGACGCTGAAGAAAAACAACGCGAAAAGGACAGATTTGAAATGTGGAAGAGAAATCACGTATTCTCCAACAAGTTCATAAGGGAATAAAGTGTGTTTTACAACTCTCTCTTAATTTTGGGGGCTCTAGTTTGGCATTTAACTGATTTTTCTCAGTTTTATAATAACCATATTATCATTAAGTTATAAAAAAGGACCGTCATTCCACAAGTCAGAACATACACGCGATACGGAACGGGGAGCGTTGTAATGTTCGACTATGCGGAATCTTCCATTAGTACCCAAAGAAGATTCCGTATAAGTGAACTCACAAGCAACGTTCCTTATGCTGTTCGTTCTACTTTACGGAATGACGGCATGGGGTTGGCAAAAAAATCAGAATAATTTCAGTTGTTTGTAAAACTAGAGTCATTTTTTTCCTCTTAACCGTTTTTCCCATTCCCAAGCCGACAAAGTGGTTTCGTCCAGTGTTTTTTCTGCCTTCCAACCTAGTACTTTGTTAGCCTTTGTGGTATCAGCCCACACTTTTTCGATGTCACCGGCACGACGTCCGACAATCTTGTAGTTCAGTTTTACGCCTGTGCTCCGCTCAAACGAATCAACAATTTCCAAAACCGTGGAGCCTTTGCCAGTGCCGATGTTGAAGAAGTCAAACTGCTTGTCGTTCTTGGCTGAATTTAGATGTTTTACAGCAGCGACGTGTGCTTTTGCAAGGTCAACAACATTTATGTAGTCGCGGATTGGCGTGCCGTCGGGGGTGTTGTAGTCGTTGCCGAAAACACTGAGGCATTCGCGGATTCCAATGGCAGTCTGCGTAATGTATGGCATCAAGTTGTTGGGAGTGCCATTGGGCAGTTCGCCGATTTGTGCCGACGGATGTGCCCCGATAGGGTTAAAATAGCGCAAAGCAATGGCTTTTAGCGTCGGAACAGCACGAAGCGTATCCTGAATTATCTCCTCCGAAATCTTCTTGGTGTTTCCGTATGGAGATTCAGCCTTTGCAAATGGCGTTTCTTCCGTAACTGGCAGTTTTTCCGGCTGTCCGTAAACTGTACAGCTTGACGAAAACACAAGTCCCTTTACCCCGTGCTTTTCCATCATTTCCAACACGTTGATAAGCCCGTTGAGGTTGTTGCGGTAGTACAAAAGAGGTTTCTGTACCGATTCGCCAACAGCCTTGCTTGCAGCAAAATGAACGACAGCAACAGCATCATCGTTTTCGTAGAATATTTTGTCCATTGCAAAACTGTCGGTGACATCTGCCTTGTAGAAAGCGGGCCGTTTGCCTGTTATCTTCTCAATTCCGTCGAGGACGTTTATGTTGGAATTGGAAAGATTGTCGATTATTATCGGTTCGTAGCCAGCGTTTATGAATTCTACAACTGTATGAGAACCAATGTATCCGGTTCCACCAGTGATTATTATCTTTTTCATTTTGGACTTCTGTTTAGACGTAAGTTTCGGCAAGGTTTTTCATTTCACTGTTGACATTCTTTGCTTCGTAAAGTATTCCGTAGATTGTCTCGGCAATCGGAATGTCAAAATTTGTTTTCTTGTTTATTTCGTGGACGCAACGGCAGGCATAGTAGCCTTCGGCAACCATATTCATTTCGAGCTGAGCCACTCGTACCGAAAGTCCGTGACCTATCATATTGCCGAACAGACGGTTGCGGCTGTAGCGCGAATAAGCAGTTACAAGCAGGTCACCCAAATAAACCGAATCGTCGAGGTTGCGCTTGCCCGGGTACATGCTTTCCACAAAACGCTTCATCTCCTTTACGCAATTTGCAATGTAGGCTGCAAGAAAGTTGTCGCCGTAGCCAAGTCCGCTGTAGATTCCGGCACCGAGGGCGTAGATGTTTTTCATCACGATGGCGATTTCGGTTCCGAGCATATCACCCGATGTGGTGGTGTGTACATACCTGTTTGCGAACATTGTGGCAACGGTTTTTGCAAGCTCTTCGTTTTCGGAGATTGCTGTCAGGAAGGTATATTTCTCCTGTGCGATTTCCTCGGCGTGCGAAGGACCGCTAATCATCGCCATGCTCGATAGCGGAATGTTGAACTCGCTATGCAGGTAGTCGGAAATTAATTGCATCGTTTCGGGGATTATACCCTTTACTGCGGTGATTATCTTCTTGCCAGTGAGGTCGATGTTCTTGAGCGGCTTTAGCGATTCGTGAAGGAATGCTGCGGGAGTAACAATCACCAGATACTCGGCCTTTGACGCTACGGCTTCGAGGTCGGTGCTTATTTCAACGCTGTCGGGATTGATGAAAGTTGATGAAAGGTAACGGGGGTTGTGTCCGTATTTCTTGATTCCTTCTGCAATTTCGTCCCTGCGTACCCACCACGAAGTACGGTCGAGGTTTGCCGTTAGTATTTTGACTATCGCCGTTGCCCAGCTTCCGCTGCCAATTACGGCTACGTTGTATTTTAGTTTTTCGTCGGTTAGCATAACTTTTACATTTTGCGCAAAGATAGGCAAATTTGCGAATATGTAGTCTTTTATTCTTAACATCCTCGGTTCTTTCATTTGGACAATGTTCTTACTTATGATACAAATAGTTAGCATTTGAATAAATCCGCTGGCTGAGCTTGTCGAAGTCAAGGCGACGAAATGCATATAATGCGTATTAACCTTACCCTTCGACAGGCTCAGGGGGCGGTTAAATGAAATAGCCATGCTGAATATCTAAGAAACGTTGAATTTTTATTTGCTACATTATTTTTTTTTCTATTTTTGCAGAGTCTAATATCAGCGATTATGAGAAAGTTATTAATTTCAGTCGTATTTCTGATTCTTGCGATATGTGCTTGTGCGCAGGATTCCAACAGTGCTAAGGATTTCATTTCATTCGAATTGCGACCATATTTGTCGAGCAAACTGAAATTCTACGATTTCATGTTCGAAGATGAAACCAGACTGAAATCGGGAAATGCTCCTTGTGGGGAACTTTCTATAGGCTATCAGCACGAGATAAATTCCAATTGGCTTGTAGGACTTGATATTGCATCGGGGTTGATGCCGTTGAATTATTGTTATGTTTCCAAAAACGGTAAATCAAAAACAGCGGATAGTGAATATTTGTATTGGGTCACACTTTACACCAATATTATGGCAAGCAGTACCAATAGAATAATTACATCGCCTAAGGGGAATATGCTACTTGGGTTAAAGGCTGGTGTTGTATTGCCTTGGGTTCGCGAATGGAGTTCAAGCGTAAGCTCATCTTCATATTGCATTGACGCAGATGTTGAAAACGATGCAGCTTATTTTATATGCACAGGCGAACTTGCATACGAAAAAATTTTCAAAAGCAACGATAAGGTAAAGACAAGCATTTTCGTGACATATTCACCAATGATGAATAGTTATGGTAGTTTCGAACTTTATGCTCCTTACAATAGCGGCTACTTTAAACAACCAATGTTTTATTTTGGAGCGAGTGTCGGCTACTATCTTGCACTTAAAAGAAACAGGAAATAAATATGTTTTGTGCGACCTCTCTAGGGTCGTTGTCTTTTACCTCTTTTTGCTCTATAGATATTTGACTCTCCGACCACAAAAAGGTCGTATAGTTTTTTTGAGCAAAATGCTGGCAATCATATCTATTAATATTAACTTGTTAGTAACTAACAGGTTCTAATCTTTGTAGCTATTGCATTTTTAACTTCCTTTGCATATCGGATATATACGAATGCCAATCTTATTAAATAGTTAATAACTTTGTTTTGTTTGCATCACATTGGTTATCAAAGATATACCCATAACAAGCCTGTGGTTTTTATTAACAATGGTGGGAAATAGTGGGTAAGGGTGTTTCAAAGTGGGAAACTTTGTTTAACTTTGCACCGAATTTTGAAGATGTAGATTATGTTTGTAGGAGAATGCAATGGCAAATTAGACAGCAAGTGCAGGGTTATATTCCCCTCGCAGCTGAAGCGACAGGTTCCCGACGAGGAACAGTCGGCAGCTTTTGTCCTCAAACGTGATATTTACGAAAAGTGCTTGGTTCTTTACCCAATGAGCGAATGGAACCGTCAGACTGGAATGCTGAAGAAAAGACTCAATCCTTTCAACCGCAAGCATGCCGAATTTCTTCGCGAATTTTATCGTGGTACTGCCGAAGTTTATCTCGACAACAATGGCCGTCTCCTTATTCCTAAAGCTTTGCTCGACTACATCGGGGGCGAAAAGGAACTTGTCTTTGCCGGACAGGAAGGCAAGGTCGAGATTTGGGATAAGGACGCTTATGCAAAGAAGAAGATGGACAACGACAGCTTTGCTGAACTTGCCGACGATATTCTTGGTGGTGACTTTATGTTTTCGGAGGATTAGCGAATGAGTGAATATCATGTACCGGTGTTGTTGAACGAGAGCGTTGATGGACTTAACATCAACCCCGATGGCATTTATGTGGATGCCACTTTCGGCGGAGGCGGACACTCTGCTGAGATTTTGTCGCGCTTGTCGGCAAAAGGAACTCTCGTGGCAATCGACCGCGACAGTGATGCTCACAATAATAAAATCGACGATTCGAGGCTGAAACTTGTTTTTGGCAACTATCGCTATTTGCGCAACTACCTCGACTACTATGGCATTGATAAGGTTGACGGCATTTTGGCAGATTTGGGCGTGTCGTCGCATCAGTTTGATGTCGCCGAACGTGGTTTTTCGTTCCGTATGGGTGGAAAACTTGATATGCGTATGTCGGAACAGTCGTCGCGCACTGCTGCCGATGTGCTGAACGGTGCTTCGGAGGACGACCTTTTCCGTATTTTCCGCAACTACTGCGATGTGCAGAACGTCGGTAGGCTTGTAAAGTCGGTTGTAGCTCGCCGCGAAAGCGAACCGTTTGGCGAAATCGACGATTTTGTGAATTTCCTTGAACAGTTTGCTCCGAAGAACCGTGAAATTAAGTATTACGCGCAGATATTCCAGGCACTGCGCATAGAGGTCAACGATGAGATTGCTTCGCTGTGCGATTTCCTGACGGCAGCTCCGCAGGTGCTGACACAAGGAGGTCGCTTGTCGGTCATTTCCTACCATTCGATGGAGGACAGGCTGGTGAAGAATCTTATCCGCACAGGAAACGTTGATGGGGAAGATGAACGTGATGTGTTTGGCCGTGCTAACCTCTGCCTGAAACCAATCAACAAGCAAGTGGTAGTTCCAACCGACGAGGAAGTGGAGAGAAATCCGCGTGCCAAGTCGGCAAAATTAAGAATTTCAGAAAAAGTGTAAAAAAATGGATTTTTTTAAGGGTTTACGTAATGTGTTGTCGGGGGACATAATAATGTCGAACCTCACAAAAAGATGGATTAGGTTCATCTTGTTTGTATTTGTGCTAATGCTCCTATATAATGTCAATCGCTTTCATGGGATTTACGTTTATCGCGAGATAAGCAAGTCGGAGGAGCATATCGAGAAACTTCGTGCCGAGGGGGTTGCTGTGCAGTCGGAACTTCTGAAGAAGACAAATAGGCGCAAAAGCGTTCTGTCGTTGCTTGAGTCAAAGGGTTCGACTCTGAAGGAATCGGTGCGTCCAGCACACAAAATAATTTATAAGGTAAGAAAATCTAAGGGGAAAAATTTGAAAAAATGAAGAAAACAGGAAGAAATATCACGTTAAGGAATGCCTTTATATTTCTGGTAATAATAATAGGTATTTCGTTTTGGATAGCGGGCAAGATTATTTATTTGCAGCTCACGACATCGCAGGAAGCCAAGGAAAATGTCTCAATCAGGACGGAAACCATTACGCCTAAGCGCGGCGACATATATTCGGTTGACGGAAAACTTCTCGCCACTTCGGTGTGCTATTACGACACTTACCTCGACTTGGCTTGTCAGGGTGTCAGGGCGATGACTGATTCGGCTTTCGATGCCGAGATTGACTCGTTGAGCATCTGTCTTGCCGATTTATTCAAGGATAAGACAAAGGACAAGTACAAGTCGGAAATCCGTAATGCGAAAAACAACGGCAGCCGTAGCTATTGCATAAAGAGACGTGTCAACTATCTGGACTACGAGAAGATGAGAACCTTCCCGTTCCTTCGTCGTGGAAAATACCGTGCAGGCTTCTACTCTAACGAGATATTCGAAAGGGAAAAGCCTTTTGGCAAACTGGCACGCCGTACTATAGGCGAATCGAGCGAAAAGGGACATTATGGACTGGAATACAGTTACGACAGCATATTGAAGGGCGTCGAAGGCTATGCCGCTTTCCAGAAGGTGTCGAGGGACGTGTGGGTGCCCATAGAAAACTCTACCGACTATGTAAAGCCTGTAGATGGCAAGGACTTGATAACAACCATCGACATAAGCCTTCAGGATATTGCAGAAACAGAACTGGAAACCCAGATGCGTCAGTCGTCGGCAAAGTACGGCACAGTTGTGGTTATGGAAGTTAAGACAGGCAAGGTGCGTGCAATAGCAAACCTTATGCGCGATTCGCTCAACTTCTACGAAAATTTCAACTATGCGGTTGGAAACCTGTCGTCGGGAGCCGCTTCCGACCCGGGTTCTACCTTCAAGATTGCATCGGTAATCGTTGCTATGGAAGATGGATATATTACACCGGAAACGATGGTAAAGGTCGGTAATGGTATTGACAATTACTATGGCAAAATCGTTCGCGATTCGCATACACCCGACAGCACTTGGCTTTCGGTACAGAGGATAATCGAGACTTCGTCGAATGTTGGAACTGCTCGCTTCGTTTACGACAATTACAAGCACCAACAGCAGAAATTCGTAGATGGCATAAAGCGTCTGCACCTTAACGAACCTCTTGGTATAGAACTGAAAGGCGAAGCGAAACCTGTAGTTCACGAACCTTCGGAAGCTCCGAATGGGTGGTCGGGAATTTCGTTGCCACAAATGGCATACGGATATGAGGTTACGATAACTCCATTGCAAATGCTTGCATTCTACAATGCCATTGCAAATGATGGCAAACTGATGCGTCCTATGTTTGTAGAAGGACTTTCTTACCGGGGCGAGATGGTTCAGCAAAACGAACCGTATGTAATCGACCAGCAGATTTGTTCGCGCAAGACAATTGATGCGGTAAAGAAGATGCTCGAAGGTGTTGTTCAAAAAGGAACAGCTACCAATTTGCGCAACGAGAACTACCCAATAGCAGGAAAGACCGGTACTGCACAGATGAACTATGGCAAGGGCGGTGAAAAGATTACTTATCACGCTTCGTTTGTAGGATATTTCCCCGCCAACGACCCGCAATATTCTTGCATTGTGTCGATATATGGCCCGTCGGAAGGAAGCATTTATGGTAACGTTGTTGCAGGAAACGTGTTCCGCAAGATTGCCGACAAGATTTATTCTACCGACACCAAGGCTGTCGCCAACGAACCGAGAGAGGAGTTTGTTTCGGCTCTTCCTATCGCTAAATCTGGCAATCGCGAAAAAATCCAGAGCGTATGCGAAATGCTTGACCTGCCTACCAACATTGAGAATTTCCCTACTGTAAAGTGGATAAGATTCAAGGATTTGGCAAACGACAAGGAGAATTTTGCTCCGTATATGCCCGAAAATGGCAGTTATGTTCCCGATGTAAGGAATATGGGTGCTGCCGATGCAATCCGAATCCTTGAGAACAATGGACTCCGCGTTATGTTTTCGGGACGTGGACGCGTTGTAGCACAGGTGCCAGCGCAGGGAACTGTTTGTGCAAAAGGTGATTCAATTTACTTGACTTTAAAATAAAAGGAAGATGGATATAAATGTTTCGTTGAACAAATTGAAAGTGGTAAGCTCGGTTGTAAAGCAGTCGGACTTCGAGAAGATTGAATTTGATTCGCGTAAGGTTGGTGCAGGCGACATGTTCGTGGCTATAGTCGGAACAACTTCCGACGGACACGATTTCATTGAAACGGCTATCGGCGGCGGCGCAAAGATGATAGTTTGCGAAAAGATGCCCGAAAAACTTCACGATGATGTAAGCTACATTCAGGTGGAGTCGTCGTCGGAGGCTCTTGGAATCTTGGCGTCTGACTACTACGGAAACCCTTCGTCGAAACTGAAACTTGTTGGTGTTACCGGCACAAACGGCAAGACCACGATTGCAGGAACTTTGTACAACCTTACCCGCAAGCTCGGCTACAAGGTGGGACTTTTCTCAACGGTAAAGGTAATCGTCGATACCGAAGTTATCCCCGCTACCCACACCACTCCCGACCAGCTTCAGCTTAACAAATATCTGGCTCAGATGGTTGATTGCGGCTGTGATTACTGCTTCATGGAAGTAAGTTCGCATTCAGTGGTTCAGAATCGCATTGCAGGCTTGAACTTCGCAGGCGGAATTTTCACAAACATCACCCACGACCATCTCGATTTCCACAAAACTTTCGCCGAATACATCAAGGCAAAGCAGGGTTTCTTCAATTTGTTGCCTGCCAATGCTTTCGCCATCACCAACATTGACGACCGCAACGGCGAAATAATGTACCAGAACTCAAAGGCAAAGAAATATACATATTCGCTTCTGTCGGCTGCCGATTTCAAGGCAAAGGTCGTTGAAGACGGCTTTGAAGGAATGCAGCTCGACATTAACGGCGACGAGGTTTGGGTAAACTTCATCGGACGCTTCAACGCCTACAACCTGCTTGCAATCTACGGAACTGCAATGCTTCTCGGTTTTGAAAAGATGGAAGTGCTGAGGACTTTGAGCGAATTGCATCCTGTTGACGGACGTTTCGAGATTATCCGTTCGAAAGAAGGTGTTACCGCAATAGTTGATTACGCACACACACCCGATGCCTTGCAGAATGTGATTTCTACCATCAACGATATCCGCTGTGGCAACGGAACATTGATAACAGTTGTCGGCTGTGGCGGAAACCGCGACAAGACCAAGCGTCCCGAAATGGCAGCCATAGCCGCTGAAATGAGCGACAAGGTCATCCTTACTTCCGACAATCCGCGCAACGAGGAGCCCGAAGACATTCTCGACGATATGCAGAAGGGCGTTGAACCGCAGTGGAAGAACAAGGTTCTCAGGATTACAAGTCGCGAAGAGGCAATACGTACCGCTTGTATGCTTGCCAAGAAGGGCGACATTATTCTTGTGGCTGGCAAGGGACACGAAACTTATCAGGAGATAAAAGGAGTTCGTCATCATTTCGACGACAAGGAGATTTTAAATAACGCATTTAACAACTAAAGGATTATGTTTTATCATTTATTTCAGTACCTGCAAGATTTGGGAATGCCCGGAGCCGGTGTATTTCAGTACATTTCGTTCCGTTCGGGTATTTCAATGATTGCTTCGCTTATCATAGCGATATGGTTCGGAAAGTGGTTCATAAAGCGTATGAAGAAGTCGGGCAAGACCGAAATCGAAGAGACCAGGACCACTATGAACGATGCTCCGACCGAAAATTCGCAGAACTGCGACACTTGTGTGAACAATGTCAAGAATTTCAAGAAGAATGTGCCGACAATGGGTGGTCTTATCATCATTGCAGCAATCGTGATTCCGACCTTGCTGTTCGCACAGCTGGACAATGTCTATACCATTTTGATGCTTGTCACAACCCTGTGGCTCGGCTGTCTTGGTTTCCTCGACGACTACCTGAAGCAGAAGAAGCACAACAAGGACGGTTTGCCAGGCAAGTTCAAGCTGTTGGGACAGATACTTCTCGGTTTTGCAGTCGGTGCAATCCTTTATTTCTCGCCCGATGCAGTAATCAGGGAAAAGGTTGTTGTTGACAATCCGAAGGGTTGCGAAGTTGTTGAAGTAGTTGGAAATTCAGACTGCACAGGCGTTACCGAGTATTCCGATTTGAAGTCAACCAAGACTACAATCCCGTTCTTCAAGAACAACGAGCTCGACTACCGCTGGTTTGTTGCATGGGCTGGCGACTATGCCGATATATTGGCATGGCTTGTATTTATCATAATGACAATCCTTGTGGTTGCGTCTGTTTCTAATGGTGCCAACCTAACCGATGGTATGGACGGTCTAGCAACGGGAACTTCTGCAATTATAGGTGCTACGCTCGGTATTCTGGCATACGTTTCGGGTAACCGCGTGGCCGCCGAATACCTTAATATATTATACATTCCGAACACAGGTGAATTGATGGTATTTGCTGCAGCATTCATCGGTGCAACCATCGGTTTCCTATGGTACAACACCTATCCCGCACAGGTTTTCATGGGCGACACAGGAAGCCTTACCTTGGGAGGTATCATCGCTGTGTTTGCAATTATCATCAAGAAGGAACTTATACTCCCGATTCTTTGTGGAATTTTCCTTGTTGAGAGTCTTTCGGTAATCATACAGAACCGCTATTGCAAGCATTACCGCAAAAAGCATCAGTTGCCCAAAGGTGTGCCTGTGCCAGTGGAGAAACGTCCGTTTAAGATGGCACCGTTGCACCATCATTATCAGAAAATGGGAATGCCCGAATCCAAGATTGTGGCCAGATTCTGGATTGTAACATTGTTGTTGGCTATTATTTCAATTGTAACATTAAAATTAAGATAAGACCGTGGAAAACAGAATTGTAGTATTAGGAGCTGGAGAGAGTGGAACAGGAGCAGCCGTATTGGCAGCAGTTAACGATTTCGATGTATTTGTTTCAGACAAGGGCGAAATCGCCGACAAGTACAAGGAAATGCTTAAGAATTATAATGTTCTTTACGAAGAAAAACAGCATACCGAGGATTTGATTCTCAATGCTAGCGAAATTATAAAGAGCCCGGGTATCCCCGAAACTGCACCTATAGTTGTCAAGGCTCGCGAACTGGGAATTCCAGTAATTTCGGAAATAGAATTTGCCGCACGTTACACTAATGCCATAAAGATTTGTATCACAGGAAGTAATGGCAAAACCACAACGACAAAACTTATCTATCATATATTGCAGAAGGCTGGTTTGAATGTTGGTCTTGCTGGTAATGTCGGACAAAGTTTTGCTTATCAGGTTGCAACCAAGGAATACGACTACTATGTTATCGAACTTAGCAGTTTCCAGTTGGACAATATGTACAAGTTCAAGAGTGACTTGTCGGTGCTGATGAACATCACCCCCGACCACTTGGACCGCTACGACCACAAGTTCCAGAACTACATCGATGCAAAGTTCCGTATCTTGCAGAACACCACTGCTAAGGATTCTTTCATCTATTGTTCCGACGACGAAGTCATCATAAACGAAATCTCGAAGCGCGAAATTCTTGCTACACAACTCGAGTTCACCCAGAAGAAGAGAAAGGTGAAGAACGGCGCTATGCTCAGCGAGGATGAAAAGTCAATCGACTATGTAAACAACAGCAGCAAAACCTTGACAATGCTCATCGACGACCTTTCAATCAAGGGCAAGCACAACGTCTATAACTCGATGGCTGCTGGTATCGTTGCTCAGGTGCTCAACATCAGGAACGATGTCATCCGCGAAAGCCTTATGGACTTCAAGAACGTGGAACACCGTATGGAACCGGTTCTCACCATCAGGGGAATAAAATTCATCAACGACTCGAAGGCAACCAACATCAATTCGGTATGGTATGCATTGGAATCGGTCACAACTCCTATAGTATGGATTGTTGGTGGCAAGGACAAGGGCAACGACTACGAGGAGTTGCGCGAACTAGTTGAGAAGAAAGTTACTGGCATAGTTTGCTTGGGTATTGACAATAGCCCAATTCACAAGGCTTTCGACAAGAGCGGAATCCCGATGGTTGACGTAACTAGCATGGACGATGCCGTAAACGAAGCATACCGCATGGGTAAGCCTGGCGATACCGTATTGCTCTCGCCTGCTTGTGCAAGCTTCGACCTTTTCGACAACTACGAAGACCGTGGCAACAAGTTCAAGATTGCAGTCAGAAACCTATAATTAAATAACTATGGAAAAAATGGAAAATGGAGAATTGGCACCGAAGAAATCGCGATTCCGATTAATATTCGGGGGAAACCGCGGTATATGGATTATACTGGCATTCCTCTTTATGTATTCGGTTTTGTCGGTATATAGCGGTTCGGTGCAGTTGCCCGGCGACAACACAACTGGGCACTTGTTTAAGCATGTGGGCGGATTACTGCTTGGCGTCGTGTGTATATATCTGATACATAAGATTCCTTGTAAGTTCTTCCGGTTTACATCATTTTTGCTGTACGCGCTTTCGATAGTGCTGCTGATAGTAACATGGGCTTTTGCCCCAGAGGTGAACGGAGCAAAGCGCTGGTTGTATATCGGACCTCTTACTGTACAGACTTCCGACATAGCAAAGGTAGCCTTGCTTATGTTCTTAGCGCACATACTCTCGAAAAAGGAAACATCAATAAACGACATAGGCTCGTTCGTAAAAAGCATTCTGCTGCCTATATCGCTCACCTGCTTCCTTATTATGCCGTCTAACCTTTCAACAGCAGTATTGGTTTTTATCGAGGCAATGGTGCTGCTGGCATTCAGCAATATCAAGAAGTCTTATTTCTGGGGACTTCTGATTACTGCGGTTGTCGGTGCTGGACTATTTCTAGCTCTGATTCTTTACACCAACATTGATATATGGCGTTTCCCCACTTGGAGGGCAAGGGTTGAGTCGTGGATAGAAGGCAATCCCAACAAGGACGACCAGGTACAGGTTAACAATGCAAAAATGGCTGTGGCTTCGGGCGGAGTGCTTGGACGAGGACCGGGAAACGGTCACGCAAAGGTTAAGCTTGCAAACGTTCACTGCGACTACATTTTTGCCAATATCGTCGAGGAAGTCGGCCTGATTGGTGGAATGTTCCTGATGTGGCTCTACATAATGCTGTTCTACAGGGCTATTAGCATTGTGAAGAAGATAAACAAACTGTCAAAAACACCCGACAATCTGGAGCCTAAGTATAAGTTCCGACAATATCTGGTGCTTGGACTTACGGCAATGATAGTTCTGCAGGCTTTGTCAAACATGGCAGTTTCAACAGATATTATTCCTGTTACGGGACAGACAATGCCGTTTGTTAGCTATGGAACATCATCGCTACTTTTTATGGGTGTTGCTATGGGCATAATCCTTAGTGTTAGCCGTGAAGTAGAAAACGATACTAATGTAGCCGACAAAATGCTGGAGACCCAGACCAAGGAAACCGTTGCTGCAACTGACGACGGAAATACCGAAATTGTTGTTGACAATGGCGATGCCGAAGTTATAATTGATGATGAGGACAACGGCGGAGTTTCGGGAAGGGATGTCTTGGAAATGATTAATGATAACGAATTAAACATAGAAGAAAATGAACGAGAATAAATTCAAGGTGCTGATTAGCGGTGGTGGAACAGGCGGACATATATTTCCTGCCGTTTCGATAGCCAATGCTTTGCGCGAAAATTATCCGAATGTGGAAATTCAGTTTGTTGGTGCCGAAGGCAGAATGGAAATGGAAAAAGTGCCAGCTGCTGGATACAATATAATTGGCGTTCCGATAATTGGAATGCCACGTAAATTGTCACTCAAGTGGTTCAAGTTTGCTTTGAGCGTGATGAAGAGTAACAAGAAGGCAAAGAAGATAATTGCCGATTTTCGTCCCGATGTGGCTGTAGGCGTTGGCGGATATGCTAGTTATCCTGCCATCAATGTTGCATCCAAGGCTGGCATCCCCTGTTTGCTTCAGGAACAGAATTCGTATCCTGGTGTTGTTAATAAGTGGTTGGCTGGCAAGGTTCGCAAGATTTGTGTCGCCTACGACAATATGGAACGCTTCTTCCCTGCAAAAAAAATCATGAAGACTGGAAATCCTGTACGTCAGGATATTCGCAACATTGAATCGAAACGCAACGAGGCACTTGAATTTTTCGGACTTGAAGCCGACAAGCCAATAGTACTGGTTGTCGGTGGAAGCCTTGGAGCACTTACCATTAACGAAAGCATTGCCGGTGGGCTTCAGAAGTTCGCTGATGCAGGAGTACAGGTCATCTGGCAGACGGGCAAGGGCTATATAGCTACTGCTCGTGGTATTGTTGGAGAAGGAAGGAAAGGTCTGTACGTAAACGATTTCATCTACAAGATGGACTTGGCATTTGCCGCTGCCGATGTGATTGTTTCGCGTGCCGGTGCAAGTACGATTTCGGAACTTTGCATTGTCGGCAAACCAGTGGTATTTGTACCTTCGCCCAATGTTGCCGAAGACCATCAGACCAAGAACGCAATGGCTCTTGTAGATAAGGATGCCGCCCTTATGGTGAAGGATGTTGATGCTCGCAACATTCTTGTGGACAAGACTTTGCGACTCGTAGCCGATATGCCGCAGCGCGAAAAGTTATCGCAGAATATCAAGAAGCTGGAACTTCTTGATGCCGCAAATGTAATTGCAGGAGAAGTATATAAGTTGGTTTATGAAAAGTAAGATTTCTAACATATATTTCATTGGTATCGGTGGTATAGGTATGAGTGCCATCGCCCGCTATTTCAAGGCTTGCGACTACAATGTCGCTGGTTACGACCGTACTCGTAGCGAAGTTTGTACCAACTTGGAGGAAGAAGGAATACAGGTACATTACGATGACAATCTAAACCTTATAGGCTCGTACTACAAAGACAAGGATACAACACTTGTAATTTATACTCCGGCAATACCAAGCGACCACCACGAATTGACATTTTTCCGTGAAAATGGCTTCGAGGTGATAAAGCGCTCCGAAGCACTTGGACGGCTTTGCGAAAAGAAAAAATGCCTTGCTGTGGCTGGGACTCATGGCAAGACTTCCATTTCGACAATAACGTCGTGCATAATGGCAAGGACTAAGGATAAATGCTCGGCTTTCCTTGGTGGCATATCAAAAAATTTCAACTCGAATCTACATCTTGAACCTAAAAGCAAGAATGTGGTCGTTGAAGCCGACGAGTTCGACCGTTCCTTCCTGCACCTTTCGCCGTCAACCGCACTCATTAGCCATATCGAAGCCGACCATCTCGACATTTATGGCAATTATGAAAATATGGAAGCTGCTTTCGTGGAGTTTACAAACAAGATTTCAAAGAAGGGAAACCTTGTGCTTGGCCCCGACATCCCCGAAACAGTAAAGTCGCGTTTGCGCAAGGACCTCAACGTTTATACCTATGGCATCGAGGATTCCAAGTTTAATTTCTATGCCACAAACATTTCGTATGGCAACGGACTTTGCATTTTCGACATCAATACACCTTTCGGAACAATAAGCGAAATAAAGTATAGGATTGGCGGACGTCACAACATTGAAAACGCAGTTGGGGCAACAGCGGTATCAATGCTCAATGGTGCTACCGCCGATGAAGTTCGCACGGGACTGGAAAATTTCATTGGTGTACTTCGCCGTTTCGACATACAGTTGCAAACCGAAAAGTGTGTCTATATTGACGATTATGCACATCATCCGGGCGAAATTTCGGCATTCCTTTCGGCTGTAAAGCAGATTTATCCGCAGAAGAAGATAACCGCCATTTTCCAGCCGCACTTGTACACCAGAACAAGGGACTTATACAAGGATTTTGCCGAAAGCCTTTCGCAGTGCGACACTCTTATACTTCTACCGATTTATCCCGCACGAGAACTTCCGATTGAGGGGGTTACTTCATCACTCATCTACGACAACTGCCACGCCAAGGAAAAATATCTCTGCGAAAAAGCAGAACTTATCGAATTGATTGGCAAGTTGAAACCTGAACTACTACTTACTATGGGGGCTGGCGACATTGACAGATTTGTAAAACCAATAACCAATTTTTTAACTGAAAATGAAAATAAGAAAAGCGTATAAGATTATTGTAGGCATAATCCTTGTAACCGCCTACATCGTTGCAACAGGCATATTTGTCAAGCGCAAGTATGCGGAACTGACCTGCAACTCGATAAGTATTGAAATAGACAACGCACATTCGTTTGTAAGCAACGATGTCGTGAAGAAGATTCTCAGCGACGGCGGAATGGTAATTGACTCTACCGTGAAGTTCTCGGAAATAGATTTTGCTGAGATTGAACGACTTGTAAACGAAAACGTTTATGTTGAGGAAACACAGGCGTATGGCGATTTCAAAGGTAATGTCTTCGTGAAAATCAAACAGCGTGCACCTATGGTCAGGATTATGACCGAGGATTCGGCATCGTTCTACCTTGACAGTCGCATGAAAGTAATGCCGTTGTGCGACTACTATACTGCCGATGTAATGGTTTTGTCGGGACATCTGAGGTCCAACTGCTTTTATTCATCGGATTCTGTTGATAACTATAATGTAAACACCGATAAAAATTCATTGAAAATTGATGATATTTGCAAGTTCGTTGACTATTTGCAGTCCGACGAGCTGTGGAGCAACCAGATTGCGCAGGTATATGTTAATGCTTCAAACGAGGTGGAACTTGTGCCGCGTGTGGGAAACCACATAATACTGCTTGGCGAACTTGATAGTTACGAAAAGAAAATGAATAAGCTTGAAGCTATGTATAGCGAAGGATTCGCAATTTCTGGCTGGAATGCTTATTCGCTTATTAATTTGAAATACAAGGATCAAGTAATTTGTAAAAGACGCAATAATGGATGACACTAAGAAAATAATCGCAGCAATCGACATTGGAACCACCAAGATTGCTACCGTTGCAGCTTGTGAAAACAGTGGCAAATTCGACATTCTTGGCTTTGGAACAGCCCAGTCGAATGGAATTAAGCACGGTGTTGTGCGCAACATTGAAGATACCGTAAAGGCTATAACCGAATCGCTAAACCAGCTTGGCAAAGATTATAATGCCGACTTTCCAAAAGTATATGTTGGCATTGCTGGCCAGTACGTCAAGACAACCGACAATACTTGTCGCGTGCTTGTGAACGGTATTGTTACCGAAAGGCATCTGGAAGAACTTAAGGCTATGGCAATGAACGTTGTGCGCCCAGGTTCCGAGACCATTGATGTCATATTGCTTTCGTATTCGATAAACGGAACTGTGGTTGACAATCCGCTGGGAAAGCAGTGCGAATATCTCTACGGAAATTTCCATGTCATCACGGGGCAGACAATGATGGTCAACAATATAAAGAAGTGTGTCGTTCAGGCAGGACTTGATGTCCGTACTGTCTTCCTTGAGCCGCTTGCATCTGCCGAAGCTGTGCTTACCGATGACGAGAAGCGTCGCGGGGTTGCGTTGATTGACATAGGCGGTGGCACATCAGACCTTGCCGTGTATAAGGACGGTGAAGTCATCCATACCGCTGTCATTCCGATTGGCGGAGCAACTGTTACTGGCGACATCAAGGATAAGTTCGGCATAACCTACGAACAGGCAGAAAGTATGAAGTGCTTGTACGGAAGTGCCGTGCATGTTTCCGGCTCCGATGTCAGCATAGAGGTTAAGACAGCAAAGGTCAACAGCAACATTTATGTTTCGCGCAACGAAATGTCCGAAGTCATCCAGGCGCGTATGGAGGAAATATTGAATGCCGTCAAGTTCCAGCTCGAAACCGTATATGCCGACAAGGTTCCTGCCGGCGTAGTGATAACCGGTGGCGGTTCGCTCGTTGCAAACCTCAACCAGCTTGCAAGTTTCATCCTGAAGAACAGCATACGTCTGGCCTGCCCTATTTCCAACATCGAAGGCAAATTCGCCGATTCTCTCAAGAAACCGCAGTATTCAACCGTTGTCGGACTTGTAAAGAAAGGTTTCGATTTTGAACAGGGATTAAGAAAGAAAGAACTGGTAGAACAGAAGCCCGAACCAAAGCCCGAGCCTGTACCCGAACCACAACCCGAACCTAATTCTGAACCAGAGAAAAAGGAACCGGAAAAGAAGCCGGAGAAGCCCAAGAGAAGATTTGGCGATATGTTTAGGAATCTGATGGATAAAATTGACGAGGACGAATAGTAACAATTAAAATCTGCTATTATGGATTATAAGTATAACGATGATTTCCAGTGCATTTCGGCTACCGATGCAGCCGAACAGAAAAATATAAGGATACAGCCAGCCAATGTCGATGATGTTTCGGCAGGTATAGGCAATTCTGGAGATACTGGCAATATAATCAAGGTCATCGGTGTAGGCGGTGGCGGTAGCAATGCTGTCAACCAGCTTGCAAAGTCCCACATAGTCGGCGTTGACCTTATTGTGTGCAATACTGACCGTCAGGCACTTAACGACAGTTTAGCCTCGATAAAGATTCAGCTTGGCAAGAAACTTACGGCTGGTCTTGGCGCAGGCAACGACCCGAAGGTTGGCGAAGATGCCGCAAAGGAAAACCTGACCGAAGTTACCGACCTTTTCGACGACAATACTAAGATGGTATTCGTTACTGCCGGAATGGGTGGCGGAACTGGAACTGGTGCCGCGCCTGTAATTGCAAAGGCAGCGAAGGAAAAAGGAATGCTTACGATTGGTGTAGTCACCGTACCATTTACCGCCGAGGGAACCCAGCGAATAAATCAGGCCAACGAGGGCGTGATGAGAATGCGTGATGCCGTCGATGCTCTCTTGGTTATAAATGATGACAAGCTCATCAAATTCAAGGACTGCACATTCTCCACCGCATTCCAGAAGGCCGACGAGGTGGTTGTTACTGCAACAAAGGGTATTGCCGAGATAATAACCAGGCACGGACACGTAAACGTTGACTTCCGCGATGTAAATTCGGTAATGAAGGACAGCGGTGTTGCGTTGCTCGGGTCTGCCGAGGCATCGGGCGAAGGCCGCGACCTAAAGGCTATTTCCGAGGCTCTGGATTCTCCGTTGCTTCACGACAACGACATAAAGGGCGCAAAGAATATCCTGCTCAACATAACCACACCGCGTGGCGAACACGAACTTACAATGCCCGAGTTCGAGAACATTACCAACCATCTGACAAAAGTGGCTGGGCAGGGAACAAATGTTATCTGGGGTACTTGTTTCGACGACAGCCTTGGCGAAAACATCCGTACAACGGTGATTGCCACAGGATTCCCATACGAGGCAAAACCTATGGAAACACCGCCCGAGGTCAGCACTATCGAATTTGGACAGCCATTGCCGATGAATGACGTGGTGCTTAATCCTGCCGAAATGCGTTCGCCGAGCGACTTCAAGCACATGAGCGACTTGGACAAACTCAACGACGACGCTTATCTTGCAAGCCTCGAAAACGAAACCGCCCTTGACAGGAAAAACAAAAACAACTAATTAAAACATACAACTATGAGCATATTTGAACAGGTAAACGAAGATATTAAGAAGGCTATGCTTGCCCGCGAGAAGGAAAAACTCGAAGGCTTGCGTGCTGTGAAGGCTGCATTTTTGCTGGCAAAGACCGAAGGTGGCAATACCGAACTTACTCCCGATAAGGAAATGCAGATAATCCAGAAGCTTGTGAAGCAGCGTCGCGAAACTGCCGACTTGTACAAGTCGCAGAACCGTCCCGACCTTGCCGACAAGGAACTGGCTCAGGCCGATGTTATTGCCGGCTATCTGCCAAAACAACTTTCGGAAGAAGAAGTTAAGGCTGTTGTTGCCGAAATTATAAAGGAAACAGGCGCAACAACTATAAAGGATATGGGTAAGGTTATGGGTGCAGCAAGTGCAAAACTCGCCGGACAGACCGACAATAAGACCCTTTCGGGAATAGTGAAGGCAATGCTGGGATAACAATTGACAATTAACAATTGATAATGGGCAATGGATAATTGATAATTAACAATTTGTAGAGACGTTGCGTGCAACGTCTTACTAAAATTGTCAATTCATTTAATTCCCAACCGAAAATTTATTTAATTTTGCAAAAAATTTTAAAGCTATGGCAAGTAGAAAAGTATTAAAGAGAGAAATTGATTACATGACAAGCGAACTTTTGTCGGATTGCGTATTGTACGTTGACTTGTATCCAGCACAGCCGACAGAGCCTGTTACTGAAATCATAAACAACGTATTGCTCAAAAAGCAGGAAGTATTTTCAAAGATTAACACTCCGACCTCGAAGATGGAAAAGAAGGCAGTAAAGGAAAACTACAAGGGTTATATTTCCGAAATGCTTACCGCCGTCAACGAAGGTTACGAAAAGTTAAGCAAGCTGCCTCGCAAGTAATGCAGCGAACCATTAGTGTCGAAGGCATTGGCGATGTGGTTGTGTCCAAACGTCGCAACTGTAATTCAATGCGTTTGACCGTGCATCCCGAAAAGGGAGTACATCTATCCATACCTTTCAGGGTCAGTTATGCTGACGCTGAAAGGTTTGTTTTTGAACATCGCGACTGGATTGCCAAGACCTTGCAGGCGCAGGAACAGAAAGGTGTAAAACGTCTTTTCACCCCGCAGTCGCATTTCACCTGCCGAAGCACGAGGTTGCAGTTTTCGCCAACCAATGCACAACAAAGGATACTATCGGCAAGAATAACGGACCACATTGTCACAATTTATTACAATCCCCAACTGGTCGATTTTAGCCTTGATGCGGTGCAGAATTTCATAAAGAAAGTTATTCTCGCTTCGATGCAAAAGGAAGCCGAAAAGATACTTTTCCCACGTGTCAATGAGATTTCCGCCCGTACAGGACTTACTTTCCGTAAAGTTTCAATTGGCAATGCTCTCACCCGCTGGGGCACGTGCAGTTCGCAAAACGACATAATATTGTCTTGCCGTCTATTGCTTCTGCCCGACCACCTTGTCGATTTCGTCATTCTCCACGAACTTTGCCATATTGCTCACAAGAACCATGGACCGAAGTTTCACGCCTTGCTTGACAAACTTTCGGGTGGCAAAGAAGCTCAGTACGACAAGGAATTAAAAGGTTATAATGGTCGGATTTTGCCCGATAAGGAGTAGATATATTTAGGATATTGTGAAGGCACAATTTAAAATGCCTTGCATTTGCGTTTTTTGCTATGAAATAATGCAAACATTTCGTATCTTTGCCTTTTCAACATAATGAGTCAGTTTCGTGAAATATTGCTGAAATACTGGGGATACGACACTTTCCGTTATCCGCAGGAGGAGATTATCAAGTCGGTGTCGGAAGGAAAGGATACGCTCGGACTTATGCCTACTGGCGGTGGAAAATCCATAACATTCCAGGTTTTCAGTATGGCTAACAGCGGTGTGTGCCTTGTCATTACTCCGCTAATCGCACTGATGAAAGACCAAGTCGCAAATTTGCAGAAACGCGGAATAAAAGCTGTCGCAATTTATTCGGGAATGACTCAGCACGAAATAGAAATTGCCGTTGATAATGCAACCTACGGCGACTACAAGTTCCTCTACCTTTCGCCCGAGCGACTCAAAAACTACTATTTCCGCGAACGGCTCAAGGTTATGCACGTCAACCTGATAACCGTTGACGAGGCGCATTGCATTTCGCAGTGGGGATACGATTTCCGTCCGCCCTACCTCGAAATTGCTGAAATCCGCGAAATCCTGCCCAACGTGCCAGTGCTTGCACTTACTGCAACAGCAACTCCCGAAGTGGTTGACGACATTCAAGACAGACTGAAATTTCCTGTCCACAATGTCTTCCAGAAAAGTTTCGAGCGCAAAAACTTGGTTTACTATGTGATAAACACCGAGGACAAGATTCGCAAATTGTTTTCGATACTCAACAAAGTGCCTGGGTCTGGCGTATTTTATGTGCGCAACCGTAAGAAAACCCGTGAATATGCTATGCTTTTGCAGCAAAATGGCATTTCGGCTGACTTTTATCACGCAGGATTGTCGGCTCAGGAAAGGTCGGAAAAACAGGAGGCTTGGCAGAAGAACCAGATTCGTATAATGGTGTGTACCAATGCTTTCGGCATGGGAATTGACAAGCCCGACGTGCGCTTGGTGATTCATCTTGACTTGCCCGATTCGCCCGAAGCGTACTTTCAAGAAGCCGGACGTGCGGGACGTGACGGAAAACGAGCATACGCATTTCTGCTGACCAACAACACCGACAAAGCACAGATAAAGAAGAACATAACCACATCATTTCCCGAACTGCCAAAGGTCAAGGAAGTGTATTCCGAAGTGTGCAGTTATCTTGGCGTGCCATACGAAAGCGGTGCAAACCAAGATATTCCCTTTGACATATTCGACTTTTCCGCACATTCCCACATTGATATACTGACGGTGCATAATTGCTTGAAAACATTGGAGTTTGCTGGCTTTCTGGAATATGTCGAGGACACCAATACCGTTTCGCGAATAATGTTTGATGTCCGTCGCGACGATTTGTACAAGTTCCAGTTGGAAAACAAGAATCTTGACGAGTTCATCAAGTTGATACTCAGGATGTACACAGGACTTTTTACCGACTATGTCAACGTTAGTGAAAATTACATTGCAAGAAAGGCTGGAATCTCGGAACAATCTGTGTACGAATACCTTAAGACTCTTGCAAAGCACAAGATAATCAGTTATATACCTAAGATTAACAAGCCTATCATACGCTTGCTGATGGAACGTCGCCGCGAAAACGATATGTACTTCGACCGCAAGGCTCTAGATTCACGCAAGGAACGAGTCGTTACCAAGATGGAGGCAATGCTGCGTTATGCCACGAGCGACAACAAGTGCCGAAGCCAGCAACTTCTGGCGTATTTCGGAGAAACCGATGTTGACCGTTGTGGCGAGTGCGACGTATGCAAGCGACGTAACGAACTGGGACTTAGCAAGTACGAGTTCGACATTATTCTTGAAAAAATTAAACGCATTCTGAACGAATCTCCATATCTTTACAACGAATTGATTGACAAGGTCGGTGAAGATGGAACCAAGACAGTAAATGTCATCAAGTGGTTGTTTGACAACAATAAGATTTTATATAACGAAGAACGGAAAATTATTTGGCATAAATGAATTTTGTAATGAAGAAATTGTTTTTAATACTAGCCGTTGTGTTGTGCTCTGTGGCAGTGGCTCTTTTGTCGGGCTGCGGACCAAGCAAAATTGACCTCGAATGGGAGAAAACAATAAAAGGCTATTGGAAGCCACTGAACGAGGAAACTGGCGAACTTTGCACATCGATTCCTTTCTATCATTTTGGCGACAGTGCGCAAGGTGCAACCAAATATTACAAGTACGACTACACCGATACTATGTTGTGGGAGATTCGTCGCAAGCAGATGAACGTTTACTACGAAAAAGCTGTAGATGGTTACTATATTGGTTATAATCAATACAATAGTCGTTCAATGATGCACATCCGCAGTGTCTCGCAGAATGAAGTTAGAATGTCGCAACTATACAACAGCGGTTATCAGACCGACTACAAACTGGTGCGCATTACGCCCGAAGAGTTTTATTCAGTTTACACCGACACTACTGAAAATAATAGCGGTAGTGGAGAAAATCATCCCATTGACAACACATTTTAATAAGAAAAATATAAGATTATGAATATATTGGTATTAGGTTCAGGTGGACGCGAACACGCAATTGCTTGGAAAATTGCTGCAAGTCCGAAATTAGGAAAGTTGTATGTTGCACCGGGAAATGCAGGTACGCGCGAAATTGCAGAAAATGTGGCAATAAAGGCTGACGATTTTGACGCAGTTGCAGAATTTGTTTGCAAAGCAAAAATCGATATGGTTGTCGTTGGTCCCGAAGACCCACTTGTTAAGGGTATAGTGGACTATTTCTCGGCAAAGCCTGAATTTAAAGAACTTATGGTGGTTGGTCCCGATAAACTTTCGGCACAGCTTGAAGGCAGCAAGGAATTTGCAAAGATGTTTATGCAGAAATACGGCATTCCTACGGCAAAATATCTGTCAATCACAGCCGAAAACATTTCCGAAGGAGAGAAATTCCTTGAATCGGTAAATCCTCCTTATGTGCTTAAAGCCGACGGACTTGCTGCTGGCAAGGGTGTTCTTATCATCGACAATCTCGACGAAGCCAAGCGCGAACTTAGGAATATGCTCGGAGGAAAATTCGGCAGTGCAGGAAGCAAGGTTGTACTCGAACAATACCTCGATGGCATTGAATGTTCGGTATTCGCACTTACCGATGGCAAGTCGTATGTGCTTCTGCCCGAAGCAAAGGACTACAAGCGCATTGGCGAAGGTAATACAGGTCTGAACACTGGCGGTATGGGTTCTGTTTCTCCAGTGCCGTTCTACGATGCCGATTTTGCCCGCAAGGTTGAAGAACGTATTGTAAAGCCTACTATCAATGGCATCTGCGCCGAAGGTATGAACTATCGCGGTTTTGTTTTCTTCGGCTTGATGAATGTAAATGGCGACCCGTATGTAATTGAATATAATGTCCGTATGGGCGACCCCGAAACCGAATCGGTAATGCTTCGCATAAAGTCCGACCTTGTTGATTTGCTCGAAGCGGCAACAAAGCGCGAACTTGCTGGCAAGTCGGTGGAATTTGACAGCCGTGCAGCAGCAACGGTTATGATGGTTTCGGGCGGTTATCCCGAGGCATACGAGAAAGGCAAGGCTATCAGCGGACTTGAAAAAGTGAAATCGAGCGTATGTTTCCACGCAGGAACGGCAATTTCGGGCAACGATGTTGTAACTTCTGGCGGACGTGTGATTGCCGTAAGCAGTTATGGCAACACGATTTTCAGTGCTTTGGAAACTTCGTATTCGTCGCTCAAGAACATCTCGTTCGACAAGTGCTATTATCGCACCGACCTTGGATTCGACTTAAAATAAGGTAATGCAATGCTGAAACTGCTGAAATCGAACAATCCCGTCAACTACCTGCTGGCATTTTTGCTAATGGCAGCACTTTGGGGTTACAAGTTTGCCGTAATGCCAACAGCCGTTGACTCTGGCGGATTCCATTCGTATTTCTTCAGGTTTTCATACGAGTCGGCATTGTTCCAATATATATATACGACAATAGCATTTGCTTTGGCATTTGCCTTTGCCTGCTATGTTTCCAAGGCAAATTTCCGTCACCAAGTTGTTGAGTCTGGCTATCAGTTACCTACGCTGTTCTTTGCAATGCTTACAGGAAGCTTGATAAATGCGCAGAGGTTTGTACCCGAAATTGTCGCTACGTTGTTTGTGGCACTTGCCATTTTGCGAATGTTCGGAATGTACAACAAGCACGAGGCAATAAGGCATAGCCTTGATGTTGGCTTGCTCTACGGACTGTCGTTGCTGTTCGCCTACAAGTATATAGTGCTTTTCCCCACCTTGATTGTTGTGATGGCCATTGTAAAGCCTATCTCGTGGCGCGACATAGTATCTTTCTTGGTTGCACAAGTGTTTGTCGTGGGAGTGGCATTCTGCCTTGTTTGGCTTTATGGCGACTGGCAGGAACTCATAGAATCTGTAAAGGCTGAGTTTTCGGTCTTGGTGATAGGCGAAAAGTACAATTATCTTAATTATGTATTCCGCATACCTGTAATTTATGCAGTGTTGGTTTCGTTGCTGTCGATATTTACCCTAAAGGTTTTCCGCAAGGCCGCCGAGATGAAATATCACCAGTCGATGCTTTTCATACTGATATATGCTGGAGCGTTTATGCTATCGCCAATATCGTCAAACGAATCGGTATGGCTTATGTATTTCCCGCTGTGCTATTTGCTGTCAAACGTTATTGTAAACGCCAAGACATTTGTCGTACAGCAACTTGTGCTTTATGGTCTGTTGATTTGCCTAGTGCTTTCGCAAGTGTTGCAGGCATTTTATTTTGATTCCATTTTTTAGGATTTGCACCTATTAATTTATAATAAAATGAAAACTCAGGAATATTATTTGGATTATTTCAAGTCGCAGTTGAACTCTTTCCTTGACAGGATGGAAACAGAACCGAAATTCTTGTATGAACCAGTAAGATACGCACTTTCGGCTGGAGGAAAACGAATTCGTCCTGTGATGTGCCTTATGTCGGCAGAAATGTTCGGCGCGAATGCCGATGCCGCTGTGGATGCGGCTCTCGGACTTGAGATTTTCCATAATTTCACCTTGTTGCACGACGACATAATGGACAAGTCGGATATGCGTCGCGGACGTCCTACCGTGCATAAGAAATGGACTGAGAACATTGCCATACTTTCGGGAGACCTGATGTCGCTTGTGGCTTGCAAATGCACAGCAAAAACCGCTTGCAACCGAGAAAAAGTCCTCGATACATTTTTGCAAACTGCCATCGAAATCTGCGAAGGACAGCAATATGATATGGACTTTGAGACAGAAAGCGACGTTACCGTTGACGACTATATGAAGATGATAAATCTTAAAACGGCAGTCCTTCTTGCAGGAAGTCTGAAAATAGGTGCTCTAATAGCCAATGCTTCTCCCGACGACTGCGAAAACATCTACCAGTATGGTCGTTATGCTGGGCTTGCCTTCCAACTGCAGGACGATTTGCTTGATACATACGGAGATGCAAAAGTATTTGGAAAACCTATCGGTGGCGATATTGCCGAAAACAAGAAGACTTTCCTGCTAATTAATGCAATGAATCTGGCTTCTGGCAACACAAAATCGGAACTGTTGGAATGGCTCTCAAAAGAGAATTTTGACCACAACGAAAAATACAACTCTATAAAAGCAATATACGACAACCTTAAAATCAAGGAATTGACTATTGCGAAAATCGAAGAGTGCTACAATATTGCCGATTCGTATTTACAAAAGGTAAGTCTGCCCGAATCTCAGAAATCGGTGCTTCGCAACTATATGGATGCAATGCGGACGAGAGAGTTTTGACTTATGAAAACGCGTCCATGAACTCCGCTCTCCGAGCATAGCGAATTGACAATTATCCATTGTAAATTATTAATTGTCAATTTATTCAACAGGTTCCTCTGCAGCAATATCTATTTCCGATTCTTCAGGAATTTCGTATGGACGTAGCTGTGGTTGTAGTTTCCTGTGAAGTCGTTCTGCAAGTTTGTCGGCAACAGCATCGGCATCGTGCGCGTGGCTAAGTTCGCATTCCCAAACGACGATGACATCCCACCCTAACTCATCCAGTTTCCAATAGTTCTCCAAATCACGCTGACGGTTGCGTTTTATTTTATTTTGCCAAAACTCGGTGTTTGACTTTGGAGTCGTTGCAATCTTACAGCCCGGATGGTGATGCCAGAAACATCCGTTTACGAAAATCACTGTGCCATATTTTGGCAACACAATGTCGGGAGTACCAGGCAGACGCTTGTCGTTGGTGCGGTAACGGAAACCACGGGCAAACAGAGCCTTGCGAAGCTTTATCTCAGGCTTTGTGCCTTTCGACCTAATTTTCGACATTATGTCGGAACGTTTCTCGGTGGTGAAGATGTCGGTCATGGGAACAATTTGAATGATTCGAAAATTTGATGATTTGATAATTTGTAGCGACGTGGCACGCCGCGTCGCCACAGATTATCAATTATCCATTATTCATTTTATAGGTTTCTGTTTTTACCCATTCAGCCCATTCAATTGGAGTTTTCGATTTGTCGAAGGTTGCGTAGGGTATTGGTTTCCCGATTGTTAGTGTTATTGTCTGTCCGCGTTGCTTGAACATTTCGTCCACAAGGAAAAGCATCTCGATGTTGAATTTGATTTTCAACCGTTTACGCCAATTGGCAAGTCGGTAGAAGAAATTCGAATTTTTGCCGCCAATGTAAATTGGTATTATGTCGCGCTGGTATTCCACTGCCTTGACTATGAAATTTTTCTGCCATGGCAGGTCAACTATTTTGCCTTTGATTTTCCGGGAGCAAAGTCCAGCGGGGAAATACAACACTTGCTTGTCGGAAGCATATAGTTCGTTGAGTTGCTCGGCATTTGTGCGCGACTGCTTGCCAACTTTGTTTATGGGGATAAAGATAGGTCGTAGCGGTTCCAATGCCATCAGAAAGTCGTTTACGACGAACATAAAATCACTGTATTTTTCATTTATTGTCTTCATCATCATAAGGCTTTCGAGACCGCCAAGCGGATGATTGGCAACGAATATGAAACGGCCTTCGGATGGAATGTTTTCCATTCCACTTACCTGACGTTTCAGTTCAAGAGATTCCACTCCAATGTTTACAAAATCAATGCCTGTTGCTCCGTTTGCTTTTGCAAGTATCTCGTTCACATCTTTTTCGTGAACTAACCGCCGCAGAAAGTTTACAACGAAGCGAGGCATCTTCTTTGCCAGCCTAGGACTTTTTGCACGGATAATTTCGGCAACGTCAACTTGCATCGGTTTGCTTTCGGTCATTTCTTGTAATTTTGCATGCAAAGGTAATAAATGTAATCGGATATGATTTACATAAATACCTAATCGTACTCGTACAAGATTTCGGCATCGTCGTCGAGATGACCAATTACGCGGAATTCGGTACGGCGGTTCTTCTGTCGGCCTTCGGGATTGTCGGAACCATCGGGATTGGAGTTCGGTGCTATCGGCTTAGATTCACCATAACCTTTTGCCACAAGCCTTTCCTTCTTTATTCCCTTTTGTATCAAGTAATTTACAACCGACTGTGCCCTATTCTGCGACAATATCATATTGCTTTGGTCTGTGCCGACACTGTCGGTGTGCGAACTTATTTCGACAATGATTTTCGGATAAGCATTGAGAATCTTAAATATTGTCGTATCAATAACAACCTTTGATTCTTCGCGCAGATTGTATTTTGCAAAGTCGTAGTAAATGTTTTCGACAACGAAAGCACGCGTCGGCAACGAATTTATTATTATCGGGTCGAGATGCAAGGTATCGGAATGCGTCAAGCCCTTTGTTGTAAATTCAAGACGTTTTTCCTTGTTGTTAAAATCCTTGACGCTGATATAATAGTCAACATCGCGTTCAAGGTTGAAGAAATACAGTTCCTTGCCAGTTGTCGTAGATTTCAGGAAATAATTTTTGCCATCGTTATCGGTCATATACAAATCAACTCGATAGTCCTGTAATATTTCCGCCTTGTCTGATTCTTCTATTTTGCTGATATCAACTGTATGTGTGCGCTCATATTCTTCTTCGATGCTACGGTAGAAAATGGAATCGGTAATTCCTATCACCTTTCCGTCAACTGCGACAACAATATGGTCGCGGTAAATGAATTCGTAGATGTCGTCGCAGCAATTCTTGTTGCGCAGCGAATACCCACCGTCGCGGTTAGACGAGAGGAAACCTTTTCGGCGGCTTTCGTCAATTGTATAGTAAAGGTCGTCGTAGCTTGAGTTGATAGGCTGTCCAAGGTTCTGTATATCGTTGAAACTCTTGCCCTCGCCCGTTGTCTTGTAGATGTCGAATCCGCCAAAACCAGCCATTCCGTCGGAACTATAGTAAAGGGTGCGTGTTGTGACATCGTAGAATGGTGTTATCTCATCGCCAATGGTATTAACCTGCTTACCGCAGTTTTTGGCTTCCTTCCAAGTCTTGTCCTTCCAGTTGTACAGCGAAAACCACAAGTCGAGTCCGCCTCGTCCGCCCTCACGGTCGGTTACGAAGTAAAGCACATCGGTATTCTGTCTCGAAACGCCAAGCGAGGGCATTGTCGTTGTGAAACCAGAAGCATTTATCACATCGGGTAGCCGTTCGGGAATTTGCCATACGCCATCTTCAAGTTTCGACATGTATATTTCACAGATTTTCTTCCCATAGTCGTCATTCTGGCATCTTGTGAAGAAAAACCTCCTTTTGTCAACCGAAAATGCACCATTGCTCACATCATACTCGTTGGCATTGAATACCGTATCGAACTCACCGACAAAACTCCATTCCATCTCGGGCTCTTCCTTGGCAATGTAGAACTTACGTGTGGGCAAAGTGTCATCGGCTACATTGTAATATGTAATCTCATTTTCACGCAACGAACCGAATATCAACGTATTGTTCTCGTATGGTAGCGGTGCTGTGTTAATATGCTTGCCATTCACAGAAGTATCGAGATGATGCATCAGGATGTTGTTGTTGATGCGTTCATTTGCAATGCTGTCAATTTTTTCGGCGAGCGACTTTGCAAGTTTCACATAGTCGCGAAGGCTTTTGTCGGAACGAGCCACCGAAGCAAACCTTTCATACTCATTCTTAGCCTCATCGTATTTTCCCATCGAATGCAGGCATTTGGCAGAATAGAACAGCTCAATCAGGTTTGTCTTAGTGTCGTTTCTGTATGTCTTGTTGAAATACTTCTGTGCCTCGGGATAATTTTTTTCCTTCCAGTACAAATATGCAAGCGCCTTCTCAACTTTTGCATTCCCAGGATACTTATCGTCATATTTACGATAGTTGTCGGTAGCGGTGAAAATATCGCCATCGAAAATCGCATTTTTTGCATTTTTCAACAGTTTTCCTTTCGACACAGGCTTTTCTTTGTCGGTATTCTGAGCGGAAATGCTATTTGCCGTAAAAAATGCAAGTATCAATATCAGCCCAGCAAACAAAAAGAAATGTAATATTTTAGACCTGCTTGCTTCCATCTTTAGAATCTGTCGCAAGGTAGCGTTATGTAGTTTTTCCTTGCGAATTTCAATTTGTATATGAGTGAAATTTCAAATGCTCCGCGTGAGTTTGTCGCCTGCATCAGTTTCGACAGGTTTATGTCGTAGCTTGCACCGACGGTAATTCCATAGAATGTAAGTCCCGCCGTGAGCATTGCGGCATCGAAGTTTGAGAACGAGGTACGTCCGCTTGCGCCAAAGAAAACTGATGTTATAATTTTGGTTGGGATTTCTCGCTCGGCAAGTGCACCGAAAAGCATTTCCTCGGTCTTTTTGTTGAATGTAGTAAGTATATGCGGAATTACCGACCACGACTTGGCACATAAGATTCTGACACCACCGCTCAACAACATTCGTGGCGTAAGCTTGCTGTTGGTATTGCAGTATGTCTCTTTAGGCGAATTGAGGTGAAGCACCGACAGGCTTACCAAAGGCTCCACTTTCTGGAACTTTCCACGATACGAAACACCAGCATGCATATCGAAATAGCCGAGGGACATATCCATATCGGTGACATTGTTCGGCAAATTATCATCAAAAAGCCCAGTGTCGGGGTTGTACTGACTCGGCAAGGTTATTCCGTCGAGGGTAAAGTACTTGTTTACATATCCGCCCTGCAATCCCACTGAAATCTGATTTTTCTTGTTGATATTGAGCAAATACGACAGCGAAAGCATAAACTTGTTGGCAGTGAGTTTTGTTCCGCCCGACTTGTCGTGCAAGAACATGAAGCCAACGCCAAGTCCCGACTTTCCACGGAATCGTATTGGAGCATCAACCGACACAGAAACAGTCTGGTATGGCACACCAACGGCACTCCATTGTGTACGATAGTTATTCGACAATCTGAGGTCCTCATCGAAAAATCCAGTGGCCGCAGGATTAAAAACCAAAGGAGTAGCGTAATACTGTGTAAAATGTATATCCTGCCCGAAACTTGCAATTCCGCAGACAAACATCACAAATATACAACACAAAGTGTATTTCATACGCCACATAAATTTTTGCAAATATAATACTTCTTTTTTGTCGTGCAAATTATTTCTTAAAAATTTTACCTGCAAAACACAAAAGAGTTATTCATAACAATAAACAAAAAAGGCTACCACTTGGCAGCCTTTTGCAATTATAAATTATACCTTTAATTATTATAGCTTTGGACCTGCATCAACCAACTTCTTGCCGGCAGGGTTGCTTGTGAACTTAACAAAGTTCTTGATGAAGCGTTCTGCAAGGTCGCGTGCCTTAACGTCCCACTCGTTGGCGGTTGCGTAGGTGTCGCGCGGGTCGAGAATCTTCGGGTCAACGCCTGGCAATGCAGTCGGAACTTCGAAATCGAAGTACGGAATCTTCTTTGTCGGAGCGGTCAAGATTGAGCCGTCGAGGATTGCATCGATGATACCACGGGTATCCTTAATCGAGATACGCTTGCCAGTACCGTTCCATCCTGTGTTAACCAAATAAGCCTTTGCATTGCTCTTTTCCATACGCTTTACCAGTTCTTCAGCATACTTTGTCGGGTGCAATTCGAGGAATGCCTGACCGAAGCATGCGCTGAAAGTTGGAGTAGGTTCGGTAATGCCACGCTCTGTTCCTGCCAACTTAGCTGTGAAACCGCTAAGGAAGTAGTACTTGCACTGTTCGGGTGTTAGTATTGATACAGGAGGAAGAACACCGAATGCATCAGCAGAAAGGAAAATAACGTTTTCTGCGGCAGGAGCTGCACTTATCGGACGAACAATCTTCTCGATATGGTCAATCGGGTAGCTTACGCGGGTATTTTCGGTAACGCTCTTGTCGGCGAAATTAATCTTACCCTTTTCGTCAACGGTAACGTTCTCGAGAAGTGCATTGCGACGGATTGCGTTGTAGATATCGGGTTCGCTGTCCTTGTCGAGGTTGATGACCTTTGCGTAGCAGCCGCCTTCGAAGTTGAAAACGCCGTCGTCGTCCCAGCCGTGTTCGTCGTCACCGATGAGCAGACGCTTCGGGTCGGTAGAAAGGGTGGTCTTGCCTGTTCCGCTAAGTCCAAAGAAGATAGCGGTGTGCTTGCCCTGCATGTCGGTGTTTGCCGAGCAGTGCATAGCAGCAATACCTTGCAATGGAAGATAGTAGTTCATCATCGAGAACATACCCTTCTTCATTTCGCCACCGTACCAAGTATTGAGGATAACCTGCTCGCGGCTCGTGATGTTGAATACAACTGCGGTTTCGCTGTTGAGACCGAGTTCCTTGTAGTTTTCAACCTTTGCCTTCGAAGCGGTGTAAACGGTGAAGTTCGGTTCAAAGTCCTTCAACTCTTCTTCTGTAGGCTTGATGAACATATTGCGTACGAAGTGAGCCTGCCAAGCAACTTCCATGATGAAACGCACGTTCATGCGGGTATCCTTGTTGGCACCGCAGAAAGCATCAACTACGAACAGTTCCTTGTCGCAAAGCTGCTTCTTTGCAAGGTCTTTCACTACATTCCAAGTTTCCTGCGAGCAAACGTGGTTATCGTTCTTGTATTCGTCGGTAGTCCACCATACGGTATCCTTTGAGTTTTCGTCCATAA
This sequence comes from uncultured Bacteroidia bacterium, assembly GCA_902776565.1. Lineage (GTDB taxonomy): Bacteria > Bacteroidota > Bacteroidia > Bacteroidales > ML635J-15 > Bact-19. Next base: position 164,493 of record CACYQN010000012.1, read on the forward strand.
CGATGAACTTATCCTTAGGCGAACGACCAGTATAGATACCTGTCATTACGTTTACAGCGTCGAGTTCGGTAAGCTGGCCTTTATCGAAACCTTCGAGCGACGGGTCCATCTCAAATTTGAACAATTCCTCGTATGAGGGATTATAATGAAGCTTTTTTACACCTGTTATGCCTATTTTGGCAAGGTCTTTCAATATTTTTTCGTTCATGTGAAAATTTTTATGTTGTTTTACATTATGATTTACTATTCAACGACGGTTTCGTCAGTATATTTCAAATCGAAAACACCGTCAGAAATTGACTGCACTTCGTTGTTATTGTTGCGATAGTTGAAAAAGAAAGTTCCTTTGATTATCTTGTTCTGAGTATTGTTTTCGGTAATGGTTATTGCACCTGCAGTGGCTGGAAAACTATAGAATCCAGACTGGAAGAAACCGGAAACGTCCTGTCCGAAATAGTGAACGCCAGCGGAAACATTCTGTGGCATTTGCAAGGTCACGCTCTGCCAAGCCTGCGAGCGGTCGCATTCGCCTTTCACAATCATTGCAGTATCGTTCTTGACACCCGAAACATTTACGGCTTCCCACAATATGTTGTTGTGTGTAAATTTGAACACATTGTTATATTGTTCATCTTCAAAATTATAGAACGTATAAGGCACATTTGTAAATCTTCCTTCAGTCACCGACTTTGATGCCCCGTCGGAACGGCAAGCTTTGAAACTGAACTCACCGCCAAGTGTTTTGGTCTCCTCGTTAAACGACGTAAGCCTCAACACGCCGCCGCCGTCGCCAATCAATGTCGAGAACCGTTCTGTCCCAGATGCCATATTCGGAATAAACTCGGCAAAATGTCCGTTTGTAGGAGAAAACGTATATTCACCTAGTTCTTTTGTGTTAAGAGTTATTATCATTGTCTGACCATTGGCCGACGTACCATTAATCTTTATCTTGTGTTCGCTAACAATAGCCGTCGGGTCTGCACCACGCCAGTTGGAACCGTTTACAAGTCCGTACATTGCCACAAGGTTAGCTTTTCCTGAGTTTGTTCCACCGCACGAATACAGCAAGGAGAGCGATGCAATCAACAGCATTGTAATAAATATGGATAAATAGCGATTCATATATAATATGTCTTTTTTGTAAGACTGCAAAGATAATCATTTTTAGTTAATGCATTGAATTTTTGGAAAAAACTAACAATAAAATTTATTGGAAAATATTTTCGGAAATAATTTTTGTGTTATCCAAAAAACATATATCTTTGCACCCGCATTTCCGCTTTTAGGAGATGTTCAGATTTTAGCACGGAGAGGTGGGTGAGTGGCTGAAACCACCAGTTTGCTAAACTGACGTACTGGGTTACCGGTACCGGGGGTTCGAATCCCCCTCTCTCCGCAAAAAATAGCGAAGCTTTTGCTTCGCTATTTTTGTTTTCTGCAAATCCTTGAATGCTCGCATTCAAAAGGAATTGCAGAAAACAAAAATGAAAACGCAGCGACACAAGTTTCCTTTTTTTTGCAAGGATGCCCGCGGCAGCGTCGGTAATCTACAATCCAACAAAAAAAAGGCTGCAATCGCAACCTTTTTTCCATTTTATGTATTCGTCAACCACGGCTCTTTCATTTAACCGCCCCCTGAGCCTGTCGAAGGGTAAGGTTGGTAGCATTATATCATTTCGTTACCTTGACTTCGACAAGCTCAGCCAGATTAATTCAGATGCTAATTATTTGTATCACAAATAACAATATGGTCCAAATGAAAGAGCCGTATTCGTCAACTAATCGTCAAAGAAATAATCCGGATGTGTCCCTCTTACAACAAGCATTTCACAATAAATATCATACTGCATTCCACTGCCTACGCCAAACACCCTAGGTATCATTTTCTTGGCAATGTCCTCGATGCGATAAACAGTGTCTTTTGTTATGAGACCATCCTCTACCAGCATAAGGCGCGGATTGGCTTGTCCGGCATCGGTCTTTGCTATACCTTCGGTGTCGAACACAATCTTGTCGATGCAATCGAGACCATTGTCTTTTATGTACGAAGCTGCAAGCTCTTCATTTTCGGCAGAAACTACAATGTATATCGGCGCCAAATTGACAATCTCCTTTCTAGCAATCAACGAATCAATTACCATTCTATCGGCGTCTGACACTTCATTCTTGCAATAAAACGTAACTATCTTATACATATTATCATCAATCTCGTTCTTCGACTTTACCAAAGCTACAACAGGACTGTTTTCTTCAGCAAACTTGACTTTGTATTCTTCCCAGTCTTTATGTCTTTTCTCAAGGTCGGCACGGCACGAATCAATGTACTGCTTATAATCGCGGTCGGTCTTTGTGAGCCTCAGATAGTTCAGCTTTATGATAGAATCGTTGACAATGTCATAGTTAATCGCAATTCTGTCATTAGAACACCATATACCACGTTCGTTGTAAATTTCACCTATATAATTGAAATCCTTATCCGCAAGAACACAAGTGTGAACATGCTCTCCATAGTATTCAGAATCATAAGCTATGATATGATAATATACCTCATTAGTTTTGTCATATATAAAAGTACGACGCATATCATTTTTCTCTCTGAAGATAGTATCAACATATAATTTCTCGTTGCTCGTAGCCAATTGAACTTCTGTTGGCATTATGGTATCAAAATACAACGTGTTTAAATCTATTGCTTTTACATGAAACACATTATCAGCAATTTCTTTTCTTTCCTCTCTCACCAACTCTACATCTTCCGCTTTATCCAATTCATACATCTTTTTGCCTGTTGCCAAGTCATAATATGAATTGGTTTCTCCATAAGCTTCATAAGAAAAGACCAGAACATCCTTGCCGTCAATATCCAAAAGCGTTAGAGGACGCGTTCTGCTGGCATACCGAGTGCCCCTGTCTTCTGGATTTACTAGGATTTCCTGCGTTTTATACACTTCCCACTCATAAACTGCTGGTTCGGGCTTGGCATTGCGATTACACGAAACCAACGTTGTCATTAATGCGGCAACTCCTAATAACCAAAATGTTTTTCTCATAATTAAACCTCCTTTAAATATTTTATTGTCAAACGAATTAAACTCATATTATCTTTAATGATTATCCGCAATCAGCACAAAACAATGATTTCAAAGGAGATTTCGGATAGTTTGATTCACACAGCTCCCCATTCCGTATCGCTGGTTCATCATAACTTCCGAAATGACGGTGAGGAGTCATTCCACAAAGCAGAACGAACAGGCACAGGTACGAGCCTTGTGAGTTCGCTTATGCGGAATCTCCACATTGGTGAAAATTGCGGATAATCATTTTATCTTTTTTCTCCTAAATCAATTAATCGTCAATAAATGCGCCGCCAGTAACCGCGACAACAAGTTCACCATCATAAATATAATATCGAGTAAATTTGCCTTCGCCAAATAATCTCGGAATCATCTCTGTGCCTATGTCTTGGGTACTATAAATAGTGTCTCTTGTTATAAGACCATCTTCCACAAGCATAAAGCGCGGATTGTCTTGTCCCGCATCTGTCTTTGCAAAGCCTTCGGTATCGAACACAATCTTTTCGATGCAATCGAGACCGTTTTTCTTGACATACGAGGTGGCAACTTCTTCATTTTCGGCAGAAATCACAAGATATATAGGTGCCAAGTTGACAATTTCCTTTTCGCCAATCAGCGAGTCGATAACCATCTTGTCGCCATCCGATATTTCATCCTTGCAGTACAAGGTAAGTACCTTATATACTCTGTCAGCCTCGGGCTTTACCAAACCAATGAGCGGACTGTTTTCTGGGGAATTCTTCTCCTTATATTCTTCCCAATCCTTATGCTTTTTCTCAAGGTCGGCACGGCACGATTCAATGTACTCCTTGTAGTCGCGGTCGGTCTTAGTAAGTTTCAAAAAGTTAACCGTCACAACCGAATTGTTTTTTATACGGCTGATATCGACAAGTATCCTACCGTTCCAGAACCAAGGAAAAACCTTACTGTCGTAAATTGTTCCCAAATATTTGAAATCCTTATCGATAATAATAAGTTCGTTAACATTTTTACCATAATATTCGGTATCGTAAGCCTTCTCTGCCCAGTAAACATTGTTAGTCTCGTCATAATCAAGCCTAACACCAAGCTGCTTGCTGTCACCTGCCAACAACGGAACATCAACATCAATCACAGTATCCAAAGACACGGGTTCCTTGGGTTCAACATTACTAACACCGCTCATCTTCTTGCCAGTTTCCAAATCGTAGTACGATATGCTTCCATTAGAATAAAACACAAGCGCATCCTTGCCGTCAATGTCAACAAGTCCTCCTGGAAGAGTTATTTCACTTTCCAAATCTCTATCTTCGGCGTTCAACACAATTTTCTGCGTCTTATACACTTCCAATTCATAAACTGCAGGTTCTGGCTTTGCATTGCGATTGCACGAAACCAACGTTGCCATTAATGCGGCAACTCCTAATAACCAAAATGGTTTTCTCATAAAACTAATCTCCTAAAATTTAATGTTATACGAATAAAAATCAAACTTGCCTGTCTTTCCTTTTCTCTCCAAAGCGCAGAACCTTCTCCAGAATGATTAAACATATTATATCAACAACTCTATTCCATCATCATATCGGCTACAAAAATAAAAAATTATTCTTAATAAATATCCAAAGGTTAAAAAATAAAATTTAATATGTTTTGTATACCACAATAACGCACAAAAGGCGGATTTATTGCACATCCGCCTTTTGTATATTGAAAATTTCTACCTTTCGGCAAATAAATTGCTTATATATAAATAATTAAGCCTTCAGTTCCTTGACTAAATTTTGTATTCTCTTCAAGGTTTCGGACTTACCGATGACTTCAATCATATCGAAAACGCTCGGGCCTTTGCCTTCGCCAACGATAGCCAGACGGAAAGGCGACATAACCTTGCCAAATCCCCATTCGTTGCCTTCAATCCAAGCTTTTACAGCACCTTCGGTAGTTTCGGGCTTGAAGTCGGGGCATTTGTCGAGTATGGTAATCAACGTTTCGAGAACCTCGGCAGTGTCTTCCTTGCAGGCTTTCTTCTTGAACTTTTCGTCGAACTGGGTCGGAGTCTCGAAGAAGAAGCGGGTTTCGTCCCACATTTCGTGGATGAACGAAATACGTTCCTTCATAAGTTCGCAAATGCGTACAATGTCGAACTTTGAGTAATCGATGCCACGAGCGTCCAAATCCTTGCGGAAAAGTTCTGCGACTTCCTCTGCCGACTTCTTCATTATGTACTGGTGGTTGAACCACTTTGTCTTGTCGGGGTCGAAACGGCTTCCGCTCTTGCCGACGCGCTCTATGGTGAATTCCTTAATAAGTTCGTCCATCGAGAAGATTTCCTGCTCGGTGCCAGGATTCCAGCCCAAAAGTGCCAGCATATTGATGAAAGCCTCGGGGAAATATCCATCTTCGCGGTAACCCTTGCACATTTCGCCGTTGTTGTTGAACTGCATCGGGAAAACAGGGAATCCGAGCTGGTCGCCGTCGCGCTTGCTGAGCTTGCCCTTTCCGCTAGGCTTGAGGATAAGCGGCAAGTGTGCGAACTTAGGATGTTCCCAGCCAAATGCTTCGTACAACAATATATGCAGCGGCAACGATGGCAACCATTCCTCGCCACGGATGACGTGAGTGATTTCCATCAGATGGTCATCGACAATGTTTGCGAGATGGTAGGTTGGCAAGCCGTCGGTCTTCATCAGTACCTTGTCGTCCATTTCCTTGGTGTTGAATGTGATGTCGCCACGAATTTCGTCGTGGGTTTCGAGCACGCGGTTTTCCGGCACCTTGAAGCGCAGAACGTATGGAGTGCCGTTTTTCAGCAGTTCGTCAACTTCTTCCTTGCTAAGCGAAAGGCTGTTGCGCAGGCTCATGCGAGTGGAAAAGTTGTAGATGAAGGTTTTGCCTTCCTTTTCGGCTGCAGCACGGAGCTCGTTCAGTTCCTCTGGAGTATCGAAAGCCATATATACGCTACCGTTGTCGATGAGTATCTGCGCATATTTTGCATAAATGTCCTTGCGGTCGCTCTGGCGGTACGGACCGTATTTTCCGCCTTCGCGGATACCTTCGTCGAATTTTATGCCGCACCATTCGAGCGAATTCATAATGTATTCCTCAGCGCCCTCTACATAGCGGGTCTGGTCGGTGTCTTCGATTCGGAGAATCATCTGTCCGCCATTGTGACGGGCAAACAAATAGTTGTACAATGCGGTTCTAACTCCGCCTATGTGTAGCGGTCCCGTAGGACTAGGTGCAAATCTTACCCTTACCATAATGTTTTAAAATTTAATGGCACAAAAATACAATATTATTTACGAATTACGAATTACGATTTTAGATTGATTTTGAGATTGCACCACGCAAAAAAAAAGATGCCGACAAAATTGTCGGCATCAATACCATAATACTCTACCTCATTACGTTTACGGTTCCCTTCCGCGTCTGGCTGTTGCCGTAATTGTCCACCGTCTTTATTATCCAGTAGTACACGCCAGCCTCGACGGAAGTTCCCACATTGTTTACCTTGCCATTCCATTGTATCAACGGGTCGGTCGAAGTAAACACAACATCTCCCCTCGAATTGGTTATACCAAAACTATATGTCTTGAAATTTAGATTCTCGCCTATTGGTCCGAATGTTGAATTTACGCCTTCGGAATCGGGGGTAAACGCATTCGGAACATAAAATACATGTGTAATAACAACTTTTAGTGTCTTGGCGGTTTCTGCCGAACATTCGCCATCGGCAAGAGCCAACTTTATCGGATAGTCGCCACTGCGGACAAACTCGTATTCCACCGACTTGTCGGCAAACGACTTGCCGTCGATTTCCCACTTGTACGACAAATCAACAGTTCTGCCAGTATAAAATGTATAGGTGTTGTCGGTTGAACGCCACGAAAAGTCAGCGACAGGTGTTTCTCCAATTGTAATTGCATCAAGGTTAACCTTTTTCTGCAATCTGCCATTGCGGTACACCGATGCCGATGGCGTGTAGGTTCCCTTCTTGCGGTATTCGCAGGTTGCATTGTTGCCGTTGCCTTGCTTTCCGTTGCCGAAATCCCACACAACTTCGCAGTCGGCCTCAACACCAACAGCCACAAACTTTGCCGTAGCGGGAGTGCAATGCCTGTCGCACGAAACCGAGAACGACGGTTCGCTAACGACTTTCGGGGTTTGCTTAGGCTGGTTGTCCTGAGTGTTAGATGCAACATCTTGCTTTTCGTTGCTAACCGCTGGTTGTTCAGTCTGCTTTGCAGGTTCGGTTTCTACCTTCGATTCTGCAATTTCCGTGTTTGGGGTCTCAGCAATTTCGGTAGCAGTTGCGGTTTGCTTGGATTCTGAAATTTCTGCATTTGGCATAGAGGTCTGGTCGGGAACAGAAACAGCTGTTGCATCGTCAGTGCTTTCATGCACGGTATTTGCAATTTCGGCTTTTGCAATAGGTTCATCGATTGAAGGTTTTTCGTCACTATTCCACAGCACAGCCACAAGCACACCGGCAACAACCAATGCACCAGCAGCTCCGCCGACAATAAACTTGCCGAACCTCTGCATGAAGGTCCGCTTTGGCAGACGCTTTTCGAGCTGTGCCCAGCCGTTGGGGTTGAATTCACCCTCGTATTCGGATAATATTTTCTTTAAATTACTCATCTTCGCCATATTTACTTATAAACATCTGTTTCAGTTTCATTTTTGCCTTTGCTAGGTTCGACTTCGACGTTCCCACCGAAATGCCAAGCCTCTCGGCTATTTCTTGATGCGAAAGCTCTTCAACCACAAACATGTTGAACACCATTCTGCAGGCAGGAGACAATTCTTGCAGGAGTTCCACTATTCGACCGGCATTCTGTTCCTTTGCTGCAATCCTTTCCAGATCTTCACCGCTATTGTCATCATCTTCGATTTGCATTTCGTCCATGTCGGAAAACTGGTATTTCGACTTTTTCCGCAGCGAGTCAATCAGATTGTTGACAATAACATGCTTTATCCACGATACCAAAGAACCTGTAGGCTGATAACTTCCAATCTTGTCGAACACCTTTATGTATCCGTCCTGCACATAGTCCATCGCCTCTTCGTAGTCGGACGAATACCGCAGACACGCACCAAGCATTTTTGTAAAAGTCTGTTTGTAAAGAATCTGCTGATATTCACGGTCGTTCTTTACGCAGCCTTCCACGATTACCATCGCATCATTGGCATTGTATATGTCCAACTTTTCCTTTCGCATACACCTCCCTAACGAATAATTTTTAAAATGGTTGCCTACTTGAAGCGAATTTTTTTTGCAAGTTCCAAAAAATAGTCATTCGACCAGATTTTTAACTCGTTAGGATTCCTAACAAACCTAGTCACATCTTCAAGTACAGATTTCATATCGGCGGTAGCAAGCCTTTCGTTGAGCAACTGCATAAATTTCTCGCGCGACATTTCTTCCCCACTAAATTCCTTTATTCTTTCCTGCAAATGCAGAAAGTCCAAAGGCACATCATTTCTAACATACCATTCAAAGTCATACCAATCTCTGCCCTTTAGTCTTGTTTTCCAATTGCGGAAAACTAGTGCGTGCATTTTTCCTGCGTAAAGGTCGGGAAGTGTAAAGCACCTTGTCATAAACGAATATGGCTTCATTAGCAACTTTTGTTCAGTATCAAACATTAACGGTGGATTAGTGTCAACCTCAATCTTTATTTTAATGCTTTTTTCTGTCTGAAATGCCACATCGTACAATTGGGTATTATCCTTCAAAAATGCAGACTCAACCCTTCCAAATGTTCTTTTGTCTTTCTTTGTGATAACAACCTTGCGTCCAATGGATTCAAAAACCTTTACTATTGGGTCAAAATAATCTTCAATATTGAATTTTTCATCTTTTCTCACCAATGAAAAATCCATGTCTTCCGAAAATCTTTGCAGTCCGTGAAAAATTCTAAGGCAAGTGCCTCCATAAAATGCCGCCTTGTCGAAAAATCCACCTTGTTGCAATCCAGCTAGAATAATCTGCTGCATTACTTCAAATGTCGCATTGCGCCTATCTGTGTCCGTATTTATTTCATACACAGACAGCATCTGGTTAAAAATATCATCCATTTCTTTCTATTAGTTTAATCAAATTTCCAATCATCGTTCTCTTTGCTCCAACTTGCGCACATTGCTCGAAAATACTCTTGTCCATACCCCAAAAGGCATCCATATCAAAACGCAAATCTTCTTCAAGATAAGCCATTGTTTCACGCATATAACGCAAATTCAAGTGCGAAGTCATACATATAAGGTCGCATAATGCTTTTTCGGGAGATGCAATAAGAAACGAACAGCCGTCTCCGTCCTGTATCCTAATGCCAATATGGTAATAATCGCTTGCAAACCTGCGATACTCAAAAGTGCCAAGCTTGTTTACAAAACGCTTTGAAAGTCCTGTTGTCGCGGAAGTTACCGTATATACAAGTTCTGGAATTAATCCATAATAACGGAGTGCATACAAACCAGTAACATACGAAGGCGAATATATGTGATTTGCCACAAGTTCAAGTGAAATAATCTTTCCAGTAACCGACGGTGGCTGTACATATAAACCTCGTCTAAGACGAATTAACTGTCCATTATGCTCCATCGAACATATCTTGTTCTGAATGAAATTGTAATCGGGCATAGCCGACTCAATAGCGGAAACTCCTATCGGGACATTTCCAAAGCTTCTAATATCTTTATTATGTAAACTCATGCCGCAAAAATAGTGAAATTATTTTAACTAAATGGAATGTTTTTCAATTTTCTTCAAAATATTTTACTGTTATATGTAATATCCCGTACAGAAAATAAACAAAAAATGGCTGTAGTTTTACAAACAACTGAATTTATTCTGAAATCCCCCTTGCCGTCATTCCGTAAAGTAGAACGAACAGCATAAGGAACGTTGCTTGTGAGTTCACTTATACGGTACCTTTAGCTCGGCGTAGCCAATCTCCTTTGTGTACTAATTGGAGATTCCGCATAGTCGAACATTACAACGCTCCCCGTTCCGTATCGCGTGTATGTTCTGACTTGTGGAACCTTTAGCTCACGCAGCGAAGCAAGTAATGACTGTCTTTTTTTTTATAACTTAATGATAATATGGTTGTTATAAAAACTGCAAAAATCAGTTAAACACCAAACTACAGCCCAAAAAATTTATCTACTGTTCCAAAAATAACACTTCTGCGGCTAACGATTATTCCATAACCGCACATTTTGCGGTTTAATGTCCGTAACTGGGATAGTTTCAATCCTATAACTAATGCTAAATATTTGAAAAACAAACTATTGGTATGGTGTGAGACCATTTTTTTGTTTTATAAAAGAAGAAAGTGTTGTTATTTGGCTTTTTGTCTTCTATAAAAGAAGAAAATTATTTTTTTGACGTTTTATCTTTTATAAAAGAAATTTTTATTATTTTTGCGTTTGATAAAATTGGTTGATTATGGAAATTATCAGACGGCAAGAATATCTTGATAAGATAGAAAAGGTACTGGGCAAAGGTGCGATTGTTGTGCTTACAGGACAAAGGCGAGTTGGGAAAAGTTATATGCTCAAGCAGTTGTGCGAGGATAAGCGGGCGGATGCGATGTCAAATGTCATATATATTGACAAGGAAAAGCGCGAGTTCGACAGCATAAGGAATTATCAGGATTTGAACTCGTATATCGAAGCACATAGGCGTGACGGAGCAACAAACTATATTTTGATTGATGAAGTTCAGGATATTTTGGAGTTTGAACGCACGCTCAGGAACTACCGTACAGAGTCCGATACTGAGGTTATTGTTACAGGAAGCAATGCAAGTATGTTTAGCGGAGAACTGACAACGCTTATCGGTGGACGCTACAAGGAGATTTACATTCAACCGCTAAGTTACAAGGAATTCATTGTTTTTCATAATCTTGCCGACAATGATGATGCTCTGCTCAAATATATTAATTATGGCGGATTGCCAGGGTTGACGCGTATTGGACTTGAAGAGGAAGCCGTGCGAGACTATCAAATGGACATATACCATACGGTGCTGCTAAAGGATGTTATACTGCGCAACAAGATTAGGAATGTGCCTTTTCTTGAAAATCTTGTAAGGTTTATGGCCGATAATGAGGGAAAACTTATTTCTGCGAGCAGTATAAGCAAATATATGAAATCGCAGGGTGAGAACATTACGCCATCTGCAATAATCGGCTACCAGAAATATCTTGAAGAATCGTTTATGCTGCATAAGGTTAGCAGGTTCGACATTCACGGGAAGCGCATCTTTGAGAGCAATGAAAAGTTCTATTTCGAGGACAATGGTATTAGAAATGCTCTGGCAGGAGGTTCTCGCGAAGGTGATATTGAGAAGATTATTGAAAATGTTATATATCAACATCTTGTAAGATTAGGTTACAAAGTGTATGTTGGACAGTTGAATGCTGGAGAGGTTGATTTTGTCGGTGTCAGGTCGGATGGTCGAAGGGCATACGTTCAAGCATCGTTTATAATATCAGACGACAATACACGCGAAAGAGAATTCGGTATTTTACATCGAATAAAAGACAACTATCCCAAATATGTCATATCTATGACCCCTTTGCTTTCTCGTAGTGATGCCGATGGTGTTACGCATTTGCATCTGCGTCGATTCCTTGTTGAAGGATTGTAATATCAAATCCTCAAACCCAGAAACGGCTTCAGCCATTGAACGGCGAAGCCCTCAACGAAGTTAAACAGCGCAGCGAGAAACGGCTTTAGCCATTCAAACAGCGAAGCGAGAAACGGGCGAAGCCCACAGAAACGGTGTAGCCACACATTTTTTTTGCCCTTTCCATTTTTCTCACTATATTTGCACTTTAATATTTATTTTCAAAGTCGATTACAATTATTTAGTTTTATGAGTATGAAAAAAATTGCCGTAGTGTTTTTGTATAACCTGTTGATTATTAGTAGTTTATTTGCCATTAATACACCTTCATTGTACAGCCCATCCACAGGCACGGTGCTTAGTAATGCTGCATCAGTAGAACTAAATTGGTATCAGGTTTCAGGAACTACAGGATATGAATTGGAAGTTGATACGACAAGTGGCTTCAATTCTCCATTATATACTCTATATAATTCTTGTTCATATTTAAATGGCAAGGCTTATGTTCGTATAAACCCACTTAGGTATGGTACAACATATTACTGGAGAGTAAGGGCTGTAAATAGCAACACTAATGAAACTTCTAACTATTCAGCAGTTTGGACATTCACAACATCGTCTTGTCCGACATTATATAGTCCGTCAAACGGCACAACACTCAGTAATGCCGCATCGGTAGAACTTAATTGGTATCAAATTTCGGGAACTGCAAGATACGAACTTGAAGTCGATACGACCAGTAGGTTTGATTCCCCTGTATATACACTATATAATTCTTGTTCATATTTAAATGGCAAGGCTTATGTAAGCATTAATCCGCTTATGTATGGCACAACATATTACTGGAGAGTGAGAGCGATAAATGCGACTGGCTCTTCGAACTGGTCAAGTGTATGGCATTTCACTACATCGGCTTGTCCGACCCTATATAGTCCGTCAAACGGTACAACACTCAGTAACGCAGCATCTTTAGAACTAAATTGGTATCAGTTGTCAGGAACTACTGGATACGAACTTGAAGTAGATACAACCCGTAGATTTGACTCACCTGTATATGCTCTTTATAATTCTTGTTCATATTTGAACGGAAAGGCCTATGTATATATAACTTCGCTTTTATCTGGCACAACATATTACTGGCGTGTTCGGGCGCTAAATGCTACTGACACTTCTGCCTGGTCCTATGTATGGCGTTTCACAACCGCTTATCAGTTAACCACAGCGCCAACACTTGTTAACCCAGCAAACGGCAGCACCGAAATTGCACCATCGGGAGTGGAATTTGTATGGAACGAAATAGACAATGTTACCGGCTACCGCTATCAGGTGGCTACCGACAATGCTTTTGCTTCAATAGTCCGCAACGGAACAACAGCAGGCACCAATGCAACTTGCAACCTTATGTATGGAACAACCTATTATTGGCGCGTTCAGGGCTACAATGCAAGCGGAAACTCGGTTTGGTCGGCAGTGTGGAATTTCAGCACTCAGGATTGCCAGCAACCTACTTGCGAAACATCGGCTACGGCTTGCGGTTCGTACCTGTGGCACGGCACAACCTACACCGAATCGGGCAATTATACGATAACCGTACCGCAGTCAAATGGTTGCGACAGTGTGTTGACATTGCATCTTACTATCAACCAACCGCTGGCAGAACTTGTCGAAGCAACTGCCTGCGATTCCTACGAGTGGAACGGCGAGACTTACACCGAAAGCGGCACTTACGAAAAGACTTTCACCGCTTCAAACGGTTGCGATTCGGTTGTTACATTGCATTTGACAATAAATCATCCGCTGGCTGAGCAAGTAGAAGCCACCGCTTGCGATTCCTACGAGTGGAATGGCGAAACCTATACCGAAAGCGGTACATACTACAAGACTTTCACCGCTTCAAACGGTTGCGATTCGGTTGTTACCTTGCAACTTACAATAAACGAATCCCCAGCACGCGATTTTACAGCAGTTGCTTGTGGCAGTTATTTGTGGAACAATCAAACCTATACCGAATCTGGTAATTATGAGCAAACGATTTCATCCGACAGCGGTTGCGATTCTGTTGTTACCCTGCATCTGACTATCAACCATCCGCAGACAGAAAATATTGAAGCCACTGCTTGCGATTCCTACGAATGGAATGGCGAAACATACACCGAAAGCGGCACATACGACAAGACTTTCACCGCTTCAAACGGTTGTGACTCGGTTGTTACTTTGCATTTGACTATCAACCATCCGCAGGCAGAGCAAGTCGAAGTCACTGCTTGCAGTTCCTACGAGTGGGACGGGCAAACTTACACCGAAAGCGGCACTTACGACAAGACTTTCACCGCTTCTAATGGTTGTGATTCAGTTGTTACCCTGCATCTGACTATCAACCATCCGCAGACAGAAAATATTGAAGCCACTGCTTGCGATTCCTACGAGTGGAATGGCGAGACTTACACCGAAAGCGGCACATACGACAAGACTTTCACCGCTTCAAACGGTTGCGATTCGGTTGTTACCTTGCAACTTACAATAAACGAATCTCCAACTCGCGATTTTTCAGCAGTTGCTTGTGGCAGTTATGTGTGGAACAACCAGACATACACCGAATCGGGCAATTATACGATAACCATACCGCAGTCAAATGGTTGCGACAGCATCATAACCTTGCATCTTACTATCAATCATCCGCTGACCGAACATATCGAAGCCACGGCTTGCGATTCCTACGAATGGAATGGCGAAACCTATACCGAAAGCGGCACATACGAAAAGACTTTCACCGCTTCAAACGGTTGCGATTCGGTTGTTACATTGCAACTGACAATAAACGAATCCGTTCAATACAGTTTCACCGAAACCGCCACAAGTCCCTACACTTGGAACGGCATCGAGTACACCGAAACGGGTGACTATACGCAGAATTTCACTGCAGCAAATGGCTGTGATTCAATCGTAACGCTCCACTTGAACATCCTAAGCGGAATTTCGCAGAACGGCACGGCAGAAATTTCAATATACCCCAATCCCGCCACCGACATCCTCAACATCACATCATCGGAAACAATTTCGGAAATCGAGATTGTGAATGTGATGGGACAGGTGGTAAAGCGCATTGAGGTAAATAGCGACAATGCGGTGTGTGATGTGGAAGATTTGACAAGCGGGGTGTATGTGGTAAGGATATACAGCCGACCCTTCGGCTACGCTCAGGGAGCGGCTTTGCGAAAATTTGTAAAAGAATAGGAGTGCCTTATGGCAGAAATCGTACAAATATGTTCCAAATCAAACAAATAAGATTTGTAAAATTTGTGTAGATTTGTAAGATTTCTCTCCGCAGGAGACTGAAAAATAGATAATCAAGGATGGTGCAATGCCGTCCTTTTTTTGCCATATACCATTTCGGTATTAACAACCCAAGTTTAATTAAACTTTCTGCCGAACCGTTTCCATTTCAATCGGAAGCACTACTTTTGCACATTAAAACAAGAAAATTGTACACTTATGCGAATAATAATTGCAATCGCAATATACCTGCTTTTCCCGATAATTATAGTGTCGGCATTTCACAAATGGAAAATATTGCAGAAAATAGGCACCGTGATACTGGCTTACGCAGTCGGCATAATAATGAGCCTCACAGGATTCGTAACTTTTGAACCTGGCACCGCCGATGCCGCCACTTTCGAGAGCATACAGAAGTTGATAATGAACATTTCCGTTCCACTTGCCATACCGCTTATGCTTTTCAACTGCGACTTCAAGCTGTGGACACGCGCCCTGCCAAAGACAATCCTTGCCCTCGTGGGCGGTATTATCGCAATCACAGTCGCTGTAATTTCCGGATTCTTCATCTTCCGCAACACTGGCGTAAACGACATCACAAATGTGTCGGCAATGATGACAGGCATTTACACTGGCGGAACAATGAACTTCAACGCACTGGGTGCCGCCCTTGGTGTTGACCCGACGACAATCACCCTCGTGCTTACTTTCCAGATGCTCATCACCTTCCCGCTCATAATGTTCATCACAGGTGGCGGATACAGGCTTTTCCGCAAAATTCTGCCTTTCCCCGACGAATCGACTTCCATTTCTAAACTCGGAAGCAACATCGAAGACCACGGCATCGAAAACTATGGAATGATGCTCAACAAGAAAGTATTTCCAAAGACAATGCTCGGATTGCTTCTGTCAATCGGATTTCTTGCAGTCGGTGCGGGATTGTCGCTTTTATTTTACAACCTTGGTATTGTTGGCGACCAGGAAACAGGCACAGGAAAACTCAACGAACTGGTAATCATCCTCACAATCACCACATTGTCGATAATTGCATCGTTCTCGAAGAAAATCCGTGAATTGCCGAAAACCTTTGAGCTCGGTATGATTTTCATATTGATATTCAGCATCGCGGTAGCATCGCAGTTCAATCCGTACAGCATCGACACGTCGGCAATTTCGCTCGGATTGTTCGTGCTGTACATAATGCTGGTGTCGGTAATTATCCACATCATTTTCTGCCGATTCTCAAAAATCAACGGCGACCTATACACAGTAGCCCAAGTAGGATTGTTCTGCTCTCCGCCATTCATTCCGCCTGTTGTCGGAGCAATGGGAAACAAGAAAGTGCTGATTAGCGGTATCGTAATCGGACTTATCGGCTATGCCATCGGCACTTATATGGGAGTTGGCATTGCGTATCTGCTCAAACTATTCTAAAAACAAAAAACTGCATATATGAGAAAAATCTTAATAATCGCCATTATTGTTGCGTTTGCAGGCAGCCTAATGGCAGAGACTGAAGCAAAAGACACTTCAAAGGTAAAAACCGGATGGAACTTTGGAATACTGCCGAGCGTTGCCTACGATGCCGACCTCGGATTCCAGTTCGGTGCATTGTCAAACATATATTATTATGGTGACGGAAGCCAGTACCCCGAATACATACATTCGTTCTATGTTGAGGCGGCATACACGACCAAAAGATACGGTTTGTTCCGCTTCTTCTACGACTCGAAGTATCTGATTCCCGACCATCGCCTTACGGTAGATGTTTCGTATCTGCCCGACGCTATGTGCGACTTCTACGGATACAACGGATACCCAACGCTTTACCACATGGGCTGGCACAATGCCAAGAAGGATTCGAGCGAATACCTTTCGCGTGCATTCTACAAGTACAAGCGCGACCTTGTACGCGTTGCCGCCGACATCGAAGGCACAATCTCTGGCGACTGGAAGTGGAATGCAGGGCTGGGCGTACTCGGCTATATGATTGACGAGTGCGATATTGCCATGCTCAACGGCAAGCGCCAGCCGTCCGACCAAAAATACCTCGACCCGTCGGTTCAGGGACTTTACGAACTGTACAGAAGTTGGGGCATAATAAAGCCAGACGAAGCCAACGGCGGATGGCATCCTTATGTTCGTGGCGGCATCACCTTCGACAGCCGCGACAAGCGCTCCAACCCTTCACGCGGAATTTATGCCGATGCATTCTTTACCTATTCGGCAGCATTCGGCAATCAGACCGAATACAACAATCTGAAGTTCAACTTCAATTTCAGGCATTATGTACCTATATATAAAGATAGGGTTACGCTTGCATACCGAATCGGAACGCAGAATACGATTGTCGGCGAATCGCCGTTCTACATGAACACCTACCTCAATACGCTTTTCATTCAGCGCGTAATATATGAAGGTCTTGGCGGTGGAAACTCGCTACGGGGAATTATGCGTAACAGGATTCTGGCTAATGGTTTTGCCTACGCGAATGTTGAACTTAGAACCAAAATTGTAAACTTCGACATCGGCAAACAGCATTTCTACATCGGGCTGAACCCGTTCTTCGACTTAGGCGTTGTTACCCAGCCCTACAAGCTCGACGAGACTGAAGTAAGAACAGCCATCACAGCCAACAACATTGCAAACGGTCGCACCGACAAGTACGAGGACTACTTCAACCTGTCGAAAAAGGAAACCTATATGCCACACTCAGCAGCCGGCATAGGACTGAAAGTCGCCATGAACGAGAACTTCATCCTTTCGGTTGACTGGGCAACCGCCATCAACAAGCAGGACAACGGCAAGATGACGAACTTCTATGTGAAGATGGGATACCTGTTCTAAGGAATGTTCAATGTTTTATGATAGAATCGCGCCATGGCGCGATTGTACATAAATAATCAAAAGTTCAAGGATTTAAATATTCAGCAATTTAAAACAACATCAAACAATCTAAAACAATTTCAAACAATATTGTAAATTTGCAAAAAAAATACTTTTATGACAGATAACAAGCAAAAGACCAACTACGGAGCCCTGTCGATACTTATAATAGTATTCTTCTTCTGGGGCTTCATGGCAGCAGGAAACAGCATTTTCATTCCTTTCTGCAAGCATTATTTCAACTTGGACCAGTTCCAGAGCCAGCTTATCGACTTTGCGTTCTACCTTGCATATTATGTCGGGGCACTGATACTTTTTGCCTACTCGGTGGCAAAGCGCAGCGACTTCATTGCAAAGTCGGGCTACAAGAAATCAATCGTGTACGGACTGCTACTGTCGGCAGTGGGTGCTGCAGCAATGATTGTTGCAGTTGGTGCCGACAATTTTACAGGAATGCTCATCGGACTGTTTGTAGTGGGACTCGGATTCTCGTTGCAACAAACCGCAGGAAACCCGTTTGCAATAACCCTTGGTCCGCCGGCAACTGGTGCATCACGAATCAACCTTTGCGGAGGGCTCAACTCGTTTGGCACGGCTATAGGCCCGATTATCGTTGCATTGCTTCTTTTCGGAACTACCGCTGCCGTTAGCGACGAGGAAATCGCCAGCCTCGAAATCAGCAAGGCTCAAATACTTTATGCCGGCGTTGGCGTTTTGTTCCTCATTGCCGCAGCAATATTCTTCTTCTCGAAGAAACTGCCGAACGACACATCTGACGAAAAGACCGAGAAGTCGAGCAAGGCTCTTGTCGCCCTCACTATAATGACAGTACTCCTCGTTGCAATGTTCATCCCTGTTTTCATGAGCTATCGTGAAAGTTTCGCAGACATGGACAATGTGGAGATTTTCCGCGTGATATTCCTATTAGCAGCACTTCTGATTGTTTTCGTAACATTGCTTTCTGTCAACGGAATGGCAAAGAAGAAATCTGAAGGCTGGGGCGCAATGAAATACCCGCAGCTTGTGTTTGGAATGCTTGCAATCTTCGTCTATGTAGGCGTTGAAGTTTCGACTGTAAGTAACTTCGGTGAGTTGTTGCAGAAACCCGACTTTGGCGGATTTGCAGCCAACGAAGTTGCACCTTTCATCTCGATGTACTGGGGAAGCCTTATGATTGGACGCTGGACAGGTGCAGTTGCCGCTTTTGAGTTCAAATCGTTGACAAAGAAGATTCTTACAATAGTTGTTCCGCTGGTGGCATTCGGCGTAGTGCTGGGTGTAAATGCAATTTCGCAGTACAGCATTGTGGTTCTGCTTCCGTACATCGCACTTATAGCCATTCAGATAGCAGCATTCTTCTTCACAAAGAACAAACCGGCACGCACCTTGTTTATTTTCGCAGTGCTTGCTGTATGCATGATGCTTGTAGGCATCAGCACCGAGGGAATGGTTTCGGTTTATGCAATTATGGCAGGCGGATTGTTCTGCTCCATAATGTGGTCGTCGATTTTCAACCTTGCACTGGCAGGACTTGGCAAATACACAACCCAAGGCTCGGCATTCCTCGTAATGATGATTCTCGGCGGTGCTGTAATTCCTCCAATCCAGGGCAAACTGGCCGACTATATGCAGACGCTTTCATCGAACGAAGGCTTCGGAATACACTATTCGTATGTGATTCCTGTTCTATGCTTTGCATTCCTCGCATTCTTTGCAATATATGTAAAGAGGATTTTGAAGAAACAAGGCATCGACTACGATAGCGAAGTGTAAAAATTCATAGTGAAAAGAGAAATCCGTTTAATAAACGATTTCTCTTTTTATCTAACTGATGCTTCCATAATTGACCTTGTCCCTGTTGAACTCCTTCAAGGCCTTGACCAGCAATCCGTTTTCTGGCTTTTCAAGAGTCGGGTCGTCATCAAGGATTTCGTTGGCGATGTCGCGCACATACTGGATGAGTTGACCGTCCTGACTAAGACTTGCCATCTTTAGGTCGAAGGCAAAACCGCTCTGCTGCTTACCCTCCATATCGCCCGGACCACGCAACTTTAGGTCTGTTTCGGAGATTTCAAAGCCATCAGTACTGTTTACCATAGTGGAAATGCGGCTATAAGCATTTTCGGAAAGGTTGGGCTTTGTCATAAGTATGCAATACGACTGAGCACTTCCGCGCCCTACCCTACCGCGCAACTGGTGCAACTGCGACAAGCCAAAACGCTCGGCACTCTCAATCACAATAACAGTAGCATTCGGCACATCAACACCGACCTCAATAACCGTAGTTGCAACCATAATCTGTGCGTCGTTCTTTTCAAACAGTCTCATTCCCAATTCTTTCTGGTCGGGTTTCATACGACCGTGAACAACAGCCACATGGTAGTCAGGAGTCGGGAACTCGCGCGTAATGCGGTCGTAGCCGTCCTCCAAGTCCTTCAAGTCGGTTTTCTCCGACTCCGAAATCAGCGGATACACAATATACACCTGATGCCCCTCCTCTATCTGCTTACGCATAAATCCGTAAACTTTAAGTCGGTATGCATCAGTGTAATGGCGAGTGATAATTTTCGACCTGCCCTTAGGAAGTTCATCAATTACCGAAACATCAAGGTCGCCGTAAAGTGTCATTGCAAGTGTACGCGGAATCGGCGTGGCTGTCATAACAAGAATATGCGGAGCAAGTTCGTTTTTCTTCCACAACTTTGCCCTCTGCTCCACTCCAAAACGGTGCTGCTCGTCAATCACAGCCATTCCAAGATTCTTGAACACAACGGTCTCCTCTATTAAGGCATGAGTTCCCACCAAAATATTAAGGCTTCCGTCGCGCAAACCACGGTCTATCTCCGTGCGTTCGCGCTGCTTGGTCGAGCCTGTGAGCAAACGTATGGTAACACCTATTCCATCAAGCAATTTCGACAGCGAACGGTAATGCTGCTGGGCAAGAACTTCGGTAGGCACCATAAGGCAAGCCTGATAGCCGTTATCGACAGCCATAAGCATAGTCAGCAAGGCTACAAGCGTCTTTCCACTTCCCACATCGCCCTGCAAAAGTCGGTTCATCTGGCGACCGCTACATACATCGGCACGTATTTCCTGAAGCACACGAGTCTGCGCACCAGTCATCTTGAAAGGAATTTTCTTGTGGAAACATTCTTTCAGGTAGTTGTCCTTCTTACGCTCGAAAACAAATCCGCGCACAGTGCTATGGCGGTGAAGTTTTGCCTTCTGAATGTTGAGCTGTATTATGAAAAGTTCCTCGAACTTTATTCGGTACTGCGCCTGACGAAGCATTTCGGCACTTCCGGGAAAATGAAGCTCGCAAAGAGTCTTTTCCAAGCCCAACAAATTGTATTTCTGTATGATATGCCTTGGTAAAGTTTCCGAAACTTTGCCGTGTATTTCGGGCAAAAGAGTAGCGATGAGTGTCTGGAATGTCTTGGAATTGATGTAGTTATTCTTCGACTGCTCGGTAGTGCTGTACTGCGGAGCAAGTGTCACCTGCGGTTTGCTCTGCCACTTCGACAGTTCCTCCATTTCGGGATGCACAATGTTGATTCGTCCACTAAATTCGCTCGGCTTACCAAATAATATATAGGTCTTGTTTGCGTCAACGCTCTTGCTTATCCAGTCAATCCCTTGAAACCAAACAACTTCCACAACGCCAGTATTGTCGGTAAACGTTCCGACGAGTTTTTTCTTGTTGGCACCGATTTTCTGAAGTTCAAGACTTATGAATTTACCTTTCAACTGAATGTATGGCAAATCCTTGTTGAGTTCCGCAACAGAATAGAATCGGCTACGGTCAACATATCGGTACGGAAAATAGTAAAGCAAGTCGCGGAACGTGCGAATGCCAAATTCCTTCTTGAAAATTTCGGCACGCTTAGGTCCAACGCCTTTCAAATAGGTTATGTCCGTATCTAAAAATTCAGGTACCATACTTAGCGGTAAAACGACAAAGATTTTTTCTAACTTTGCAAGCGCAAAAATAATAATTTTGAAACTGCCAGGCAACATATCATACCTGATAAGGTCGAAGGAAAACGAAAAACTGCCCGATGTGTTCAACGAGTTCATACTCGACTCGATGTTCCAGATGAGCAGTTTCATCGACTGCTGCGAATACCGTGTGAATATGCTTGCCGACAACACCGAACTGAACGTAACCGACTTTGGCACAGGCAAAAATGGCATTCGGAAAGTAAAGCAGATAGCACGGAAATCGTCAACCGAACCGCGCTATGGAGGTGTAATACAAAAGATTATTGATTCGTTCGGCATAAAAAACGCGCTTGAACTCGGGACATCCATCGGCATTGGCACGATGTTTCTGGCAAAGGCAAATCCGAAAATAAATTTAACTACCGTTGAAGGCTGTCCCGAAACCTACAAGTTTGCAAAAAACGAATATGCCAAGCGAAAGATCGGCAATGTCAGTTTCATAAACGACAACTTCGACCATCTTTTCGACTGCAATGCCTTGAATGGACAGAAATTTGACCTTTCCCTCATCGACGGCAACCACACCTACGAAGCCACACTCAAATATTTCAACAATATTGTAAAGAAACATTGCGGAGAGAAATCCATAATCGTCATCGACGACATCAACTGGAGCCGCGATATGTTCCGCGCGTGGGAAGAAATTTCATCGCAAATGCCAAGTTCGTTGAGACTCAATCTTTTCCGTATGGGAATAATTTTCACCGGCTATGACTTGCCCAAAGCGGAAATTAAGGCGGAAATATATAAGGAAGGGATGTAGAATTGAACAAAATGCTGGAATAAATTTGCAAATTTACCGCCCCTATCAAAATTATTATTAACTTCGCGGTATAATTAAATACATAAATATATGAGAAGTTTATTGGTAATATTGAGCATTTGCCTGACTTGCACAATGTTGCAGTCGTGCATGCCGAAGACTACCACAATGCCTACGGCACATGGTAGTCCAGGGGACATTATAGTGGTAATGAGCAACGAAAACTGGCAAGCAGAAGCCGGCGACAGCCTTAGAGCAATATTTTCTGAATTTTGCCCGAACCTGCCTTTCGAACAGCCGATTATGGACTTGCATCAGATTTCGTACGACAAGTTTGTAGAAATGAACCAGTTGCATCGCAACATAATTTTCTTCGAGAAAATTGCTGGACAGAAAAACGGCGTGGTAAATGTGGAAAACGACAAGTACGCCCGCAATCAGATATTCGTACGCATTACTGCTGCCAACCAGACAGAATTCGTGAAGGCGCTTTGCGAGCAACGAGATTACATCAAGAGGCTTTTCCTTACCGCCGACCGCGACCGATACATATATTCGTTCAGCAGAAGCCGCAACGAGATGGGCGAAAAGCAAATTGCCGACACTTTCAACATCAGCATTTCGCTGCCGTCGGTTTACCGCATCGACGAGTTTCTGGATGATTTTTCGTGGATTTCGTACGAAACACAAAAGACCACAAACGGAATCTTTGTGTACGAATATCCGCTGACCGACACCACCAATCTTTCTGTGGAACAGATAATTGCAATGCGCAACATAGTACTGCAGAAGAATGTACCTGGCGGACGCGAAGGCTCGTACATGACCACCGAAACAAAATTCGACTACCCGAGCATCGAAACCATAATGCACAACGGCACAAAAACCGCTGTTGTACACGGAATGTGGAAAATGCACGGCGACTTTATGGGTGGTCCGTTTGTAAGCTACAGCAAAATCGACGAGGCTCGCCAGCGCGTTGTATGTGTCGAAGGCTTTGTGTATGAGCCGAATGCACCTGTGCGCGACAAAATTAGAAATATCGAAGGTATAATTTATACATATTCACTTAAATAATCGTAGTAACAAATTATGAATCAAACACTTGTTGCAGAAAATGTAGTCAAGAAGTATTCTAGCCACCTCGCACTCGACAAAGTGTCGATATCGGTTCCCGAAGGCTGCATTTTCGGTCTGCTAGGTCCCAACGGCGCTGGCAAGACAACTCTTATACGAATTATAAACCAGATTACCGCACCCGACGAGGGAACAGTATATATCAACGGAGAAAAACTTTCCGCAAAGCACATTGCTCAGATTGGTTATCTGCCCGAGGAGCGCGGACTTTACAAAAAAATGGCTGTGGGCGAACAGGCTCTCTACCTATGCCAGCTCAAGGGAATGAAAAAAGCCGACGCTTTCCGCGAACTCAAAAAATGGTTCGAGAAGTTTGAAATAGAAAACTGGTGGAACAAGAAAGTGGAAGAACTTTCGAAAGGTATGCAGCAAAAAGTTCAGTTTATCACCACCATTCTCCACAAGCCGAAACTGCTCATCTTCGACGAGCCATTCAGCGGATTCGACCCGATAAACGCCAACCTGCTGAAGCAGGAAATCCTTGAATTGAAGAAAAATGGTTCAACAATAATTTTCTCTACACACAACATGTCGTCGGTAGAGGAAATTTGCGACTACATTGCATTGATAAACAAGTCGAAGAAGATTCTCGACGGTGAAGTTAACGCCATCCGCCGCGACTATGCCCCCGACATCTACGAGGTGCAGTATTCGGGCTACTTCAACAAGATGATTGCAACGCTTACCTCCGACTACAAAATTCTGGATGTCAAGGAATTTGAAGGCGGAAGCAAGATGAGCATCGAGTTGCTGAACAAGGAGATGACCAACAACGACATCATCTCGCGCCTGACCAACTTCGGCAACATCGAATCGTTCCAGAAGGCACTGCCGAGCATGAACGACATTTTCATCAGAGTGGTAAATAACACAAATGCAGAACAAGCGCAAGCACAAAACTAAGGATATGAGCAAGATAGGACTTATTATAGGAAGGGAATACAAAACCCGCGTTCGCAAGAAATCATTCATCGTGATGACACTCCTCGGCCCGATTCTGTTCGCAGCCCTGATGGTGGCACCAGCAATTCTTATGCGCCTCGAAGACGATGACTTCAAGAACATCGCCGTAATCGACGAAACAGGAATGTTCGACCAATATTCGCTCAAGAACACCAAGAGCATAAACTTCGATTTCGTTTCCGATAAATATTTCCGTGGCAATTACTACGATGTCTCCGAAGCAAAAGCCGACCTCAAGGATTCCGAACATTTCGCACTGCTCTACATTCCAATAAATGCAATGTCGTCGAACAACGGCTCGGTACAACTTTTCTCTTACCAGCAACCCAACATGGGACTCAAAATGCACATTTCCAATGGCATAGAGAAGAAAGCTGAAGAGTTGAAACTCAGCAAGAAAGCCGAGGAACTTGAAATTTCACAGAAGGAAATCGACAACATCCTTATGGTTGCAAACACTTCTATCAATGTGATAACCACCACGATGAACGACGACGGTACAGAAAAGGAATCTTCAACAACCGTGGCAATGATAATAGGCTACCTCTGCGGATTCCTGATTTATATGTTCATTTTCATGTACGGCTCGATGGTTATGAACGGCGTAATCGAGGAAAAGTCGAACCGCATTGTGGAAGTTATTGTTTCATCGGTAAAGCCTTTCCAGCTTATGCTCGGCAAGATTATCGGTGTGGCACTGGTAGGAATTACGCAGTTTGTGCTGTGGGTAATGCTTACGCTTGGAATCGTTAGCGTAACATACGCTGTGATGCAGAAAGATTTATCACCAGCAGAACTCAACCCGCAGACACAGATTATGGGTTCGTCGCTTACCGACACCACCGATGTCAACACCGACGACATGGCAAAGTTCAGCGAAATAACGCAGGCAATGGATTCGGTAAACTATGTTGGACTATTGCTTATGTTCCTGTTCTACTTCGTTGGCGGCTACTTGCTATATGCAGGAATGTTCGCCATAGCAGGTTCGGCAGTCGATAACGAAACCGACACGCAACAGTTTACGCTGCCAATAACGGTTCCGCTCATCCTGGGTATTTTCGTAATGCTTTCGGCAATCAACAATCCCGACGGCAGCCTCGCCTACTGGTTCTCGATAATCCCATTTACCTCGCCGATAGTGATGATGGTAAGGATTCCTTTTGGCGTACCGTTCACCGACATTATCATCTCGATGGCTCTGTTGGTTGTAACTTTCATAGCAATAACCTGGTTGGCGGCAAAGATTTACCGCGTCGGCATACTTATGTACGGCAAGAAGACCAACTACAAGGAATTGTGGAAATGGCTGAAATACAAGAATTAACGGCAGAATGTCTGTAATAGAAAATGCTTTTAATCTGCGAGCCTTTAGTTTTCTTAAATGGTAAGTAAAATTAAAAGGGCACTAGAACTACATCAAATATGACAGATGAAATAATTATAAAAGAAACAGATAACATTGAAATTATAAAGGAACGCATCCTTGAAATAAGAGGACAGCGCGTAATGCTTGACAAAGATCTAGCAGAACTTTATGGTGTAGAAACCAAAAGGTTGAATGAGGCGGTCAAGCGTAACATAAATCGTTTTCCCGATGATTTTATGTTTGTACTGACTGATGAGGAATGGTTGCGTTTGAGGTCGCAAATTGCGACCTCAAACATAAGTACAAAATCTTTGAAGTCGCAAAATGCGACCTCAAAAAGAGGAGGCAATAGATACAGACCTTTTGCATTTACTGAATATGGCATAGCAATGCTCAGTTCGGTATTACATTCTGAAACAGCTATTCAAGTTAACATAAATATTATGAGAGCATTTATATCCATTAGACATGCTGTTGCTGCAATGTTGTCTACCGATTTGCGTTATGAGCAACTCTCCCACAAGATTGACCAGTTGAATGCTTATGTAGAAGAAATTCTTCACGATCAAAACGATATTAATGCTCAGCAAGAGCAAACAAATAATGAGATTGCAATCCAGATTGAGGCCCTTAACGATGCTCTTGATAAATTTCGAGAAACAAAATCGGAACCAAGAAGACAAATCGTATTCAAACAATCTCAAACAAATTGAAACCGTTAAACTTATAATAAGTTTCTTACTTCACGCTTCTCCAAATACTCCATTCCTCATCGCCCCAATGGTGATAGATGTGCATTAGCACTGGATGTGATATGGTCTTGAAGCCATCGCGAGTATAGCCTTTGGTCGAGTCGTAGTCGATATTCTTGTCTGCAAATTCTGCAATCCAGTTATACTCAACGGGTAAAGTCGGATGGTTTTGCAATCCAAACTTCCAGACTGTCAATGCCAAAGTTCCTTGGTCGCGAGTTTTTGTGTATGGATTTGCAAATTCGGCAATGGTCTTTTCGTGCCAATAGTCCAGAAATTCTGCCGACGAGTCATCAAACAAAAACACTCCGCCATTCCAATGCTGCCAGTCGCCAGGGATGTTTATGCCGTAGGTTTGGGAAATGTAGGAGGATAGGTGGTTGCAATGAGGTGTATCTAGCTCAAAGTCAATCCAATCGGCAGGGTTTTCGCCAAGTTTTGGAAGAATCAGTTTTTTGTAATAGCGGAAATCTAATTCTACAACTTCTCCATTTCTATTTTTCCAGCACATTTCCGACTTGCGGAAAGTAAACTTTCCCAACGCAAACGACCGTACAAATGGCAGGTATCGCAACAAAAAGTAGCGGGTTGCACCGAAAACACTATGCTTGGTTTGGACAAACAAATTGGAAAGTTCTTTCCTGTCGTGCATTATGCTTTCGTCATCAAGGTTGAAATTTCCGATGCGTTTTGAGACTTCTGCCTTGAATTTTGCAATAATTTCTCCATGATATGCATGGTTTTCAAGGCATTGGCAATTCATTGCGTGCGGACTGAAATATTCAAAAGGAGCATTATCGTTAGCAAAAGTTATTGGTGCAGAATAGTGTAAAAAAATCTCGTCAACCTTTTCGGACAGGCACACCACATCGCTGTCGAGATAGCAATAGGTATGTCCGTATGGAAGAATTTTGTGCAACGAAGTTTTTAGGAATATGCTTGCCTCGTGGTCGTTGTATTCGCTTGGCGTTGCGATGTCAATAATATTTTCGTGAAAAATAGGAATCTCGTTTCTGCGACTGTCGGTAACCACAATTATTTCGTTCCGCGAAAACCTTTTCAACCTTTCTATTGAAAAAGCGAGCTGGGAAATGTAGTTTTTGGCACCACAGACGGCAAATACGAATTTGTTCATTGTTGTTCATTTTATTTGATAATTTGTAGCGACGTACCATGGTGCGTCGCTACAGGATTATCAATTATATTTTTTGTTCGTTCATATATTCATAATCGTGCAAAAATTGTCGTTTCTCCGCTTTTATTTCCTTTCGCTGGTAACCTCTGTATTCCGACAGCAATTTCCGATATTCGCGTTTTGACAAGCGAAGCCCTTCGTCGCTCTTTATCATCATTCGGAACTCGGAGCAAATTGTCTGGTAAATTTCCGGAGCATAAAACCTATAGAAATCATCTTCGAGAAGCGATTCCAATATATTGATATTGTTGCGTTTGAAATCAAAAAGGCTACCTCGCTTTGAGATTCCGCTTGCATGGTCGTTGTAAACCGACCAGCACTCGTTGAAATATCTGAACTTCGAGTTCTTTATAAGTTCGAGTTCCAACGCCCAACTGAACGAAAATTCCTTGAACCTATAATTATGCATAAAACTTTCCAGATTTTTCCATCTGCAAACCAAGGTTGATGTTGGAATTATTGTCCTTGTAACCAGCATCTGCGGTTCAAAGTCGGGATAATACTTGTTCATCTGCGAATAGGTTTTCCAACCGATTTTTGTCTTCTTTAGAAATTCTGCATTGCCAGAGTTGTTCATCTGATGAATCTCGGCATCGTGGAAACAGGCGGAATATTCAGGATTTGCTTCAAGAAAATCAATCTGCTCCTGCAATTTGCCATCGTAGCACCAGTAGTCGTCACCATCGAGAAATGCAAAATACTTTGCACGGCACGGCAAACCGATAGCTTTTCGCACAGAATGTAGCACTCCCATATTCTTTTCATTCTCGTAGAATGAAATACTATCGGGATTCTCTACCGCCAGCTTTTTCACAATCTCTGCAGTCCCGTCGGTGGAGCAATCGTCAAAGACATAAATTTTATAATTATAGGTGCATTTCTGCTCCAGCACCGACCTAATGCACTTTTCGATAAATTGTGCGTGGTTGCAAGAGAAAACGAATATTGAAAGTGCAATATCATCCATAAGAAATATCCATACTTGTTTGCAAAGTTACCAATAATATTGAACTGCGAAATATTTTGTACTACATAATCTCAAAAAAACTACCTTTGTACAGCAAATGTTGAAGCAAAAGCACACATACGGGACAATCGCACGCAATCTGCTGCGCTGGAAAAACAACCTGCGCAACAAAAGCCTTGTCGGACAGGACATTGATGATGAGAAATTCCGCAGTAACCTAATGGAATACAATATTCAGCGTCAACTTGGCTACGACCCCACCGTATGCCATGTCCCGATGCGAAGCCTGTATTTCGGTTTTGGCGGAATAGTAACAGCCTGCTGCTTCAACCGCCACTATGAACTTGGAAGGTTTCCTGAAAATACAATCGAGGAGATAATAAACGGTGAAAAACGCAAACTTTTGCAGCAACATCTGGACAAAACCGACTTTTCTCTAGGGTGCAAGTTCTGCAAGGATATGATTTACAGCGGTGACTATATGTCGGTTGGCGCACGCTTCGCAGATATATTTCCGCCACAAGGAGCAATGCCTTCCGAGATGGTTTTCGAACTTGACAACACATGCAACCTGCGATGCAAAATGTGCAACGCAAAATTTTCGTCGGCACACGATGAAGGCAGACGCACAGTTGCACCATACGACAACGAGGATTTCATAAACCAGCTAAAACCATTCGTCCCTCATCTTGTAGAAACCAAATTTCTCGGTGGCGAGCCATTTTTAAGCGACATTTATCCCAAAATATGGGAACTTATAATCGAACTTAACCCCAAATGCAAGATTCGCGTACAGAGCAACGGAACAATACTTAATGACAAACTCAAGGACATCCTCAAGCGTGGCAACTTCCAGATAGGACTGTCAATAGACACGCTGAATCCGGAGCGTTACGCGACAATCAGGAATGGAGCAAAAATCGAAAAGACATTGGTAAACCTTGAATTTTTCAAAAAAATAAGTCGCAAGAATGGTGAAAACATGAGCATTTCCGTCTGCCCGATGAAGGAAAACCGCTTCGATATTCCAGAGTTGGTAAAATTCTGCAACGACAATGATATTTTCATCTACTTCAACGACGTAAGCACCGAAGGCTACACACTTGGAGAACTCTCGGAACAGGAACTTGACGAACTTGCAACATTTTACAAGGGAAGCGCTCCTAAGGCAAACAACTCAATATCAAGGTATAACGGCAAGGTCTTTTCAAATCTAATAAGAAAAGTGGAATATCTTAAGGAATGCGCAGTGCGCAAAAGATACAAGGACGAAAAAATTCCTTATACACGTATCGAACTCGAAAGGAAAATTGCAGAGATTATGTCGGAGAACCCTAATTTCAGATACGACAATGCCATTTTTCTCCGTATCCCCGAGAAATTCAATGTAAAGCGCAGGATAATCGACGGTATGAATATTCAGCAATTAAACAGTTTCTTCGAAATGTCAGCAGAGGAACAAAGCAAATTTATTAATGATAATTTCAGTAACAAGTAAAACCAGACAATCATGATTATTGCAGGTGCAGGTTCGGCAGGAATTGAAACATTCAGAATATATCTTTCTACAGGAAAGACCGATGTCGTTTTGTATGACGACAACCCAAACATCAACACAGGACTATTTGGTAATCACAAGATTATCAGCAACGAAGAAGATTTGAGTGCAGAATTATCAAGAAATCCTGAGTTTTGTGTTACTGTAGGAAATCCAAGAATGCGCGAAAAACTTTTCAATAAACTACTTGCCCTAGGCGGTGTTCCTACCAACATAATGAATGAGAACCTCTTCTACAAAATATCGGATATTCCGCAAAACGGCACGGTCATTCAACCAGGAGTAAACATATCGTATGGTTTAGAAATAGGGAAATCGTGCCTGATACATGCAAATTCCACAATTGGCCACAAAGTAAAAATCGGAAATTTTGTAAACATCGGACCATTATGCAGCATCATTGGACCTTGCGAAATCGGTGATTTTTCGTACATTGGTGCAGGAAGTACTATTCTACCCCATCATAAGATAGGGCATCATGCTCTTGTTTCCGCAGGTCGCGTTCTTAATCGTGACCTTGCTGACTTTGAAACTTTCGAGTAAAAATCATACATCAACAACTTGTCCCGAAATAAATTCTTTGCTCCGTATTATGTCCATCATTTTCTCAGCGACATTTTCTGGAGTACCGAACCTACAACCGCCTTTTTCTGCAAATCCAATAAAGTCCTCATAATTGCCAAGCACCCTGACGGCATTGGTATCCATTATTCCTGCCTTGAGAATATTCACGGAAATGTTATGCACGGAAAGTTCGTCGGCCATATATTTGCACAACACCTCAAGTCCTGCCTTTGCTACGCCATTGGCTGCATAATTTGGAAAAATTGTGCTTGCTCCCTCGCTTGAAAAACCAAATATGTGTGAATTCTCCTCCAAAATCCCATTTTCGAGCAAAACCTGCGTCCAACTTGCAAACGACACACACATTGAATTGAAAGTGTACATGAACGAATCCGCATTCAAGATTCTGTCTCCCGAAAAAATATTTCCTATATTCCCATCGGCGATAGCGTGAACGAAGCAGTTCACACGAATGTCGCGCAATTCGTCGCAAACCTTTGCCATACATTCAGGCGTTGTTGCATTTCCCTTTATATCAATAACATTGACACCTTTTTTTTCAAGTTCAAGTACTTTGTGTTTGTTTTCTTCCGCTTTTGCCCTTCTACCTCGATGAACAATAACAATGTCGTAACCATTTTTTGCAAGAATGCTTGCACAAGCATACCCTACTCCACCAAATCCACCTAATATCAATGCTGTTTTCTTCATTTTCTACCTATATTTTTTCAAAACCAAACAAGCATTCACATCACCAAAACCGAAACTTGCCTTTGCTGCATATTCCATATCAACATTTTCAATAGTTTGCTGCGGAATTTTTGCAGAATCGTAAATCTTAGCAATCTCAGCATGAAGTGGCAGGCAATTTCGGGAAACATGCACAAATTTCTGATGCATTTGCAATACCGTAGCAATAGTTTCTATTGCGCCAGCCGCTCCAAGTGCATGACCAATAAGCGATTTGGTGGAATTTATGTATGGAAAATCGTTTCTCAAATTAAGCGCACGACACCAGTTAGCCACTTCCAGCGGGTCGGCCATAGTACCAGTAAGATGTCCGTTTATATACGAAATATCCGCTGGGCATATTTCCGCCATTTTCAAGGAATTCTGAATACATTCGACCGCTTTTTGCGAGTTCGGAGAAGTCATACTGCCACCATTTCGCTGTCCACCCGAATTCACGCAAGCACTAGCAATTTCGGCATAAATCTTTGCTCCACGCGACTTGGCATGCTCCATACTCTCAACGACCAAGATTCCTGCACCTGCAGATGGCACAAAACCACTCGCATTTTCGTTCATCGGACGGCTTGCCGACTGCGGATTGTCGTTCCCATTGCGGCATAGCAAACGCATTGAATCGAATCCTGCCCACACATACGGTGAATCGGGGTCACAACCACCAGCCACGACAACATCAGCAATCCCACTGGAAATCAAGTCGTAAGCCCTAACAATTGCCTCGGCACCAGATGCACACGCCGACGACACAGATTCAACCTTGCACGAAGCGCCTAGCAATCCCGACAAGAATGCCGCCGGTCCACTATGCATAGTGTTGGAAACAAACCAGCTACCCAATCTTTTCACTCGACCTTCATCTATCAGCACCTTCATACGCGCAAAATAGTCGTAACCGGCACATGTACTTCCAACAACGACAGCCAACCTATCATCGGTAGCATTCGACAACATGTCGGGAATCACAAATCCAGCATCCTGCCAAGCATCAATGCAAGCCGATAGTGCATACTTAATAGACTTGTCGCCATATTCTGGCAAAAATTTATCTATCAAATCATTATGCTGAATCGGCTTTGGAATGCCAGCGACCCGGCAGACAAAATTTTTCTCTTCCAGTTCCTGCGAATACGAAATCCCTGAATCACCGTTACACAATGACTTTGCAAAATCAGAAATGTTTGACCCGATGGGGCTAACAACGCCCATACCCGTAATTACCACCCTATTTTTCATTTTCAACAAATTTTAGGTGGGCAACAGCATGTACACATTCCTCGCCGCTTGAATTTCTCAACAAGATATCAGATTTCAGCACCCCAGCACGGTAATAAATTTTCGTTGCCTCAACAATAACCTTTTCCCCTTGTCCGACAGGCAAAAGAAACGAAGCCTGCACATTTGACAACGAGGGAGTCAACGCAACATTCTCACGCTCATATATTTTCTCAATGTACACAAGGTGCGCAACAAGTCCAATCTGTCCCATACATTCCAAAAGCAAAACTCCTGGAGTGACGGGGTTATGCGGATAATGCGAAGCATAATACGGTGCATCGGCTCTAAAAGTATAGTTCCCGACAATCCGATTTTCATCGACAAAGCTAATTTCGTCAACAAAACGAAAATCATCGCCGTAGGGCAGTTTCAAGATTATCTTGCGCGAAAGTTCATTCATAACCATAGTCATGATAACGACCTAACAAAAATACAACATTTCCGACAATGCACACGCCATAAAATTCAACTTTTATTTTTCGCAATACTGAAAAAACTATACTTTTGCATTGTACAAACACTAACCTAATGAACAAAGGCACGATTTTAGTTGTCGATGATGAGCCCATTAACTTCAAGTTGCTAAATGCAATCTTGAAACGTGAAGGATACGCTGTTGAGTATGCCGACAGCGGTTGCCGTGCAGTTGATATGGCGAGCAAGTCTGATTATTGTATGATAATTATGGACTTAAAAATGCCCGATATGAACGGAATCGAAGCAACAAGACGTATAAAAAAGGTCAAGCACGACATCAACATAATAGCATCGTCAGCCATAAACAATATGGAACACAACGAATATGTGCTGTTCAACGATTTCCTGTCAAAGCCAATAAATCGCGGGCAACTATTGGAAATTGTCGAGAAGTACGCAAAATAGAATTATATTTGTCCCCAAAAACAAAAGTATGCATCGTTCTGGATTTGTAAACATTATTGGCAACCCGAATGTCGGAAAGTCAACGCTTATGAATGCCCTAGTTGGCGAAAGGATTTCTATAATCACCTCAAAATCACAGACTACGCGCCATAGAATTCTCGGCATAGTCAACGGCGACGACTTCCAGATTGTGTATAGCGACACTCCCGGAATCATAAAACCCAACTACAAGCTGCAGGAAAAGATGATGGACTTCGTTTCCGTTTCGTTCGACGATGCAGATGTATTTCTGTATGTGACCGATGTGGTTGAGTCTGCCGAGAAAAATGCGGAATACATCGAACGGCTTAGCAAAGTGAAAATTCCAGTGCTCTGCCTCATAAACAAGATAGACCTTGTTAGTAATGAAGAAGTTGAAAACCTACGTCTCTTCTGGGAAAACCGTTTGCCAAACGCAAAGATTTTTGAAATTTCGGCACTCAACGGCACCAACCTTGACATCGTCTTCAACGAAATAGTATCGCTGCTGCCCGAAGGTCCCGCTTGGTTCCCGAAAGACCAGCTTACCGACAAGACCGAAAGGTTCATCGTTTCGGAAATCATCCGCGAAAAGATTCTGCTAAACTACAAGAAGGAAATACCGTATTCGTGCGAAGTTGCAGTTGAAGAATTCAAGGAAAGTCCTGACATCATACGCATAAAGGCTGTAATAATCGTCGAACGCCCGTCGCAGAAAGGCATTATCATTGGCAACAAGGGAGCCTCGATAAAGAAAGTCGGAACGGAAGCCCGTATCGACATAGAGAAATTCTTCGGCAAGAAGGTTTTCCTTGAAACTTTTGTCAAGGTAGAAAAGGACTGGCGAAACAACGATAGGGATTTAAGCAGATTCGGATACAATATTTAGGGCTTCGCCTGTTTATATGCCTACGGCGTTTATATGTTTAGCTTACGCTGAGCTAAAGGTTAACTTCGTTGAGGGCTACGCCGTTCACGTTTCAATGGCTGACGCCGTTTGAGTGTTTAAGAGTTCAAAGGTTTGATGCCTGCGGCGTTTAAAGATTTAGCTTATGCTGAGCTAAAGGTCGAGAATTTGAAACTATTAAACCAGAAACCTTTCGTTTTTGCATCTTGTCAGCAACGTAGAAACATTGAAACTTAGAAACTTTCAAACCGACGTAGTCCTCTACACTCTCCCCTTATCATGATAGCTATAGTAGTCCTTGCCGTTGCTGCTTATTATCACGTGGTCAACAAACCTAATTTTCATCAACGAACAAGCCTTGCTCAGATTGTTTGTCAGTTCGTCGTCCTGACGGCTTGGCGTCAGACTGCCAGAGGGATGATTGTGAACTAGCGCGACAGCAGTTGCATTCAACTTCAATGCTTCTGCAACAAGAAACCTTATATCGACCAGCGTAGTATCAATACCACCGATGCCGATATTCACAAGCCTAATCAATCTGTTCGAGGTATTGAGATACAAGGCGTATGCATATTCGCGGGTCTCGTCAACGACCTTCGACACCACTGCCTTAAAAATATCTTCGCTTCCAAGGATTTGCTCCGCTACAACATTTTCGCGTCTTCGAACAAGTTCCACCGCCGCCGCTATAGTCGTTGCCTTGGCTTCACCTATGGCCTCATACTTCAACAAGTCGCTGTATGTCAAGCGACACAGATTGTCAACCTTATTTTCGCAGTCGTCAAGAATCTCTCGCGCAACATCAAGTGCACTTTTCCGCGTATTACCCGAGCCTATAAGTATCGCGAGCAACTCGGCTGATGTCAGCGACTTTGGCCCGAGGCTTATAAGTTTTTCGCGTGGACGTTCATCCTCCGACCAGTCCTTTATGCTTTTCCTATCGTTCATACATGTGTAAACAAAAAAACTGCTTCGCCCTAAAGCGAAACAGCAACGTCTTAAATTCTGTTCAACCCAATTATGATAATTGGTTGACGTGCTTTGTCAAAGAAGACTTGAGGTTAGCAGCCTTGTTGGCGTGGATGACATTCTTCTTTGCCAATTTGTCCAACATTTTTGCAACCTTCGGAAGCATTTCCTGTGCCTCGGACTTAACCGACATAGCTCTCAATGCGCGAACAGCATTACGCGATGTACGTGCATAAAACTTGTTGTGCAACCTTCTTGCTTCAATCTGTCTGATTCTCTTCTTTGCTGACTGATGATGTGCCATATTTTTACTTAACTTTTAATTTATTTTTTACCTTTAATGTTCCAAAAATTTCGGACTGCAAAGATACTACTTTTTTCATCAATGCAATCTTTTGGGGCAATATTTTTTTTCAAATGCGAATATAGCATATTAAATTCTGATTCTCAGGCATATATCATCTTACACAGAACAGACATACAGCATCACTCACCAACTTTCAACTCTTATTTCTAGGTTCCTGAGCGAAGTCGGAGGGCAACTTTTAACTACAAAAAATAGGCAACCTTTTCGCAAACCAAACGTTATCAAATCAGACCGCACATCAAAAATATTAAAAATATCTTGTCCATATTTTAAAATTTACTTAAATTGCGGTCGTTATAGGTGTAGTTTGTTTTTTGCTACCGCAAAACCAACACGCTGATTAACAATGTTTTATAAGATTATTTTTAACTAAAAATAATAACGTATGAGTAGTTTTTATAGTGGAAAAGGACTAATTAAACGATTCTTGTTGTGCATTGCGGTGAGTTTCTTTGCAATCCCTTCGTTTTCGCAATCTAAAATAGATTTCGAAAGGTTGGAAATTCTGAAGGCAAAACCCATTGGAGAAATGACTGCTGACGAACGCGAAGAATATGCGTCATTGAAGGCTTCGGGAGCTGATGTTCAATTCTATACGGAACACCAGTTCAAGCAACTGCGCAGCGGAGGCGAAAGTGCCGATTTCTGTAATCAGGCAATAGCATTCTGCACCGACGAAGGTTCCTACACCTTCCCTGCCGGCACAAGCGACATTCAGGCAACCGACTTCAGCAGTGGCGGAACCGACATTGCCTGCTGCTACACAACTCCTTCGCCAGCATGGTTCTACATGCGAATCGACAATCCCGGCGACCTGCTCATATATATGGAACACAGCAATGGCTACGACATCGACTTCGTCTGCTGGGGACCTTTTACCGCATCTACCGCCGAAGAACTTCTAAGCTCAAGATGTACAGGAGGACTTAATACCAGCACCGACAACGGCAGCCACCGTCCATCAAACGGCAACCATTCTGGCGACATGGGTGGTTATCCGACTGGAAACATAATCGACTGCAGCTACACTACCGAAGATACCGAATGGTGCTACATACCTAACGCACAATCAGGTCAATGGTATATTTTCCTTATAACCAACTACTCAAAGCAAGCAGGAACAATACTTTTCAACTCACAGCACCAGAGCTGGCTTAGTGGTCAGGCAACAACCGACTGCAACATTATCGCCAATGTTAATTCGAACTCTCCAGTTTGCGAAGGAGCGACAATAACTCTCTCCTGCTCAAACATCAACAATGCCACCAGCTACAGATGGTACTTCAACGGAGCAAACCAAACCGCAACTGGCACTCAGATTGGAAGCGGCACTTCGGTATCAAGACAAAATGCAACCACAGCAATGACAGGATGGTACGAATTGCAGATAACAACAACAAGCAGAACAAACTCGTTCTACACTTACGTAATAGTTACTCCAAAACCACAGATAACTTCCATATACGCAAATCCTGCAGTAATTTGTTCGGGAGACATGACTCAACTTTCAGTCACAGCCAACCCCGCTACTGCATACTCGTGGTCGAACGGAGCAAACACAGCAAACACTTCCAGCAACCCAACATCCACAACAAGATATTATGTAACAGTTACAAACACAACGACTTCGTTCAATCCAGAAACTAATGCAAACCAATCCAATAGTTGCTACGAAATCAACAGCGTAAATGTAACGGTTAATCCAAGTCCGACGGTTGCTGTACAACCTGGATACGTAAGGCTTTGCAATGGAGACAACGTAACCTTGTCAACCGTAGTTTCAAATTGCGACAACTGCCAGTATTCGTGGAGCAACGGAGGTAGCACATCCGAAATAAGCGTATCACCCAATACAACGACAACATACCAAGTAACTGTAAGTTCGCAACTGGGATGTTCGGGAACAGCTTCGGTATCGGTAGAAATCATAGATGTCAACTCGATGAACGACTGCAACGTTGTCTATGTTGAGGTTGACGGTGACGGTAGCGGCATGACACCATCCGACCCGACAGACATATCATCGGCATTAAGAATGTCGGAATGTTCGGGCGCAATAATCCGTATGGCTGAAGGCATCTACGAAATCGACTATCCTCTCGACCTTGTAAGCAATGTAACCATCGAAGGCGGCTATTTCGACAACTTCAACAAAAAGAAATCAACTGCAGGAGCGACAACCATACGCCGCACCAACACCAATGTACTTGGTAGCGGAGCAGCCCCGGCAGTAGTAGCACTTAGGGGAGATGCTGTAAGCGGATTCCGTCTGCAAGACCTAACCGTAGAAACTGCCGATGCACGAAACGACATTCCTGCCAGCAATCTGGACGAAGGTATTGCTTCTACAATTTACAGTTGCAGCGGCTGGTCGTTTGAAACAGCAAGCTCATCATACACAAGCATACCGCACACAACATCGACACAAATCGGTTCGTTTGGCGATGATGCTTCATTACCAATAACATTACCATTCGACTTTACCTTGTGCGGAACAACCTATTTCAGTGGCACAGAGATATATGTTTGTTCAAACGGATTCATAAATTTCGGAGGGGCACCATCAAGTACACTTTCTGCACCAAGCACAAGTTCGGTTCTTGCATTGCTCCACGACTTATATCCTCCATACAGCGGAAACATTTACAGCAACTACAGCGGTGGCGTACTGACAATAGAATGGTACAACATCGTACCTTACTCAACAAGTTGCCGCACATCATCTTACGCTGAAAATTTCCAGATAAAGCTTTATCAAGGCTCCAATATCATTGAAATTTGCTACGGCAACATAAATCCTTGTACAGAAACGACATTGACCCCGCGTGTTGGCGTTCGCGACGGACAGACAGGTACAGCCAAATATGTGAACGTTTCGTCAAGCTGGGCAAGTCCCACGACTGTAGAATCGGCAGTCGGTTGTACATTCAACGAAACTTGCAAGCCAGCCAATGGCCTCGTATATAGGTTCTTCCCAGCCGACCTAACCCCATCGGAAGAGCAGGTTGTAATAGAAACCAACTACGGTGTATCAAACTATGCCGTCTATCTTAAGAGCTGCACCAACTACGAAATAGTAAGGTGCCAGTTGAAGCCGGGAACAGCAGGCAATGGCAAGCAGGGACATCAGGGTAATCCTGGTGCGGCAGCAAATGGCCGTACTCACGGTGGTTCGGGTGCACAGCAAGGCGGTGACGGGGCTTATGCTGGTCAAGGAGTCGGAAACAATGCCAGCCACACAGTAGGTACAAACGGCACTGGCGGAAGCAGAGGCTCTAATGGTTCCGACGGAAGTTCAACTGGTAGTTGCTCCGGTAACAATGGAAATGCTGGTGGTACTGGAGGCGCTGGTTCGGTAGGAGCAACAGGAGAAACTGGTGCAATCAGAAATATTGAAAATTCCGACTTTGGAGAATTCTTTTCTCCTGGCATATCAGCAACTGGCGGTCCTGGCTATGGTGGCGGCGGTGGCGGTGCCGGTGGTACTGGCGGTAGATCATATTGCTCCAACTTATTTGGAAGTAACGATAGAAGTAACGGCGGTAACGGCGGCTACGGCGGTGGTGGCGGTGGCGGCGGTACCGGTGGTACTGGAGGTTACGGCGGTGGTTCCGCATTCGGATTATACCTATATAACACACCTCTAGGAACTATTACCGACTGTAATATTTCGGCAGGAACGGCTGGACAAGGCGGTAGTGGTGGTGCTGGCGGCGCAGGTGGTGCTGGCGGCGTAGGTGGCGCTGGCGTTAGAGGATCAGAATGCGACTACAACTGCTTGAGTAACGGTCCATATTATGGCGGTTACGGTGGTACTGGTGGACGTGGCGGTGCCGGTGGTGCTGGCGGACGTGGCGGTAATGGTGCTACGGGTGTGGCATACAAGATTGCCAATGTTTCCAATTCTGGGCTAACCTCATCGGTAACAACCGGATATAATTTCAACTTGGCAAATCAGGATGAAATTATAGCAGGCTCTGACGAACACCCGATTGCAAGCTGTACTGGAATTCCAATAACAATGAACGGAATTACTTTTACCTCGTTCGGTAGCGGAGCATCACCGACTAACGGAGCAAGCGGAACAACTGTAACTTATTCTACAGCAGGACTAAAGACGCCTGCTGGCTCATCTGGCAACTATACTGGATTCATAAATATGATTCAGGCTGCTCCTACCCTACCTAATGTAGAAATGGAAGGCGATGACACAATATGCTGTGCAAGTGTACACGAATATTGTCTGGTCAATGATATAGCATTAGACCCATCAATTGTTATAAATTGGTCAGTAACATCCTCGGTCGCAGGAATCTCAAGTGTAACAACTGGTCAGTGCGTCGAGGTAGCATTCGAGAACACTACAGATGAAATCCAATATGCCATACTGCGTGCCGAACTTTCAACATCGTGCTGCGGTATTGTAAAGGTAGTTCTCGACACCATAACGGTTAAACCGGAAATTACCAACTACGAAATTGTTGGTCCCACCATTGCTTGCGAAGGCGAAAGCATAAGCCTGAGCATCAATGCAAACGGAAGCCCAATTGATGAAAACTTGCTTTGCAATGTAGCATACCAGTGGCGACTCAATGGTTCGGAAATAGGAAATTCCAATACTTCCGTACTTGAGCTAACCAATGTAGTCCCTGCAAATTCAGGAACATACACGGCATACATAGTTACCGACTGCGGTATTGAATCGGCAGAAACCAATGTCACCATAAATCCTGCACCTATAGTCGAAGTAACTGGAATCGAAGCCGTATGTACAGGCACACCATCAACTTTTACAATCAATGCAATGGCACACGGCTCTGCAGTAAACGGAGCAACCGTAACATATACGCTATCTACAAGCGAGATGAATGAAGAATTTACTGTAACTACACCTGCCAATGCATCACACGACATCACAGGACATACATTGCTGACAATTACATCAGTATCGATTCCGAACGAATGTTCGGTAGAATTGGCACAGATGTACAACCTTGAATTGTACAACGACGTAACCGACTTGACGGCTGGCGACGACATAAACATCTGTGGAACACAGTACACACTTGATGCATCATGGCCAAGTTCGGGATGGAATGCAAACTGGATATTACCCGAAGGTATAACTATTGACGACATAAGTTCACCGATAGCAAACATCACATACACAGGCACTACTTTCCCATACGATGCTACTCTTCAATGGAGGTTCGAGAGCCTCAACTGCCCGGGTTCTGTTGTTACCGACGATGTTGTCATAACCTTTGCTACAGAACCTACCATTACCCCCTCAGCAGGCGGTACGACAAATGCCTGCTTCTGGCAAGACATGGAAGAACTGACATTTGAATATGGCGGTGGCGCAACAGGCGTAAGTGTAACAGGATTCCCTCAATACGGCATATCATACGAAGAAAACGGAAACCAAATAGTAATAGGTGGAAATGCCAATGATGTAGGAACAATCAACTATACAATAACATCGACTGGACAAAATGAAGCTTGTCCCGAAGCAACAGTTACGGGCAGCATCATTGTCGGCTACTGCGACATTCCTATCGAAGGACCTAATCCTATATGCCAGGGAGAAACAGCCACCTACTCGACTATGGTTCCAGGTATGTACTACAGCTGGACTGTAGATGGTGGCACCATAGTTTCAGGACAAGGTACAGAATCCATAACAGTACAATGGACAGAGGCTGGTAACAATACAATAAACATTGCACTTTCTGGCACAGATGCACAACCGACAAGCCATATAATCACAGTAAACCCGTCATATCATCCTGTGATAACTGCCAGCATCTGTGAAGGAGAAACCTACACGGAATACGGATTTTCCGAAACTGCAAATGGAACATACGTCCAGACACACCAGACAATAAATGGCTGCGACAGTATAATTACCTTGAACCTTACGGTAAATACAAACCCGATTATCGCACTTACACCGACTGATGTTACTTGCTACGGATATAGCAATGGTATTATTGCGGCAAATGTTACTGGAGGTTCCGGCTCGTACTCGTATTCATGGTCGAACACAAGCCAGACAACTGCAGCAATAAACTCGCTAGAACCAAACACATACAACGTAACCGTCACCGACAATACAACAGCTTGTACATCAACTGCAACAATAAATATAGAACAGCCCGACGCAATGAGCATTCCTATTACACACAACGACGTACAATGTGGAATATCGTTAGGCAACGCTTCGGTAAACGTTTCTGGCGGCGAGCCACCATACACATACCGTTGGAGCAATGGTGACACTGGAAGTTCGGTTGAAAACTTAATGCGTGGCGAATACTCAGTAACCGTAACAGATGCAAACCAATGTACACTTTCACAATCTTTCAGAATTAGAAATATAGGTATAGTTTCTGCCGAGATAGAAGAACAATCGTCTATCAGATGCTTTGGAACAAATACAGGTACATTGACCGTGACATCAGAAAATGGAGCACAACCATTCGGTTGCACATGGAACAACGGTGCGACATACCAGACTAACTTCAACATAACGGCAGGAACATACTCGGTTACAATTACCGATGCGTGGGGATGCCAAGGCAATGCTTCATACACTCTGACGGAACCACCAGCAATGAATGTAAGCACATCGGAAACGCATCCGAAATGCTATGGCGACCATACAGGAAAGATAACAGCAAATGTTACTGGCGGAACCACGCCATACTCATTGCTATGGAGTACCGGCTCTGGCGCAAACGAACTTACAGGACTGGTTGCTGGAACCTACGCACTCACTATAACCGATGCAAACGGCTGTACAAACATCAGCAACTTCACAATCACCTGGCCACAAGAACTTATAATTGACGCTCTCGCCACCGATATTTCATGTTACGGTGGTGCCGGCGGAAAAATCACGGCAACAGCAGGTGGCGGTACTGCACCATACGATTACTCTGCCCACATAGACAACTTGACATTCTCAAACGGCAATTCATACGACGGACTTAGAGCTGGCACATATACC
The DNA here is from genome assembly GCA_902776565.1 of uncultured Bacteroidia bacterium. Classification (GTDB taxonomy): domain Bacteria; phylum Bacteroidota; class Bacteroidia; order Bacteroidales; family ML635J-15; genus Bact-19. Next base: position 207,790 of record CACYQN010000012.1, read on the forward strand.
GTAAACGTTACAGATGCAAACGATTGCTCCGCATCAACTACAATAAAAATAAAGGAACCCGAACAAATAAAAATAAATAAGATTGTAACGGCTCCTTCATGTACAGGCGGACGCGACGGAAGCATTGAAATAGAAGTAACTGGCGGTATCGAGCCTTATACCTACGCTTGGGCTAACTCATCTAACGTAACCAATGTAATGACAGATTTGATTCAAGGAACCTACAGCATTACAGTTACCGATGCCAACGATTGCCACGTTATAGTGAATTCCCTTGCTTTGATTGACCATGTTGGCGACTGCATCAAGATTCCAAATGTATTTACTCCTAATGGCGACGGTGTAAACGACACTTGGGTAATTGAAAACATCTGGATGTTCCCCGAAGCATACATCTACATTTACAACCGCTGGGGACAGCTGATGTATGAAGGTAGAGGCTACGACGAACCGTGGGACGGCAGCTACAGAGGTCATTTTGTTCCATCTGGCACTTATCTGTACATAGTCAACCTTGAAAACCTGGAGAAGGACAGGGCATACACAGGTAGCGTAACGATATTGTACTAATCAAATTACCAATATGCGACACAAAAGAAGCAGACTGTTAGTCTGCTTCTTTTGTGTCGCATTGTCGCATAGCCTATCAAATCATTTCGGGCAAACCGTATGACAGAAAACCTATAAGGCCACAAACAAGAATAAGCAATATAGGGCTTTTCTTGAACTTGTACGAGGCAATAAATACTCCTGCAAAAATTATGATGCTAAGCACAAATCGGAATGTTGATTCGGTTGGAGAACCAAAATTTTCTGCCGATACCAATATAAGTGCCGAAGCAGCAATAAGCCCGACGACAGTTTTGCGCAGAATGGAAAAAATGTTTGCCAAGGTCGGATTGTCCTTATGCTTCATCAGCACCTTAGTGACAATCAGCATCAGCAAAAAAGGAAGCAAGATAACGGAAAATGATGCCAGAAATGCACCAAACACTCCCATATATGCAGGATAACCAGCATTTACAACCGCCGTGTAGCCAGTATAGGTGGCTGTGTTTATGCCAATAGGTCCGGGAGTTGTCTGGCTTATTGCAAGAATATCGGTAAACTCCTGCGAAGTCATCCATTGGTTTTCTATTACCACCTCGTTCTGTATAAGAGCGACCATTGCATATCCGCCGCCGAAAGTAAATATGCCTATTTTTAGAAAGGTGTAGAAAAGCTGCCAGAATATCATTTCTTTGCCTCCTTCCTGTCCTTTATCTTACCATAAATAAATCCGCCAAGTCCTGCCACAAGGATTATTATTACAGGTGATACTCCGAGAAGCCATATCAGCAATGCAGCCAATACCGGAATCCAGAAGTTTCGCCACGAGATTTTTGCAGTCTTTGCCATCTTGAACACAGGTGCGGCTATGAGTGCCACCACAGCGGGACGTATCCCCTTGAATATGCTCTCGACTATAGCGTTGTCGCTAAACTGACGGAAAAAAATTGCAAGTGCCAGTATCATAAATATTGGCATAAGCACATTGCCAAGCACAGCAACTATCGCCCCAAAAGCTCCGCGCGTCTTGTAGCCCACATTTGTCGCCATGTTGACGGCAAAAACTCCAGGCATCGACTGCGCCAGCGACATCACATCCATAAACTCCTCTTTGCCCAGCCACTTGCGCCTATCCACAATTTCCTGCTCCATAAGCGGAATCATGGCATAGCCGCCACCAATGGTGAACGCCCCTATCTTGAAGAAAGACCAGAATAATTCGTGAAGCCTTGCCATACCCTATTTATTTGGCGCAAAAGTAATGGAAATGTTTTGATGTTTGAAATAGTTTGATGGTGCAAAGTTGTTTGAGGTTGTTTTTGATGGTTTGAAAGTTGTTTGAAAATTTGATGATTGTAGAATCGCGCCATGGCACGATTGTACATAATGAAAATCAGTAGAAACGTTGCGTGCAACGTCTTTTAGGCTTGAAATAGTTTGATGATTTCGCCGTTTCTGAGTTTAAAAGTTGTTTATAGATTTGATAATTCGAAGATTTGATGATTTGAAAAATCAGTTAATCACTTTCCGTTACCGTCAAGCATAATAAACGCTGCCCAATACCTCGGATTTTCGAAACCTGCGGTAGTCTTAACTTTGTTTTGTGCGGCAAGGAAGGCTTCGCGCTTATTCATTCCTGAAGTAAGATTTGTGTAGAATTCCGTCATCATCAACAAGGTGGCATTGTCATCGACAGGCCAAAGGCTCATTATAATGGTACGCGCGCCAGCCTTCTTGAATCCGCGCTGAAGTCCGAAAACACCTTCGCCAGTGATTTCACCCAAAGCAGTCTGGCAAGCCGAAAGTACAACCAAGTCGGTCCTGCGCAAATCCATATAACTGATTTCCTTCGCTGTAAGAATTCCGTCCTCTATACCTTCGGGCAATGGTTTGTTCTGCCAAGCATAGTTTGCACCCGACAATAAAAGTCCTGACTGGATGAGCGACTGGTCGCCCGACAGCTTTTCGTCTGAAGGAAGGAAGAAACCGTGAGTTGCAATATGCATAACCGCAATATCGCTACCCGACAATGCCTTGAACGATTCCTCGTTAGCCTGTGTACCTTCGAACAACTTTGCCTTTACACGACTTTTCTTCAACTTCCCGATAATATTCTCAACCTCGGTTTTTGTGCCTGGCAGATAATTAAGACTACCTCGGTCTTCGTTGCGGTTGAGAGCAAAAAATGACGTTGTGCTTGTGTTGCGAGTGGAATAGCGGTCACTTTCTCGTTTCATTGTGGATGTATCGCTATCGTAGAAGATACCGCCGTAGAGGACTGAATTTTTCAGAGGACGTGGCATATAGTCCATTGCAAGGAAACGTGTTGACGAAACACGGTAAACCTCATATTTGTCCGAAATGGTCTTGTCATTGTCAACCGGAGCATATTCCACAGCAATCTGGTGCAAGGTTCCCGACGGAGCAAAATAGATTCGCGGATTTTCGGGGAAATATTTCTCCAATGGCTGCCATACCAACCTGTAAAGCCCTGTCGATTCGTAAATTCCCTGCCGTTTTGCCGAAACAGTGCTTGCTCCGCGGTCGTCATCCTTTGGCGCCTCTGGTTTAGCGGGTGATATGCCACGAAGCAACCTTGCAATATCGCTCTCATCGAAAAGTGGCACAAAAACCGGAGATTTCATATCCTTGACAAGGACAATAGCCGCATATTTCACCATATCGTTTTCGGTAAAGTTTGCAAACTCGATGGCGACATCATTAGGTTTCAAGGCTTTCTGCACATCCTTCCAGTTTATTGCAATAGAACGGGTAAAGTCGCCATACTGACGGCAATTTTCAACGAGATGCCTTTCTAGTTTCTGGATTTCTCTTCCAAGCGAATCGCAGTCGTATATGCGCTCGTCCAAAGGTTTCTCAAGCTCTCCGTTCAAAACCAATCCCATCTGCCTCATTTTCTCAAACTCGGCAATCAGTTTCGAGTCCTTGCTTTCGGCAATAAGCCTATTGAACTCTATTTCGGAAGTCAGCAGAAGACCTTTGGTAACCAGTTCGGCATTGTATGAACACCTTGCAGCAGAAGTATCTGCAGAAATGTGGAATGTGTTTTCGATTACAGCATTGTACAAACCTTGATTGTTCTGCCAGTAGAGTTCGCGTTCGCGCGACGACAGGAACGAAAAGTTCTCCCTCAAACTTTTGCTTCCAATTTCAAAAGACTTCTGCAAGTATGTGTGAGCCAGCTTATAGTCGTCCGACTTCATATAGCAATTGGCAATATTCAACAGATAGTCGGATGTATTGTTATGACCGTTCCCGAAAACCGATTCGGCAATTTTGTATGCTTTCACAAGTGTGTCGGCACTTGCCTTGGCATCGCCTCTGAGCAGAAGCGTATTACCTATGTTACACAGCGACTTGGCATATTCAATATTGTTCTCGCCCAATATTTTTTTCCTTATTTCTGCCGCATTCCGCAAATATTCAAGAGCCTTCGCATATTCGGCAGTTTCCATATAGATTGTTCCTATATTGTTCAAAGCTCTTGCATAATCAAGCGATTCCTCGCCCATTCCATCCTTTGCAATATCGGCAACCTGCTTGTCAACTTCAAGTGTTTTGTCGTAGTTGCCCATAAAGAAATATGCGCTTGCAACATTGTTAAGTATGTTGATGTAGGTAAAAGTCTTTTCCATCCCCATTTTTTCAAGAATGGCTTTTGCTTGTTCGTATTTGCCAAGTGCTTCGGTATAGTTGCCCAATGCAGAATACAAGGTTCCCATACTGCCAAGAACACTTGCGTATGTATCCTGACTGCTTTTGCTTGCACCTATTATTTTAGCTGCGGTCTCGTAGTATTTCATTGCAGTTTCGTTCTGCCCGAGGTCGGCATAAAGATTGGCAAGCATAGCCACAGTAGTAGCATAGTCGTAGCTATCGTCTCCTATGGTTGACGCTTTTACCCTTGCAGCCTCAAGATAATATTTTTCGGCGTTGGCAAAATCGCGCAGACCGTAGTACGAATTGCCGATGTTGTGCAAATCCTCACCATAAAACTGAGACATTTCCCCGAAAAACTTTTTGTCTATTTCGGCTCCACGCTGCAAATAGTCTATTGCCTCGGCGAATTTGCCAATATTCCGCAAAGCATTGCCTATGTTTGCCATCGATGCAGCGCAATCCGGATGGCTTTTGCCATAAAGTTTCTCCCTTATTGCGAGCGAGGTGCGATAGTATCGCAGAGCCTCTTTGTACTCGCCAAGCAAAGTAGCAACGTTCCCTCTCTTGTGAAGGACGGTTGCATATTGAGCATCAGTGGTATCATCAGCATTTTTAAGGTAGGTATCGAAATGCAACTGAGCCTCTTCAAGATTACCGCCTGAGTAAGCCTTTATACCCAAAGAGAATACTGAATCCTTATTGAATGTTGTGTTCTGCGCCGATAGTACCCCTACCATTGACAAAACAAGCATAATTGTACCAAGTCTCTTCATAATTAAAATTTTTCCAAAGATAATCATTTTTTTACCATTTGAATAATAACGGCAGTGAAAATATACGCATGGACCACGGCTCTTTCATTTAACCGCCCCCTGAGCCTGTCGAAGGGTAAGGTTGGTAGCATTATATCATTTCGTTACCTTGACTTCGACAAGCTCAGCCAGAAGAGCCGTGCGCATGGACAAACAATATGAAATTTTGTCGTCATGGCAAAATTATGTACCTTTGCATTCCCTAAAATTAAAAAGTAATGAAAAGAGAAGATATTATTGAAGTTCTTGGTGCTGTTCGCTATCCCGAAACGGGACGTACCTTGGAAGAAGAAGGTATGATAGGTGAAATAGAAACCAACGGCAATGAAATAAATGTAACCTTGCTGTTTCCAAAGGCTACCGACCCTTTCCTTTCGGCAGTCAGACGTGATGCAAAGGATGCCCTGGAAGCACAGTTTGGAGATGTTTCGGTAAATATAATCACAAAGGTAAAGCCGAAGGAATCGAAGCCTAAGCCAGCGGAATGCGGGGTTGGAAAAGTTAAGAACATTATCGCCGTGGCTGGTGGCAAAGGTGGCGTAGGCAAATCGACGGTTGCCGTTAACCTTGCTATCTCGTTGGCGCAGAAGGGCTACAAAGTAGGTCTTCTTGATGCCGATATTTTCGGACCGAGCGTACCGAAGATGTTCAACACCGAATATGCACAGCCTTTGGCCGAAGCCGACAGCGAAGGTCGCGAAATAATTATGCCAATCGAGCAGTACGGCATCAAACTTCTTTCGGTAGGTTACTTTGTTGCTCCCGGAAGTGCTGCAATATGGCGCGGACCTATGGCTGCAGGCGTAATGCGCCAGTTCATACAGAACACCAAGTGGGGCGAACTCGACTATTTGCTTTTCGATATGCCTCCAGGAACCGGCGACATACACCTGACACTCGTCCAGACCGTTCCTGTAACAGGCGTTGTGGTTGTTTGCACACCACAGCAGGTTGCAATAGCCGATGCACGCAAAGCGGTTTCTTTGTTCAGAACAAAGGACATCAATGTGCCGATTCTTGGTATTGTTGAGAATATGTCGTGGTTTACACCAGCCGAACTGCCCGACAACAAGTACTATCTCTTTGGTAAGGATGGTGGCGTTGAACTGGCAAAGGCTATGGACACCGAACTTCTCGGACAGATTCCAATCGTGAAGTCAATCTGCGACAGCGGAGACAACGGTATGCCAGCCTCGATGGAATTTGCAAGCATAGTGGGAAAAATGTTCGCACAACTTGCCGCCAATCTGGTAAAGGCAGTTGAAAAACGCAATGCCACCTTGCCTCCGACAAAAATGGTCGAAACAAAGTAAAATTATAAATATGGAAGAAATTGTAAAGAAAATCAAACAGTCGATTGACGAGATAAAGCCTTTCCTTCAGCAGGACGGTGGCGACATTGAACTTATTGAAGTTACTCCAGATTATACCGTAAAGGTAAGATTGCAAGGAGCTTGCGGTTCGTGTCCATATCGTATCCAGACCTTGAAACTCGGCGTTGAGGACAAGTTGAAAACCGATGTCCCGCAGGTGAAGGAAGTGGTAAACGTAAACTAAGGCGAAAAGGCTAGAAGGCGGACAGGCGAATAGGCTAACAGGCTGACGGGCGAACAGGCTGAAAGACAGCAGGACTTTTAGACTGTAAGCCATTTATTCCTACTTCCGCTTTTTCGCAAAGAAATCCTTCATAATTTTCTCGCACTCGTCGGCAAGGACACCGCTTTTTAGTTTTGTCCGCGGATGAAGAATTTCGCGTGAATACCTTGAAAATCCACGTTTCTCATCTGCCGCGCCATATACAATTTCGGAAACCTGCGCCCATGCCAAGGCTCCGGCACACATTACACAAGGTTCTACCGTCACAAACAAGGTGCAATCGGTAAGATATTTTGCATCCATATAATCCTCGGCGGATGTTATTGCCATAATTTCCGCGTGTGCAGTGACATCGTGCAAATGCTCCGTTCGGTTGTGAGCCTTTGCAATAACCTTGTCGCCACATACGACAACCGCGCCGATGGGCACCTCGCCCTCAAGTTCGGCCTCACGCGCCTCCGAAAGCGCAATACGCATATATTTTTCGTAATCCATAGCGGAGGCAAAGGTAAGAAAAGTTTATGAGTTTCTATGTCTGCGGCGTTTCTAAGTTTAATTGGCTGACGCCGTTTCTGTGTTTCACGCCCCCTGAGCGTAGTCGAAGGGAAGGATTCAATGTTCAAAGTTCAATGGTTCAACGTTGAGCAGTACCACTTGTGCTTTGTAGGTTTTTCGCTACGCTCAAAACGAATAAGACAACCACGAATAGCACGAATTGACACGAATGAAATTTCACACTTGTGTTAAATTATATGAGCGAAAGCGAATACTTTTCGTGTAGATTCGTGTAATTCGTGGTTAAATTTAAAGAATCATTTCTGTGGTTTCGCCGTTTGAATGTTCTAGGGCTTGCAGGCTTAAAGCCATTTGACTTTTAGCCTTTAAAACCAGTTTTATGTTTCTATATCTTCTTGGTGGTTGATTGTGTTACACCCAATAAAAATTATGCTTACATTTGCGCACAAAATTAGTATTGACATGATACGCATACCGCTATTGAAAGACCGTCACAACCACTTGTTTTCGTACGGTTCGCTTGCAAAGGCCACAGACTTGTTCAAGGTAAGAACAGAGGAAGATGCAATAAAGATTCTTTCACAACTACCACATGACCGCATAAACGTTGCGATGGGCTGGTTCGACTCATACTTCACATTCTCGAAGGAAAACCTCGACAAACTGCCACCTATAATTATATGCAACAACTCGCTTCACAACTACATATTCAATACCGAAGCAGGGAAAGTCGTCGAGGAAAAGTACAACGAATGGTTCACCAACTGCCACAACCAGGAATGGATAGAGCGCAACACCATGCAAGTGCTGACATTCATAGCAGGGATTTTCGGTTTCAACCGCGAAATTTTCGACTACAACATAAAGAAAAACCTCTCGCTTGGCGTATGCTTCGCTGCCGACATGTACGTTTGCAACAACGAGATTTTTGAGTTCCTCGCCACAAACGATTGTAGCGACATCACCGAAGTGTGGACTTCGCCACAGAACTACCCTCTCCTACCCGACCGCTACAAAAAGGTTTGCCGTGGCGTGAAACTTTTTGCCGACGGAGCCTGCGGAGCGTCAACAGCAGCCATCTCGGAATACCGCAACGGAGGAAATCCCTTCATGACCTATACCGATGCCCAACTTACCGAACTGCTTGAGCAAATAATCCAATACCGCACCGCAATGGCAATACACTGCATTGGCGAAAATGCAATCGAGCAGGTTCTTAATTGTCTTGATGGCGTATTGCGGCATTCCCCCGATACATTCATTCGTCTGGAACACACGCAGTTCATCACCGAAAAGCAAGCCATGAAAGCTCGCGACCTCAACCTAACGTTGAGCATGCAGCCCAACTTCAACATGGACAGCATCGACTACGCCGACCGCCTTACCAAAGCCTACTGCGAACGCAACGACCCGTTCCGTATGTTGATTGATAAGGCAGGATTCAAGCCTGGCGAAAACCTCGTTCTTGGTTCCGACGGAATGCCGACAGGTGTTTTCGGTTCATTGCAGGCAAGCCTTTTCCCGCCAGTTCCAGGGCAGCGCCTCACCCTTGACGAATATGTGGCAGGATATTGCACGGATAATTTCGACAAGGGGCATATCGAAGTTGAAATAGACAATGCTAATAGGAAAGTGGAAATCAAGAAAATAGAAACGTTCTGTCCTTTAGAGCAATAAAAAACAATTATTGTTGTCCGCTAGATTATGCGTTGTCACAATTTTTGTTTTGCTGTCGCGACAAAAATATGCGCCAACGCTTCAAAACACATACGCTTTTCTATATATATGCAACCTCTCCGAGGTTGATATATTTCTTGATATTGTTGTCCGCAAAAAAAATACAATCGTTATAAGTCCATAGTTGACACTGTTTTACACAAGAATATTGATAATAGGGCTTGTCATTCCGAAAACCTGATTGAACCAGCGATACGGAACGGGGAGCTGTGTGAAATCGGTTATCCAGAATCTGTTAACGTATTATTATAGAACAGATTACTCACTTCGTTTCGTGAGAGAGTTCCGCACAAACAGGCTCACACGACACGTTCCTTAGTCGGTTCGCTTTGTTTTACGGTATGACCAGAAAGTGTTTTGCGGACAACAATAAAAAATGGTGGGGAAGGCTTGGGAGGCTCTTCCCCATCGAACTATTTAGTTATTTGGTGTACGTGTTTTTCCGCTGGCTGAGCTATTTGCCCCCAATTTAAGGACATTAACGTGTTTAATGACCTTAAGGTTTTGGGGGCAATAAACCTTTTTGGCTCAGGGGGCGGAGATTATTGTTTCACAACATTCCTGTTGATTACAAAATCGTTTGTGCTGACCCTTACCGCGTAGGCTGCCGGCGGCAGATTGCTGAGATTCAAAATGGTCTCGTAGCTGTTCTGCGGGGCGGCTACCTCCTCGGTATAGACGAGTCTGCCAAGCATGTCGTAAACATCGATGGTTGCTGCACGGTTGCCGAAGTTGTCAAGGACGACTGTCAACTCATCGTTGAACGGGTTCGGGTAAGCCTGAACATCCGGCTCGCCGACTTCGGGTTCGATGCAGTTTGCAACCACGATTTCCGAAATGGTGCGAGTGCCATCGTAGTCAACCTGAACTAAGCGGTAGTAGTTGTCGCCGCCATGCACACCGTAGTCGGTATAGCTATAGTCGAGCGAAGCGATGCTGTTGCCGGCGCCTGCTATGCGGGCAATCTCGGTGAAGTTTATAGCATCGTCGGAACGCTCGAGCGAGAAGTAGTCGTTGTTCTTTTCGGTGGCTGTTGTCCACTCGATGAGTGCTGAACGACCGTCGCAGGTTGCGGTGAAGGATGTGAGTTCGATTGGAAGCAGAGTTTCATCGTCAGTTGAACCGAACGAACCCTTGAGTCCAGCACGGTTGGTTGCAGGTATTGTAACTCCAGTGACAGCAAGTTCATAATAATCGCCGCTTACACCTGCAGTTCCCCCCATGTTCTTCCAGCAACCGTCATAGATGGCAAACTTAATGGCATCTACATCACGCTGGTTGATACTTGTATCGGTAAAGTGAACGTCTGATGTTGCTATCGACCTGAAGTTTACTCCTGATACTTCAGCGGTACTGCTTATATCCCAGTACTCGGCGTTGCTTACATGGTGGAAACGGTTAGTTCCGTCTTCGGCGCACATGTCGTTTATATTCCAGAAGTTCGGATAGCCGTCATTTTCCATATCGAAACCATCTGTAGATGCCGACTTATTGAAGTGCATTGATACTGTTCCGCCACTACGGGTTGCAGGAACATCAACTTCGCCAAGTACGCCGTTGCTACCTATCGGGAATGTGAAGGCTGCAGAACCGAGGGTCTTGGTTACTGTACCATCGACATAAGAAGTGAGGCTTGCTCCCGTTGCAGTTGCAGAACTACCGAATGAAACATCGCCAGAAACGACACCTGTTCCAAATGTTGCAAGACCGTTGACGACTATGCCGTTCGGAGCGATAATCTTCTTTCCGCTGACAGTCTGTGCAATAGTTACATTGCTGAATGTTGCAGCATCGCTGAGAGTCTGGTCATCGCTACCGACAAACTCGATTGTACTGTTATCCTGTGCGGTCAATGTTCCGTTTACAGAACCTGCAATGCTAAGAGTTTTGTTTGCAGGGATGGTTACAGAACCACCGTCTATAGTTACATTGCCTACGGTTGCATTTGTGCTGAGGCTTGGCCACTGTGATGATGGCAAGCACTCGCCTGTACCTATAAAATAGTTCTTTGCAGTGGCTGGTATCGAAGATGCTACGGAATAGTTTCCTCCGCTATACATATACCAGTTGGAAGCGGTGTTCCAGTCGGTTGAACCGCCACGCCAGATGTAGTCGTAAGATGATGCGCTTGCAATGTCGGGAGTGTTGACTGTAACAGTACGTGAACCTGTAGTCTGGCAACCGTTTCTGCTATCGGTTGTCGTTACGGTATATTCTGTGGTTGTACTTGGGGTTACCTCATTGTCAGATGTCGTAATACTATTCGACCATGAATAAGTATAGTTTGCATCACTTGTGGTATGCAAGGTTGTAGATACGCCAAGACAAACTTCGTTTGTGCCAGTA